>JAMPGA010000001.1:987412-1085018 GCA_023664185.1 Muribaculaceae bacterium
TTGCCCGAACCAGCAAAATTTCTACCGCTATTTAACACTATTTTAACACTTGAAATGGCTGTTTTTCTAAAATAGTCGAAATATTGATCTTTTTCACATCAACCATCAAACCTTCGTATGCCAAAATAGTATTTGGGAATATCTCCCTTGCCTCTTGTAAAAGCAGCTGCTCTCCCTCGGCGTCGTAACGCTTAGAGAAGTGACCCAGTATAAGCTGCCCGGCTCTGGCGTCGAGGGCAGCTTCGGCAGCCTCGCGCGCGGTGGAGTGGCCGCGCTCATGAGCTTTTGAGGTCAATGTGGCGTCGTAGGTGGCTTCGTGATACATTGTGCCAACGCCCAGCACGTCGGTAGCCACGGCCGGGTTGGCCATGGTATCGCTGCAATATGCATAGCTGCGTGCGGGTGTTGGATCAGTAGTCAGGGCATGATTCGGAATTATCACACCGTTTTCCTTGACGAAATCGCGCCCTTCTTTTATGCCTTTAAGCTGGCTGACGGGGACATTGTGAAACTTCACCATGTCGCCGCGCAGATGTCTGAGTCCCTGCTTCTCCTGAAAGAGATAGCCAGTGCAGTCTATGCGATGATATAGCGGGAAGGTGCTGATGATGAGCCCACCGTCCTCGTAGACGGTGCGGCGTTCGCCCGGCTCGATGATATCGTAGACAATCTCAAACGAGGATGAGCGGTTGAAAAACTTCATCCACTCGTCGAGCAGCTCGGCACCACGACGGAAGAGGTGTATGGTGACAGTGCCGCTGATTTCATGGAGCGACATGGTGGAAAGTAGGCCGGGCAGTCCAAAGAAGTGATCGCCGTGGAGATGGGAGATGAAAATATGTCCCAACCTTGAAAACTTAAGCCCCTGCTTTCTGAATTGTCCCTGCGCTCCCTCGCCGCAATCTATCATAAAGAGCTTGTCGCGAAAGTCCACCACCTGCGACGACTGCTGATGGCGGCTTGACTGAGTGGCTGAGGAACAGCCCAGGATATTAACGCGAAAATTTGACATGGCATCGGCAAATTTAACAATTCCATGCGATATTGCCACATCGGCTTATGTGAAAAAATCTAAACCTTGAACATTCCGCTCTCAGTAATGACTATATCCACACGCACATCGTGAGGCTCTGAGGGGATCTCATCGTCGTCCATAAGCTGGAAGTCATATCCCACACCTATCTTGAGCGCCTTGGTGGTGGCCAGGAGACGATCGTAATATCCCTTGCCGCGCCCTACCCTGTTGCCACGTCGGTCATAGGCAATGGCCGGGACTATAACTATCTCCATATCGTCGATAGAAGCGGTGTCGGTGCCCGTGGGCTCTTCTATATGAAAAGATCCGAGCGCTAAGCTCTGTTCGTCGTAGGGCAGGATGTCGAGATTCACTCCATTCACCCTGGGGAGATAGAAGCGCTTGCGGGCAGCCCATTTCGATATAAACGAGCGGGTGGAGAGCTCGTCGGGCAGAGAGTGGTACATGAGAATACGGTCGGCCATCATGAAAGCCGCCGTCTTCTCGAGCAGGTCAAACACGCGGCTGGCTGCCGAGGCCTTGTCTGAGTCGTCAAGCAGGGTCTTGCGGGCCTTTACCCTGCGTCGGATGTCATCTTTGTTCATTTTGCAGAATTGACGGTGATAGGAACAGCCGTCTTGCCCTGTCTGAAGGCGTCCAGAGCTGCTTTGACCGTGGGGTCAGTGAGATTTTCAATCTCAAAGTATCCCTGCACACCATGTATGTTACGGGCAATCATGGCCTTCAGGATATTAACAAGCAGATCGCGCGAAATGTTTATATAATACCATCTCGGAGCTATGCCATTGTGGCGGGCATACTCCACAAATTCCTGCAGCAGGGCATCGTCGTCGGGGAGCAGGCGCAGCATCTCGTCGGCGGTCTTGCTGGGAGCCAGCTTCTCGCGATTTCGATCGGCATACTCAAATGTAAACTTGTTGATCAAGCCTGCGTTCATTACGTTGAGATACCACGATGTGATGCCCGTTGTATCGTTTGGCACGAATATATCGGGCATGATACCTCCGCCGCCATAGACGGTGCGACCGTTGATGGTCTGGAAAGCCAGATCCTTGTTCTGCCGGATAGAGTCGACATTGTAGAGCTCGCCATGCTCAAAGCGATTGAGCAGATCGCGCTCATAGTCCACGTCGGGGGCATAAGTTTTCTGTATGCAGCGGCCCGAGGGGGTGTAATAACGGGCTATGGTGAGACGAACCGCACTGCTGTCGGGGAGCTCAAGCTGATTTTGCACAAGACCCTTGCCAAACGAACGGCGACCCACTATCAGGCCGCGGTCATTGTCCTGGAGAGCGCCGGCAAAGATCTCGCTGGCGCTGGCCGATATCTCGTCGAGCAGCACTACCACCTCATTGTCCACAAACGAGCCCGAGCCATCGCTGCCGGTGGGTGGAGTGGTGGGAGTATGGGCGCCCTTCATCGACACTATGGGCATATCGGAAGGCAGAAACTCATTGGCCATCAACACGGCATGCTCCATGAACCCGCCACCGTTGCCACGAAGGTCAATGATATACTTCTCGGCGCCCTGCGATCTTAGCATCAGCATTGAGGTGAGAAACTCGCCGAAAGTGTTGGCTCCAAATTTGTTTACCTTCACATATCCCACACCGGGCTCTATAATATAAGCAGCATCGATCGAAGTGACGGGGATATCGCCGCGGGTGATGTCGAATGTGAGCATCTCCCTGGCCGTTGGGCGCATGATGCCCAGTTTTACTTTCGAACCCTTGGGGCCACGGAGCAGATTTTTCACCTTGATATCGCTCATGCCACGTCCGGCCACAATACTGTCGTCTACGGCCACAATGCGGTCGCCGGGCATAAGGCCCACCTTCTCAGATGGACCGCCGGAGATCACCTCGAGCACATTTATGGTATCGCCCAGCAGATTGAACGATATGCCAATGCCCGAGAAAGAGCCTTCGAGCTCCTCGTTGACGCTCTGCAGATCCTCCTTTGTGATATACACCGAATGAGGATCGAGCGAGCCCATCAGTTCGGGCAGAGTGGCCTCGAGCAGCGAGTCGGTGTCTATTTCGTCGACGTAGTTGCGTTCGATAAGTTCGAGTATGGTGTCGAGTTTGGAGCGCGAATTCCATGAACTACCGGCTCCGAAAAATTCTTTACCTATCCACATCCCCGCCACAAGGGCCACGGCCAAGGCCAACGGCATCCATACCGCGGGATTTTTAAGGCGATTATTCATTTCAGAAATATAAGAATGATGTTCTCTATATATACAATGTGTATATGCAGCGTTGAGTTCAGAGAGATTAATCCTCGTCAAGGGGCATATGGCAACACTCCACACCGGCGCGTTGCAGCAGATCTATGCCATCGGTGATGCGGTAGAGGTCGGCATAAACTACTCTCTCGATTCCCGCCTGGATTATAAGCTTTGCGCAATCCATGCATGGAGAGGCGGTGATATAGAGCGTGGCGCCGTCCGATGAATTATTTGAGCGAGCCACCTTGGTAATAGCATTAGCCTCGGCATGGAGCACATATGATTTTGTGGAGCCCGATTCGTCCTCACACACATTTTCAAACCCCGCCGGGGTTCCGTTAAACCCGTCGGAGATAATAGTGCGATCCTTAACCATCAGTGCGCCCACCTTGCGGCGTTTACAGTAGGAATTTTCTGCCCAGATTCCCGCCATTCGCAGATAACGCCGGTCAAGCAGTTTCTGCTTATCACGATTGTCCATATTTAGACTGTGTAGATCTTGTTTCAGGCCACAAAGGTAGGCATTATTCCTGACATACTTTGCAGGATAATGAAAAAAGTAGTAACTTTGCACGTCAAAAATTTGGACACTGAGGTAAAAGATTGTAACACTATATTATGGAATGGTTATTTGACCTTATCGGCCCCGGCCATTACGAGCTTGCAAGCACCCTGGTGCTTTATTCTTTCGTAATAGCGGCCGGCATCTTCTTGGGCAAACTTAAAATAGGAGGCATCTCGCTGGGAGTGACCTTTGTGCTGTTTGTCGGGATCCTGATGGGCCACTTCGGATATGTCGTAAACCCCGAAGTACTAAAATTTGTCCGCGAATTCGGACTTATCCTCTTTATTTTTGCCATCGGCATACAGGTAGGCCCCGGTTTCTTCTCCTCGTTCAAAAAGGGTGGTGTATTGCTCAACATGCTTGCAGTGCTTATCATAGTGCTCAACGTGGCGATAGTGCTGGCAATATTCTACATTGACGGCAACACATCGATCAGCGCGCTTGTAGGTGTCATGTCGGGTGCCGTGACCAACACCCCCGGTCTTGCCGCCGCCCAGCAGACAGCAGGCACCACCGAGGCCATCAACACCATGGCTATGGGATATGCAGCCGCCTATCCTCTGGGTGTGATCGGCATTATCCTCACCATGCTCATCATCCGCGCAGTCTTCAAGATCAACCCTGACGAAGAGATCAAGGCCATTGAAGACGAGATCGAAGCATCGCAGCAGAAGCCACTCATCGTGAGCTACGAGGTGACAAATATGCTCATCGACGGCAAAACCCTCTTTGAGCTGCACCAGATACTCGACTGCGACTTTGTGGTGAGTCGACTCATGAGTGCCGACAACAAGGTGGTGATACCCACCTCGAAGACAGAGCTCCACGTGGGCGACAAGATTTTGGTGGTAGTCTCCACATCAGATGCGCTGAAATTCTCATCAGTAATAGGCACACAGATCGAAATGGACTGGGAAGAGGTGCAAAGCAAGGTGGTTTCGCGCCGCATCCTGGTGACACAGAGCAAATATAACGGTGTGGCACTCGGAGCTCTGCGCCTCCACACAGCCTACTCCCTGAACTGCACACGCGTGAACCGCGCCGGTGTCGACCTGCTTGCATCGCCAGCGCTTCGCCTGCAGATAGGCGATCGTCTCGTAGTGGTGGGCGATCCCAACGATATCGAGCGTCTTTCAGTGCGTCTGGGCAACTCGATGAAGCGCCTCAATCAGCCCAACCTCATCACTATCTTCGTGGGTATCCTCTTCGGTATTATCGTGGGAAGCATCAACGTAGGCTTCGGCATGAAGCTGGGTTTGGCCGGCGGCCCTTTGGTAGTGGCCATACTCCTGAGCCGCTTCGGCTATAAGTTCAAACTGGTCACCTACACCTCATCGTCGGCCTCGCTACTGATGCGCGAGCTGGGCATATGTCTGTTCCTGGCCTCGGTGGGCATATCCTCGGGAGCCGGATTCGCAAAGACCGTATTCAACACCACCGGTATGTGGTGGGTCATCTGGGGTTTCATCATCACGATAGTACCGCTGTTGACAGTTGGATTCATAGCCCGAGGCAAATATAAAATCAACTACCTCACCATCATGGGTCTGCTATCGGGTGGATGTACCGATCCCCCCGCACTGGCCTACGCCAACAACTCGACAGGCTCCGATGCTCCGGCCGTGGCTTACTCCACAGTCTACCCGCTCACAATGTTCCTCCGCGTGGTAGCAGCCCAGGCTATGATCCTGGCACTCTTCTAACGAAATAGAGAATACACATAAAACGACACCGCCGAAAGCATACCAGTATGCTTTCGGCGGTGTCGTTTTATGTGTTGATGTGGGAGCTGCTATGTCTCCATAAACACGAAGTAGACTGCCAGTATCAGCAGCATAAAGGCCACGAAATGATTCCAGTGCAGAGCCTCACCTTTGAAAAACAGAATGGTGAACACTGTGAATATCATCAGCGATATCACCTCTTGAATCACCTTGAGCTGCAAAAGTGAAAAATGACCGCCGTTGCCAATGAATCCATAGCGGTTGGCCGGCACCATGAAACAATACTCCAAAAGGGCTATACCCCATGACATGAGTATGACCACAAATAAAGGTGTGGCCGAGGTGATCACCTTGAGCTCCTGCAATTTTAGCTGCCCATACCAGGCAAAAGTCATAAAGATGTTCGATACTACCAGCAGGGCTATTGTCAACCAACCGTTCATATCAGAATGATGTCATGCGATTGTTGTGATCAGGGTTGGCTGTAAGATGATCCATCTTGCCATTCTGAAAACGATCTATCAGCTCCAGATACAATACATTTTTGCTCTTGGCCAGGAGGGATGCACGCTTTAGAGGCTCCATATAGTCGTTGCCGGCGGCCAGATAGTCAATAGTGGCCAGACGATAATGGCGTTTGGAGTCAATGGGCTTGCCGTTGATGGTGGCCGAGTTGATGGCATAGGTGGAAGGGTCATAGAGTACCTTGACGTTGCCGCTCACACCGTTGCCCCCCTGGGCCGCCATTATGCCGAGATTCTCAAGCAGATCAGAACCCAGAATGTCGAGTATAACGATCGAATTGTCGAAAGGCGCAATGTCGATAATCTCACCTTTGGTTACATCGCCGGCGGCGAGCGAATTGCGTATGCCACCCTTATTCATTATTGCCAGGTCGACAGGCTTCCCGGCTATTTCGGAGCCAGCCTCGAACACGAAGTCGCTCATCAGGTTGAGTATCTCAGGAGAGTTGCGCTCAAAAGCGTAGGCAGTTTTGCCCACCACCAGACCTCTCACCGAGTCGACCGAGTGCTTGTAACCATCAATTATGGCAGTAAAGGCCGGATCAACTCGTCCATCCAAGCGTGAGTCCACAGGGATCAGACGTGCTTCTACCTTACCGTTGGCCAGATTGATGTCTATCTCGCCGAGATTCACACCCCCATAGCCGGTCTGGAGCACCGAGATGGTATCCCCCTCTGCATTTGCTACACGCCAGGGCAGAGCGTCGAGGGCTGTAGACTGAGGGTCGATTGTGGTGTGCGAATGACCACCTATGATTACATCGATATCCTTAGAAGCAGCCGCCAGCTTGAGGTCGGAATAATCGTTGTCGTTGTCATATCCTATATGGGTCACGGCAATCACCGTTTCCACCCCTTCGCTCTTAAGCTTGGCAGCCTCGGCATTTGCGGCCTCAACAGCGTCGATATATTTAACGCCCTCATAGTTCGGACCTGCTATGATACCCTGAGGATCAAGATTTATGCCTATGAATCCCACTTTGTGGCCATTGAACTCCTTGACCACCGAGGGTACAAAGAGGCCGTCGAGTGTCGAGCCCTTGAGATCATAGTTTGTGCTTAGACGGGTGGCCTTGACCTGTTTCCACTCCTTGGCCAGACTCTCCATGCCCTTGTCAAATTCGTGGTTGCCGAGTATCTGGATGTCATATCCCAGATCGTTCATGAGTCGGCGCTCCACTTCACCACCGAAGAGTGTATAGTAGAGCGAGCCTTGCACGGCGTCGCCGGCATCTATGAGCATAACATTCTCGCGAGCCTGGCGCACACTGTCCACCAACACTTTGCGTCGAGCTATGCCACCGCGATCCTTGCGGTCGGGCTCGATGGACGAGTGGGTGTCGTTTGTGTGTAGAATTACCAGGTGGTCGGCCTCTGTTCCTTGTGCCGACTGGCCCGAACTGCAGCTCGTAGTCGCCACGACCATCGGCAACATCATCAGGGCAAAGATTTTGGTAATATTCATAGCTTGGATCTATTACTTGATATCAATAAGTTTGTGAGTCTGGAGCGACAGTCGCCAGTAGGGATGTGCCAGCACATATTCCACCGTCTGCGGTATGTTGGCTCCGCTGCACGGTTGGAGGAAATAGTGAAGAGCATTGAGCCCACTGGCAAGGATCTCTGGATCGTCGCCTGTATAGACCACCTTGAGCTCGTCTATCCTGTCGAGCACCACGGGACCATCGGCCTTGGGCGAGCATGTCACCCAATCGATATTGTCGGGCAGAGGGTGTGTGCCGTTGGTTTCGATCTGTACATAGAAGCCGGCATCATGGAGCACTTCGACGAGCAGACGATCGGTCTGCAGAGATGGCTCCCCTCCGGTTATCACCAGGTGGCGCGACGGATAGCTTAGCAGCCGATTGACCAGCGTATCGATCTCCATCTCAGTGCCCTGCTCGTGGTCGGTGTCGCAGAACGAGCACCGGAGATTACACCCGCTGAAGCGCAGAAACACCACCGGCGTGCCTGTAAAATATCCCTCGCCCTGCAGCGAGTAGAATATCTCGTTTACCCTATATAGCGTTCTCTCACTCATCTTTTTCATATGATGCCACATTTCCCTCGCTCTCCTGCACATCCACACGCCAGCATGTGGGTATCTGCGAGCAGATCCAGTGGGCTATATTTTCGGCAGTGGGGTTGAAGGGAAGAAGTTCGTTGAAATTACCATGGTCCAGATAGGAGGTGATCTGCTCTTTGATTTTTGAGAAATCCTCCACCATGCCGTCGGCGTTCAACTGTCGCGAACGGCAATGCACGGTCACTATCCAGTTGTGGCCATGCATGCGCGAGCATTTGCTCTCATATGATAGCTCCAGGCGGTGACACCCGGCTATTTCAAATCGTTTTGTGATATAATACATCTCTGTGGATCAATCAATTTGTTTGGCCGGCTGCAAACCGTAGCGTGCTCCTATTTCATACATCATCTCTATGGCCTCCTTGCGAGGGAACGGGGTGCCGTTGTCAACATATCGCTCCACAGCCACCTCGAGTATCTCGTTGCGTATGGCCCCCACAAGTTTGGAGCCGGGAATATCGAAGGCCTCCATGATATCGTTGCCATCGACCGGCGGACGCACACTCGATATCTCGTCGCGCTGGCGCAGGTCGGCCAACTTGGCGCGCACAAGTTTGAAATTCTCAAGTATGCGCTTCACCTTTTCACGGTTGCGCGAGGTGACGTCTGCCTCGCAGAGCGTCATAAGATCTTCCAGATCCTCACCGGCATAAGTGATGAGGCGGCGCACAGCCGAGTCGGTCACCTCATCCTCTACCAGCGCGGTGGGGCGCATGTGCAGCTCCACGAGCTTGGCCACATAGGTCATCTTCTTATCCTGCGGCAGACGCAGATTGCGGAATATGCGGGGCACCATCTTGGCGCCTATGAAATTGTGGTTGTGAAAGGTCCACCCCACTTTGTCGTCCCAGCGCTTGGTGGCAGGCTTTGCTATGTCGTGGAGAAGTGCTGCCCAGCGCAGCCACACATTGTCAGAGACAGCGGCCACATTGTCGACCACGGCCACCGTGTGATAGAAATTATCCTTGTGACCGCGTCCGTTTACCGTCTCAACACCCTGCATGGCTGCGAGTTCAGGAAATATTATGGCCAGCAGCCCCGAGTCGAGCAGCAGGGTCAGCCCTACCGACGGGCGGAGCGACTCCATGATCTTCATGAGCTCGGTGGCTATACGTTCGCGGGTTATGATGCGTATTCTGGATGCGTTGCGCTTTATGGCCTCGAAGGTCTCGGGGGCTATTTCAAATCCGAGCTGCGAGGCAAATCTCACGGCTCGCATCATGCGCAGCGGATCGTCGCTGAATGTCACATCGGGGTCGAGCGGAGTGCGTAGTATACCGGCGCGCATATCGGCAAGTCCGTCAAACATATCCACAAGCTCGCCGAATCCCTCGCGGTTCACCTTTACAGCCAAGGCATTGACCGTAAAGTCGCGTCGCGAGAGATCCTCGTCAAGGCTCCCTTCGCTCACCTGAGGGTTACGCGAATTGCTGGTGTACGATTCCTTGCGTGCACCCACAAACTCAAGTTCCACCTTGCCGCGCTTCACCTGCGCAGTGCCGTAAGTGCGAAACACGCTCAGATGGGCACCACGCCCCAGACGGCGTGCCACCCCTTCGGCCAGATCTATACCGCTGCCTACGGTGACAAAGTCAAAGTCTTTTGACGGACGGTCGAGAAACAGATCGCGTACACATCCCCCCACAGCATAGCAGGGGAGCGAGAGAGAGTCGGCCACCTCGCCTATGGTGTGAAAAAGTGGCTTATCGAGCAGGTCTACTACCTGGGCCACAGTGCGTATGGAGTGTTCAGACATCAAATTTCACTATCTCCTCTGGTGCCGGGGTCAGACAGTCTACACCATCCTCCTTTACGGCATAGGTGTTTTCAATACCCACAGCTCCCACATGAGGTATCACAAACTTTGGTTCGAGTGCTATTACATTTCCTGCCTCTATAATGTCGCGGCTGCGAGGTGCAATTACGGGCAGTTCGTTTATCTCTATGCCCAGGCCATGCCCTATGAATCCGGCATGCTGGCGGTGTCCCATATAATAGGCCTTGAGGTCGCGGGCTTCGACCATCTCGTCGGCCACACGCCAGAGTTCCTTGGCCTCTATGCCGGGGCGCATCATGTCGCAGAGTGCATGATGGATATCGATAGAGCATTGATGAGCCTTGAGAGCCAGATCGCTTATATCACCCAGAGCATACACTCGGGTCATATCGGTCATATAGCCGTCAAAGTTGCCGTTCATGTCGACCATCACGGTCATACCGGGCTTGATGATTGTGCCGTCGGCTCCCACCGGAAGGGATGGATCCATACCGGCGCCACCCATGGCAAAATCGTAGGGCGACGGAGCATCGGCATTATCGCCCACAAGCAGATTGCCCATGTAGAGCTCCATGGAGTCGCCGCTGATGCGAAACTGCCCCAGACAACCCTCCAGTCGGCTCAGACGCTCAATCTCAACCTGCAGCTCTATGTCGGTCATGCCGGCCACATACATATATGGTATACGCGAGTATACGTGTACATGCTTCACACCCGAGCGTCTTATCATCTCTATGGCCAGAGGGGTCTTCATAGCCCTGACTCTGCGCATCAGCGTCGAGGCATTGGCTATTTCCGAATCCTTGAATATGGCCGAGAGACGCTTGATTTCTGAATAAGAGGCCACATCAAGCTCATATCCCAGCTTGGCAGGGATGTTGAGGCCTATTGTTGCAGCCATCTCCTCGGGTTTGCGTATATAGACCACTCCGTCTCCTTCGAGCTCCACGGGTCGGCGCACAAAGAATATGGGCATCCCTTTGAGAGGAATCCATGCATAGCCGGCATAGACGCGGCCGGTCAGATAATACTTGTTGGCGTTGTCTGATATGAGCAGGGCGTCAATGCCCTCCAGCCCCATCTCGGCCCTTATCTTTGAGAGCCGCAGTTCAAACTCATCGTGTGGCCAGAGCATCAGCTCACGGCTGTCTTTTGCTTCAATCATAGTCGGAACCGGTATTGAGGGTTAATCGGTCAGCTGATCAGGCGAAAGTCTCATCAGTGTTATCACCACATTGCCGCTGGCGTCCTTCATGAGCGCCTCGTCTGGAGCAGAGCCCTTCACGGCGGTGTCTACTTCCTCGAGTGCCAGCAGAAACTCTTGCTCGGTGGCGATATCGGGACAGGTCATGCGCGATGTGGCCAGATTCTTGAACTCTATGCCATCGCCTTTGTCAAGGTTGACTACTACCTCGCCATTGAGCACATTGCACCCGGCCTCGCCGTGGATCTTACACTCATCTATATCTATCACCACCCTCACATTGGCGGTTTGCGGTATGGGGCGACCGTGCAGCGACAACACTTTCCAGGCGCCGTTGAGGAACGATAGATTGCGCTGGCGCATCTTCATCACCACTTTTCCGTTGCTCGAGAGCAGCTCGAGGTTGGTAGGATCTGAAAGACGATAGGCGGCCACAGAGTTGATGGCCTGATTAACAATATTTTCATACGGAGCATCGGGGCACGCCATGAGCGAGCTGATAAACTCGCCGGCGGGCACGATGGTTGAGCCGCTGAATTTCCAGTCGCCGTTTATATGGTTACAACCGTTGTAAACAATCACACGAAGTATGTCAGTACTCCCCGACACCTGCATGAGTGCCAGTTTAGGATGATTCTCACCGTTCACTTTTATCTCTGTACCCAGAGCCTCGGTGATAGACCATTCACCCAGCAGGGCATCGAGTTGCACAGCAGGCTGGGCCACCGTCTGCTCGGTGCGGTTTGCGGGAATGTTTTTCTGCACGGTGGTTTTCTTCAGAGGATTGCACGAAGTGGTGGCCAGCAGGCCTATCGAGAACAGGGCCAAGCCCACAAGACGGATTGATGACATAACTGAAGTTTTATTGATTTGACATTTTGACGTTAGGGACACACCCCTTTATTCAAAACATCCGGCAGCGTAGATTTGTGCGGTCAGCACATCAAAATACTTTGATTGAAGGTATATACCTCTTGGGCTGTTTCTTCAGGTCGATGAGTATCGAATCGATGTGGGCCGCGGTGTTGTTAAGATTATTGTAGAGTTCCGGATCGTTGAGCAGGAGCCCCAGCGATGAGTTGGTGGAGTTGAGCTGAGCCGTGGCGCGGTCAAGATTGGCTGTGATGTTGTTGATATTGCGCATGGTGGAGTCGAGAGGCATTTTCTTCAGATCCTCCGACACGGCAGCCAGCGACGCGGACACCTGGTTGAGGTTGGCCGATATCTCGCTCACATTGGCCATTGATTTGTTGGCGTTGGCCATCAGCAGGGGCAACGTCTTGTTGAGGCTCGAGCTGAGGGCCTCAAGATTAGCCATGATCACATCGAGCCGCTGCACCGACGAGATGAGAGCCGGATCGGACGCCACCTTTGTGAGCGAAACCACCAGCGAGTCGATATGTGGAGCTATGGTCATGAGTGTGGGCATCAGTTCGCTCGACACCTTGTCCATCAGACCCGAACCTTCTATGCCCTGTATACGGGCTCCATCCGGGAGCATCGTGGCCGATGTGCCGGGGCGAAGCTCCACAGTTGAGGTTCCCAGCATGTCGGTGACTATGGCTGCGCTGGAGCCTTCGGGCAGCTGCAGCTTGGTGTCGAGATTCAGCTCCACAAGCACATGCCCGGGGTTGTCATATTCATAAGAAATGGATCTTACCAGGCCCACCTTGAAGCCATTGAGGGTGACGGGGGCCGACTGTGCCAGACCGGTGACATTGGTATATGACACATAATAACAATTGCCCGATTTGAAGATGTTTACGCCTTTCAGAAAGTTAATGCCAAACACCAGAGCCACCAGGGCTATCAGCACGGCAAGGCCGATCTTGATTTCACGTGAGGTGATACTTTTCATACCTATTTTATACGTTTACCGTCGCGGGTCTTTATCACAAACGCGTCGGCGAATTTTTTTCTTATTTCTTTAAGTGTCTTATTTGCTTCGTTGAGGCTGCGGTATGCCCCTACGGTATATTTCACCAGACCGCCATCCTCATAGCTGTCCACATCCTTGAGCCCTTTGAATTTCTTATGGCCGGCTTTCAGGCGGGTGGGCGAAACCAGAAACTGTATCTTGTAGATTATTTCTCCGGGAGCAACCTTGGTTTCATCCGGATCTGGGGGACATATCCCGGCGTTTTCCACCGTGGCGGTGTCGGCCGATTTTGTTGTATCGCTGGGCTTGACAGCTTTTTTCCCCGACTTGAGGCGATAGTTCTCAAGGCCGTTATATATGGCACGGGCAAGTTTGGTTGATCCGGCGTCCGACATCATAAATTTCTCCTGAGTGGGATTGGATATGAAATCCAGCTCCACGAGTATGGCAGGCATCCCCGTGCGCACCAACACCCAGAACGGCGCCTGACGCACTCCGTTGTTTTTGCGGCCGGCGGTTCTGACAAGCTGATTCTGCACACACTCGGCCAGCGAGATGCTCTGATCCATATTTTTGTGCTGCATCATCTCGAAGGCTATGTAGCTCTCGGTCGACGAAGGGTCAAAACCTTCGTAGACAGTGGTATAGTCGTCTTCAAGCTTCATCACCGAGTTTTCGCGCATGGCCACACTCAGATTTGTGTCCGAGCGGTCGAGACCCAGGGTGTAGACAGCCGCTCCGTGCACCCTGTCGCGTCCGGGAGCCTTGCGGTCAAGCGAATTGGCATGGATGGAGATGAAGACATCTGCCTTATGATTGTTGGCAAAGTCGGCTCGCCCCTGCAGAGTCACAAAATAGTTGCCTGTGCGCGTCATCTCCACGCGGGCATCCTTCATATTGCTCTTTATCAGATCTCTGAGCTTCTCGGCCACAGTGAAATTAATGGTCTTTTCATTGGTTCTCAAGCCCACTGCACCAGCATCCTTGCCGCCGTGACCGGGATCAATCACAACAACAAAGTCTTTGGCCTCCACTGTTTGCACTGGAAGCATCATCAACGTGAGGAGTATTAATCGTAATATCAGGTGCATTGCTGTAAGGCGTAATCATCTGCAAAATTAGCAAATCTCCCTCAAAAAGCCCCAAATCCAACACCTTTTTTATGCAGATTAGCCCAAAAATCATTACTTTTGAGCCATGAAATTCTTCTATCCTACCATAGTGGCAGCCGTTTTGACCGCCATAGTCACGGCTTGCGGGGGTAAATCCACCCCGGTGGAGATCCGCAGGCTCGACAAAGCTCTTGAAGCCGGCCGAATGCCCACAGACAGCGGCATGGCCGAGGCTACACGCACTCTGTTCATGATATCAGGCTACACGGAGCCCAACGATTCGACCGTCAGTAGCTATGCCTCAATGCCCTCCATCGCTGCTCACCGTCAGGGAGTGGATTCGGTCTTTACCGACCTCTCCACCGAGGTTCGGGCGCTTGGTCGCGTCATGGATGGATTGGGCAATATGATTCCAGGATTCAACGCTCCGGCCATATACACAGTCATTTCCCCTTTCAACCAGTCGGTTATCATGGCCGATAGCGTGCTTTTCATAGGCCTTAACCACTATCTTGGAGTCGATTATGAGACTTATGGATACTTTCCGGACTATATCCGCGAGCGCAAGACCAGAGAGCGGCTTCCACTCGATGTGGCAGAGGCTATAGTAAGAGCCAGCATCCCTTATTCACCCTCATCTCCCTACCCTACTCTCCTCTCCAGAATGATATATGAAGGGGCTGTGACCACGGCGGTCATGAGAGCAGCAGAGGTCTCTGCAGAGGAGGCACTGGGATATTCCGATACACAGCGCAAATGGCTCACCGACAACGAGCGGGCCATGTGGGACGCGCTGGTGACACGCAATCTTCTTTACTCCACCGACCCTCAGTTGATACGCGATCTCACCTCTCTCGCTCCCTTCACCTCGACATTCACCAACGCCTCTCCGGGCGCTGCCGGGCGCTGGATAGGCGAGCGGATTGTGGAGAGGTATCTGAAGAACCATCCCGACACAACGCTCTACGACATCATCACAAAGGGCTACCTCAACGAGAGTGTATTTCTCAAAGAGGCAGCATACTGATATAATTTGCCAATGAGCCGGTCTTGAGCAGATGCTTGGCCGTGCGCCTGTCGAGCACACATTCCAGCCACTCGGCCCACGGGGAGATTTTTGAGAGTACCTGCGCGTCGCCACACAGTGTGGCGCGATAGTGGTCGAGTAGTGCGCGGTGCAGCCGCAGAGCCAGCGCGCGGCGCTCTTCAGCAGAGTATTCCCGGCCATGGCGCCACTCATCAGCAATCGAGGGGCGCATCAGAAGCCCACGGCCTATCATCACCCCCTTCAGCCACGGATAGCCGGAGCGCAGGGCATCTATTTGCGCGGGCTCTGTGATATCACCGTTAAAAACAAGAGGATGCACAAATACCTCTGCCATAGCCTCAAATTCGCTCAGCACCAACGTCCCGCCATATTGCTGCGAAGCGGTGCGCGGATGTACCGCCACATGCCTCAGAGGCATAGCGTTGATTATATCGGTCAGGGAGTTCCATTCCGCGGGCGCATTTACTCCGAGGCGCATTTTCACTGAAAATTGTAGCCTATCTTTGAAGCCATCCATCGCTTCGGCCACCTCAGTGAGCCGCCCTGGATGCTGCAGCATTCCGGCTCCACGCCCCTTGCGCACCTGTGGCACAAACGGACACCCGAGATTAAGGTCTACCCTGTCATACCCGGCCTCAACCACCGCGTGCGCCAGAGCCTTGAACTCAGCGGCATCCTTGAATATGATCTGCGGCGTCAGGTTCAGACCATCGTTGAGCGGCGTGATCAAATCGGCAAGATCGCGCCTCCTCACCTCGCCGTGCTCCATGCGCAGAAAGGGTGTGAAATATTCCACCTCATCCTCTATGCCCCCGGCCAGAGTGGCGTGAAGATGGCGGTAAGATGCCTCGGTGAACCCCTGGAGCGGAGCAAACATTATTTTGAAATCATCCATTGGCAAAGTCAGTCAGAGTTAGTGCAAATCCCTCGCGGGGAGGGAGCAGAGTCAGCGAGTCGACCGATGCCGAGCGCTGCCATGCCATAAGCCCAGGTGTACTGACGGAGAGCCTCTCGGACACCGCCATAGCCACAACACCCATGGTCATGCGCAGGTTAAGTTCGATACACGGATGCAAACGCATGGCTCCTGAGGAGTCGCGCCACACCAGCATATCAACCCCCAGCCATCCTTCATAAATCGCCCCCAAAAGCTCAGTGAGAGCTTTTTGCAAAGCATTGAGAGCATGGTCAAGAACCTCGTCGCCCACATGCTTAACGATTTCGGCTCTAATCCACTGCTGCCCGGCCACCACATTGCCCCCATACATTCCGCGGTTCTCAGTGACAAACATTGACAGTCCACCGAGCTCCACTTTTCCCTGGGAAGCTCTGTAGAGAGCGGCACAGTCCATCACCTTATCGAGCCCACGCTCCACCATCACGCTCCCTTGGCGGTGTATGATGCCGGCAGCCTTGTCGCGGAGCACTTTATAGCTCAGCCCCCTGGCGCAAAACACACCACGCCCACTGCCCGACCATGGCGATTTTATGTAGCATCCCGGCCAGCGGCTCTCCATATCCACAACCTCATCAGGGTCAGAGGTCTCGAGGGTTACCACGCCAGCGGCCCCAATCTGCTGCAGCAGTTTCACCGAACTTCGCCGATGGCTCAGCTCTCTAAGAGCATCTATCCTAAGGTCAGACGGCAGCAGGGAGTCAGCCACTCCGGCGTTTTCAAACTGCCTCACAGCATCCAGGCTCCATCCCCAGGGGGATGGCTCATAGCCGGAATGGTTTGACACAATCTCACCCTCCAGGCCAAAACGCGTGTGAAGATACTCAAGGTCAGCCTTCAGCAACGCCGGAGCCAGAATGGCATCTCCCGCCGAGGCCCACCATGCAGGCAAAAGTGCCCCCGCCCTGTGGAGCGCTGAGGCGTGGGGCGGGGGTGTATAATGCCGGCAATCGAGCCCTAAGGCCAGATCGTTTTCCGGATTAAAAAGGTGAAGTTTATTCAAAGCTTCATCTTTTTTGCTATATCGGCAGGGATAGCCTCGCGGTTCACATAGATATCCAGGGTCTTGGCCAGGAAATAAGGCTCTGAGACATAGAAATAGCCATCGTAAACCTGATTTGTATCCCAGGAATTCTTCACCTTATAATAAGGTGTTCCGTTCTGGTCAACAGCTTTGCCTACTATGATCATGCCATGATCGTCGGTGGTTTCGTGGGAGTCAAACATATCCTGGCGCAACTCCTGGGTCACAACTATCTCCTCGGACGGACCTTTGATATTGTTCTGCTCCTCTTCACGCTCTTTGTCGGAAAGCTTCACCCAGCGTGCCAGCTCGGTGCCTTCGAGGTCGGCAGCAGTCTTCTTTTTGGGAATCACTGCATAGCCCTCTTTCCACTTGAATCCGGGTTCGCTCACATCGGCAGCCCAGGCCACAGTGTAGCCCTTGTCGATGGCATTGTCGACGATAGCCTTCATCTCCTGCATGGGCACATTGTAGTAAGGGAGCCACAGCCAGTTGTCGGCCACCTCGAGAGGGAACTGGGTGTAGAAGGGATGATGGGTGAATGAGGTGACAGGGATGAAATCAGCGGTGTTGATGCCGAGCTGCTGGGCAAAGGTCTGAGGAGTATATGTCTTGCCTTCATACACAAATGTCTCAGGCTTCTGGCCCAGATAGGCATCGAGAGTGCTGTCTACGGCACGCTTCCAGGCTGTAGACTTCTTGCCTTTCTTCTCGTTTACGGCCTCGACTATGCCGGTCAGCACAGGATCGAGTTCATAATGGTCATGCTTCTCCTCGCCATATTCCAGACCCTTGTAAGCCTCCTCGGGCACAATGCCATAATTGTCTATCACATAAGCCACGTCGAGCACACTGCCGCCGGCAGCAAAGTTGGTCTTGCCATCCATGCGCACATAGCGGTCGGCTTTATCGGAATAGCAGTTGCGTACAATCCACATCTCGCTGAGATCCATCTCCTTGCCGGTCCTGCGAAGGATTTCGTTCTCCACAAAGCCCAGGCCTGAAAAACTCCAGCATGTGCCCGATTTGTTCTGATCCTTCACCGAGGTTCCGGGCACAACCTTGACATCTGTAAACTTGAAGCCTTCCACTGAATCTTTTTCTTCAGTCTTGTCGTCGGCCATGGCGCCAAACGCCGTCAGCACGGCCAAAGCAGCGATATATCTTTTCATCAATGCGATAAATTGGTTTAAATATGTTGCAAAGTTAACTTAAAATATCCGAAAAGGCACAGAAAGTGTGGAAAAAATCGTACCTTTGCCCGCTGATACGACATCACAGCCAACTAACAATGAAACGCTACATCACTCCAATCATCATAATCCTCTGCCTCGCGGCAGCCGCCATCCCCGCATCCGCCCAGCTGCGCTGGGGCCCGTCGGTCGGGGTAAGTTTCAACCAGATGAAATTCAATCAGCACCTCTTCGACGTCAAAAACGGCATCGGAGGTTCGGCAGGCATGAGAGGCGAGATGATATTTCCGGGCATCGGCTTCGGCTTGGAGCTGGGTCTCTACTATCAGCAGCGCGCCGCCAAGCTCGACCTGGGACAGAAACTCATTTGGAGCTCACAGGGCTACGGACGTGAAAACATCTTCATCCATTCCATCGACATCCCCTTCAACCTCAAATTCAAATGGACCCGCATGCAGGGGCTCGAGGACTACGTGGCACCCTTCGTATTCGGCGGCCCCATCCTCTCCATCCAGGCCGGCCACTCCAAATGCGAGGCGCTGAAATATGCGGGCGGAGAAGTCCTCCTCACTGTGGGCGGCGGCTTTGAGATATACAAACGCTGGCAGATAGCCGCACAATACACCTGGGGCATGACCTACGCCCTCAAAACCCGCATGCTCACCGATGTGAGCGCCCGCAACCGCACCCTCGACATCAAGCTCACTTATTTCCTTAAGTAAAAAATATAACAATCCAGTCCCTGCATGGGGCTCTATGCCCGAAAAATATCGTCCCGTAGGGGTCGCGGTTGCGACATCCTACGGGACGAGTTATTTTGCCAAGCCCTCTGCGTGGGGCTTTGACTTTATCAGAACAGATATGCTGCCGAGATGGTCCAGTAGCGGTTCTTGCCCTGGATGCCTGCGGCAGTGTTGTTGCCTGTGGCGGTTCTCACCGCTTTTGTAAGACCCAGACCGTAGCGGGCGCTGATGTCGAGGTGACGGATCAGCTGCACTCCAAAACCGAAGTTGAGAGCCCAGTCAACCGACTTATTGCGATAGGCCTCCTCGATGTTGCGACGCGAGGTGAGAAACGACACACTTGGACCCACGGCAAGATAGGGGGTGATGAAGTTGTTCACCACGGGGAGCGAGATGTTGTAGCGCAGATTGAGAGGTATCTCAAAGTAATCACGATCGTTTTTGGTGAGATTGTTCTGCACCATAAACGAGTTGTTGCGGCGCACATACATCAGCGAGAGATCGGCTCCGATACCTATTACAGGCACACGGAACTCGGTCATCAGACCGGCTGTCCAACCGGTGCGGTTGTTGTCGTCGACCACACTCTTGTTGAAGTGCATTTCATTGACGGTCAGGCCCACCCGCGGACCGATCTTAAACAGGCCACCGGCATTGGCCGAAGTTGTGCCCACCATGAGGGCCACAGCTGCGATAAGGGTCTTAATGATTTTCATTTATGCAGGTTGTTGAAAGTTGATTATTCCTGAAACTCGATCAGCGGAGCGTCGGTGCCTACCACATCGCCCTCTTTTACCAGGACGCGCTTCACTACCGAGTCGGCATCAGCCTCAACGTCGTTTTCCATCTTCATGGCCTCGTAGGTGAGCAGATGGTCACCCTTCTTCACGCTCTGTCCGGGCTTCACGTTGATTGAAATGATGCGACCACCCATCGGAGCCACCATTGTAGGGCCTGTGATGGGCTCTACAGCAGCTGTCTCGGCAATAGCCTCCTCGAGCACCGGTTCGGGCTTGTTGGCGGCAGCCTCTTCAGCGCGACGCTTGCGCAGGAATCCGTTGGCCACCGAGGGGAGCAGTTCAAGAAGAAGCATCTCCTCGTTGTTTGAAGCCAGAGGCACACCGCCCATATCGTCGAGTGTGGGGTTGGCCGGTTTCTTGTAGCTCGACACATCGTAGGGCTTCTCCTCGGCCGAGCCGGTGATCTTCTCACGGAAGGCGGGATCGATGGGCACAGGGGTCTTGCCATACTCACCCTTCACGAGCGATATAAACTGATTGTTTGTGGTGGTATAGTCGGGCTTGCCGTTCTTGCGGTCGAGAGCCACGAGCACTGCCTGGCTGCCCACAATCTGGCTGGTAGGTGTAACCAGAGGTATCAGACCGGCATCGCGGCGCACCATGGGTATTAGCCTCATGGCATCCTCAAGCAGATCTTCGCTCTTGAGCTGACGCAGCTGAGCCACCATGTTTGAATACATACCTCCGGGCACCTCGGCGGTTTTCACCAGTTCGTTGGGTTTGGGGAAGTTGAAATATGTCTCGATCTTGTGGCAGGTGTCGAGCAGAGCCTCCTCATCGCCAGCCTGTGCAAACTCGATGGCGCTGTCGAAGAGAGCGGCAATCTCGGCGGGGAGCTGATCCTTGAGCGGGTCAAACTCGCGCGGCATATTGTCGTGGTTGAGATCGAAGTCGGCCAGAGCCTTGCGGGCATTGAAGAGCTCCTTGCGTATGCGGCCCACAGCCTCCATGTTTACTTCGAGCTCTACTCCCATGCGCTGGCAGAACACGTATATAAGCTCGACAGCCGGGGCGGCAGAGCCTCCGCCAAACCACCATATGTTGGTATCCAGGATATCCACACCGTTTATTATGGCCATAAGCGCCGAGGCCAGACCATAGCCGGGAGTACAGTGGGTGTGGAAGTCGACGGGGACCTTGACGTTGGCCTTGAGAGCCGAGATAATCGAGGCTGCACGCGACGGATTGACCAGTCCGGCCATATCCTTGAGTGTGATGATCTTGGCGCCGAGAGCCTCCATCTGGCGGGCTTTGTCAACGAAATACTCGTCGGTAAATATCTTTTCGGGCTCATGGCTGCCGCCAAACATCGACTTCAGCTTGCCCATGAAGCCGGTCTTGGTCTGAGCTTCAGGCTTGGGGTCGACGGTATAGCACACGGCACCGTCGGCAATGCCGCCAAGCTTATTGATGAGCTTGATGGACTCGCGCACATTGTCGATGTCGTTGAGTGCATCGAAGATACGCATTATGTTGAGGCCGTTCTCGATAGCCTCCTTATAGAAACCCTCGAGCACAGAGTCGGGGTAAGGCACATAGCCAAAAAGGTTGCGTCCGCGCGAGAGTGCCGACAACAGCGACTTGGGATGCTCCGAACGCGAGTCCATAGCCTTCGAGATGATGCGGAGACGCTCCCAGGGCGACTCGTCGAGATAGCGCATAACGGAGTCGGGAACGGCACCGCCCCACACCTCCATGATATAGAAGCCTGCATCCTCATAGAAAGGCAGGAGTTTATCGATGGTGGCCTGGTTCATACGGGTGGCGAAAAGCGACTGCTGCCCGTCGCGAAGTGTGAGGTCGCGGAGTCTGAGCTTGGAACGTGAGATTTTTGCCATATTCTATTATATGTATTTTGTGTTTGGTCGCAAATATATGTAAATTCCGTTAATTACGGAAATTTTTCTTTAGTGACACTTAATTATTTACATCAGCATGTAGTTGTGGGTCTTTTCCCACCCTATGGTTGTCTCGTCGCCGTGGCCGGGGAGCACCACGGTTGAGTCGGGCAACGTGAGCAGTTTGTTGCGGATGGACGAGATGAGAGTGGCATGGTCGCCTCCGGGGAGGTCGGTGCGCCCGATTGACTGGCGAAACAGAGCATCGCCCGTGATGACAAAACCGTCAGCCTCGCTCCACAGGGCTATGGATCCGGGCGAATGTCCCGGCACGGAGAGCACCTTGAGCTTCTCGTCGCCCAGTGTGAGGAGATCGCCGTCTTTAAGCTCCACATCCACTCCGCGCCCCGGAAGATTGAGGTTCATGCCAAACATACGCGCCTGTAACGAAAGATTGCGGCCCAGATCATCCTCTCGGCGGTCGGCATGGATCTTCAGCCCATATTTATCGCTCACCCATGCGTTGCCAAACACATGATCGAGATGCATATGGGTGTTTACGAGATATTTAAGCTTCAGATTATTGCGCTCCACGAAGTCGGCCAGAGCCTTACACTCGTCGACATCAATCATGCCCGGATCCACTATGGCTGCCTCCAGCGTGACGAAATCCCACACCACATAGGTGTTGACCCCGAACATATTGAATATAAATTTACTTACCTTAAGCATAGTATACCACAATTGGAGTTTGAAGGCACTCAGCCCTCTACATAGATGAGATCCTTCCCTACAAAGTAAGGATCGTCGAAATAGTCGCTCAGAGGTACATCGATCATAGGCCTCTTCACTCTGCCCAGCTCGGCGCGCAGATCGCCTCCCTTCAGGCAGATGATACCGTTGGGGATAGGGTTGCGCTGCTGCTTCTTATCGATGAGGCGCAGCGATATCTTCACCAGCTCGTCGAGCTGCATCACCGCACGCGACACCACAAAGTCAAACTTCTCATGACACTCCCCGCTGTCGCCGTGCTGGAATGTCACATTGTCCAGACCGATCTCCTTGGCAATTTCCGATGCCACCTTAATTTTCTTCCCGATACGGTCGATAAGGTGAAACTGACACTCCGGCCAGAATATGGCCAGGGGAATGCCGGGAAAACCGCCTCCGGTGCCCAGGTCGATGAAGCGGGTTCCGACCGCCGGAGTAAAGAAGCGGGTTATGGCCAGAGAGTGGACTATATGGTGGGGATAGATATTGCCTATATCCTTGCGCGAGATGACATTGATCTTCTCGTTCCACTCTATATACAATTGCCCCAGAGCGCCAAACTGTTGCAGCTGCCGGGGGGTGAGATGGGGGAAATATTTAAGAAGTTCGTCCATTTATGCTTTTTTGGCTATGCAAAATTAGCCCTTATCAACGAGAAAAACGTTATATTTGCAGCAAATAATTGACAAAATGGTAAAAATAGGGAAATACAACCGCTTGAAAGTGGTGAAAAACGTCGATTTCGGCACGTATCTCGACGGTGGCAAGGATGGCGAGATACTGCTTCCGGCACGATATGTCAGCGAGCCTCTCCGACCAGGCCAGGAGCTGGATGTCTTTGTGTATCGCGACAACGAGGAGCGCCTCATTGCCACTACCGACCATCCGTTTGTCCAGGTGGGCGAGTTTGCCTTCCTGCAGGTGACCGACGTGAACCGCTATGGAGCTTTTCTGGACTGGGGTCTGATGAAACAGCTTCTGCTCCCCTTCAGCGAACAGACCATGAAGCTATCTCCTGGCATGGTTGTCCCTGTGTATGTATATCTCGACGATGCCTCAAAGCGCATAGTGGCCTCGGCAAAGCTCGACAAGTTTCTGGGCAATCGTATTCCCCGCTACCACCAGGGCGAACCAGTGAAGGCTCTGGTCTACAAACACAACGAACTGGGCTACAAAGCCATTGTAGACAATCTGTATCATGGCCTAATCTACCAGAACGAGCTTTACCACCCTTTGGAAATAGGAACCGCCGTCACGGCCTACGTGAAAAACGTGCGCGACGACGGCAAGATAGATCTGATAATGTCGGGCACCGGCGACGGGCGTGTCGAGGAGCTGGCCGAGCTGATTCTCGGCCGTCTCAAAGCTGAGCCGGATGGATGGATGCCACTCACCGACTCATCCTCGCCCGAGGCCATAAAGCATGCCTTTGCCTGCTCGAAAAAGGATTTCAAAAAGGCCATTGGCTCGCTCTACAAAGCTCACAAAATAGTCATTCTCGACGATGGCATAAAGCTGCTGAGGTGAAACATTAGAACAACAGCGCGCCGAAAAGGCTGATGCCAAGAGCAATGAGGACGACTATCGTGAGTAGCGGACCAAAGATGGCTAATAGCAACCCTATGATAGCCGGAGTGCGCGGTTTGCAGAAAAGACCGCAGATAAATAGCAATATTGCCAGACCATCGCAGGCCACCCACGCGCCAGGCAAGGGGAGCCAGAATGTTATTATGGCCAATATCATGAAAAAAATTCCCCAGTCGGCAAATTGATTGTCGTCCCAATCCGCGCTGTCAGAATCATCGTCCGAAGAGTTTTCATAGATATTTACCACTTGTTGTTGCATCTGCGGTTGCGGTTGTGGCGCATAGTTATTCTGCGGTTGCTGAGCTCCAAATTGAGTAGCAAACGGTGCGAACTGCGTTCTCGCAGCCGGCATATATCTTGACAACGTGTTCCAGTCGAGCACAATACCGCCGGGGAGCATAATAGATTGCCCAAAGCTCACGGGTGTGACTCGATTATGACATTTTATACCGTTGACAAGCGTGCCATTGGTGCTACGGTCAGTATAGATGATGGTGTTATCTTCGCGTATTTCGATATAGCCGTGATGAGAACTCACCAACGGATGATTTACGACAATATTATTGTCCGGAGCACGCCCGATTGATACAATTATTGACATAAATTTCTGATTGGCTGTTGATAATTGGTTTAGATTGGCCTCGCAAATATACAACAAAAAACCAACATTCATGCAATGTCAAAATAAAAAAAGTCCTGTCCCACTAATAGACTCAGGGGACAGGACTTTTTCTATAGGATGGGGATTGTGTCAACGTACCATTACCTTGACAGCTTTTTCGCCCTGGCGACGTATGTAGAGACCGGGGGTAAGATTGCCAGAGGCCACACGCTGACCCTGCAGGTTGTAATACTCAACAGTGGCATTCTCATCGGCCACGATGGCTGAGATGCCCGAGTTAGAGTAGTTGCCAAACACTTTGCGGACTGAGTTGGTGAGGGGGCCGCCATTGTTGCTGGTGGCATAAACATACTCTGTGGGATAGCCGTAGGTGGGATCGTAGGTCACTGTGCCTTTCTCGATTGAAGTATCGGTAAGCTGAGTGCCAGAATATTCCTTAGAGTCGCGGTCTATGCTGAGGCCGTATGCATCATAGTGCTCGGTGCACTCGTAGGTATACTCGCCGTCCTTAACCCATGTGCCGGTAGTCTCGTTGTAGTCAAAGTCAACTTCAAACTCCTTCTTGTAGTAGCTGCCGTTGTCGTCGAGCACATTGTACTCCTCCGACATCACCACGGTGCCGTTGCTCTTTATCTCCACCTTGAAGCTTCCCTTTGTGTCGGGATACGAGGCTGTGAGCTGACACACGCCGCTGACGCCCTCATAGCCTATGACGTTGGCACTCTTTATCTTGTTGGCACCCTGATAGAAATCCTCGTCGTCAAACTCATATTCGAGAATCTGACCGTCGGTCACCTCCCACACGATGTCGGTGAACTGGCCTTCCATCTGGCCTTCATCGTATACGGTGATGGTGTTGGCCTTGCCGTCGGCACCATACGATACGGTGTAGTAGAACGACTGCAGCTGTCCGTCATTGCTCTCCTGCACCTTCACCACATTGCCTGCTGCGTCGCGCTCGATGATGTCGGCCGACTCCCACATCTTAGACCACTGGCCGTTGATGTATGAGTAGCCCACTTCCTTCACCTTATAGTCGGGCACTTTAGTGTCGTAGGTGTACTCATATTTGCTCTCGGGCACCATCTTGGTTCCGTCAAACGTATATGAGACCTCCGTAGCCACCTGACCTGCAGCGGTGTAGGTATACTCGCGCTCACCCCATTCGGTCGACTCCTTCACAGTCTGCCCATTGGCGTCGTAGGTGTAGTTTGTGGTGTTGGGGTTGCCCCAGGCGCTACCTTCCCAGTAATAATCTGTGACGGTGCCGGGCATCCATGTTGTGGTGCTTCCGGGCCAGGGAGCCTCGCGCTGCGGCTTTTTGCTGCCGGGGGTTGACACTGTCTCGGTGGACTGCTCTGAGTGTTTGCGTTGTTTCACTTTGGCCTCGGCCACCACCGGGGCGCAAAGAGCTGCGGAAAGAGTGATAAATAGAAGTTTGTTCATATAAGTTATTATTTGGTTATTGTTCCAGTAAAAATTACTTAGTCACACTTAATTCCCGTGAGTTACAGTATGCGGCTATAGAGGATGGCATCGGCATAACCGCCACTGCGCCGCAGCCAGTCGGGCAAAGTGGCCAGAGCTTTGAATCCGCACCCTTCAAACAGGCCTCGACTGGCTTGGTTGGAGGCCTCGACAACTGCCGTGAGCTGATGGAGCGACAACACCTCTTCCGCCCTGCGACACACCAGCGCAAGAGCCTCGCTGGCATATCCCTCAAGGCGCATGGAGGGCACAACGAATATGCCCACGCCGCAGCGCGAGTTTGCCGGGTCAAAATCAAACAGATCCAAAGTGCCTATGGTCTGACGTGTCTCCTTGACATATATCATCAGCCTGAGCTGACGGGCCGAATAGATATCGCCGTCGTAGTTGTTGATATAGTCCCAGAGCTGCTTGCGCGAGAAGGGCGCTATGGTCGAACCGGCCTCCCAGAGCGAGCGGTCGTTTTCCCATTCATAGAGCGTGTCAACGTCCAGAGGTTCGAGCGCACGCAGCCTTATGCGCACCGACTGCGTCTCGAGGTCAGTTGCCGGCATGCTCGGTGAGGAAGCGTTCCACATCCAGCGCAGCCTTACACCCCATTCCGGCGGCTGTGACAGCCTGGCGATAGGTGGGATCGGCCACATCGCCGGCGGCAAACACACCGGGGACATTGGTGGCTGTGCCCTGACCCTCCACCTTGATATATCCGTGTTCGTCACACTCGACGGCCGGACGGAACACCTCGGTGTTTGGCGTATGACCAATGGCCAGGAAGAAGCCGTCGATAGGCAGCTCGTAGGTGCGCTCGTCGTCCTTCCCCTTGTTCTCTATGAGGCGTGCACCCTGCACAAAGCCTTCGCCATAGAGACCGGCGGTGACAGTGTTGAAGAGCACATGTATATTCTCTTTTTCAAACACCCTGCGCTGCATCACCTTGGAGGCTCTGAGCACATCGCGGCGCACTATCAGATAGACCTCCGAGGCCAGATAGCTGAGATAAAGAGCCTCCTCGCAGGCTGTGTCGCCGCCTCCCACCACGGCCACTTTGCGGCCGCGATAGAAGAAACCATCGCATGTGGCACAGGCCGACACGCCCATACCGTTGTATTTCTGCTCATCATCTATGCCCAGATACTTGGCCGACGCGCCGGTGGAGATGATTATAGTTTCGGCTTCTATCTCAAGGCCATTGTCGGTGTGAACCTTGAAGGGGCGCTTCGAGAAGTCTACCTCCTTTACATATCCCTCACGAATGTCGGCGCCAAACTTCAGGGCTTGCGCACGCAGATCCTCCATGAGCTGCGGACCGGTGACACCTGCAGGATAGCCGGGGAAATTCTCAACTTCTGTGGTGGTGGTGAGCTGGCCGCCGGGCTGGTATCCCTCGATAACCAGAGGCGATATATTGGCCCTCGATGTGTAGATGGCCGCTGTGTATCCGGCGGGGCCGGATCCGATGATGAGACATTTGGTGGTCATATAGCTGAGTTTGTGAGAAAGAGTTGTATGATTTCTTGATGATTATCTCTACCTTAAGTCCACTACCTGGACACCGGGATACTTCTTGGGATCAAACCGGAAATATGAGTCGGGCAGGACGCCGCCGGGGGTAATGGAATTTATTTCGATCTCTATCCTGTGCCCTCCGGCCAGGATTCCCCTGATCTGGGTGGGGAGCGATGTGGCATCGCTGAAGGTGACGGTGGCATCGCGCAGATCCTTAGATGTACTCTTGGCCTTCATGCTCACCGTGGTGTATCCCTTGGGAGCCTTGACAGACGAAAGAGTGAAGTCGGAAGCCAGCGAACTGATTATGGCCAGCGGATTGATCTGCTGCAGCTCGTCGGCCGTAGGGGTCACCACATTCACCTCGCCCATCTGGTCGGAATAGGTCCACTGGGTCTTGCCGTCATACCACGAGGCCATGCCGGGCGACGATACCGTGAACCGATTGCCTGCAATGGTGAGCAATCCCCGCGTCTTACGACCGTCGGCGGTCATGGTGTAGGCCACCCGGGTGGTAGCCGAGCCTTTCAGCTTGGCAGCCGCCCTGTCCACCGCTTGTCGCGGGGTGAGAGCCTGACAAGCGAAAACGGCCGTAAGGGCAATGATCAGCGTGAGGACGAATCTATTCATATACGTGTAACAATTCTGACTGTCTATTTGTTCTCCAACACCCGCTCGAGAGTCATGGCGTCGATGAGCACCTGACGTGGTTTGCCACCCTGCGAGGGACCGACTATGCCGGCGGCCTCCATCTGGTCCATTATCTTGCCTGCGCGGTTGTAGCCTATGGAATAGCGACGCTGCAGCGACGATGTGGAGGCGGTGTCGGTGGAGACTACCAAACGGGCACACTCGTCGAAGAGCGGATCGCGGTCGCCGATGGTGGCTGTGGAGCAACCCTCGCCCTCGGGCTGGTATTCAGGTAGGATATAGGGTTTCTCATATCCCACCTGGCGCCCTATGTTCTCGCAAATAGCGCTCACCTCGGGGGTATCAATGAAGGCACACTGCACACGCTCAAGCTTACCGTTGATGGAGAAGAGCATGTCGCCACGCCCTATCAGCTGGTTGGCGCCGAGCTGGTCGAGGATGGTGCGCGAGTCATTGCCCTGGATCACTCGGAAAGCTATTCGGCCCGGAATGTTCAGCTTTATGCCACCGGTGATAACGTTGACCGTGGGGCGCTGAGTGGCAATGATAAGGTGTATGCCGGCTGCACGAGCCACGGCGGCCAGACGCGACACGGGGTTTTCTATCTCCTTGCCCTGGCGGATTATAAGGTCGGCAAACTCATCGATCACCAGCACTATATAGGGCAGGAATCTATGGACATTTGGGTTGAGTTTGCGAGCCTTGAACTTCTCGTTATACTCTTTTATATTGCGTGCGCCGGCTTTCTCGAGCAGCGATAGGCGGTTGTCCATCTCTATACATAGGGAGTTGAGCACGTTTACCACCTTCGACATATCGGTGATAATGGCGTCCTCGCCGGGGAGCGCTGCCAGATAGTGGCGCTCGAGTTCACGATATAAGCTCAGCTCCACACGCTTGGGGTCGATGAGCACAAACTTCAGCTCGGCCGGGTGTTTCTTATAGAGCAGCGAGGTGATGATGGCGTTCAGGCCTACGGATTTACCCATACCTGTGGCACCGGCCACAAGCAGGTGGGGCATCTTGGCCAGGTCGGCCATGAAAATCTGGTTTGAGATGGTCTTTCCGAGAGCCATGGGGAGCTCCATCTTGCAGTTGCGGAACACTTCACTGTCTATCACCGAGCGCATCGACACCACCTGCGGATCCTTGTTGGGCACCTCGATGCCTATGGTGCCCTTGGCAGGAATAGGTGCTATGATACGCACGCCCTCGGCTGCCAGCTTGAGCTGAAGATCTTCGCCAAGCGAGCGGATGGAGCGGGTGCGCACACCCTCGGCGGGAACTATCTCAAACAGTGTGACTGTCGGACCTATCGTGGCTTCGATTTTCGAAATCTCTACACCAAAGGTGTGGAGCGTGTTGGTGAGGCGGCGTTTGTTTTCCTCCATCTCGCGGATATCCACGCTGGGACCATTGTCGGTAGCCGGCTTAAGAAGGTCGATGGAGGGGAATTCAAATCTCGAAAGGTCGGCGGTGGGGTCGAACGGCTCGGTCGACACAGCCTCGGCAGGAGTGCTGAACAGCGGGTCGGTCTGCTCTGCTCCGGCCGACGAACCGAAAAGCGGGGTCAAATCATCCTCATCGCCGGTCTCGGGCACTGCGGGGATGTCCTTGCCTTGATCAGTAGGCACTATAAATAGAGGTATATCATCCTGCTCAGGCTCCTCGGCCGCGGGCGCAGGAGCAACTTCTTTGACGTTGGCAGGCTCATCCGCCACTGGCTGCTCGGCCGCTGGAGCTTCAGCCACTGGAGCTTCAGTTGTTTTAACAGCCGGCACATAGGCTGCAGCAATCTTCTTGGCAGCGGCTTTCTCCTCGGCAGCAATGCGAGCCTCCTCGGCGGCACGCTCAGCAGCACGCTCGGCGGCGGCCTCGGCCTCCAGACGCTCTATTTCTGCCCGACGCTGCTCGGCCCGCAGTTCGCGCTCGGCCCGGCGCTGAGCCTGACGCTCGCTGTATTCATCAAAGCGCACACGCAGGCCTCGGAAGCAGCGCGAGAGCTCGTTGAGATACAATATCACCATCATTCCGGCCAGTATGAGGCTCACGCCCAGCGCTCCCCAAAAGCCGGAAAAGAGTATAAGATTCTGGTTAAGAAGCAGGCCGTGCATACCGCCCCAATAGAACGGCGCCGACAGGCTGTAGGTGACGAGCCCGGCTATCACCGACACCGACACAGCTCCGAGCAGACACCTCATGGTGAGGCTCCAGAACGGGGGGCGGTAAACCTTTAGCAGCGACAGGCCGCACACCAGAACATAGTAGATCAGAATAAACGCACCCATGCCGAGCCAGCTGTGGATAAGAGTGTGTGCCAGCCAAGCCCCCACGGGGCCTCCGGCGTTCCTTATCAGCGTGGGGTCATAGTCGGCATTGAGCATAGCACTCTGATCGCTGTCTATATTCATGAAGTATGACATACACACCAGGAAGGCAAATGCAGCCACCACGGTGAGTATCACACCCAAAAACATGGCCGAACGGGAGTCGGCCAGCATGGCAAAGAAGCGGCTGATGGCTCCCGGACGGCGTGGCGCTACAACATCCTCAGGAGTCTGCTCGGGCTCAGGGGCAGCGGCTGGTTTGGGTTCAGGCTGGGGTGTATCTGCTACAGGTTCCTCAGCCCGCGCAGGGGCCGGGTTGAACACAGCAGCAGGGTCGAAGCCACCTGAATCGGTGTATGAGGTCTCGTCAATCGGTGAGTAGGAAGAGGGCATATATTATTGGAATATTATGGTATTTATATAGCAGTGTGTCTTGGAAACTTTTGCGTATTGAATAGCAAAATTAGTCAATTCCCGCTAAATCGTCAACTAATTTAACACAAAATCGCTGGGTTGAACAATTTGACCGGCGGCAATGTTAAACTAACAGACAAAACACGTATCACTCTATGAAAAAAATAGGTATTTTTTACGGTTCCACCACCGGTACAACCGCTGAAGTGGCCAGCCAGATAGCCGCCGAGCTCGGCGTAGACGCAAAGGATGTGAAGAATGTAGCCGATGCCGCTCCATCGGATGTGGCGCCTTACGATGTGCTGATTCTCGGAGCCAGCACATGGGGCGACGGCGACCTGCAGGAAGATATGGCCACATTTATCGATGGCCTCAGCGCTCTGGATCTGCGCAACAAGATGGTGGCTATCTTCGGATGTGGCGACGAAAACATGTCGGAGACCTTCTGCAACTCGGTCGGCGAGATATATCACCGCCTGCACGACACTCATGCAGAGTTTTTCGGACCGTTTGAAAACGATCCCTACAAATACAACCACTCCGACAGCGATGTAGAGGGTATGATTGTGGGGCTCTGCATCGACGAAGTGAACCATCCCGAGGCCACCAAACCACGCATAGAGGCATGGTGTCGCGAAATAAAAGACGAAATCAGTTAATAAATGTCAACGATATTTGCCCGTATAGGAATTTTTGATTAAATTTGCACTCCGAATTGTGCAAGTAATTCCACTGATAAATCAAAAATAATCATATACGGCAATGAAAAGAACGTTCCAACCTTCTAACCGCAAGAGAGTTAACAAGCATGGATTCCGTGCCCGCATGGCCACACCTGATGGCCGCAAGGTGCTTGCTCGCCGTCGTGCCAAAGGCCGTCTGCGTCTCACAGTTTCCAGCTCAATCTCCGGAAAGTAATTTCCACCCCGCAGCTCTCTGCTGAGCTGCACTAAAATCTCTTGTTTGCAAACAATACATCGGGCATCCTGACAGGTCAGGATGCCCGATGTATTGTATATGGGACATTGAGACGATTATACCTCGTTGAGGGGGTGGCGGGTGGAGGCTGAGGCCTGGTATTGCGAGGGGGTAAGGCCGGTGACGGCTTTGAACTGCCGAGACAGATGGGCGGCGCTCGAGTAGCCGGTATGGTCGGCTATCTCTGTTACAGTCATCTCTCCGTAGCCCAGCAGCTCTTTTACCCATTCCACCCGTTGGCCTATCTGATATTTTTCGACCGTGCGCCCTTCGACGGCCGAGAAAACACGACTCAGTGTGTCGTAGGGCATATTCAGATGCTCCTCCAGGCATGCCGACAGATTGAGCCGGCAGCGGTCGGCAGCTCTGACATGCTCAATTACGGCCTGTTTTATGCGGTCTACCAGCGCCTCGTCGGGCGAAAGGGGTCGACTGAATCCCTGGACTGCCAGGAGTGAGTCGAGCATATGGAGAGCTTCATCGTCAAGATTTTCCTCAATCTCAGCTTCGCCGAGCTTAACGCTTTTCACTGTCAGCCCGGCCTCTGTGAGAACTCGGCCGACGGCCTCAACGCAGTGGTTGCACACCATTCCCTTTATCTTCAATATCATAGCCCAAAGTATTCTACTCTAAGTATTTTGCCGGTCTGGGGTGTCACGGCATAGTGGCGCGAGGCACGCAGGCCGCAAACCCATAATATCTTGCCATCAGCCTCAAGCACAGGATATTTATTGCGCTCGGCAATTCCTATCTTATTGTCATTATAGATATCGCTCACCAGCTTGCCGCCTTTCAGCCCGAAGGGTGCTATCCTGTCACCCTTAGCCCATGGTCTCAACACAAACTGCGGGGTGTTCCGGAGGATATCGGCATCGAGAAACATCACATTTTTCGAAGCCGGCAGTTGCGCCTCAAATTCTCCCCGACCGATCTCCTCGACGCCGAATGGATATTCGTCAAGACTGACCACTCTCGCAGTCAACGCATCATTGAAATATGGCGTGAGCTTCTCTCGTTCCACCACATATACACGTCCGTCGCGGCAGTGGAATTGCCGGCCCGAGTGTGTGGCACCGCTGTCGAATATATCCTGGCATTGCTTGATAGTCAAGCCGTCGGGAGCAAGAATCTCATAGAGCATCTCGGGAGCGTCATCTCCGAAGTCACTGCTCAGCCTAGCAATATCCACAACTCCAGTATATGGGCTCAGATATGTGCGCCTATGTTCATCCACAAGCCGCTCGAAAAGCTTGTCATTGGCCAGCAGTATGCTTTGAGTCTTGCCTATCCCCGCCACGGCTCCCGGGAAAAGCTCCTCGAGCAAAGGCAACAAGGTGTTGCGCAGGCGATTGCGGCGGAAATCATTCGAAGCATTGGTCGAGTCGGTCACATAATCTTGTCCGACCGAGTCGAGAAAATCCAGAATCTCGCGGCGAGTGACACACAGCAGCGGCCTGACCACCTTGCCGTTTGCAGGCCTCATTCCTCGCAAGCCTCTCAACCCGCTGCCACGCATCATATTGAGAAACAGAGTCTCTACATTGTCGTCGGCATGATGAGCCACGGCGAAGCGATCGACGCCAAGAGCATCCCACCATTCATATCTCAGAGCTCGGCAAGCCATCTCCACCGACTCCCCGGTGGCCTTCATACGGGCCGGGACATCGAAATCTCTCACCTCAAGCTCCACACCAGCTTCCGAGCACAGGGAGCGACAGAATGCCTCGTCTCTATCACTCTCATCGCCACGCAGGTGGAAGTTACAGTGATAGGCCTTGACATCTATCCCCATCAGCAGGAGCACCCGCAGCAAAGCCACCGAATCGGCGCCTCCGCTCAGCCCCATTCCCACCTTTGATCCGGGTGGAAAGAGTCTATGCTCGCTGCTGAAGGCCTTGACCCGCTCAAGCAGACTCATACCAGCTCAGCCAAAAGTGTTGCCGACGAGGCCGAGACGATGCGCACCCTCACGGTGTCGCCCACGCGATAGTCGCCGCGCGGTAGCACCACGGCCTTGTTCTGTGAATTGCGCCCCACAAACTGCTCCTTAGAGCGCTTTGACACACTCTCCACAAGCACATCAAACTCTTTGCCCACATCGCGGCGGTTGGATGCCAGCGAAAGTTCGTTCTGCAGGGCTATCATGCGGTTCAGGCGGTCTATCTTGACCTCTTCCGGTATATTGTCGGGCATGGTGCGCGAGGCCAGAGTGCCCGGGCGCTCCGAATACTTGAACATAAAGGCCGAGTCAAACCCTACCTCCCTCATAAGCGAGAGGGTCTGCTCAAAATCCTCCTCGCTCTCGTTGTGGAATCCAGTGAAAAGGTCGGTGGAAATGCCACAGTCGGGGATGGCCTTGCGGATAGCGGCAATGCGGTCGAGATACCACTCACGGGTATACTTGCGATTCATTGACTTGAGCACGCTGTTCGAGCCCGATTGCACCGGCAGATGTATGTGTCGGCAGATGTTGGGATGCGCGGCGATCACGTCGATTGTGCGGTCGCTCATATCCTTGGGGTGTGAGGTGGTAAAACGTATGCGCATATCCGGAGCAGCCTCAGCCACAAGAGTGAGCAGAGAGGGGAAGTCAACCACCCGCTCATCGGGATATTCAAAGCGATAACTGTTCACATTCTGGCCAAGCAGAGTGGCCTCCTTGAATCCGCGGGCTCGCAGATCGGCCAGCTCGGCCAGGATGCTTTCGGGCTCACGCGAGCGCTCTCGCCCTCGGGTATAGGGCACGATGCAATAGGAACAGAAATTGTTGCATCCGCGCATTATGGAGATAAACCCGGCCACCTTCTGTGTGCCGAGCCTCGAGGGGATGATGTCGCGATATGTCTCTGTGGTGCTTAGCTCTATATTTACGGCTTTCTCGCCGGCCTCGACCGACGCAAAGAGGTTGGGCAGATCGTTGTAAGCGTCGGGGCCTGCCACGAGGTCTACACCATGTTGTGTCACCAGCTCCTCCTTGACACGCTCGGCCATGCACCCCACCACTCCGATGATCATGCGGGGCAACTCGCGGCTGCGGCGACGACGCAGAGAATTAAGAAATGCCAGGCGCGACACTATCTTCTGCTCGGCATTGTCGCGGATAGAGCAAGTGTTGAGCAGCACGGCGTCGGCCTCCTCAAGATCTGTCACCGTGTCATATCCGGCAGTAGCCATGATTGAGGCCACCACTTCACTGTCGGCCACATTCATCTGGCAGCCGTAGGTTTCTATATAAAGTTTTCGTGTTTCGGTCATTTTTATTGGTCGGATAATCGACTTTTGCCTGCCGTTTTTTGGGTAAACGGCCAATATTGAGTAATTTTGCACAAAATTACATATTTTTCTCTGAATATGGAGCAACTGATAATCTGGATTGTCATCCTTGCCATCGGCCTGGGTTGGGAACAGCTCAAAAAAAGGAGCCACCGCGACGAAGAGGCCCATGGCAACCGGACTCCCCAACGGGAGCCCGAGAAAAACCCATGGTTTCAGCTCCTGACAGATACCAATACCGACATTTATCCCTCCACCCCTCCTCCGGCGTCCACTCATGAGCCCCGAGCCGCCCGCAAGGCAGAGCGCAAGCCCAAAGCAAAGATAAAGCCCGTGGCAGAGAAGGCCAAACCACTGCCTCACGAAGGGACGAGAGTGACTTCAGATCTCCCCCAGCCCGTCGAAGAGACTCCCCCTATACTTGCCGCCGACCCGGCTGAAGAAGCCACCCTGGCAGCCCACTACGACCGCTGGCGCCGCGCCATAATCGACGCCGAGATCCTTCGCAACGTATAACGACAATACCTTAAACCAGAGCAATAATACATAGTATGAGATTTCCCATTCTCACTCCCGAAGAAGCAGCCGAGCTCTTTTTCAACGACGCCCGCTGCGGTTTTTCAGGGTTCACAGCTCCCGGCTCGCCCAAAGTTGTGACCCAGGCCATCGCCGCCAAGGCTGAGCGTCTGCATGCTCAGGGCGAACCTTTCAAAATCAACATCATCACAGGTGCTTCGACATCAGATATGTGCGACGGTATCCTGGCACGCGCCAACGCCATTGGCAAACGCACCCCCTATCAGAATCATCCCGATCTGCGCAAGCGCATCAACTCGCACGACGCACACTATTTCGACCTCCACCTCTCAGAGGCTGCCCAGAAGCTGCGCTATGGGTTTTTCGGCGACAAGCTCGACCTGGCCATCATCGAAGTGAGCGACATCCAGGACGATGGCACTGTCGTGGTTGGCACCGGCGTGGGCAATGTCCCCACAATCGCCAAAATGGCCGACCGCATAGTGATAGAGCTTAACGAAAAACTGCGTCACGCTCTCTATGGACTCCACGACATATACCTGCCCCTCGATCCCCCTCACCGCGACGTAATTCCCATCTTCAAGCCCAGCGATCGCATAGGCTCGCCCGTGCTCAAAATAGACCCGGAGAAGATTGTAGGCGTGGTGATGAGCGACAATTATGAAGGCGTGAAGCCCTTCACTCCGCTCGACGAGACCACCCAGCAGATCGGAGCCAACGTGTGCCGCTTCCTCATGGCCGAGCTCAAAGCCGGACGCATCCCCGCTTCGTTCCTGCCGCTCCAGTCGGGTGTGGGCAACGTGGCCAACGCCGTGCTCTACGGTCTGGCCGACGCCAAGGAGATTCCTCCGTTCGAAATGTATACCGAAGTGATGCAGGACGCCGTGATCGACCTCATCAAGAAGGGTCGTTGCAAATTCGGCTCATCATGCTCCATCACCGTCAGCAACGAGGTGGAGGAAGAGGTGATCTCAAACATCGATTTCTTCAAGGAACACATGGTTCTCCGTCCCTCCGAGATTTCAAACAATCCCGAGGTGATACGCCGCCTGGGCGTCATAGCCATGAACACTGCCCTCGAGGCCGACATCTTCGGCAATATCAACTCCACCCACGTCACCGGCACAAGAATGATGAACGGCATCGGTGGCTCGGGCGACTTCACCCGCAACGCCTATATTGCCATCTTCTCATGCCCCTCGATCACCAAGGAGGGCAAGATTTCCAACATCGTCCCGATGGTTTCACACGTGGACCACACTGAGCACTCTGTCGACGTCCTCGTGACAGACCAGGGCATAGCCGACCTGCGCGGCCTCGACCCCGTGGAGCGCGCTCACGTCATCATCGACAACTGCGCCCACCCCATGTATCGCGAACTCCTGCGCGACTACCTCAAGCTCTCAACCCGCGGAGGCCAGACACCCCACACCCTGGAGGCTTCGCTCGGATTCCACACCGAATTCCTCGCCTCCGGCGACATGCGCAACGTCAACTGGGGCAAATATTGCTGAGAGTAAAAACTTATAACGCCCCGTGGGGGCATGGCAAAGAAAAGCCCAGGGTGTGAGTCCCTGGGCTTTTTATCACGTTATCTACAGTTACTGACCAAAGTCCTGTTTATCTCCTCAGCTGCCAGAAGGCTACGGCGGCTGCAGCGGCCACGTTGAGAGAGTCTACTCCGTGGCTCATGGGGATGCGGGCGGTATAGGAGGCTGAGTCGATAGTGTGCTGGGGGAGGCCGTCTCCCTCGGTGCCCATCACTATGGCCAGGCGGGGTTCGGCACAGAGTGGCGGATAGTCAATGGGCACCGACTTGTCGGTAAGAGCCATTGCCACGGTCTTGAAGCCCAGCGAGTGTAGGCTCTGCAGGTCGCCATCGAGCCAGGTCCAAGGCACCAGAAACACCGAGCCCATGGACACTCGTATGGAACGGCGGTTGAGAGGATCGCACGACGTCGGGGTAAGCACCACTCCGTCAATGCCAAGTGCGGCAGCCGAGCGGAAGATGGCGCCGATGTTTGTGGTGTCGACCACGCCATCTATCACCACTATGCGCTTAGCCCCACTGTGACACACCTCACTGAGCGGCCTCGGCCTGGGACGGCGCATGGCACACAGCACTCCGCGGGTCAGCGTGTAGCCTGTGAGTTGAGCCAGCAGCTCACGCGAGCCGGTATAGACAGTTATGCCTGGGTGTCGGGCTATCAGCGGAGCCGCATCTCCCGTGATATGGCGCTCCTCGCAGAGCATACTCACAGGCTCATAGCCGGCATCCATGGCCACAGCTATAACCTTGGGGCTCTCCACTATGAAAACGGCTTTCTCCGGGTCGACCTTGCTGCGCAGCTGCGCCTCGGTGAGCCTGGAGAACACCTCTACACCCGGCGTATCGAACGAATCGATTCTTATCACACTCATGGCATGGGCCGCTCGGTGGCTAATACATACTTCTTCACTTTCTGGAAGAGATCGTTGGCAAAGACAAACTCATTGAGAGCCTCATTTGCAGTGTGATAGATAGCCTTCATATCTCCCACCCATTCGCGGTGACCCTTGTTGATAAACACGATGTTCTCACCTATGCCCAGCACCGAGTTCATGTCGTGGGTATTGATAATGGTGGTGATGTTATACTCGTGTGTGATGTCGCTGAGAAGCTCGTCGATCACCAGCGATGTCCTGGGGTCGAGACCCGAGTTGGGCTCGTCGCAGAACAGATATTTGGGATTTAGGGCTATGGCGCGCGCTATGGCCACACGCTTCTGCATGCCACCCGAGATCTCGGAAGGATACTTATTGTCGGCACCCTTCAGGTTCACCCTCTCGAGGCAGAACTGCGCACGGTCTCTGATCTCGGCCGGGGTCATGCCTGAGAACATAGTGAGCGGAAACATCACATTGCCCAGCACGGTCTCCGAGTCAAACAGAGCCGAGCCCTGGAAAAGCATCCCTATCTCCTTGCGTAGCTCCTTCACCTGCTTGTGGTCCATCTTCATGATGTCACGGCCGTCATAGAGAATCTCACCCTTCTCGGGTGTGATAAGGCCGATAATGCTCTTCACGAGCACAGTCTTACCCGAGCCGCTCTGGCCTATGATGAGGTTGGTTTTGCCTGCCTCAAAGGTGGCCGAGATGTCGTGGAGCACCGTTTTGCCGTCAAACGACTTTGTTATGTTCTTTACCTCAATCATTGCAGCAGGAGTTTGGTGAGTATAACGTCGAGAAGCAGTATCAGGATGCTCGAAGCCACCACAGCATTGGTCGAGGCCTTGCCCACCTCAAGGGCTCCTCCCTTCACATAATAGCCATAGAACGAGGCCACCGAAGTGATGATAAACGAGAAGAACAACGATTTGATAAGGCCATACCACACGTACCATTCCTGAAACATGGTTTGAATACCATAGATAAACTGGCTTAGTGGTATGATGCCTGTGATGATCGAGATGAGCACACCTCCTATAAACGAGGTGAAGATACAGAACACCACAAGCACAGGCATGAAAAACAGGAAGCCCACTATCTTGGGGAGCACTAGGAAGTTGGCCGAGTTTATACCCATGATGTCGAGAGCATCGATCTGCTCGGTAACCCTCATGGTGCCTATCTCGGAGGCTATATTGCTGCCCACCTTGCCGGCCAGGATGAGACAGAGAATTGAATTGGAAAATTCCAGAAGAATTATCTCACGAGTGGCCAGTCCGGTGGAGTAAGCCGGGATAAGGGGCGAGACTATGTTGAGCTGCATCTGTATGGTACAGACAGCACCGATAAAGATGGAGATTACGATTACCAGGGGTATGGAGTCGATGCCGAGTTTGGTGATCTCGGCCACGGTGCGGCTCAGGAATGTGCGCCAGCGGTCGGGTACATTCCACACCCGGGTCATGAATATGCAGAATCGCCCGAAAGTGGCCAGTGAGTCGGAGAGTATCATTTGAGAGCGTCTATGAGTTGGTCGGGGATGAGCTGCTGCTGCTGGCCTGTGAGCATGTTTTTGAGTGTCACAGTTCCTTCGGCCAGCTCTGTCTCACCTATGATGGCTACAAACGGGATGCCCAGGGCATCGGCGCGGCCCATCTGCTTTTTCATCTTGGCAGCATCGGGATAGATTTCGGCTGAAATACCGGCCTCGCGCAGTCGGCGCATTATCTCCATTGAGCGCAGAGCCTCGGCCGGACCGAAGTTGGTAAACATAACCTTAGCGGCGCCCGAAATCTCTGATGGATAGAGGTCGAGGGCATTGAGCACATCGTAAATGCGGTCGGCGCCAAAGGATATGCCCACACCCGAGAGTCCGGGCATGCCAAACACTCCGGTGAGGTTGTCGTAGCGGCCTCCGCCTGTGATGCTGCCTATCTCCACATCGCGGGCCTTCACCTCGATGATGGTGCCGGTGTAGTAATTAAGTCCACGGGCCAGAGAGACGTCAAGCTCAAGGTCGGCCACAAGGCCGAGATGCGATGCCATTATCATCACCTCGCGCAACTCCTCCACGCCCTTGCGTCCGGTCTCAGAGGATGCCAACAGGGTGTCCAGGGCAGCCAGGCGCTCATTGTTTGAGCCGCTGAGGGTTATCACAGGTGTAATAGTCTCGATGGCTTGGGGCGAGAGGCCGCGCTCGGCCAGCTCCTCCTTCACCTTGTCGAGCCCTATCTTGTCTATCTTGTCGATGGCCACGGTGATGTCAACAATCTTGTCGGGGGCGCCGGCAATTTCGGCTATGCCGGCAAGCACCTTGCGGTTGTTGAGCTTGATGGTGATGCGTATGCCCAGGCGGCGAAACACTTCGTCGATCAGACCGATGAGCTCGGCCTCGTTGATGAGCGAGTCGGAGCCCACCACATCGGCGTCACACTGATAAAACTCGCGGTAGCGACCCTTCTGCGGACGATCGGCACGCCATACGGGCTGTATCTGATAGCGCTTGAAGGGCATCTGGAGCTCGGCACGGTGCATCACCACGAAGCGGGCAAAGGGCACTGTGAGGTCGTAGCGCAGACCCTTTTCACAGATTTTTGGAGCCACCTTGGCCGATTCTCCGGCCTCGAGGAGAGCCGGATCCACCCCCTTGAGGAAATCGCCTGAGTTGAGCACCTTGAACAACAGTTTGTCCCCCTCCTCGCCATACTTGCCCATGAGGGTCGAGAGGTTTTCCATCGAGGGGGTCTCTATCTGTTGAAATCCGTAGAGCCCGAACACTTCACGGATAGTTGAGAATATATAGTTGCGCCTTGCCATCTCGGCAGGCGAGAAGTCACGTGTACCTCTGGGAATTGACGGTTTCTGTGCCATTGATGTGCGGTTGATTGTATAAACTCTTGCAAAGTTAAGCAAATTTCGCTACATTTGCATAAATTTAATGCGTAAGAAATAGAATGAAATTAGTAGGAGCCCATGTTTCAGTGGAACAAGGCGTGAGCCACGCGCCGCTCAACGCGCGCCGCATTGGCGCACGCTCGTTTGCCTTGTTCACACGCAATCCGTCGAGATGGACGTCCAAGGCCATATCGGAGGCTGAGGCCGAGAAGTTTAAGGCTAACTGCGCCGAGTGTGGCTACGACTCTTCGGTGATTTTGCCCCACGACAGCTTTCTGATAAACCTCGGATCGCCTGACAAGGAGAAGCTCGAAAAGTCGAGGACCGCGTTTCTCGACGAGATGCACCGCTGCGAGCAGCTGGGGCTGACAATGCTCAACTTCCACCCCGGCAGCCACATGCGTGAACTCGACCCCGACCGTTGCCTTGACCTCATAGCCGAATCAATCAATATAATCCTCGACCAAACCAGCGGCGTGAAAGCCGTAATCGAGAACACCGCAGGCCAGGGCAGCAACCTGGGATATACCTTCGAGCAGATAGCCCATATAATCGACAAGGTTGACGACAAAAGCCGTGTGGGAGTATGTATCGACACATGCCATGCCCACTCTGCCGGCTACGATATGACCACTCCGGAGGCCTATGCCGACACCTGGCGACAGTTTGAACAGGTGATAGGGCTGAAATATTTTTCGGCCATGCACCTCAACGACACACTCAAGGCCATAGGCTCGCACGTAGACCGCCATGCCCCCATTGGCACCGGTCTGCTGGGCGAAACCTTCTGGACCATGCTTATGAACGACCCTCGCATGGAGGGGATACCACTCATTCTCGAGACCCCCGACGAAAGCCTGTGGCCCGAGGAGATAGCCCGCCTCATCAGCCTCGAAAAAAATTGATCTTTCCCGCATCTGTCTCATATCATACTTACCTTTTTAATTTCCACACACGATCATGAATCAAACCAAACCGGATCAGAGTTTCTGGAAACTCTGGAACCTTAGTTTCGGATTTTTCGGCGTACAGATTGCCTATGCCCTGCAGAGCGCCAATATCTCGCGAATCTTTGCCACCATCGGCGCCGATCCCCATTCGCTCAGCTACTTCTGGATTCTGCCGCCGCTGATGGGTATATTGGTGCAGCCCCTGGTGGGAGCCGCCAGCGACCGCACCTGGAACCGTTTCGGACGCCGTCTGCCCTACCTTATTCTCGGCGCTGCCATCGCCGTCATCGTGATGTGTCTGCTCCCCAATGCCGGCAGCTTCGGCTTCACCATCGGGGGCGCCATGATATTCGGCTTTATCGCACTGATGTTTCTCGACACCTCTATCAACATGGCCATGCAGCCGTTCAAGATGCTGGTGGGCGACCAGGTGAACGAACGGCAGAAGGGCCTGGCATACTCCATACAGAGTTTCCTCTGCAACGCCGGTAGCCTTGTGGGCTATCTTGCGCCCATCACCCTCACAGCCATCGGCATAAGCAATATAGCCCCCAAAGGCGAGGTGCCCGATACGGTCACATTCTCCTTCTATATCGGAGCTGTGATTCTGGTGCTGTGCGTTATATACAGCTTTATCTTCATCCGCGAGATGCCGCCGGCCGAATACCGACGATTCCATGGCATCACCGACGAGCCCGCCGGAGCTGTGAAGCCCAAACGTCCCGGCATGCTCACCCTGCTGAAAAATGCCCCCAAGACCTTCTGGACCGTAGGTCTGGTGCAGTTCTTCTGCTGGTCGGCATTCCTCTATATGTGGACCTACACCAACGGCGCCATAGCCGACACCGTGTGGGGCACCACCGACACCCACTCGGCAGCCTATCAGGAGGCCGGCAACTGGGTGGGCGTGCTCTTTGCTGTGCAGGCTGTAGGCTCTGTGGTATGGGCCATAGCAATCCCCATGTTTAAAAACCACAAGGTGGTCTACTCGCTCAGCCTCGTGCTGGGTGGCATAGGCTTCATCTCCACCATGTTTATCACCAGCCAGTATATGCTCTTCTTCTCGTTCCTGCTCATAGGCTGTGCATGGGCTGCCATGTTGGCTATGCCCTTCACCATCCTCACCAACTCACTCTCGGGCGAGAACATGGGCACATATCTGGGTCTCTTCAACGGCACCATCTGCCTGCCTCAGATCTGCGCTGCAGCCCTGGGTGGTGTCATTCTCCCGCTTCTGGGTGGACGCCAGGTGAGCATGCTTGTGCTGGCCGGCGTGCTCCTCATCGTGGGTGCATTCTGTGTGGGCATTATCAAGGAGACATACGGCGAGCGCCGCAAAACCGACAAAATGCTCGACGCTGAACTATGACCGACATTGAAACACACCCCTGGCCTCCCTTCATCCCCGAGGGAGCCAGGGTGCTCATTATGGGCACCTTCCCTCCCGGCCCTCACCGTTGGAGCATGAATTTCTACTACCCCAACCGCACCAACGACTTCTGGTTTATGATGGGGCTGATTTTCATGGGCGACCGCGACGCTCTGTATCGCCGCGACGAGCGGCAGTTTGACCTTCCGGCCATAAAGCAGCTGCTCACCGAGCGTGGCATTGCTCTGAACGACACCGGGCGCCGCATACGCCGCCTTAAGGGAAATGCTTCCGACAAGTTTCTGGAGATAGTGGAGCCGGTGCCTCTGTTCGATCTGCTCAAACAGATGCCCGAGTGCCACACCATAGCCACCACAGGCGAGAAGGCTGCCGGAGTGATAGCCGGGCTCACCGATACGGAGATACCCCGCATGGGCACAATGGTGACATCAGCCTCAGGGCTCGACATCTGGCGCATGCCCTCCACGTCGAGAGCCTATCCGCTCCCGCTGGCCGAAAAAGCGGCCTACTACACCACCCTATTCCGCCACTGCGGGGTGCTGTAAGGAACTGTCGACCTCAAACATATCGAAAAGGGCATACGAGCCACTGGGCACCACCGAGGGGGTTATGCAGAAGAGCCCCGTCTTGGCTCCGATCCATACGCCCGGCGTGACGGCACACGGCTGGCCCAGCTCGGTGAACGTCTGGCCGTCGGCGCTATATGAGTATTGACATTTATCGCCTGGCAGCAGTTCAACACGCAGCCAAAGAGAGGATTGAACATAAGGAGCGGCCGCCTCGGTTTTCAGGCTGACCGGGAAACGCTTGTCACCTCTGCCCGTCACCACCAGCACGCTGTCGGCCGTAGCAGCTATATATGAATACTCCTTACCCATCATCACGAGCCCCGCACGCGACAGAGAATCGCCCATGTGGGGCTCGACCTTTGTGGTGGCTGTAAAACGCTCGGCCGGAATTTTCTGAAGCATCAGCGAGGGGGCATAATACAGATTGCCGCTCTCTGTGGGCACATTCACGGCGTTGAGCCGCAGCCATCCGGGAGTATCAGTCAGGCTATACCAATCTGGGCGCGGATTTCCTTGCCACTGCCATTGCAGTCCGGGCACGGTGTCGGCAAACTCGTCGGAGGTCTCAAGGCTGACCTTATCTACATCCACGCCTACCTTGGGGTAGTCAAACGTTCTTACCGGTTGGCCGTTACGCCCCATTTCAAGCCATCCGTCGTCGCTCCATCGGGCTGGCTGCAGGTGCACCACACGGCCATGGATCCCCTTTTCCTGAAAATGCAAAAACCACCATTGGCTCCCGTCGGGGGTGTCGACCAATCCGCCCTGATGAGGTCCGTTTATATCTGTAGAGCCCTGTTCGAGCACACGCTTGGACTCGTAGGGGCCGTAGGGCGAACGGGATCTCAGCACCGTCTGCCACCCTGACCCCACGCCACCGGCCGGGGCAAGTATGTAGTACCACCCCTTGCGTTTCATCATCTTGAGCCCCTCGAGCACCGGGTTGGCCACGGTGTCGCAGTAAACGGTCACACCGTCGTCAAGCAGAGTAAGTCCATCCGGGCTCATGCGGTGGAGTATGGCCGGGCCGCCACGGTGTTTCGACCGCACAAGATAGGCGCTCCCGTCTTCATCCCAGAATGGACAGGGATCCTCCCACTTGGCCACATCGGCCATCTGCCGCAGCTGCCACGGGCCGCGCGGATCCTGAGCCGTAGCCACAAAAAGCCCCTCCGTGGGAGTGCAGAAATAAACATAAAACATCCCTTTGTGATACCTTATCGACGGCGCCCAGGCTCCTTCGCCATGGTTGGGGCGATCATATTGGCTGAACGGAAGCGAGTCGTAGACATGGCCCACTATCTCCCAATCCACCAGATTGCGCGAATGCAGCACCGGGATTCCCGGCATGGCGTTGAAGCTCGAGGCCACCATCCAGTAGTCATCGCCCACACGGGTCACATCCGGATCCGAATAATCGGCATGGATTACGGGATTGGCATACTGCTTTGAACCGCCATAAACGGCACACAGCGAGAGACCTACAGCCAAGAGAGAAGCAAAAAGTTTTTTCATGGGACAAGGTTATATATCTTTCAAACGACTTTCCACCGATTCATATTGTTGTAATATAAACGAATCTTCATTAACTTTGCACCTATGATTATAGCATCTCAGAAACGCAAGGAAAACATAGCCGAATATCTCATCTATATGTGGCAGATCGAGGACATTATTCGTGCAAACGGCCTTGATATAGACCGTATAAAGGCCAATGTGATAGACAAGTTCGACCTCACGTCCGATCAGCGCAAGGAAATGACCGACTGGTATGAAGGACTCATCGACATGATGCGCCGCGAGGGAGTGGAAAAATCAGGACACCTGCAGATCAACAAAAATGTGCTCATACGCCTCACCGATCTCCACCTTGCACTCCTGGCCGACGCTCGTTTCCCGGAATATACCGCCGAGTTCTACAAAACCTTGCCCTATATAGTTGAACTGCGCTCAAAAGGTGGCGAGACACCTTCCGGCGAGCTCGAGACATGCTTCAACGCCCTCTACGGCATGCTCCTGCTCCGCCTCCAAAGCAAAGAGATATCGCCCGAAACCCAAACCGCCGTCAAGCAGATAACCCGCTTCATCTCAATGCTCACCCGCGATTATCACCTCGACCAGCAAGGCAAACTCTTCCCCACCGACGAAGAAAGCTAACCAAGAATAGGGGGAACAGAACCTTGAAGATGTGAAAATAATTATAGCCCCATCACCTTGGCGTGGGGTAAGAATGATGTCATGCCAAACGGCCTCGGAGAGGTCGATTAATGGGAGCGACTTCTTCGAGGCCGTAGATTGCTTATTTTACCGGGTTGGTCTATGAATTTCTCGACCCCTTAGAGAATACCCTGGGCCATCATAGCGCGGGCCACTTTCATGAAGCCGGCCACATTGGCGCCCTTCACATAGTTGATATAGCCATCATCCTCGGTGCCATATTTCACACACTGTTCATGGATATCGCTCATGATCTGCTTCAGCTTGGTATCAACCTCCTCGGCTGTCCACGAGAGCTTCTGAGAATTCTGAGCCATCTCCAGACCGCTCACCGACACACCACCTGCGTTGGCAGCCTTGCCCGGAGCATAGAGGATACGCGCCTTCTGGAACTCGCGTATGGCCTCAGGGGTCGAGGGCATGTTGGCCCCCTCGCTCACGGCTATACACCCCTGCTCCACCAGGGCGCGTGCATCATCGCCGTCTATCTCATTCTGAGTGGCCGAGGGCATGGCGATGTCACACTTCACACGCTGCCAGGGGCGTTCACCCTCAAAGTATTCGCAGCCATACTCTTCGGCAAACTCGCGGATGCGGCCGCGATAAATGTTTTTGAGCTTGAAGATATAGTCGAGCTGCTCGCGTGTCAGACCGTCGGGCACATAGATTGTGCCGTCTGAATCGCTCATGCTTACCACCTTGGCGCCCAGTGTCAGCAGCTTGTCGGCTGTATATGTTGCCACATTGCCCGAGCCCGAGATGGCCACTTTCTTTCCGGCCAGCTCTATTCCGCGTGTCTTGAGCATCTCCAGCAGGAAATAAACGTTGCCATAACCGGTGGCCTCGGGACGTATCTTTGAGCCACCAAACTCCAGACCCTTGCCGGTGAATGTGCCTGTGAACTCGCGGGCCATCTTCTTGTATTGTCCGAACATATAACCCACTTCACGGCCGCCTACACCTATATCACCTGCAGGTACATCTGTGTCGGGGCCTATCTGACGCCAAAGCTCTTGAATGAAAGCCTGGCAGAAGCGCATCACCTCCATGTCGCTCTTGCCACGGGGCGAGAAGTCGCTGCCACCCTTGGCACCACCCATGGCCAGTGTGGTGAGCGAATTTTTGAAGGTCTGCTCGAAGGCCAGGAACTTGAGGATAGAGAGATTGACCGACGAGTGGAAACGTATGCCACCCTTATACGGGCCAATGGCATTGTTGTGCTGGATGCGATAGCCCATATTGTTGTGAACCTTTCCCTTGTCATCTACCCACGACACGCGGAACGAGAAGATCCTGTCTGGTATGCACAGACGTTCTATCAGGTTATAGCGCTCAAACTCAGGATTTTCGTTATACACATCCTCGATGGTTCCGAGCACCTCTTCCACGGCCTGCAGATACTCAGGCTCGTTGGGGAAACGACGTTTCAGGTCGTCAATCACTTCTACTGCTTTCATTACCTTATATTAGATTGTCATTTTGAAAAGCTCTTTTGGCAATTCCGCGACAAAAATACACATTTTCCCGCATTTTACAAAACATTTGCCAAAATATATACACAAAACGAATCGTCAAGATAGTCATGAAGCAGAACCTCGCAGAGGTTGTATTCGCCTTTCCAACCGTTCCCTACACAAAACCGCCCCGGATTCGCGGGGGAATCCGGGGCGGTCGGAAGATGTATTGAAGATTAGATTACTTCACACGCTTGAAGTTGTATGACTCATACTGGTTGGTGTAGGTCACAACTACGCGCTGCGACTTGTTCCAAACGATTTTGAGCCAATCGCCGTCGAGGTTCTCAACGGTATACTCCTTGAAGAGCGAGAGGTCGGGAACAACCTTCTCCACAGTGTTGATGACGTTGCCGTCCTCGTCCTTGATCTCTTCGGTCACGGTCTTCTCGATGTTGTAGAGCTCAATCTTCTGCTCGCTGTAGCGGGCGATATATTTGGCTTTCTCAACATAGTTGCCATTGGCATCCTTCTGATAGAAGATGGCGTGGCCGCCGTCGAGAGTGGCTGTGAAGGTGACACGGTCATACTGCACAGGACGCTCCACACCTTCGAAGGTGTCGGGGTTATCATCCTTATACTCGGTTTCTCCAGTGGTCATGGTCTGGAAAAAATACTCATAGGCAGGAATCTCGGTGTTCATGGCGGCGTCAAAACCGGGGGTGGCATCCCATGTGCCGATGATCTCGCCGTCTGCCGTGGTGTCGTAGTCGTCATCGTGTGTGCAAGCGCTGAAGCTTGTGCCGATGAGAACGGCGCAGAGCATACCGGCCAGTCTTATCATTGTTTTTTTCATTGTTGTTTCTTGTGATTAAAGATTTTGATTTGACCGGGTTTTATCACTCGGGACGGTAGTTCTTGGGATCAGCTGAATACCAGCGGGGAGCACCAATCTTCTTCACGAGAATCTCGTGGTCGGCCGGGCAGCGGCCTGAGGGAGAAATCTTCAGGTCGTTCCAGATGTCGGCGGGACCGATGTGGTCCTGGCTGGTAGAGTTGGCGGGATCGTGAGCGAAGTAGCGGGGGTTGGGGTTTGCGAAGAGCTCGGTTGAAAGCAGAGCCACCTTACCTACGCGAACGATGAGGGCGTCAGCGCCGAGCGAGTGATCCTCCCCAGACTGAAGCAGACCGGGAGTTGCAGTCCAGAGGGCGCCGAGCGAATTCTTGGTAGCCGACATGGCGTTGGCAGTCCAGATACCGTCGTCCTTCAGGTGTTCGTCGCGGCAACCGGTTGAGTAGTTGTTCTCAACGTCGAGTGTCAGCTGAGGAATACCGTTGGTTGTTCCGTTGATCTGACGAACGTCACCCCACTGGCTGTTGAGAGCGCGGATGTCGCGGTCGTCTGCGGCCAGACAGATCAGGTTGTTCTTGAAAGTGATGGTCGAACCTGAGGGCAGATAGCGCATATCGAAGAGGTTACGGCCGGCTGCACGGGTGTTGAAGTTGATGAAGGTGTTGTTGGTGACAGTGATCTTATACTGAATATCCTCGGGCCATGCAAGATTCTTGTTGTTGTCGTTGACCATGGAACCCCAGGGTGAGTCATACAGAGTATTGTTGGTGAACTGGAAGTCGGTGAAGAAGTTACACTTGGGCGACTTACCGTCGGAAGCAAACATACAGTATGAAGAGCCGTTGGCTGCATAGTAACCGCAGTTGTAGAACACGCAGTTGTCAACAATCAGTTTCTTGAAGATCTTGATCTTAGAGCCCTGTGTACGGATGAATCCGCGGATGAGGCCCTGGAAAGTACAGTTCTTGATTTCGAAGGCGTCGAATGTCACACCCATACCGTTTGAGAGCATGTTGCAGAAGTAGTTGCCCGAAAGCGAACCACCCTCAACGCTACCACCGTAGTTAACAGCGGCGGGAGCCTGGATGTCGAGATCATGGAAGGCGAGCTTATCGATGTAGATGGGAGCGTCTGATTCACCCGAACGTTTCGAGCGGCCAAGCACGAGCTGACCTACGGTATTGACGTTGCGGTTGCCCTTCGATGAGATAAGGCCACCCATGTAGACTTTGGCACGCTTGCCGGCAGCTACATCCTCAGGACGGGTCTGGAGTGTGAAGCCCTTGTACATGCTCAGCGATGAAGCGAAATAGTAGGTCTTGCCACCCTCGAGTTCGAAGATCTGACCCTCAGCCACGGAGTTGTCGTCCATGTAGTGAGAGAGGATGGTGTCGATACGGCATGCCTGATACTCGGCAGCAACATAGTTGGTGTCGGCCTCCCATGTGTGCTTGATGAGGATGGGCTCACCGGGATCGCCTGCTGTACGCAGAGCCACGGTGTTGTAGTAAGAGTCAACGGCAACGGGGATGTTGTTGTTGATAACGTTTACAATGTAGATGGTGTTGGGGTCGAGACCGTCGATGGTGAAGCGAACCACGCCGTCCTTGATGCCGAGAGACTCAAGGCTTACACCGTCTTTCCACTTCTGATCGAGAGCTGCGTTGGGCGACATGACGTCGGGGGTAACGCGGATCATATCGGCAATGAACTGAGTGGAGTCTGAGTTCCACTGGAAGTTCTCCTTGTAGCTGATGAGGTCAGCGGCCTGTGCTCCTTCAGTAGCCTCAGCTGTGTTGAGGTTGAGCGCGAGTGTGATCGAAGTCTTGTCTTTGCTTACAGCACTAAGAACTCCGGGATAGGGGTAGCGATCCTCGGTGCCCTGGCCGCAGTATTCAGCCCAGTGACGGCCGTCGCCATAGCCATACCACTCTGAGTGATGTTCCTCACCCTTGGGAGAGAGTGTGCGGATGGCGAAACGGTAGTCGGTAGAATACTCAAGGTTGTAGAGCTTGAAGATGTTGATGTCCTGGCAGACTATCACATATTCTGCATCGTCGCGGATGTTCTTGAAGTCGGTATACTCTTCAGTATCCTGAACCTTCTCGAAGATCTGAGTCTTGGGGCTGTTGAGAATCTCAGCGGGCACTACCTGCTTAACGTTCTCACCAATATAGATCTCGCGAGCGCGGTTGTTGTCCCAGTCAGAGGCCAGACCTGAGGTAACGCCGGTAGAGATGGCGTAGCGGAGCTGATAGCCGATGGCATCTTTCACCTTGAACCATGAGAGGTAGATGGTGTTGAGCTCTTCGGTGACGCAGTGCACGTTGGTCTCGTTGTCGTCGCCTGTCGACTCCTGCGTGCAGAACATTGTTCGAGGCATGCGCTCCAGATCGGCCGGCGAGGGATTCTGGATGTCGTCATCCTTACAGGATGTCGCCGACACTGCCAGCAAGGCAGTGAGCATATATAAAAACTTCTTTTTCATTTTAGGAAGTGCTAACAAAGAATGGTATTAGTATCCGTATTTGTTGGTATATTGACCGTTGGAGCGTGCTATGACATTGCGCGGGTAAGGCAGGATGTAGCGAACCACGGGGAGCTTGCTGGCATCGAGAGTGGCGGGGTCGGGGCACGATGTGTAGATACCGTTCTGGTTGATGTAGATACGGCCGGTGAGGTCATAGTCACAGTAGATGTAACCACGGAGTGAGTAGCAGAAGTAGTCCTGGGGATAACCCTTGTTTTCGTCATACCACTCGAACATCGAAGCGTTCGAAACCTTGAGCAGGGCGCCTTCTGAAGCCGACATGGGCTTGTAGGCATTGTGGATCTCGACAACTTTCATGCTGTTGTCTGTGCAGGGGAACTGCCAGTCGGCATAGGTTGAAGCTGCGTTGGTGCCTCTTGTCACGTTGTCCTTGTAGTAAACGATCGAGGGGAAGTTGCGGAGGTCGTAACCGTCCTCTGTGCCGAAGTCGTGCATCGAAACATACTCGAGCTCAACAGATGATGAACCGGCATCCTCGGCCACTGCATAGTAGCGCCAGAAGTTCCAGAAGGTGTTCTCGGCGAGGAGGTTGTGACGGACGAGGTCGCGCCAGCGCATGTTCTCACCGGCAAACTCAAACTTACGCTCGTTGAGCACAGCCTTGCGGAAGGTGTCTTCGTCGGCTGATACCTCAGCAATGTAGGTGTCTACCTTTGCGGGGTTGGTGAGGCGGAAAGCACGCTCGCGCACCTGACGGAGAGCTCCAACAGCCTTTGCACCGTTCTTGCCACCAAGACCCTCGCACTCGTTGACAGCCTCAGCATACATGAGAAGCACGTCGGTGTAGCGCATGTAGGGGTAGTTGATACCTGTGTTCTCCTTGGTTTTGGGACCGAGACCTGAATTCACCCAGAGTTTCGACCACTTGCCGTTGTAGATAGTACGGCCGCGGTTGTTGCTGTAGATGAAGGTAGCGACTGCGGGGCTTGCGCTGGTGTAATACCAAAGCTGGTTGAGGTAGTCGCGACGCATATCCTCGTCGTCGAACGAGAAGCGGTAGAAAGCGTTGAGCTGAGCGCTCGAGCTTGCCTGGCCGAAGTTATGGGCGGTGGTACCGTCAGATGCATCCATCTTGGGGCCGTGGATATAACCGATTGCACCGGTCGACTCTGTGCCGAAGGGGATCTCGAAGATCACGTCACCGTTGTTGGCGAGCACACCGTTGCACTCGTTGGTGAACACTTCGTGGTAGAGCTGAGTGGAAAGAGTGTAGTTTCCGGAGCTGATGACAGAGTCGCAATAATTGCGGGTCATTTCATAATATTTCTTGTAGTCGGCGTTCATGCGCTCCATCTTGCCGTATGAGCTACCCTCGGGACGGAGAGTGTAGCCGGCAGCTGTCTGAGCCAGACGTGCTATCATGGCCCAAGCCATCTCCTTGCTGATGCGGTCGCAGGCAACGGTAGATGCGCTTGACATCTCGGGAGCAATCTCCTCGAGGTCGGCGATGAGCTTGTCGATGATCTCGGCACGATCGGTGACGGGATAAACGAGAGTCTCGGCGTTGTAAGAGGGCACGAGCGACATGGGCACGTCGCCGAACATCCAGATAAGATCATGGTAATTCATGGCGCGAATCACCTTGGCCTCGCCCAGCATCTGAGTGTAGGTCTTGAGTTTCTCTTTATCGTCCATGAGGGGGCTGTTCTCCATCTGGTCGATGAAGATGTTTGCAGCCTCGATGGCAGCGTAGAACTGCGACCAAGCTTTATAGAGGTCGCCGGCGTCGGGGTCGGCCTCATAGCGACGGAAGCCGTTGGTCGAAGCGTAGTGGCCGTTCTGGATGTTGAAATCCACGTCGGTGTTGAGCGAGTAGATGGAGATCAGCTTCTCGCCATAGGTGTCGCTCGAGAGTATCTGAGCATACACGCCGTTGAGAGCAGTGTTCGCGTCTGACTCCGATGTGAAAGCTTCGGCCGGTAACATCTGTGAAGGTGCGTCGACTTCGAGATAGTCGGAGCAGGCTCCAAGAGCAAGGGCAGAGAGAGATGCGATTGCTATATTGTGAAGTTTCATTGTGTTTTAATGGATGTTTAGACTTTGTTAGAAGGCAAGATTAAGACCGAACACGTAGCTGCGTGAGCGCGGGTAGCGGTTGTAATCGTAGCTGGGAGTAAGACCGCTCTGAACGTCAACCTCGGGGTCATAACCAGAATACTTGGTGATGATGAAGGGGTTGGCAACAGATGCGTAGAAACGGCACTTGCTCATACCGGCTTTCTTGTAGATCTTGGCGGGAAGAGTGTAGCCGACAGTGATGTCGTTGCAGCGCAGGAACGAACCGTCTTCTACGAAGTAGCTCATGGTGACATCCTTGTTCAGGCCTGCAGGATTCCAGCGGGTCTGGTTCATGTTGTCGGTGACATACATGGCCTCATATTCGGGGAAGTTGGTGTTCTTGTAGGTATGCTCAGCACCATATACATATGTCCAGCGGTCGGTGAACTCTGAGAGGACATTCATACACTTCTGCTTCTTGATATCATTGTCGATAGCAGACGACAGATAGTAGTTGGTGGCGTTGTATACGTCGTAGTCGAGGAAGAAGGTGAAGTTGGCTGTGAAGTCAAAGCCCTTCCACTGGCCGTTGAGACCGAAACCACCCTGGAGACGGGGAGTTGTGCGGCCGATAACGGTGCGGTCATATTCGTCGATCTTGCCGTCGGGGTATCCATCGGGACCTGAGATATCTTTGAACTTGATCTTACCGGGAAGTGTGGGGTTGCCGGCCGCGTCTGTACCGAAGATACCGTTCATGTCTACTGTACCGGCTTTCGGAGTGTAAACATTGTTGGCAAAGTCAAATTCGTCGAAGTCATAGAGGCCGTCGTAAACGAAACCGTAGATGAGACCTACCTCACCGCCTACCTGGAGGATGTAGTTGTCATAGCCCGAGCCACCCTTCTTGTTGGTGAGCTCATCGCCGTCGCCGGCCAGCTTGTCGACAACCATCTTGTTTGAACCAAGGTTGAAGCTTGCACTCAGCACATAGTCCTTGCCACGGAGAATGTCGCCGTTCACAGCGAGCTCGACACCCTTGTTGGATACCTTACCGATGTTCTGATACTGGTAAGAGTAACCTGCGGTTGAGAGGATAGGAGTCTTATAGATAAGGTCAGAGGTTGTGTTCCAGTAAACCTCGGGGGTGACACGCAGACGACCGCTGAAGAATGAGAGGTCGAGAGCGAGGTTGCGGGTCAGAGTGGTCTCCCACTTCAGGTCGGGGTTGGGGAGGTAGTTGCCTACGCCATACCAGAGCTCACCGTTGGTGTTTGCTACAGTGCCGCCGAAAGCGGGACCTGCTGCTGAGTTGGATGAGTAGAGGTAGCGCCACATGTCGGCGTCAACGCGGTTGTTACCGGCTTTACCAATGGCGGCACGGATCTTGAGTTCGTCAAGCCAGGTGAGATCCTTCATCCAGTTCTCCTCCGACATTACCCATGCACCTGATACCGAGGGGAAGTAGCCCCACTGGTGGCCGGGTGCGAACACTGACGAACCGTCGGCGCGGAATGTAGCTGAGAGGAGGTACTTGTGGTCGTAGTTGTAGTTGAGCTGACCGAAGTATGAAGTGGTGCGCGAAGCGGTGCTGAGGCTTGAGGTGGCCTTGTTCTTCGAGCTTGAGCCCATGCCCATGTTAGCCCAAGCCTTGCCGGCTTCGATCTCGTAGGGGAACTCATAGTTCTTCATAGTGGTACCCTGGGTCTGCTTGTGATAGAGCTCGAAACCAACGAGGGCGAAGAAGTTGTTCTTCTCCTTGATGCTCCAGTCATATGAAGCAGTGGTGGTCCAGGTGTACGAGTTGGTCTGTTTCTTTTCGATCTGAGCTACAGGGAGGTTGTTGTTCTTTGTGCCCTCCGAAGTAGCGGGACCCCAGAAACGGTTGTCGTCGGTGAAACCGATGGTGTAGTTACCCTCGGTGCGGATTGAAAGACCGGAGATGGGCTTGTATTCGAGAGAAGCCTGATTTGTGAAGGTGTAAGAATGTTTCTTACGCTGGTTGGTCTTGATATCGCTCACAGGGTTGGTGAGAGAGTATTTCTTCTCGTCGAGCTCATCGTAACGGTCGGCAGGCCATTCGATGCCGATGAATTCACGGATACCACCGGTAGGAGCGTAGCGGAGCACGTCGATGATACCACCTGTACCCACGTTGTCGCCACCGGCACCCTCGTCACGACGGTAAGTCATTTTGGGGTTGTACTGGAATGTGAGGTTGGGGAGGATCTTGGTCTGGAGCTTGGTAAGGATGTTTGTACGACGAACACCTGAGCCCATGATGATACCCTTATCCTCTGACTGAGTGAACGATACATTGTAACGGGTCTGGTCGTTACCGCCACCGATCGAGAGGTTGGTCGAGTAAGAGAAGGGGTTGTTGCCCATTACCTCGTCCTGCCAGTCGTTGGTCTTGGCAGCCTTGTAGAGATCTATATCGTAGGGGTTACCGAATTGCTTGCGCCAGTAGCGTGATGTGGAGCCGCGAGTGTTTGTGGCGGCAGCCATATCCCACTGATACTGAACAAAGTCGTAGGTATCCATAAGGTCGAGCTGCTTGGTGATGTGGCTGACAGATCCCTGGAGGTTAAGAGAAACCTGAGTCTTGCCTTCCTGAGCCGACTTGGTGGTCACGATGACAACGCCGTTACCACCCTTGGCACCATATATAGCGGTGAGCGATGCATCCTTGAGGACGTCGATGCTCTGAATATCCGAAGGGGGAATATCGTTGATGTTTTCAACCTGGAAGCCGTCCACGATGTAAAGAGGATCGTTTGACTGGGTCACTGATGTCGCACCACGCACGCGGATGTTGATATCGGCACCGGGCTGACCGTCGACGGTGGTTACCTGCACACCGGCTACCTTACCCTGGAGGGCCACAGCAGCTGAGGTGACGGGAACTGCGGCGAGCTTGACACCCGAAACAGAACCAACTGAACCTGTCAGGTCGCGGCGGGCACGTGTACCACCATAACCGATGACTACGACTTCCTCGAGGGCTTCTGAATCCTCAACCAAGACAACCTTGATGTTGGTCTGGCCGTTGACCTTTACTTCCTCGGTCTTATATCCGATATAGCTCACCTTGAGGGTAGCTTTCGGTGATACATTCTTAAGAGTGAAGTTACCGTCGATATCGGTGGCAACACCCTCTTTGGAGCCATCCACCAGGACGGTGGCGCCGATCATGGGTTCGCCGGTACTGTCTTCAACCGTACCGGAGACTGTGATGTTCTGTGCGTTGACCGGAAGGCCCGCGCAGAGCAGCATCAGCAGGAACATGGTTTTCCATTGCGTTGCAAGGGAAAATCGCCGCAGCCACTGGCTACGACCTGAGATTAAGTCTTTCATGTTTTGTCAGTTGATAAATAAGATTTGTTTCATGCAATTCGATTGGTATTGTGCTTGGTTTTGATTGGATTCTTCTGTTTTTCTTTCTGCTTGATAATTGGATTTAAAGTTTTCGGTATAAGATTTTGGTAGTCAAAAGGTTGGCACACGCTCCTCGGGCGGCTCTACATGAACCGCTACCCGTCGGGGGTGTATGTCAGCAATTTTCAACACAAAAGTAATAAAAATTTTTCAATCTGCAAAGGGTTAACAAAAAATAACTATCATTTTTAACGCTTTTTTTGGCATGTCGGGAATAAGATTGTATCTTTGTGCAGACCTCAATCTCTCACCTCACGCTTCCGACCGCCCCACGTGGCCATACACATATATTATAGCAACACATATATTACATTTTACAATAACACCATGAAGAAAATCTCGACCCTGCTGCTTGCTCTATGGGTGGCGGCCACGGCGTGGGCCTCGACACCTCAGGAGGCCTGGGAGACTACTTATCCGCAGATTCAGCAGCGCATTAAGGCTCCCCAGTTCCGCGACAAGGACTACAAGCTGTTTGACTACGGCAAAAAGTCGAAAACAAAGGGCTATCTCTACACCGAGCTCATCAACAAGACCATAGACCTCTGCTCGCGCGAGGGAGGCGGCCGCGTCATTATACCCAAGGGCACTTGGCTCACTGGCCCCATCACTCTAAAGGACAATGTAAACCTCTATCTCGAGGAGGGTGCCACCCTGCTCTTCACCACCGACCCCAAGGAGTATCCCATAGTGCGTACCCGCTGGGAAGGCATGGACTGCTACAACTATCAGCCGCTGGTTTATGCCATCGACGCCACAAACATAGCCCTCTCAGGCAAGGGTGTGCTCGACGGCCAGGCATCAAACGCAAACTGGTGGGGCATGAGCTCAAAGAAGGGCCATGACTACGACGGCCCCGAGCCTGCTCCGGCCACACAGAAGGTGGGTCGACCCCTGCTGCAGGAGTGGAACGAAAACGGTGTGCCCGTGGAGAAGCGCATCCTCGGCGACGGCTACGGCATGCGACCCCAGATGGTAAACTTCGTAAACTGCAAGAATGTGCTCATCCAGGATGTGACGCTGCTGCGGTCACCCTTCTGGGTTATCCACCCCTTGTTCTGCGAAAATCTCACCGTAAAGGGCGTCATCATCCAGAACGACGGCCCCAACGGCGACGGCTGCGACCCTGAGTCGTGCAAGGATGTGCTGATCGAGGACTGCTCCTTCGACACCGGCGACGACTGCATAGCCATAAAGAGCGGCCGCAACCGCGACGGCATCCGCGACGCTCGCCCCACCGAGAACGTCATCGTGCGCAACTGCCGCATGAAAAACGGCCACGGAGGCATCGTGGTGGGCTCCGAGATCTCGGGCGGATTCAAGAACCTCTTTGCCGAAAACTGCGTGATGGACTCACCCGACCTGGACCGCGTGGTGCGCATCAAGACCAACTCATGCCGCAGCGGAGTGATCGAAAACATCTACGTGCGCAATATCGAAGTGGGCCAGTGCAAGGAAGCTGTCCTGAAAATAAATCTGCTCTATGAGCGCCGCGAAGCCTGCGACCACTCTTATCCACCTGTGGTGCAGAACGTATACCTGCAGAACATCACATGCCAGAAGAGCGAATATGGCGTGAAGATAGAGAGCTTCGAGGATCTGTGCAATGTGCGCAACATCGAGGTGATCGACTGCCACTTCAACAACGTCTCCTCGGGCGGCAACTCCATCGAAGGTCTCGTCAAGAACCTCATTATAGCCAACACCTATATCAACGGCAAGCTCGTCGACGAATATTCACCCCTGTCGCAGCGCATGGTGCTCTCCGAAATGAAGCGCAACCCCAAGAGCACACAGCTCGACCACCAGAAAGGCCCGAAGTGGACCTACGCCGTGGGCACTGAGCTCGACGCTTTCATTAACGTGGCCAACCGCTATGGCGACAAGGCCATCGAGGAGTATGCCCTCTCGTATGTCGACTCGCTCGTCAACCCCGACGGCACCATCAAGACCTACAAGATTTCGGACTACAACCTCGACCAGTGCAAGAACGGCACACTGCTCATGGTGGCCTACGACCGCACTGGCGATGAGCGTTACAAGAAAGCCATGGACACCCTGCACGAGCAGCTCAAAGGTCAGCCTAAGACTGCCGACGGCGGCTACTGGCACAAGAAAGTCTACCCCCATCAGATGTGGCTCGACGGCCTCTTCATGGCCGAGCCCTTCTCAGCCAAATACGCCAAGCGCTTCCTCAGCCCCGAGGAGCAGGCCAAGGAGTGGGACAACATAGCCAACCAGTTCCTCACAGTGGCCAAACACACCTATGACCCCGCCACAGGGCTCTATCGCCACGCATGGGACGAGAGCAAGGAGCAGTTCTGGTGTGACAAGGAGACAGGCCAGTCGGCCCACGCATGGGCACGTGCCCAGGGATGGATCTTCATGGCTCTGCTCGATGTGCTCGAGGAGATGCCCGCCGACAATCCCAACCGCCCCGAGCTGGTGAAGCTGCTCAAATCGCTGGCCGACGGCGTGGTGAAGTTCCAGGACACCAAGAGCGGCTGCTGGTTCCAGGTGCTTGATCAGCCCGGACGTGAAGGCAACTATCTTGAAGGCACCGCCACAGCTATGTATGTCTACTCGCTGCTGCGCGGTGTGCGCATGGGCCTGCTCGACGACAGCTACCTGCAGGCTGCCCTCACAGGCTGGAACGGCATGCAGAAAAACCTTATCCGCCAGGATAAAGACGGCACAATCTCGCTGCTCAACTGCTGCGCTGTAGGTGGCCTGGGTGGCAAAAATATGCGCGACGGCTCGTTTGAATACTACCTCTCGGAGCCCATCATCGAAAACGACTGCAAGGGCGTAGGCCCCTACATCAACGCCGCTCTCGAGATGGAGCGCCGCTAATACAGACAGAACGTCCACACAAACATCATTTATACCGTCTAAGACAGCCTCCCTTCGCGAAACGGGGAGGCTGTCTTTGTCGTAAGAGCCTGTCCCATAATATATGTTAAGGCTGAGGCGGTCAGCCATTGAGCAGCTTTGGTCGTGTGATGAGGGAGTGTACATTGATGTACACGACCGAAGAACACGGACAGAAATGCCAATGGATGGCCGAGGCGATGGTAACTTCCTCCGCCCGACAGATTTAAGCCAAAGTTTTTGTTTAGAGGTAAGGAGAGAATATACTTTCATATATAATTAACGCATTGATGCAAAGAAAATTACCTCAATCTCGCATCTCTCGGGTGCTTTTGGCGCTGGCGCTCGGTCACAATGCCACAGCATTGCTCCCTCACACCACCTCCAAAATCCCTCCGAGATATGCGACCTCAGCGTTAACATATATTATGGGACAGGCTCTTAATATATAAAGTTTCAGGCAAGGCATAATTTTTTGGTAGTAAATTAGGTGAGATTTCACCGAAAATTTCGTAACTTTGGGGCAAATTATATACTTGCGGCACGACTCACGCGTGTCCCGACACCATCAAAACCTTAAATTGAACTTATGAAAATATTCACCGGTCTATCGCTCGCAGCCTTGACAGCGCTCACAGCCTTAGGTGCAAACGCCGGCACCCTCTCGGAAGTTTGGGTTCCCGACCTGGGCAACGGACAGTATCAGAACCCCATAATCGATGCCGATTACTCGGATCCGGATGTGGTGAGAGTGGGCGATGACTATTACATGACCGCCTCAAGCTTCTGCGACATCCCCGGCCTGCCCATTCTTCACTCCAAAGATCTTGTGAACTGGACTCTGATAGGCCACGCCATAGCCGAGATGCCCGAGTATGCTCAGTTTGCCCCCGACCCCAGCCACGGCAATGCCGTCTGGGCTCCGGCCATACGCTATCACAACGGAGAGTTCTATATCTACTACGGCGATCCCGACCTGGGCATCTTCATGACCAAGACCAAAGATCCCGCCGGCCCCTGGGAGCCCCTGGTGCTCGTCCACAAGGCCAAAGGCATCATAGACACCTGCCCCTTCTGGGATGAGGATGGCAAAGCCTACATAGCCCACGGATATGCCGGAAGCCGCGCTGAAAACAAGAGCATTATCGGCATGATAGAGATGACCCCCGACGGCAAAAGCACCATCGGCGAGGATCGCATCATATATGACGGACACGTGGACAACCCCACCATCGAGGGCGCCAAGATGTATAAGCGCGACGGCTGGTACTGGATATTCTCACCCTCGGGCGGCGTGGCCACCGGATGGCAGGAGGTGATGCGCTCCAAGAGCCCATGGGGTCCCTATGAGGAACGCAACGTCATGGAACAGGGCGACACCGACATCAATGGCCCCCATCAGGGCGCGTGGGTAGACACCCCCGACGGAAAGGAAGACTGGTTCATCCACTTCCAGGACAAAGGCCCTTACGGCCGTGTGGTGCATCTGCAGCCCATGAAATGGAACGAAGACGGATTCCCCGTGATCGGAGTTGACCCCGACGGCGACGGCCGCGGTGTGCCCGTGAAGAAATACCGCAAACCCAATGTGGGCAAGACATATGAGAAGGCCACTCCCGCCGAGAGTGACGAGTTTGACGCCAACACCCTTGGCCTGCAGTGGCAGTGGAAGGGAAATCCCAGCGCACTGTGGTATTTCACCGATGCTAAAAACTCGCAGCTACGCCTCTTCTCTACCGACACCCCCGGAGCTGAGCGCCTCTACGACATGCCCAACCTACTGCTCCAGAAATTCCCCGCAGCCAACTTCACAGCCACAGCCAAGGTAGACTTCTGTCCCCGCGTCAACAACGGCAAGACTCAGGTCGGCGAGATGGCCGGTCTCGCCGTGATGGGCTACAACTATGGCGCAATAGCCTTTGAGAGCCGCGAAGATGGCATATATCTTGTTGAAGTTCAGTGCCGTAAAGCCAACAAGGGTGGCAAGCAGACCATAGGCGAAGCCATCAAACTCGACTCTGCCAAGGATGTATATCTCCGCGTCAAAGTGAAATATACCGGCGCCAAGAAACCCACTCAGAAGCCCGACTACGCCTGCGAGGCACAGTTCTCATATAGCCTCGACGGCAAGAAATTCACCAACTTCGGCCAGCCCGTGCCCGTCACCGAGGGCCACTGGATCGGCGCCAAGATGGGTCTGTTCTGCTCACGTCCGTGGGTCAGCAACGATTCAGGCTGGATGAACGTAGACTGGTTCAGAGTAACTAAATAAGCCATCTCACCGCAATGAAAGCAAGACTTCTTTCGCTCCTTGCCGCACTCTTCATCTGCGGCTATGCCATGGGCGCCGAATACAAGCGCGACATATACGTAAACCCCGACGGCTCTGCCGACTACACCACCATCACCGATGCGCTGGAGGGGATACGTGCCTACATGGACTACACCGTCAACGTCCACATAGCTCCCGGCATATATAAGGAGAAAATCATCATCCCCTCGTGGCTGACAAACGTGGTTTTCACCGGCGAAGGCGCCAAGCCCGAGGACACCGTGATAACCCACGACGACCACGCCAACATCAACAAGATGGGCACATTCCGCACCTACACAGTGCGTGTGGATGGCAACGACATCACATTCCGCAACCTCACCATCGAGAACAACGCCCCTAAACTGGGGCAGGCCGTGGCGCTCCACACCGAGGGCGACCGTCTGAAATTTGAAAACTGCCGCATTCTGGGCAACCAGGACACCGTCTTCACCGGAGGCGAGCACATGCGTGTATTCTTCGACAACTGCTACATCGACGGCACCACCGACTTCATCTTCGGCCCCGCCACAGCCTATTTCAAAGACTGCAACATCCACTCGAAGGTCAATAGCTACATCACCGCAGCCTCCACACCCAAGGATGTAGAGGTGGGCTATGTATTTGAAAACTGCAAGCTTACGGCCGAACCCGAAGCCGAAAAGGTATACCTAGGCCGCCCCTGGCGCCCCTATGCCCACACCATGTTTATCAACTGCGAGATGGGAGGACACATACGTCCCGAACGCTGGCACAACTGGGGCAAAAGGGACAACGAGCAGACCGCACGCTATGGCGAGTATGGCTCAACAGGCCCTGGCGCTCAGGGCGAATGCTCATGGGCCAAAAATCCCGATGCCGAGACCGTGAAAGCGCTCACCGACCTCAAAAAAGTGTTTGGCTACACCTCGGAGTGGAATCCCGCTGAATAAACCGTGAATCCAACAAACAAACTCTATAAAAACAACCAAATGAAAGCCTTAAACAAACTCACTGCCCCCAAGGCAGTTGCTCCCGAAAGGATCATCCAATTCGGCGAAGGAAACTTCCTCCGCGCATTCGTTGACTGGATCATCAAGAACATGAACGACAAGACAGACTTCAACTCGTCGGTCGTAGTGGTCCAGGGCACACCCGATGCCTTCGTGACTCAGCTGCTCCAGGGTCAGGACTGCCTCTACCATGTCAACCTCCAGGGCCGTCTCGAGGGTGAGGTAATCAACTCATTCACACGTGTCGACGTCATCAGCCGCGCTCTCAGCCCCTTCACACAGACCGATGCCTTCCTGGCTCTGGCCGACCAGCCCGAGATGCGCTTCGTCATCTCGAATACCACCGAGGCCGGCATCACATTCGACCCCTCATGCAAGCTGGCCGACCGCCCCGCATCCTCATATCCCGGCAAGCTCACCCAGCTGCTCTATCGCCGCTACACCACATTCAAAGGCGCTGCCGACAAGGGCTTCATCATCATGCCCTGCGAGCTCATCTTTGAAAACGGTCACCACCTCAAAGAGTGCATCACCCAGTATATCGACCTCTGGAAAGAAGAGCTCGGTGCCGACTACGAAGGCTTCCGTGCATGGTTCCTGACACACAACTATGTATGCTCAACCCTCGTTGACCGCATCGTTCCCGGATTCCCCCGCAAGGAGATCGCCGACATCCAGGCCAAACTCAACTACAAGGACAACATCGTGGTACAGGGCGAGGCATTCCACCTCTGGGTCATCGAGCGCGCCTGCAACATGACCATCGAGGAGCTCCGCGCCGAATTCCCCGCTGAAAAGGCTGGTCTCCACGTACTTATCACCGACTCAGAAGCTCCCTATCACGAAAGAAAGGTGACCCTGCTCAACGGCCCGCACACCGTGCTCTCGCCCGTAGCATTCCTGAGCGGCGTCAACATCGTGCGCGATGCCTGCAACCACCCCATCATCGGCAAATACATCCACAAAGTGCAGTTCGAAGAGCTCATGGAGACCCTCAACCTCCCCATGGACGAACTCAAGAAGTTTGCCTCCGACGTGCTTGAGCGCTTCAACAACCCGTATGTCGACCACCAGGTCACATCCATCATGCTCAACTCGTTCCCCAAATATCAGACCCGCGACCTCCCCGGCCTCAAGACATATCTCGAGCGTAAGGGCACTCTCCCCAAAGGCCTCGTGCTCGGTCTGGCTGCCATCATCACCTACTACAAGGGTGGCAAACGTGAGGACGGCACCGAAATCGTGCCCAACGACGACCAGAAGATCATGGATCTCCTCAAAAACCTCTGGGCCACTGGCGATACCCGCAAGGTGGCTGAGGGTGTGCTCGGCGCCAAAGACCTCATTTGGGGTGTGCAGGGCGACCTCAACGAAGTTCCCGGCCTCACCGACATGGTCACCTACTATCTCGACGAGATCCAGAAGAAGGGCATGCTCGAGACTGTTAAAGAAGTAGTTGAAGAATAATTCATCCGCGGATGAAAGACTTTATCAAAATCAATCCCGCCGACAATGTCGCGGTGGCAATCAACCCGCTCGCTGCGGGGACGGTTGTCACCGTCGACACCGACGGTGACATCACCCTCGTCAGCGACATCCCCGCAGGCCACAAATTTGCCCTGCGCGACCTGGCCGAAGGCGAGAACGTGGTGAAATACGGCTTTCCCATAGGCCACACACGTCATGCCGTGGCCAAAGGTGCGTTTCTTGACCACAACGACATCAAGACCAACCTTGCCGGACAGCTCGACTACTCAGACATCACAATCGACAACCCCTCGCCCGCAGCTCCCGGAGCAGCCCTCAACGGCCCCGAAGCCACTTTCATGGGCTACGAGAGGGCCGACGGCCAGGTGGGCATACGCAACGAAGTGTGGGTAATTCCCACCGTAGGTTGCGTCAATGGTATTGTAAAACAGATTGTTGACCGCGTCAACGCCGAGACCGGCGCAGAGGGCGTGGATGGCATCTTCGGATTCCCCCACAACTACGGCTGCTCGCAGCTGGGCGACGACCACGAGAACACCAAAAAGATTCTGCGCGATATGGTTCACCATCCCAACGCAGGTGGCATCCTCGTGGTGGGTCTGGGTTGCGAGAACAACCAGCCCAAGGTATTTGAGGAATTCTGCGGCGACTACGACCGTTCGCGCGTCAAATTCATGGTGTGCCAGGAAGTTGATGGCAACGAAGTGGACTACGGTGTGAAAGTGCTCACCGAGCTCTACGAAAACGCCCGCAAGTGCATGCGCACCACACAGCCCGCATCAAAGCTCCGTATAGGTCTGAAATGCGGCGGTTCAGACGGATTCTCAGGCATCACAGCCAACCCGCTTCTGGGCGAGTTCTCCGACTGGCTCTGCGAAGTGGAAGGGGGCACAACAGTGCTCACCGAGGTTCCCGAAATGTTTGGTGCCGAGACCATTCTGATGCGTCGCTGCGCCGACGGCAAGCTCCTCGACTCCACCATATCGCTCATCAACAACTTCAAGGAATACTTCCTGAGCCACGGTGAGCCCGTAGGCGAAAATCCCTCGCCAGGCAACAAGGCCGGCGGCATCTCCACACTCGAGGAGAAAGCTCTGGGCTGCACACAGAAATCGGGCAAGAGCCCCGTGTTCGGCGTGCTCGAATATGGCGAGCGCATACACAACCATGGCCTCAACCTGCTCTCAGCACCCGGCAACGACCTGGTAGCCTCGACAGCACTGGCCGCCGCCGGATGCCAGATGGTACTCTTCACCACAGGCCGCGGCACACCCTTCGGCACCTTCGTGCCCACCATGAAGGTGTCCACCAACTCAGGCCTTGCTGCCCGTAAGCCCACATGGATCGACTTCAACGCCGGTGTCCTCGTGGAGGATCAGGATATGAAGGCTGTCCTCGCCGACTTCATCGCCTATGTGCTCCGCGTGGCATCAGGCGAATTGGTAAACTCCGAAAAATCAGGCATTCACGAGATAGCCATATTCAAGAACGGAGTCACACTCTAACTCTAAACCCTTAAACCCTACCCTATGAAACCCTTCATGGACGAAAACTTCCTGCTGCAGACAGAGACTGCGCAGAAGCTATATCATGAGCATGCGGCCAAGATGCCCATCATCGACTATCACTGTCACCTCATCCCCAAGATGGTAGCCGACGACCACCGCTTCAAATCGATCACCGAGATCTGGCTGGGCGGCGACCACTACAAATGGCGTGCCATGCGCTCAAACGGAGTAGACGAGCGTTTCTGCACCGGCACCGACACCACCGACTGGGAGAAATTCCAGAAGTGGGCCGAAACCGTTCCCTACACCTTCCGCAACCCCCTCTACCACTGGACACACCTTGAGCTCAAGACAGCCTTCGGCATCGACAAGCTGCTCAACCCCGAGACAGCCAAAGAGATCTTTGACGCCTGCAATGACAAGCTGCTCAACGACCCCAACATGACTGCCCGCGGACTGATGCGCCGCTACAATGTGGAGACCGTCTGCACCACCGACGATCCCGTCGACTCGCTCGAATATCACAAGCAGGTGCGCGACAGCGGCTTCGAAATCAAGATGCTCCCCACCTGGCGCCCCGACAAGGCTATGGCTGTTGAGGTTCCCGCCGAATTCCGTGCATATGTTGAGAAGCTCGCCGAGGTTTCGGGCGTGGAGATCAATAAGTTCTCCGACATGATCGACGCCCTCCAGAAGCGCCACGACTTCTTCGAGTCGATGGGCTGCCGCCTGTCAGACCACGGCATCGAGGAATTCTATGCCGACGACTACACCGACGCCGAGATCGAAGAGATCTTCAACAAGGTTTACGGTGGCAAGGAGCTCACCTCCCAGGAGATCCGCAAGTTCAAGAGCGCCATGCTCATCATCTTCGGCGAGATGGACTACAACTCGGGCTGGACACAGCAGTTCCACTACGGAGCCATCCGCAACAACAACTCCAAGATGTTCAAGCTGCTCGGCCCCGACACCGGCTTCGACTCCATCGGCGAGTTCAACACTGCCAAATCGTGTGCACACTACCTCGACAAGCTCAACAGCCGCGGCAAGCTCACAAAGACCATCCTCTACAATCTCAATCCCTGCGCCAACGAAGTCATTGCCACCATGCTGGGCAACTTCCAGGACGGCACCATCCCCGGCAAGATTCAGTTTGGCTCGGGCTGGTGGTTCCTCGACCAGAAAGACGGCATGCAGAAGCAGATGAACGCCCTGTCGCTCCTCGGCCTGCTGAGCCGCTTCGTGGGCATGCTCACCGACTCACGTTCATTCCTCTCCTATCCTCGCCACGAGTATTTCCGCCGCACCCTCTGCAACCTTGTGGGCAACGACATCGAAAACGGCGAAATCCCCTACACAGGCTATGAGGAGCAGCGTGTCAACCAGATGATTGAGGATATCTGCTATAACAACGCCAAAAACTACTTCAAGTTCTGATTATGGCCACCGCATCCACTCCCCTTGCAGCCGCCAATCAGAGGATGACCAACTTCCGCTGGGTCATCTGCGCGCTTCTCTTCCTCGCCACCACCGTCAACTATATGGACCGCCAGGTGCTCTCTCTGACCTGGAAAGAGTTCATCGCTCCCGAATTCCACTGGACCGACGCCAACTACGGCCTCATCACAGCGGTCTTCTCCATCGTCTATGCCATAGCCAACCTTCTGGCCGGCCGATTCATCGACTGGATGGGCACCATGAAGGGCTATCTCTGGGCCATCGGTGTATGGTCGGCCGGCGCCTGCCTCCATGCAGTGTGCGGTGTGGCCACCGAGCACTATATGGGTCTCACAGACGCTGCCGGTCTGGTGAAAGCCACCGGCGACGCAGCCATGGCCATAGCCACTGTCTCGGTTTACTTCTTCATTGCAGCACGCACCGTTCTGGCTCTCGGTGAGGCCGGCAACTTCCCCGCCGCCATCAAGGTTACCGCCGAGTACTTCCCCAAGCGTGACCGCGCCTACGCCACTTCCATCTTCAACGCCGGCTCGGCTGTGGGAGCTCTCATCGCCCCCTTCACCATCGGCCCGCTCGCCAAGTATTTCCAGAGCATCGGCTGGGGCAACGGTTGGGAAATGGCCTTCATTATCATAGGTGCCCTCGGCTTTGTCTGGATGGCTTTCTGGGTTTTCCTCTACAAGAAACCCGCTGAGAATCCCCGTGTCAACGCCGCCGAGCTCGCCTATATCGAGCAGGACGACGATGCCAAGGACGAGACCGTTAAGGAGAAAGCCGAGATCGAGGACAGCGAGACAAAGACTATCCCCTTCTTCCAGTGCTTCAAGTATCCGCAGACATGGGCCGTATTCTTCGGCAAATTCCTCACCGACGGTGTATGGTGGTTCTTCCTCTTCTGGACTCCTGCCTATATCAACGATGTGTTTAAACTCTCCACATCTCACGGCGAGGGCATGCTCATGATTTTCGTGCTCTACCTTATCACAATGCTCTCCATCTACGGTGGCAAGCTCCCGTCAATCTTCATTGACAACGCCGCCAAGAAGGGCATCAAGGTCGACGCCTACTCAGCACGCATGAAAGCCATGCTCATCTTTGCAGTGTTCCCCCTGCTGGCTCTTCTGGCCCAGCCTCTGAGCTCAGTATCGCAGTGGCTCCCCATCATCATCATAGGTATAGCAGGTGCAGCCCACCAGTCATGGTCGGCCAACATCTACTCCGTTGTAGGTGATATGTTCCCCAAATCGACCATCGCCACCATCATCGGTATCGGCGGTATGGCCGGTGGTATCGGATCGTTCCTCATCAACTTCTTCTCAGGCACACTCTTCGACTATGCCGCTCAGGTCAACATGTCGTTCATGAGCTTCACCGGCAAGCCCGCAGGCTACTTCATCGTATTCTGCATTTGCGGCGTGGCCTACCTCGTAGGCTGGTGCATCATGAAGCTTCTCGTGCCCCGCTACAAGAAGATCGAGGCCTGATAAAGCCCCTTGCATCTGAAATATTCCCAGTCCCTTCCCCCTCCGGAAGGGACTTTTTCATACCCTTGTGGGGGAAATTGCAGGGCCAAAACATCTTTTTTTCAACAAAACTCTTGGCTAATTCAGGGAAAAAGCATTAAATTTGCAGAACATTTTTTCGACAATACATTTTTTCCAACAAACAAATCATTCAACAATCATGGCATACGTTATCTCCGACGCCTGCATCTCATGCGGCAGCTGTGCAGAGGTTTGCCCCACCGAGTCAATCTCAGAGGGCGCAGAGCACTATGAAATCAACCCCGATACCTGCATCGATTGCGGCGCTTGCGCTGAGCAGTGCCCCACAGAGGCCATCCACCCCGGAGAATAATCCGATCCTCGGTATCCCCAAAGAAAAAAAATTACTTCAGAAACATCATGATTGGCTCCACTCTCTCAGAGAGAAGCCAATCATTTTTATATTCCGCCATTTTTATATTCCAATTTATAAGCCCGACTTGCCGAGACGGTGGCCGATGGCTGAAGGCAGCGAAAGAGCAGTTGATATACTTGTTTATCATCCAAACACATAGGCAACACACGAAGGAGAAAAAAGTTAAAATATGTCATATAACAGATTTTTTGTGATTCACCTTTCCAAAAAGATTTATTATATTTGCAACAGTTAACCGCCCAGGCGGTCGACAGCATAAAAACAAAAACACAAACTCATCATTTCTAAATCCACATAGCCATGGATATAAACACTATTCTCAACAACCTCGAGGCCAAGCACCCGGGCGAAAAGGAGTATCTTCAGGCTGTCAAAGAGGTCCTGATCTGTGTCGAGGATGTCTACAACCAGCATCCCGAGTTTGAAAAGGCAAAAATCATCGAGCGCATGGTCGAACCCGACCGTATCGTCACATTCCGCGTCACATGGATCGACGATCGCGGCGAAGTGCAGAACAACATAGGCTATCGCGTGCAGTTCAACAATGCCATTGGCCCGTATAAGGGTGGCATCCGTTTCCACGCATCGGTCAATCTTTCGATTCTCAAATTCCTTGGATTTGAGCAGACATTCAAAAACGCCCTCACCACTCTTCCCATGGGTGGCGCCAAGGGTGGCAGCGACTTCTCGCCCCGTGGCAAGAGCGACGCCGAGATAATGCGTTTCTGCCAGGCATTCATACTATGCCTCTGGAAAAACCTTGGGCCCGACCGCGACGTGCCCGCCGGAGATATCGGCGTAGGTGGTCGTGAAGTGGGCTATATGTATGGCATGTACAAAAAGCTCGTCAACGAGTGTACAGGCACATTCACCGGCAAGGGTCTTGACTTCGGCGGCTCGCTCATCCGCCCCGAGGCCACAGGTTTCGGCGCCCTCTACTTCGTGCAGAGCATGCTCGCCGAGAAGAACGACGACATCAAGGGCAAGACCGTGGCTGTATCCGGTTTCGGCAACGTGGCATGGGGCGCAACCCTCAAGGCCACAGAGCTTGGCGCCAAGGTGGTGACCATCTCAGGCCCCGACGGATATATCTATGACCCCGAAGGCGTGTCGGGCGAAAAGATCGACTATATGCTCTACCTCCGCGCCACAGGCGAAGATATCGTGGCTCCCTATGCCGAGCGCTTCCCCGAAGCCACATTCTATCCCGGCCGCAAGCCCTGGGAGCAGAAGGTTGACATTGCTCTCCCCTGCGCCACCCAGAACGAGGTTGACGGTGAAGATGCCAAGAAGCTCGTAGCCAACGGCGTTGAACTCGTGGCCGAAGTCTCAAACATGGGTTGCACACCCGAGGCTATCGACACATTCCTCGCCTCAAAGACCACATATGCCCCCGGCAAGGCTGTCAACGCCGGCGGTGTGGCCACATCAGGTCTGGAGATGAGCCAGAACGCCGAACACCTGCAGTGGAGCGCCGAGGAGGTAGACCGCCGTCTGCACGAAATCATGCGCAACATCCACACACAGTGTGTTAAACACGGCACTGAGCCCGACGGATACATCAACTACATGAAGGGAGCCAACATAGCTGGCTTCATGAAGGTGGCCAATGCCATGATGGGTCAGGGCATCATCTGAGAATAACCCCATTTAGAGATAAACCATTGCCCTGGATGCACTCATTGCATCCGGGGCAATTTTCTTTACTCCATTCTTTCTTCCTTTATTATCAGCAGCTTGTCGCCGGGCTGGAGATGGCGGGTGCCGTTGGGCACAATGTAGCGGTTGCCACGCTTTATCATCATCACCAGCGAGCCGGCAGGCAGGTGCATGTCGCGCAGCGTGTTGCCGGTGCTCAGACTCTTTTCAGTGAGCGTCATGGTCTGGAGCGAAGTGGGCAGCTCATCGGCCAGCTCCACGCCAAAGTCATCCCCCTCGGCCGAGTCGTCGGTCACCAGTCCCAACTTGTGTGCACAGGTTATCACCGTGGTGCCCTGCACTATCAGCGACAGTATAGTGACGAAAAAGACTATGTTGAAAATCTGCCCGGCTCCCTCAATATCGGCAACCACCGGGTATGTGGCAAAGATAATGGGCACGGCTCCACGCAGACCCACCCACGAAACAAACAGTTTGGATTTCATGCCGATCTTGCGAAACGGAGCCAGCGACAACATCACACTGAGCGGACGCCCCACAATGATCATAAACATACCTATGAGCAGCGACACTGCCGCCACGCCTATCATCTCGTGAGGGTTCACCAGCAGTCCCAGCATCAGGAACACCACAATCTGAGCCAGCCAGGTGAGGCCATCCATAAACTTTGATATGCCACGGTGGCCGGGGATGGTGCTGTTGCCTATCATTATACCACAGAGATAAACAGCCAGATATCCGTTGCCGGAGAGCGACGAGGTGAGCGAATAGGTGAGAAACACACACCCTATCATCAATATCGATATCATGGACACGGCCTGAGTGGCATCCTCGCTATATCCGGCCTTGCGTCCTATGCGCGTATATAGAGCTATGAGTTTCAGTGTCAGCTTGCCCATCACAAAACCGCCGGCTATACCCACACCGAACTGCAGCAGCAGCTCGCCCACAATCCTTCCGGCCGAAAGGTTGCCATCCATGGTCAGAGCCTCTATCAGCAGCAGCGTGAGCATATAGGCCATGGGGTCGTTGGAGCCACTCTCCAGCTCAAGCATGGGACGGAGATTGTGGCGCAAACCCACTTTCTGGCTGCCGAGTATGCCGAACACCGATGCCGAGTCGGTCGACGACATCGTAGAGGCCAGCAGCAGCGATGGTATGAAAGCAAAATGTATATTGGTCCAGCTCATTCCCGAGAGCCACCAGATGAAGAGGCCCGTCACCAGTGCTGTCAGCAGCACTCCGGCTGTGGAAAGCACAAGTCCGGGAGCTATCACCGGGCGTATGGCCGAAATGCGGGTGCCCATTCCGCCCGAAAAGAGTATGACACACAGAGCCACCATACCGATGAACTGTGCAGTGTGCATGTCGCTGAACTGGATGCCCAGGCCATCGGTGCCAAACAGCATACCCACCAGCAGATATATCAGCAGTATAGGCAGCCCCACCTTAAAGCTCGACTTCCCTATCAGCACACCGGTGACAAGCAGTATCGACCCGATGAACAGTATATTTTCGGATGTGATGAAATCCATAGACTTATTTTTTCAGAGAAACTATCACGCGGTCACCTATCAGTTTTGACACCTCTTTGCGTTTTTCCTCCAGGTGTTTCAGCTCGGCCATCACGCGCATGGTCTCGTCGTAGTCGGCCTGGCAACTCTTGAGCCTTTGAAATGCCTGCTTTATCTGAGACGCCAACACAGCATTTTTAAGCTCGAAAATGGCACGGGGCACCAGATCGGGCAGCTGCTCGCGCTCGGTGGGCACGTGGGCATATTTGGTGTGGACATTGCTCAACACATGCTGCTCCACCACCAGGTCGGTGGCCAGAGTGCGCACGGTGTCGTCGGCCGACGAACACATCAGTTTGGCCAGATACCCTGCGCTGAAGTCGGCCAGACCCTGCTGATACTCCTCGTCGATACGATCGTTTAGGGAGCGCTCCATGGCTGCGATACTGCCGATATCGGTGGCCTTGGTGCGAATTTCAGCCACGCCCTGTGCAAAAGCCTCGGCCCGGATCTCGAGCAGACGTGCCGATTCGCGTTCATAGTCTGCCTTCCAGGTTTCGGTGCTCAGACGCCGGGCTGCCTTCAGAAGTATAGCAGCATCGGGGTTGACCAGAGTCACACCATCCTTTTCAAGCTCCTGCACTATGTAGTCGAGCACAGTGACGGGCTCCGTATGGTCGTCCTCAAACACCATTTCGGCAAATGCATAGTTGCCGTATCGGGCCACAAGTTTCATCAGTCCGAGTTCCGAGGGGCGCAGCATAGCTCTAAGCTCCATATCAGGGTCGGAAGGCTGCGGCGCCTGCGGTTGCGGAGATGGCTGCTGAGGCTCTGAGGGAGTCTGCTGAATGCCGGTGAGGTCGCCGCGCTCGCGTTCCTCGCGGGTCTTCTGGGCATATTCGTTGAAATACTTGCCCACCTCGCGCCTCAACACATCCTCGCCTATAAACAGTATCCTGGAGCACTCCTGGATATATACACTCCTGGTTATTTCGTTTGGTATTAGGGCAATGGTCTTCACTACGCGGGTTATCACTGCGGCCCTGTGGGTAGGATCGTCGGCCTTTTCCCTGAGCAGAATGGTGGCCATGAAGGTGATGAAGTCGGTCTCGTTGGCAGCGATGTAGTCCGACACCTCCGTAGAGCTATGGCTTTGGGCAAACGAGTCGGGGTCCTCGCCCGGAGGCAGCAGCAGAACCTTTATGTCCATATCGGCCTGCAGCAGTAGCTCTATGCCTCGGAGAGCCGCCTTTATGCCCGCGGCATCGGCATCGTAGATGAGGGTTACATTGCGTGTGAAACGCTTTATCATCCTCACCTGCTCCACGGTGAGAGCAGTGCCCGACGAAGCCACCACATTTTCCACCCCGGCCTGGTGCATGGATATCACATCCATGTATCCCTCCACGATTATGCACTTGCCATCGCGCGCTATGGCCTGTTTGGACTGGAATATGCCGTAGAGCTCGCGCCGCTTGCTGTAGATATCGCTCTCGGGCGAGTTGACATACTTGGCTATGGTCTTTTCCTTCTTAAGCGTACGGCCGCCAAAGGCCACCACCTTGCCCGACAAAGAAAGTACGGGATATATCACTCGACCACGGAAACGGTCTATGACACGGCCGTCGTCGGTGCGGTAACACAGACCGGTGGCTGTGAGATACTCCTCGCTGAAGCCACGCTCCAAAGCCTTTTTAAACAGAGCATCCTTGCTCTCGGGCGCGAAGCCCAGATGGAAACGCTCTATCATAGCATCCGATATGCCGCGATATCTGAAGTAGCTCAGACCCACGTCCTGACCTTCGCGAGTATCCTTGAGGGTCTGCTCAAAGAAGCGCATGGCATAGTCGTTGACGGCCAGCATGCTCTCGCGTGCCGTCTCAGCCCTCTCCTCCTCGGGCGAGAGCTCGCGCTCCTCCACCTCGATGTTGTACTTCTTAGCCAGCCATTTCAGAGCCTCCACATAGGTGAGTTGCTCTAGCTTCATCAGGAAATTCAGGGCGCTGCCACCCTCTCCACAGCTGAAACACTTGCACACCCCCTTGGTCTTCGACACATAAAACGACGGCGAGCGGTCGTTGTGAAACGGACACAGACCCACCCAGTTGGCGCCCCTGCGTTTAAGGCTCACAAAATCGCTCACCACCTCGACAATGTCGGCGGCGTCAAGTATTCTCTGTACCGTGGCGTGGCTTATCTTATACATACTGCAAAGTTAGTAAAATAATCCGAATTGAGCAGGATTATGTAGATTCAAGGATTTTTAGTAATTTTGCCCTCAAAAGCATTTGCAAATAATGAAACTGACCGAGCTTACCGCCATTTCGCCCGTCGACGGGCGCTATCGCTCAAAATGTGAGCGCTTAGACGAGTTTTTCTCCGAGTTCGCCCTCATCCGCTATCGTGTCAAGGTCGAGGTTGAGTATTTCATAGCTCTCTGCGAGGTGCCCCTGCCGGCCCTGAAGAGTGTGGACCACGGTGTGTTTGACGCGCTGAGAAAAATCTACACCGATTTCACTCTCGCCGATGCCGAGCGCATCAAGGAGATCGAAAGTGTCACCAACCACGACGTTAAGGCAGTGGAATACTTCTTAAAGGAGCGTTTCGATGCCCTGGGCCTTGATGCCTACAAGGAGTTCATACACTTCGGCCTCACATCGCAGGACATAAACAACACCTCGGTGCCCATGAGTGTGAAGGATGCCATCGCCACACTCTACCGCCCCGCCCTCATCGAACTCATCGAGACTCTCGAGGCCAAGGCCGACGAATGGTATGACATACCCATGCTGGCCAAAACACACGGCCAACCCGCATCGCCCACACGCCTGGGTAAGGAGATAAGAGTGTTCTCATATCGTCTGCGCCGTCAGCTGGCATCGCTCGACTCGGTGCCCGTGAGCGGAAAATTCGGCGGTGCCACCGGCAACTTCAACGCCCATCTCATAGCCTACCCCGACTACGACTGGCGCGACTTCGGCGCACGCTTCCTCTCGGAAAAGCTCGGCATAGAGCGCGAAGAATATACAACCCAGATATCCAACTACGACAATTTGGCAGCCCTCTTCGACGCCCTGGCTCGCATCAACAACATCATCCTCGATCTTGACCGCGACATCTGGATGTATGTGTCAATGGAATACTTCAAACAGCGCATCAAGGCCGGCGAGGTTGGCTCATCAGCCATGCCCCACAAGGTAAACCCCATCGACTTTGAAAACTCGGAGGGCAACATCGGAATGGCCAACGCCATCCTGAACCACCTGGCCACCAAGCTCCCGGTGTCACGCCTGCAGCGCGATCTCACCGACTCCACCGTGCTCCGCAACATCGGTGTGCCCTTGGCTCACACTCTCATAGCCATCGCCTCGACCATGAAGGGTCTGGGCAAACTGCTGCTCAACCGTCCGGCCATCGACCGCGACCTCGACAACACCTGGAGCGTCGTGGCCGAAGCCATGCAGACCATACTGCGCCGCGAGGGTTATCCCAAGCCCTATGAGACTCTTAAGGCTCTGACCCGCACCAACGCAGCCGTCACAGCCGAGAGCATTGCCGAGTTTGTCGAGACACTCAACGTCTCAGACGCCGTCAAGGTAGAGCTCCGAGCCATCACTCCCCACAATTACACCGGCTATTGATCCCAGCTATGGACACCGCCACAAAAATCCGCTTCGGCTTCATTGCCGCCCTCTGGCTCGTGCTGGTGTGGCTGGTGGTGTCATCTCAGCCTCTCACCCTCTGGACCCTGTTCATGATAACCGTATCCGGAATTGTAGTCTGGGTGCCTTTATACAAGAAATATATCAAGAATGGCAAAGGAAACAATCAGCGATAAGAGAGAGCCTGACCACAGCAGACGCTATCCGCTGCTGGATACAGTCAACTCTCCGGCCGACTTGAGGAAGCTCCCCATCTCCGAGCTCCCAAAGGTCTGCGCCGAGTTGCGCTCGTTTCTGATTGATTCTCTCTCCTCTCATCCCGGCCACTTCGCTTCGTCGATGGGCGCCGTGGAGCTCACTGTAGCGCTGCACTATGTGTTCAACACCCCCTACGACCGTATCGTATGGGATGTGGGTCACCAGGCCTACGGCCACAAGGTGCTCACCGGACGGCGCGACCGCTTCGACACGCTGCGCACCCTGGGAGGTCTATCAGGCTTCCCATCGCCCAAAGAGAGCGAGTATGACACCTTTACAGCCGGACATGCCTCAAACTCCATATCGGCCGCTCTGGGCATGGCGGTTGCCGCCAAGCTACACAAGGATGAGCCGCGGCGCAACGTAGTGGCCATCATCGGCGACGCATCCATTTCCGGCGGTCTGGCCTTCGAGGGGCTCAACAATGCCGCCAACGCCAATGCCGACCTGCTCATAATCCTCAACGACAACGACATGTCGATTGATCGCAATGTGGGCTCGCTCAATTCTTATCTGGCACACCTCACCTCCTCGCGCCCCTACAACAATCTGCGCTACAAGTTAGCCTCGCTGCTGCGCAAACTCCACATTATAGGCGACAAGGGCAAGGGGCGCATAATGCGCTTCAACAACTCGCTCAAATCGCTCATCACCCACGAGCAGAACATATTCGAGGGGCTCGACATACGCTATTTCGGCCCCTTTGACGGCCACGACATCAACACAGTGGTGCGTGTGCTCCAGGATATCAAAGACTTCCACGGGCCGCGCATATTGCACCTGCGCACCGTCAAGGGCAAAGGTTATGCCCCGGCCGAGGCCGATCCCACCACCTGGCACGCCCCCGGACTTTTCGATCCGGCCACCGGCGAGCGACCCGCAGGCTCATCGTCAAAACCCCCGAAATATCAGGATATCTTCGGCAAGACTCTTGTCGAGATTGCCACTGCCAACCCTCAGGTTGTCGGCGTCTCGGCCGCCATGCTCTCAGGCACATCCATGGCCATGATGCAGGAGGCTTTTCCCGACAGGACATTTGATGTTGGCATCTCCGAGGGTCACGCCGTGACCTTTGCCGGAGGTATGGCCAAAGATGGTCTGAAGCCATTTGTGGCCATCTACTCATCGTTTCTGCAGAGAGCCTACTCCCACATCATCCACGACGTGGCCATCGAAGGGCTCCCCGTGGTGTTCTGTCTGGATCGTGCAGGCCTTGTGGGGGAGGATGGAGCCACCCACCACGGCGTTTTCGATCTGGCCTATCTGCGCTCCATTCCCGGCATGACCGTAGCCGCCCCGCGCTCGGCCGACATGCTGCGCCGCCTCATGTATACGGCTCTTGATTTCAACGGTCCCTTTGCCATCCGCTATCCCCGCGGCACAGCCGACGCCGCCCCCTCAGACACCCGTCAGTCCCTTCCCATCGGCAAGGGCGAGACCCTGCGCGAGGGTGCCGACGCCACAATTCTGACCATCGGCACCGTTGCCGCCGATGCCCTCGAGGCTGCCCGGCGAGCCAAAAACGAGCTGGGGCTGGAGGTAGCTGTCCACGACATGATTTTCCTCAAACCGATGGATACCGGCATACTGGAGCACGTGCTCGCCTCAGGGTCACCCGTGATAACCGTTGAGGACGGTACCGTCGAAGGGGGCATGGGCTCAGCCGTGGCCGAGTGGCTCAGCCAGTCAGGCTCGCCGCTACCTGTGACACGCCTGGGTGTGCCCGACCGTTTCATCCCCCAGGGCAAGCCGGCAGAGCTGAGGCATCTGTGTGGATATGATGCCGAAGGGATCTTCACAGCCATCAAGAATCTAAACCTCTCTCCCTCAAAATGAGAATACTAATAGCCGGCTGCGGCGAAGTCGGGACTCATCTCGCCAAACTGCTTTCCCGCGAGGAGCAGGATATCACGGTGCTCGATGAAGACCGCGACAAACTTGCCACACTCGACGCCAACTACAATCTGCTCACCGTGCAGGGACGCCCGACATCGTTCGACGCCCTGCGATCGGCCGGCGTGGAGAAGTGCGACCTCTTCATTGCCGTGACACCCTTCGAGACACGCAACATCGTGGCCTGTGCTATAGCCAAAAGCCTCGGAGCTGCCAAGACTGTGGCCCGTATAGACAATTACGAGTTCAAAGACCCGGCAAACCGCAGTTTCTTCACCTCCATAGGCGCCGACGACGTGATATATCCCGAATACCTGGCAGCCCTCGAGATAATCACCGCCCTAAACCACAACTGGGCCCGACACTGGTTTGAGCTCCACGAAGGACAGCTGATACTGGTGGGAGTGAAGCTGCGCGACGCCGCTCCGCTGGTGGGAATACAGCTCAAGGAACTGGGACGCAAGACCCATGACTTCCACGTGGCGGCCATAAAACGCAACAACGAGACCATCATTCCCGGCGGCGACGACCGTCTGGAGATAAACGATATAGTCTACTTCATGACCACACGCGAGCATGTGGGCGTGCTCGTAGACCTCTGCGGAAAGGTGAAACGCACCATCCGCGACGTCATCATCATGGGTGGCAGCCGCATAGCCATACAGCTCTGCCGCATGGCCGGCGAAAAGTTCAAGTTTAAAATCATCGACCCCGACCGCGAAACCTGCATCAAGCTCTCCGAGCGGTGTCCCGACGCTCTCATCATCAACGCCGACCCTCGCGACACCGACGTGCTCCGCGATGCCGGCATCGACGACGCCGATGCCTTCATAGCCATATCGGAGTCGAGCGAGAGCAACATTCTCACCTGCCTCACAGCCAAAGAGTTTGGCATACGCAAAACGATAGCCGAGGTGGAAAACCTTCAGTTTATCTCCGAGGCCGAGGGGCTCAACATAGGCACTATCATCAACAAAAAGCTGCTGGCATCGTCGCGAATATTCCAGATGATGCTCGACCGTGACACCTCATCCTCGAAATGCCTGGCCATGGCCGATGCCGAGGTAGCCGAAATTGTGGCTCATGAGGGGTCGAAGATAACACGCGCGGCCGTAAAAGATCTGCGCCTGTCGCGCGACATGACCATAGCCGGACTTATCCGCGACGGCCATGGGCAGCTCGTAGGGGGCAACACCGTGATCCACCCCGGCGACCGCGTGGTGGTGTTCACTCTCAACGGCGTAATCCATAAAGTAGAGCGACTGTTCAGATGAGAAACCGAGTCCGCGACCTGCGACGCAACCTCCCCTTCATCAACTTCCCCGTAGTGATCAGGGTGATAGGATTCCTGCTTCTTATCGAGGCCGGATTCCTGATGATACCCATGGTCACCTGTCTGATCTACGATGAGGCCGACTGGCTTGATTTCCTCTTCACGGCGCTTGTCACCATGGGCACAGGGTGCGCTCTGTCCACCCTCATAAAACCAACCACATCGCAGATAGGCAAACGCGAGGGATTTCTCCTCACGGCCATGGTGTGGATAGTGCTGTCGTTTTTCGGCATGATACCCTTCATGCTTATGGAGCGCGAGCCTCTCGCCATCTCCGACGCCTTCTTTGAGTCGATGTCGGGCTTCACCACCACCGGCGCCACCATCATGACATCCATTAACCATCTGGGCCACGGCGCGCTGATGTGGCGCTCGCTCATGCAGTGGATCGGGGGCATGGGTATTATTCTCTTCACCCTCGCTGTGGTGCCCATGCTCAACTCGTCGGGAGGCATGCAGATGTTCAACGCCGAGGTCACCGGAATCACCCACGACAAACTGCGTCCGCGCATCTCGCAGACAGCCAAGAGTCTGTGGCTCATCTACACATGCCTCACACTCACTCTCGGCGTGCTGCTGTGGTTTGGACCCATGGATACCTTCGAAGCCATATGCTATGCGTTCTCCGTGATGTCGACCGGAGGCTTCTCCACATGCGATGCCGGCCTCACCGTGTGGGACTCCGACTATGTGGAGGCCGTCGTAACCATCTTTATGTTTCTTGGCGGTGTCAGCTTCACGCTGCTCTACCGCCTGGTTCACCGTGACTTCCGTGCCGTGTGGTCAAACGATGTTTTCAGGGTATACATCTATCTCATATTTGCCACCTACATAATTTTCGTGGCCAACATCCTGTATATCGGCTCCTACACCGATCTCAAGTCCATCACACTCGACCCTCTGTTTCAGATAGTCTCTATGATGTCGTCTACAGGGTTTGAGGTGGCCGACTTCGGCTCGTGGGGCACCTTTGTGCTGGCCGTGACCTTTGTGCTCATGTTTTTCGGAGCCTGTGCAGGTTCCACCAGCGGCGGCGCCAAACTTGACCGCCTCATCTACATGCTCAAAAACTGCCGCAACGAGATAGAGCGGTGCATACATCCCAACAATATCCTCACAGTGCGTGTCAACGGCAAGGTCATCCCCCACGACACAGTGTCGAAGGTCGTGGCCTTCCTTTGCCTTTATGTGCTCATAATACTTGTGGGGGGAATAGCCCTGACAGCCATGGGCATGCCGCTGATCGACTCGTTTTTCTCGACCTTCACCTGCATCTCCAACACCGGTCTAAGCGCGGGTGTCACTGGATATGGCGGCACATTTGCCATAGTGCCCGATGCCGGAAAGTGGCTTCTGTCGTTCATCATGCTCACAGGCCGTCTGGAGCTCTTCACCGTGCTCTTGCTATTCACCCCCTCGTTCTGGCATAAATAATCCCTTACGGCATCATGGTGTCGGTGATGATGTAGTCGGCATTGATTGAGGCAGCCTCGGCAGGATCGTTGACGGTCCATACGGCTATCTTCAGCCCTGCATCATGATACATCTTCTCGCACTCGGGTGTCAGCAGTGTCTTCTCAAGATCAATGTTAAGGCCCTTTTCCTTACACCATTCAAACATCTCGGCCCACTTCTTTTCTGCCTGATACATAAGGGGCAGATCGGGATACTTGGCCATGAGATATTCGATATATTCAGGCTCGGAGGTGAGCACGAGCACATTCTCGGGAGCCGAAACGCGGTTGATGAGTGAGGCCAGTCGGTCGAGGCTGGGATATGCGGCCTCCTTGGGGAATTTCTTCAGATGCAACACAGCAGTGGCACCACCGTCGCGACAGATGGTCAGGAAATCTTCCACCGTGCAGATGCCGCCGGTATAGGTGAGCGAGTCTTCACGAGTCTGTGTGTACTTCTCGGCCTTGAGGTCGGCATAGTTGGAGCCTTCAATCTTCAGATTGCCGCCCAGGCGTGCGGTCTTGCCGTCGTGCGAGGTCACCAACACAGAGTCGGCCGTGGTTCGCACATGCCCTTCGATCATTTTGAAGCCTCTCTTGACGGCCTCTTTGTATGCCTCGGCCGAGTTCTCAACACCTCCGGCACATCCACGACGACCTATCAGCATAGGCTCTGCGGCGTTGATGAGCGCCATTCCAGACAGCAGCAGAGCTGTCATTACACTTGCAAATTTTTTCATACTATTATCATTTTAAGGATTATCTGATTTGACATAAGCCATCGGGACTCAGGTATGGCCAGACGACCAGATGGAGTCGCCACAAGGTCGCCATCGGCTATAATCTGCGGCAGAATTTTTCGGAATTCGGCCGCAATCGGCCCGCTGAACCACTGCTCTACCTCGCTTGGATCGATTCCTGCCGAGGTGCGCAGAGAAGTGATGAGCATATCGTTGAAACGATTGTTCTCATCTTCCTCTTCAGCCTCAAAGACCCCCCTACCCTGTTTTTCAATATATCTGTGCAGATCTGACACTGTGGAGCCTCTCACTCCCTCAATCCATGAATGAGCTCCCGGGCCGATACCGAGATAGTTACGCCCACTCCAGTAGCCGGAATTGTGAACAGCCCTGCGACCGGGAAGAGCAAAATTTGAAATCTCATAATGCTCATATCCGGCAGTGTGTGTGGCCTGGCACAGATAGCTGTACATCTCAGTCACCAAAGCCTCTGAAGCCTCCTCAACCTTCCCCTTTGCCAGCATAACGCCCAGGCGTGTGCGCGGCTCGTAGCTCAGCAAATAGGCTGAAATATGGTCGGGGGCGAGAGCTATGAGCGCGTTGAGCGACCGCTGCCACGACTCCATGGTCTGCCCGGGCAGCCCATAGATAAGGTCGAGCGAGATATTGCCGACACCTCCAACTCTCAAAACGTTGTATGCCCTGACAGCATCGCGGGCAGTGTGGCGCCGACCTATGAAGCTGAGTTCGTCGTCGCAGAGCGACTGCACACCCATGCTCACACGGTTTACACCCAGTCTCCTTATCCCCTCCACCCACTCAGTGGTCACATCCTCCGGATTGGCCTCGATGGTAAACTCAGTTACTTTCCCGGGGATGTTCAGCCCGGCTATGAGCCGCTCGAGCAGAGGCAAAGGGAGTATGGAGGGTGTGCCTCCACCGAGATATACAGTGTCAGGCACAAAGCCCTCCGGACACCGATCTTCATATTCGGCAAGTGCAGCCTCCACCCACCCCTCCATCTGCTGCAGACGGGGTGTGGAATAGAAGTCGCAATATGCACACTTGGAGTGGCAGAACGGTATGTGGACGTAGAGCATGGACACTATCGCGGATTTCTACGACACAGATCCTTGAACGAACAGAAACGGCAGTTATGGTCGTCGGGGGCCTGCACAAAAGGTGTGGCCGGATCGAAAATCTCGTCTATCACCCGAGCAAAGTGCTCCATAAACTCTTTATTGCATTTCTGATAGTCTATGAGTGGCTCCGACTTGAAACTGAGAGGTGTGAGACCACGTGTCGAAATGGTGGCAAACCTATAAATCATGGGCTGCACAGGGCCTTCATATTTTATTTTGCGCGCATAAGCGTTGCAGTAGAAAAGCACCTGCATCACAGCCTTGCGTCGGTCAGACAGAGTGTTGTCGAAGAGCTGATCCATGCCTGTGAACGACACCTTGTCGCCTCCCGTCTTGTAGTCGACAATCCTGATCCATCCCTGAGTGGGATCGCCGTAGTGGCCCGGAGGATATGTGCGGTCGATACGGTCGATATACTGCATGATATTTATATTCATGCCGGGGCGCACTTCAAAGGTACCCGTCACGGGGTGCTCACCGTCTATAAAGTCGAAAGGCGCATTCTTGCGTTCCTCCTTGAGCATAAGCTCTATGAAGTGGCGCATCACCTTGGCCAGCACTCTGGCTTCACCCACCAGCTCCGACAGATCGCCGGGACTGCGGTGATTGTAGATTTCGTTGACCACAGAGGTGATGAGGCGGTCGAGTGTAACGGTGTCAGCCAGGATAGCGTCGATCATCTCCGGGGTCACTTTCACATACTGAGCATCGCCTCTCAGATCCTTGTAGATCCGCTCTGCCACCCTGTGGAGTATGGAGCCATAGGTGGCCGAGTCCATATAGTCTATCACCTCCTCGTCAAGGTCGAGGCGGCAAAGGCGTTTCAGATAGAACGACAGTGGGCAGTTGATATAGTCGTTGATCGACGAGGCCGACAGGCACCGTCCACCCGGAGTGCGGAACTCATCGAGCCGTCTCAGCAGGTCGGGAGTCTTTTCAACAGAGATCTCCACCTCCTCTGGCAGGCTCATGTCAAACGAATCGAGCCGGTGGGTCACCTTTGCATCGGGAAACAGATAGAGCAGCTGAGCCACGTAGCGCGATATTTCCGAGCTCTTTCCACCCGAGCTGCGGGCATCGTAGAGCATCTCAACCCTCGATGCCCTTGATATCAGGCGATAGAAGTAGTAGGCATAGATAGACTCCTGGAAGTCGGCCGTGGCCATGCCGTAGGCTTTGCGCAGATTGTCGGGGATAAACGAGCGTTTGAAATGCTTGCGCGGAAAGATGCGCTCGTTCATCGACAGCAGTATGATGTTGTCAAAGTCAAGTGCTCGGGTCTCCAGCACACCCATCATCTGCAGCCCTGCCAGAGGCTCGCCGTCGAGGCTGGCCGTAGCGCTCCCTATGGCCTTGCGCAGCAGCTGGATGAAGGTTATGTCTCTCATGGTTATGCAGTGACGGCTTATGGCAGCCATGAGATTGTCGAGCGCCTCCAGATAGCAGCTTATGTAGTAAGCCTCGATGTCGGTCACTGTCCGCTGAGGGGCGTCGTCGCCGGGGTTCTCCTCATCCTGCTCCGTTGTCTCCTCCTCGGGGGCGACAGCCTCAAGCAGTGCGGTGAGGAGTGTGTGGAAATAAGCGTAGACCGATGCAGGATCGTTGTTGTCGGCTATGGGGGTGAAGATAAAAGCCAGTCGTGGAGCCACTTCTGCAGCGTCAGCTGAGGGCACCATGTAGAGGCGCCGATCGTTGATGAGCTGCAGCAGCGCATTGCATCCGGCACGGTCAATTCTGCGGGTGAGAGGATGGGAGATTATCGTCTTTATATCTTCGAAGAAAAACTGCCAGCCATCGCCGTCGAAATGGGCTCTGAGATGGAGCGAGACCACCGCGGCTATGAACGACGAAAAAGAGGTGGAGCGTAGCGGCAGACCCATGGTGACATTGAGCGGATCGATTGTTGGTGGCACGGCATGAATCATGGGTATAAGCAGCCCCTCGTCCGGGAGCACCACAGCTGTATTGATGGCATTCGTGGGATCGGCTATCGTGCCGTCGTCAACCCATCGGCGCAGTATGCGTCCGGCAGTCTTGGCCTGCCCCACTCCAGAAGGGACGCCCGTGACGGTGATTTCGGGAAAGTCGAGATGCTCGTCGGGAAGCCGATAGAGCGACGGAAAGGTCTCGGCATTGCGCCGCATGAAGCGCGCGGCTCTGTTGTCATGATCGGCAAAGGCAGGCGAGGCCATATCCCAATAGAAATCGGCCACTCCGCGGGTCTGGAGATTCTCCAGCAGCCTCAGCTCGCACAGGCTCAACACGTTGAAGCCAATGAAGATATATCGCCTGTAGGGGAGTGAGGATGTGGGAAGAGTGCGCATCCGCTCCACGGCATCACGCGCCATCATCCCCTGCGTGCCGGTGCCACGCGAGCGCAGAGTGCGGGTGAAGCGGTCGTAGAGGGGCCACAACACCTCCCAGAGCTTCAGAAATTTCTGCTCCAGATCGGTCGGCTTGTCGTAGTGCAGGTGTTTCCAGAATTCATCGGGGCTTGTCTCCTCAAATTCGGCACCCCAGTATCTCGACAGCACCTCTTTCTGCACAGGTGTGAGATAGTCGGTGCTCACCTCGCGGTAGCGCTTGAGGTTGACAAACAGCTTACGGGCATCCACCAGGTCGCGATCCACATCGTTGAAGTCGCTCAATATCATCTCGCCCCAAAAAAGGAAGCGGTCAAAGTCGGCAATATCACCGCTCAGAGTGCTGTATTCGTTGAAGAGCGTGAAGAGCTGATCGAGCCTGTCGGCCTCGACCAGTGTGGAAAGCTGCGATGTGATCTCGCTGACCGTGGATATGGCCGGAAGGAAAAGAGGCTTGCCCCGCGACAGCTCTATGAGCCAGTGGCGGAAGAACACACCTGAACGTTTGTTGGGGAATACGAAGCAATAGTCCATCATGGCCTCGCCTTCGCGCTCCAGATAGACTCTTGCCACTTGTTTCAGAAAAGGCTCCATCAGTTTTTGATCAGAATAATCATTTTGATGGCAAAGTCGAAGTTTACAATCTTACCGTTGGCGTTACCGGCTATATCCGCGGCGGCGCGGTCCATACACTCAACGATGCGTTCGGCATTGCCCTCATGTATAAAACGCGCGAAATTGCGGCTAAATTGCGACTCCTCCCTGTTCAGATAAGAAATATCGGGAATATTGAAGTTGTATACAAAGTTTTCTCTGATCAGGCGTGTGCAATAGGCATAAAACCTCACTTCAGCCTCGCGCCCCAGGGCGGCCACATAGGTGCTCCATTGGCGCAGGGCAGCCACATCGCGCTTGTAGGCCATGCGCATCAGCCTCACAAAGAGGTCGAAAAACATCCTTGAGGCCGAGGTGGCATCCACACCTCTGAGCGCACTGTTCATGTCGCCGGCTGCAATATGAGCCTGCGCCATGGCGTCCTGCGGGTCGAGCGCCAGACGGCTCTCAAGCATTTCGGCCACCACGGAGTCGGGCAGGCGGGTCATCTCCACTGGCTGGCAGCGCGAGCGTATGGTGGGGAGTATGGCCGAGATATCGTCGCTCACCAGCACAAACAATGTGCCGGGCTGAGGCTCCTCAATCAGCTTGAGCAGCTTGTTGGCTGTCTGCTCGTTCATCTTCTCGGGAAGCCAGATTATCGTAGCCTTGAACTCTGAGCGCCCGGCCGTGACGGCAAGACTGCGCTCCAGGGCGTCGCTCTCATAGACATAAATCACGGGCTGAGCGTTTTTCTTGTCTACAGCCCTGCCCAATGTCGTGGCCCAGCGGTCGAAGTCCATATAGGGATTGGCATCGGCAAACTGCCGGAACTCGTCCATGAAATCGGCCGAAACCGGAGCCTTGTATTTGTCGGTCTTGACCACCGGAAACACATGCAGCGTGTCTATATGGTTGAACGACTGGTGTTGCAGACACGACTTACACCTACCACAAGGCTCACCGTCGGGGGTGCGGTCGGTGCAATGGATATATTGCACCAGGGCGCGTGCCATCATATGCTTACCCACACCCGAAGGGCCATGGATGAGCAGGGCATGGGGCAGACGGCCGGTGTCGACCATGGCCCGCAGGCGCTGCTTCACACTGTCGTGACACGGTATATCGGAAAACTTCATTGCCAGATGAGTATAAGGAGTATCAGGGGCGGAGCCACCCATTTCACTATAAAGCGTATGGCTCGGAGTGCCGGGGAGTGGAGCGTGCCGCCATTGGTGAGCTGCTCCGTGAAAAAACGCTCCGGAGCCACCCAGCCCATATAGAGACACAGCAGTATGCCTCCCACCGGTAGCATTATGTTGGTGGCTACGGTGTCGAGAAAATCAAATATGGTGAGGCCACATATGGTGAATCCGCTCCAGACTCCCACCGACAGCGAGCACACCGGGCTCAACACCATCAGCGGCAGGCACACCCACAGACAGGCTGCACCCCTGCTGACACGAAACCGCGTCTTGACAAACGACACCGACACCTCGGCCAGGGAGATGGTCGAAGTAAAGGCTGCCACCGTGAGCAGCAGGAAGAAGAGGGCCGACCAGAAGCATGTGCCACCCATGTGGGCGAATATCTCGGGGAGAGTCACAAACACCAGCGCCGATCCGGCCAAATTGCTGTCCTGAAGTCCGAAGGTCATCACTGCCGGGAAGATGATAACGCCCATCAGCACCGCCACCATAAGGTCGAGCAGCGCCACCGTTACTGCTGTTTTAGTGAGCTTTGTCGATGCCGGAAAATAGCTTGAATATGTCACCAGAATACCCATGGCGAGGCTGAGTGAAAAGAAAGCCTGACCGAGTGCGTTGACCACTGTGGCCGGAGTGGCTTTTGAGAAATCGGGAGTAAGGAAGAAGCTCAGACCCTCGGCTGCCCCCGGAAGGCTCAGAGACACGCCGCAAAACACCACAAGAAGCACAAAAAGCATAGGCATCAATATGTTTGACATCCTCTCGATGCCCTTTTCCACACCTCTCAGCAGCACTACAAGATTGCCCACTATCATCACTTCTGTCACGATGATCGGGCGCCATGTGCCGCTGATATATTCACCCATGGCCGAGCGAAACGAGGCCTCATCGCTATCAGCTCCGGCATACAGACTTCCGCTCACCGACTGCACCAGATACTCCAGTGTCCAGCCGGAAACAACCATATAGAACGACAATATCAGATAGGATGCCAGCACGGCCAGCACGCCGGTGAGCCACCATCCGCGCCGTCCGGGAGTGACACGCCTGAACACACCCACGGCATCACAATCGCCACCACGTCCCAGCGCAAACTCGGCCGTCATAACCGGAATGCCGAAAAGCAATATACACAGAATATAGATTAGCAGAAACACGGCGCCGCCGTTTGCCTGCACTTCGGCCGGAAAGCGCCACACGTTGCCCAAGCCTACTGCCGACCCGACAGTGGCTGCGATAACACCGATTTTTGAGCTGAATTTTGGCATGGATGAGGAGATAGACTATGTGATGAGGAGAATGAAGTATTGGAATATATCAACCAAACTTTGATATCTTGCGGAGCATAGGCTCGTTGAGAATCTTGATTTTGCGGCCGTCTACCACAATGAGATGCTCGCTCACGAAATTAGACAGTGTGCGGATGGCATTTGATGTGGTCATATTGCTCAGATTGGCCAGATCCTCACGACCCATATAGATCTTCAGGGTCATATTGTCGTCTTCCTCATACCCGTAGTTGTCGAGAAGTACTATCAGAGCCTCAGCCAGGCGGCCACGAATATGTTTTTGAGTCAGGTTTACGATTTTGGTATCCGATGAGCCCAGGTTTCTCGAAAGCTCATGGATAAAGAACATGGCCAGATTATTGTTTTTCCTTATCAGATCCTCAACCAGTGTCATGGGGATGGTGCCGAGGGTGGAAGGCTCGAGCGTGGCTGCGCTCGACACATAAGGCTCTCCGGCAAAATAGGCTCGGTAGCCGAAATACTGCACGGCCTTTATCAGACGGATTATCTGCACTCTGCCACCTATACCGTCTTTATATTTCTTGACCTTGCCCTCCAGGAGACACCATAGATACTCCGGCTCATCCTTCTCGGCATATATAATCTGGTTTTTCTTATAATGGTGAATGGTGAAATTGTCGATTACCAAACGTTTTTCATCGCCGCTCAGCACCTGCCATAATTCCGCCAGATCTTCTGTGATTACCTGTTCGATTGTACTTTTTATCATCCTGTGCGTGTCGTTCAGCTATGCTATATAACATTTTATTGGTGTAGTTTTGCAAAATTACACCAATTAAACCAATATTAATCCATCTTGACGTTAAAAAATATTAATTTGACAATGATTTATAATTTCTACATTCCCAGATAGTCGCGCGAGATGTCGAGGGCCGTGCGGATTTCGGCCGGGGGCACCACGAAGTCTATCTTGGGCTGGCCAGGGGCGCTGAGCAGGGTGAAGTTGACGGCTTCGGGTGAGCTGTTTTTCTTGTCGTGAGCCATCAGAGCGAGTAGGCGTGGATAGTCGTCGCACGTCACCGCGGGAAAAGCATAGCCTGCCTCGCGCAGATATGCCACATAACGGTTTATCCATTCTGTGGGCATACCCATAATCATGTGGGATAATATCAGTTCCACCACCATACCTTGGGCCACGGCATATCCATGGGGCATGGGGTGATTCTTCTCTATGGCCAGCGACTCGAAAGCATGGCCGGCAGTGTGGCCGAAGTTGAGTATGCGGCGCAGCCCCCGCTCGGTGGGATCTTCCATCACCACACTCTGCTTAAAGCCCACATTGCGCTTGAGCAGCTCGAGCAGCTTCGGCTGGTCAAACTCACTGAGATCGTAGCCGGTGAGCTCGCCAACAGCCTCCGGCCCCATCAAAAAGGCATGTTTGAGCATCTCGGCATAGCCCGATAGCAATTCCGACTGTGGCAGTGAGAGCAAGGGAGATGTGGAGATAACCACCGCATCGGCCTCACGAAAGGCTCCCACCTCGTTTTTGAGGCCGTCAAAGTTGATGCCGGTCTTGCCACCCACGGCGGCATCGACGGCAGCAAGGAGTGTGGTGGGGAGATTTACAAACCTCACTCCACGCTTATAGGTGGCAGCAGTAAAGCCACCCATATCTGTGATGACGCCGCCACCTATATTCACCACCAGCGAGTGGCGTGTGGCGCCATGTTCCACCAGGTCATGCCATATCCGCGTCACCGACTCGATGCTTTTGTGCTCCTCACCGTCGGGGATAACCGTGACACTCCATGCATCGCAGAGCGCCATGGGGTCGAGGATCAGACTTTTCACCGTGCTGTCGGTGACTATATGCACGGATTGCGGGGCCATCTCACTGACCAGTCGGGTCAGGGCATCGGCCGGGTCGGTGGCGTAGACAATTTTCTGCATCAGTCGTTTTTTATCATCATCATGGATGAGAGGAGTAATGACACTCTCGTGGCAAATGATTCCATCGACCGGAACACTACATCGGCTCCGGCGCGCCACATCTCGTCGGCGGGAATAGGGCCTGTGGTAACACCTATAGTAAAGGCTCCGGAGCGTGCTCCGGCCTCAATGCCAAGGGGTGCGTTTTCCACCACTATGGCCTGCCAGGGTTTTACTCCGGCCAGCTCCATACCTTTAAGGTAAGGCTCGGGATCGGGCTTGCCGTGAGTCACGTCGCGCGAAGTTATCATCAGATCTTCCGAGAATAGTCCTGGGAAGTCGGCCGTGAGCCGGTCTATGAGGCTGCGCTGACCCGACCCGGTCACTATGACGCGTTTCAGCCCCATTTTGCGCAGAGTAGTCACCATCTCCAGCGCTCCGGGCATACGGTTGACTGGGGGGAGCTCGCGGAAATACTCGGTCTTAAGCTGATATAGACGTGTCTTTTCCTCCTGAGTGGCCTCACGCCCCTTGCCTCGCTTGAAGAGCTCGTTGATGGTGTCGGCTCCCGTGCGCCCTTCATAGAGATAAAATTCCTCACGGGTGCAAGGTATGCCCACCTCCGTCATCAGCCTGTGCCAGGCGGCGGTGTGGTTTACCATCGAGTCGTAGAGCGTGCCGTCCATGTCTATGAGGGCAGCTCGCGGGTCGCAGCGTCTGTAGCCGTTGCGCTCCAGATATCTGCGTATTTCGTTTGAATAAGGCAGAATTGAGCAGTTCATCTTCTGAATAGTTTTCTTGATTTCTTTTTCTCGACCACAGTGGTGTCGGGCTGCGGGGGAGCCGGAAGTACACCCTGGTTGATAAAGTAGAGCGAGTCGGCGTGCGAGATGGTGTCGCCGGCGTCGGCCGAAGTGCTGACTATCTCGCGACTCACGCGGTTGAAGTCGAGCCGACGCAGTCCTCCCTTCTTGACACCACGCCGGAACACATCGCCAATCTCCCTGACAAGGTTGATGCGTGTGGTATCGGCTATGGCCACAGTACGCGCCAGATTCTTCTCGTTGAATTTGGCTTTGCCCAGGCGTATCTTCATTTTGTCGGGGTTGCCCGAGATGTTTATGCCAAACTTGAAGGGGAGCGGCGATTTGAGCACAGCCACATGATAGTCGAAGTTCATGGCCATATCGTTGCTGCCCGATACACCGAGCTTGTAGCGATCGAGGTTGAACACGAAGGGGAACATCTGGAGCTGCGAGTTGTCAACAATCATCTCCACAGTCATGGAGTCGATCATATTGCGTTCCTTATGCTTGAACAGCAGCCATTTGCCCACAGAGCGAAATGTCTCCTTGTCGACCACCACCAGCGAGTCGCCCGAGATTTTCAGGGCGGCCTTAAGCGAGGGGATATCTATGTTCATGGCCGAATCCACATCGGTGGTAGCGGCCAGATCGGCATTGATGATGCCGCTGATGCCATCGAGCAGAGGCATCAGCGAGTCTATGGCGGGAACCAGGTCGAGGAATTCGCGGATGTGGAAATCCTTGATGCGCAGCCCGAAGGCAAACGAGGCTTCCTTGACCGAACTGGCCGAGTAGAGAGCGTTGAGATTGAGCGACCCCACATCTGAGCGAGCCGATAGTTCGCTCAGATTAAGAGCACCCTCATAGGCGTTGAGCACGCCGCGAAAGTCGCGGAACACAAGGTCGGAGTAGATGATATTTGCGGCGTTCAACCTGAGCGTGGCCGTAACATTGGTCGGTATCACCAGCACTGCCATAGAGCTGTCGGTGGGAGTAGCAGTCTCCATAACAGCCTCCTCGGTTATGTCATCGGGCGGAAGACTCACGGATAGTTCTCCTCCTTGATTTTTCTCAGCCCAGGCCGCTCCGGCAAAGACGGCTGCGGCTATTTCGTTGACATTGATGGTGTCGCTGCGCATCTCGAAGTCGAGATGCAGAGGCTGTGAGCCGTTGCGCGAGGTGAGCGCGCGCGTTATGTTTGATATGGTGCCGTCGAGCACAAAATCGCTATGTCCCACTCTGATGCGTGTATCCTCGATATTTACGGAGTCGGAGTTGAAACGCATGGAGAGGTTGGTGATTCGCGATCTGAGCGGGAACATCGGAGTGTATGCAGCCACTCGGGCAGCGCGCAGGCGTCCGCGTGCCGCCCACCGTCTCAGCAGTCGCCTTATGGATCCGTCAACTTCAAGATCGAGTTGATTTCCATCGGCCGCCACGGTGTCGGGCCGGGCAGTGCGATGGGCGGCACGGCGCTCGCTCATCAGACGCGAATTGAGAGCCATCAGTGAGTCGCGGCTCAGTGTGGGATGTGCACGGCGCAGGGAGTCGAGGCGAGCCAGGCGGCGCTGATTGAATGCCGAGGTCGAGGGATAGACCGTGACACCCGTAAATGCCTCTGTTAGCATTGCGCGGTTGACGGCATCGGCATAGAAAGCCCTATCGGCCGACACGGTGAGCGAGAGCTGCGGCCGGCGGCTCTGACCCTTGAAGCGCCTGAGCGAAATTCCGGCCGAGGCTTTGCGCAGATACACTGTCATGGAGTCGACCGGACTTCGCAACGACAGACGACCCAGGGTGATACGGCCACCGATGGGATTAACCAGTGTGGTGTCCGAGCTGCTCCCGGTGTTCTTACACCCGATGCCGAGAGCCAAGTCGGAGGTGCGCAGCAGCATGCTGTCAATATCACACGCCAGGGTGTCGGCCTTCAGCGAGAGGGTTAGCAGGGAGTCGACGGTGTGCTCGCCGCGTGTGAACGATGATGAGGTGCCCAGGCGCATATCAAGCTTACGGGCATATACATCCAAGGGAAAGGCAGGAATATCTACATTCAAATCGGTCAGCGATGCCTCACCTTTGAGCTTGATGCGGTGGAAGCCGTCGGGTGTGAGCCACGAGCGCCGCAGGCTGAAGGTGCAGTCGGCCTTCAGCACTCCGGCCACTTTGCCGGGCACCTGGTTGAGCAGGGATTTGGGAAGGAGGGAGAAGTTAAGCCCACCTTTAAAAATGCCCTCTACTTTAGGATCGGAGAGCGGTTGAGTCACACTCCCCTCAAGGGCAAAGCCCATACCCTCCCCCTGGGCAAATAGGCGGTCGATGGTGAGTTTGGAGCGGTCGAGGTCGGAGCCGTCTACTTCGGCCGAGGCAAGGAGGGCGAATTTATCGAGGGTCATACCGTCGTAGGTAGCTCCCCCCTCGGGTATCTCCACCACCAGGTTGCAGCTGGGTATGGTGTCGGCGACAAGATTGAACGGGCGGGTCAATTCGGCCTTCAGCCCGATGTCAAACTTTGCGTCGAGCTTGTCAAGCTCCCCTCTCAGCCCCTCCGGCACCAGGTCGCGTATGGCACGGAAGGGTGTCTGTGGCAACGTAAGTTGAAATGTATGGAACGTGAGAGGATCGTCGAGCGAGAGGCGCGAGTCTATTGTGGCCGCCACGTCGCCAACCCTGACGTTAAGCTGCTGCAGCCCCAGCTCAAGCGGCGCGGAGGGTGACCACTCTACACCGCCGTCCAGCCCCACGCGGGTGAGTGGCAGACTGAATGAAGGGAGCGTGAGAGCCGTTGAGCCGTTGATGTCTATCGAGTAGAGTGGCGCACTCTGGCCGTCGAGGGCGAGTGCATGCATCCTGACGGTGCCGTCGATGGTATCGGGGAGCGATGTGTAGCGGGCATAAAGAGTGGAGTCTACCCTGAAGGTGCTAAACGAGAAGTCGGGTATCCCTGACTTCTTTTCCTCCTTCTCCTCCTCCGAGGCCGGGAAGATATCCAGACTGCCCACCTCAGTGGTGGCCTGGACTATGTTGACACGCGGATTGGTGAGAACAATGTCGTATAGCTCGATGGTGCCACCGAGCAGCTTGGGGATGTTGACGGAGGCGTTGAGCCCCTCAAGCCACAGCAGCGAGTCGGCATAGGCCGGGAGCGAGGCCTTTACATCGGCCGGAAGTGTGGCAAACGCCTTGGTGTTGACCTGCAGACGGCTCACATCGAGCACAAAGCGGGGAAAGGTGGAGTAGAAACTTATCTCCACGCGCCCCAGCGAAACGTCGGCGTTGAGATATTTCTCGGTCTCGCGCTCCACCAGCGGGGTGAGACGCTCGGGCTTGAGATAGTTTACAGCCACGGTTATGGCTGCCAGTATCAAAACCAGCAGCCCAACCAGCATGATGCCTATGATTTTCAGTATTTTCATCATTCAGGCTTGCGTGCGGTGATATGGAAACAGGGCTGCCCGCGCTCATATTTCACCCACAGTTTGCCCTCCTCGCGCATGGCACGGAGCACTTCGGAGAGCACACCTTTCAGGTCGTCGGTGCTACGTGCGGGCTCGGGTGAGCCGGCTATGAAGGCGGCATAGGAGATGTCAAACGTGGTGGCCATCTGGTGGACCGACGAGTCGATGGCATTGCGGTTGCGGCGACGCAGGCGCTTCACGGTGCGCGGTGTGCGCAGCAGGCTCGTCACCTTTATGCGGTAGTCTCCCCCACCCCTGGCGGCTATGGAGTCGCGGAAACGCTTGCCTATTTCGCGCAGACGTGCTGCGGCTTCGGGCACCAGATAGGGGCGCGAGAACACCAGCGAGTCCACGTAATAGTCCTCACACGACACCACCTTGACCAGCGGACGCCTCGTCTGCCAGTGCGAGCGTGTGTCGGTGAGCGGCTTTATGCCATATTTTTCTGCCTCGGCCCAATGCACATAGTTGGAGTCGTTGAAATATTCGCGCGGATTGCCGAAATAGTTCACCTTCATTTTCTGCGTGGGCTCGGGCATGTTTTCGAGATGAAGCTTATGATAGGTCACGGTATCGACCCGCTCAAGGTCGTAGACGGTAGTACCCTTAAGTATCTGCACCACAGGAGCCTCGTCGGCCACAATCTCAGTGCCGTCCGACTCCGAGCGGTGGGTGGGTACACACATCACCACACATAGTGCTATTATAAAAAACACCGGCAAAAAAAATCGTATTGTTTTTAGCCAGCTGAATCTGCGCCTGCGGCGGCGCGGTTTCGTAGTATGAGGCATTTATCTTTGTTTCAAACGTGATTATAGCGAAGAGATAGCACAAAATTACTAATTATTTATTGTAATTATGAAAATTAAACCTAAATTTGCACATGAAATTCACACCGAGAACACACCAAACAAATATTATAACACTTTATTACCTGATGTTTAAAAATTTACTCAAAATTTCTTTGGCGGGAGTGGCTCTCGCTGTCGGTTTCGTGCAGGCCGACGCCGTGCCCCTCTCCCCCGACCAGGCTTTGCAAAGGCTGACAGCCGAAGGGCCGCAGATGCTCAGGGCCTCCTCAGCGTCAAGCCAATACAAACTGGCTTACACCGAATCGACCAAGACCGGGCTGCAGACCGTCTACATCTTCAGCCGCGGAGCCAACAACGGCTTCATCATCACATCGGCCGACGACCGCTTCCCCGCAGTGCTGGGATACTCCGACAACGGCACATTCGACTACACCTCCGCTCCCCCCGCCTTCAAATGGTGGATCGAACAGTACTCACAGGAGGCAGAGTGGTATATCGCGAATGCCGACAATGCTCCGTCCACAGAATCTGCTGAAGATTTACAGATTGAAAGCATCTCTTCTTCGCAGTCTCCGCGCAAGGCCTCACGCTACAACGTTGCCCCGCTGGTAACCACCGTCTGGAACCAGTCTGCCCCCTTCAACAACGATTGCCCCTTATACAACGGCAGCCGAAGCGTCACCGGCTGTGTGGCTACTGCTATGGCTCAGGTGATCAACTATCACAAATATCCCGAACATGGCGTAGGCTCGCACTCTTATACACACAACGGCCAGACAATGTCGTTTGACTATGCCAACACAACGTTCGACTGGGCAAACATGCTCGACAACTACAACGGCGGTACAGGAACAGATGCCCAGAAAGCTGCAGTTGCCAATCTTATGTATGCCTGCGGTGTGAGCGTCAACATGCTCTACAGCCCCAGTGAAAGTGGTTCTTTCGGATCTTTAATTCCTTATGCCCTCTCCAATTATTTCAATTTCAGCAAAGATGTAAGCTATGTTGAAAGAAACTGCTATTCGGCTGCTGAATGGGAAGATCTGATATATGGCGAGCTCAGCGCCAGCCGTCCCGTCATTTTCGGCGGACAGGCCGACGGAGGTGGCCATGAATTTGTTTGCGACGGCTACCGTACTTCCGACAACTTCTTCCATTTCAATTGGGGATGGGGTGGCTACTGTGACGGCTACTTCATTCTTTCAAATCTTGAACCTAACGGACAGGGTATTGGCGGATATTCAGGCGGATATAACAGAGATCAGCATGCCGTAGTCAATATAAAGAAACCTTCTGGAAGCAACCTTGCTTCAAACTATGTATTGTCGACATCCGGCGGCCTCCAGGCAACAAATACAACCGTAGGATACAGCACTACAATATCATTCTCCAACAACGGTCACATAGGCAATCCCACCCTGCAAGACATTTCATTACCCGTGGTAATGAAAATAACTTCTCAGAATAATACTGTTACATATAGCTCCCAAACTACTCTCAACATAGGGGGTGGTCAAATAAATGCTACAACTGGAAGTTTGTCATATTATATATCTCGGAATTTTAATCTAACCGTTCCCACCGGATTGGCTGCCGGTCAATACAAGATGACCTTGGCCTACATCGCACCTGATGGCAGTTACCAGGATGTTCCCTTCCAGGCAACAGCAAACAGCTATCTGAATATGACCGTAGGCAGCGACAACAGTGTGACATTTACTACCGGCATACCGAGAGAAACATACGACATTTCCGTAACTGAGCTTTACCCCACAAGCGTTGTCACTTCAGGAACCAGGGTCATATATTACATTTATGCCAAGAATAATAGTTCATCTGTCGCATTCAACGACAACATAACTATAAAAGTCTGTCAAAAAGGTTCAACTTCATCGCTCTATAGTGCAAATCTAACTGTCAGCATGGCGCCATCGGGCTATGCTGCCTTGTATATCTATTTGACTTTGAATTTATCTGACGGTCTTTATGACATTCTATGCTACGACCCCAATGGCACACAGGTTGGCGGGCCGTTCCCGTTGACAATCGGAAACGTCACCGAGCCCACCGATATCACTCTCGACATGACTCAGAAGGAGCTCACCGTGGGTGATGAGTTCACTCTCACTGCCACTGTTGCTCCCGATGATGCAGCCGATAAGACTGTGACATGGACATCTTCCAAAACTTCTGTTGCCACCGTCAGCAATACCGGTGTGGTCAAGGCTATCGCTGTCGGATCTGCCACTATCACAGCCACTACTTCAAACGGTAAGACCGCCACTTGCGTTGTTACTGTCAAGGCTGCCACTGTGCCCGACAATGGTGTGACTCTCGACGTGACTCAGA
>JAMPGA010000001.1:1085118-1194821 GCA_023664185.1 Muribaculaceae bacterium
TATTTATTTTAATGAAAGTCAATAAAATAAATATTATTCAGCAAACCCTAATTAGGTCGAGAACCTTAGGCGCCAACTCGGCCACCTGATGGTGGGCAAAACCGCCGATGATCTCGCCATGCTCAATCTCGGTGGGAGGCGGACACTTCTGAGCATGGGCTATGAGCTCAGAGTAGTCTTTAGGAGCACCATCTTTTCCTTCGGGGATATGGTGTGTGCCGGGCAAACCCACTACTCCGGTGGTATACACACGGTCGAGATAGGTGCAGTTTTTGCGAGGAGGCACTATACAGTTTGAAGTGAAGAGAAAGACACCATTGAATGTCTCAAATTCGTCGGTCTGCTTCCACCAGGCATTGCCGTAATTGCCGGCAAAATGCGGATACTTCTTGAAGTAGGGATAATACTGTCCGGGGAGCATCTCAGAGTGGGTGTATACGTCTACCCCCTTGTCCTTGGTTTGCTCCAGAAGCTCTTCCAGATCCTTCAGATCATGGCCGCTTATGAGAATACCGGGCCTGTTGCGCACGCCGATATCTACCTTTGTGATTTCGGGGTTGCCATAGGTCTCTGTGTTGGCCTTGTCGAGCAAAGCCATCACCTTGATGCCACCTTCGCCCACATTGAGCACCAGCGAGAAGAGCTCGTCAACCGAAGCGTCACACCGTGCTGTCTCGGCCATAGCATTCTCTATTATGGCATACACGTCCTTATCCTCATATCCAAGATTGCAGGCATGACGTGCGTAGGCCGCCATACCCTTGCTGCCATAGATGGCCAGCTCTTTAAGTCCGCGGATATCTTCGTTTTTTTCTGCAAGTACGCCGGTAAAAGGCTCGGTCTTTTCGTAGTCGGCCGGAGTGGCTTGAAACTCTACGGCAGGATTGTCGGGCAACTCGATTCCCTGTTTCTTGGCTGTGCCTGCAAGGATGTTTTTAATCTCAAACGCTCGGGTTATGTAACGGTCGAGCATATCGTTGTCAAAGTTGGCATTTGTGATTGTTGTGAACAATGCATCCACCACAAATCGGCTCGCCTCGTCGGAGGGCTCGTCTTTCTCACGCAGAGCACGGTTTATCAGACTTATTCCCTTCACGGCATAGAGCAGTAGATCCATGCGGGCCGATGTTTCAGGCTTTTTACCACATACGCCAAGAATATTGCACCCTTTTCCGCGTGCTGTCTCCTGACACTGGTAGCAGAACATTTCCATAACGGTTTGTTTAGGTTAGACTTCATATTTTAGATTATACCTTCTAAACAAACAGTTGCGGGATTTGTTGAAATGTTATAACTAAATTAACATTAACATGTCTACCATCTACTACACAAAACGGGCTTACGATGATCCCGAGCCCACTGAGGCCGACGGATACCGAGTGTATGCCGATCGACTCTGGCCACGCGGACTCTCGCATGCCACGTTCCATTATGATCTTTGGGCAAAGGATATCGCCCCATCCACCGAGCTTCGTGAATGGTTTCATGCCGACCCTGATGGACGTTGGAGTGAGTTTGAAAGCCGCTATGAGGAGGAGCTTAGGGAAAATCCACAATTCGAGGCTCTACACAAAGAATTGTCGACACATCCCGTGGTGACGCTTCTCTACTCCTCTCACGACCATGACCACAACAATGTCGTGGTTCTGAAAAAGATGCTCGAGAAGCCTCTATCTTGACAAAATAGAGTCAATGGCCTGAGCCAGCTGATCGGGGCATGAGGTTGTCTTGGTGCCACACTGTATGCCCGTCAGTCGGTTTCTGACCTCGGTGGCATCCATGCCGCGCACCAGCGAGCAGATGCCCTTGAGGTTACCGTTGCAGCCGCCTTGCACACTCACATTTGTGATCACACCGTCCTCAATTTCAATCTCCATCTGTTTGGAGCAAACACCCTGAGGAATATAGGTATATTTCATTTCTTCTGAGTTTTCAAAGGTTTTTCGATTATATCGTGTATGCCTCGGGCAGTTAGCTCGAGGTCGGAGCCGAAGTCTGAGAATTTCATCGGTGGATGAACCGTCAGCGTTATCACACCCGGATTGGGAAGATATCGCCAGCGGGGCATAACCTTGAAGGCGCCGTCAATGGTAAGGGGCACTATGGGCAGATCGAACTCCTGGGCCAGCTTGAAGGCTCCGCGTTTGAAGGGACGCATACTTCCATCCCACGAACGGGCACCCTCGGGAAAAATCACAAGCGACATTCCGGCTCCCAGAATGCGCTCGGCTTCGTTCATGGTGCGCCGTGTAGCCGAGGGGGTGGAATTGTCGACAAATATCTGCTTTGACCATTGGCATGCCCATCCCACAGCCGGAATGCGCCGAAGGCTCGACTTCATCATCCACCTGAAGTTGTGCCCCAAATAGCCATAGATGGTAAATATATCATAGGCGCTCTGATGATTGGCCACAAAGACATAGCTGGTGTCGCGGTCTATCTTGGCCTCGCGCACCACCTTGACTTTAACAAAATTGAGCCAGCAGAACAGGCGCGACCAGTATATCTCAGGGTAATATCCCCAACACTTGCCATAGCCGCAGGCCGAACCTGCCACCGTGATGACAGCGGTGAGCACAGTGGCCACGATTATCAGTGGACACATTATCAATATCTGATACAATCGGAAAAGAAAAAGAAGCATAAGTATCGAGTGTTTGCGATGACGCAAATTTACAACATATTTTTTAAAATTCATTATGGAAATTTTTCTTTAAATTTGCTCAAGCCGTGGATTTGCATTAACTTTGCAAAGCAAAAGGGCTCAGAAGCCGCATTTGCATAGGTACAGCAATCAACGATAACAATTTTTCCAAATACTCAATCAATTAAATCTACCATCAACTACTATGTGGTTAACATGCTCATCTATAGGACGCAAGCTTGTGATGGCTATCACAGGTATCTGCCTTGTCCTATTTGTCACGTTTCACTGTCTGATGAACGCAGTGGCTATCTTCTGGCCGTCGGGCTACAATGCGGTCTGTGAATTTCTCGGCGCCAACTGGTATGCACTCATCGCTACCGTCGGTCTGGCCGCTCTTGTTGTGATTCACATCGTTTATGCTACCTGGCTCACCATCCAGAACCGCCGTGCACGCGGCAACGACCGCTATGAGGTCAAGTCGGTGCCTCCCGGTGTGGAATGGTCGTCGCAGAACATGCTCGTTCTCGGCATCGTGGTTCTTGCTTTCCTCGTGATCCACATGATTCAGTTCTGGTCGAAAATGCAGCTCGCCGAAATCATGCACTGCGACTACGTGTACAACGGTGTGGCCGTCAATCCCGCTGCCGGCACTCTCTTCCTCCACATAGCTTTCTCACAGGTTTGGACTCCGATAGTATACATCATCGGTTTCATAGCTCTCTGGTTCCACATGAACCACGGTTTCTGGTCGATGATGCAGACTGTGGGCTGGGACAACGATATCTGGATGAAGCGCCTCAAAAGCGTCGGCTGCTGGTGGACATCAATCGTGGTGGCTCTCTTTATCGCCGAGGCTGTAGTGTTTACAGTGCGTGCCCATACCACCGACTTCAACGCCCAGTATAACGCATATGCTCTCACTGAAGAGGTATGCGAGGGGACTCCCTGCGCCGGCACTCCCTGCGCCGGCACCCCCTGCACCAACTCACTCCCCTGCGTCAACGCCGGTTGTGTAAACCCCGAGTGCCCCACCAACAACTGATCCAATCCCCTTCAATTCATATTCACCCACATCACACCATTCCAAAGATATGGCAGACTTAAAGAATCTCGAGGGGATGATTGACTCTACCCCCATCATGAAGGATTTCGCCGACATCGAATCGTCGAAGCTCCCTGAATACCAGATCGACTCCAAGATTCCTGAAGGCCCCCTCGCCCAGAAATGGACCAACTACAAGGCTCACCAGAAGCTCGTAAACCCCGCCAACAAACGCAACCTCGACATCATCGTGGTGGGCACAGGTCTGGCAGGTGCATCGGCTGCTTCAACTCTGGCTGAGCTCGGTTTCAACGTATACAACTTCTGCATCCAGGATTCACCCCGCCGCGCTCACTCCATCGCTGCACAGGGTGGTATCAATGCTGCCAAGGACTATCAGAATGACGGCGACTCGGTTTATCGTCTGTTCTACGACACAATCAAGGGCGGTGACTTCCGCTCACGCGAGGCCAACGTTTATCGTCTGGCCGAGGTGTCAAACAACATCATCGACCAGTGTGTAGCTCAGGGCGTTCCCTTCGCACGCGAATACGGCGGTCTGCTTGCCAACCGCTCATTCGGCGGCGCACAGGTATCTCGTACATTCTACGCCAAAGGTCAGACCGGTCAGCAGCTGCTGCTGGGCGCCTACTCCTCACTCAACCGTCAGATCAACAAGGGTCAGGTTCGCTCGTTCAACCGTCGTGAGATGATGGATATCGTCCTCATCGACGGCCGTGCACGCGGCATCATCGTGCGCAACCTCATCACAGGCGAGCTCGAGCGCTATGCCGCTCACGCCGTGGTGCTTGCCACCGGTGGTTATGGCCGCGCCTTCTTCCTCTCAACCAACGCCATGGGATGCAACGGCTCTGCCGCCATCCAGGCCTTCAAGAAGGGTGCTTATCTGGCCAATCTCGCCTTCACACAGATCCACCCCACATGTATCCCCGTGCATGGTGAGGATCAGTCGAAGCTCACTCTGATGTCGGAGTCGCTCCGCAACGACGGCCGCATCTGGGTGCCCAAGAAGAAAGAAGATGCCGAGGCTATCCGCGCAGGCAAGAAGAAACCCACCGATATCCCCGATGAGGATCGCGACTTCTATCTGGAGCGCCGCTATCCAGCATTCGGCAACCTCTGTCCCCGCGACATAGCAAGCCGTGCAGCCAAAGAGCGCTGCGACGCCGGCTATGGCGTAGGCACAGGTAACGCCGTATACCTCGACTTCAAATATGCCATCGACCGTCTGGGCGAGAATGTCGTGCGCGACCGCTACGGCAACCTCTTCGACATGTATCAGATGATCTCTGACGACAACCCCTACGAGACCCCGATGATGATCTTCCCCGCCTCTCACTACACCATGGGCGGCATCTGGGTAGACTACGAGCTCCAGACCTCGATCCCCGGTCTCTTCGCCATCGGCGAGTGCAACTTCTCAGACCACGGTGCAAACCGCCTCGGTGCTTCGGCTCTGATGCAGGGTCTTGCCGACGGTTATTTCGTCATTCCCTACACCATGCAGAACTACCTGAGCGACCAGATCAAGGTGCCCCACTTCAAGACCGACACCAAGGAATTTGACGAGGCCGAGAAGGGCGTGCGCGAGCGCATTGAGAAACTCATGGCCATAAAGGGTACCAAGAGCCCCGACCAGATCCACAAGAAGCTGGGTCACGTGATGTGGAATCTCGTGGGTATGGGCCGCACACTCCAGGGTCTTGTCAAAGCCATCGACGAGATCGAAGAAGTTAAGAAGGAATTCTACACTGACCTGCGCATCGTGGGCAACGCCAACGACCTCAACCAGGAGCTCGAAAAGGCACTCCGCCTGGAGGACTTCCTCGTGATAGCCAAGATGATGGCAATCGACGCCCTCAACCGCAACGAAAGCTGCGGCGCACACTTCCGCGAAGAGTATCAGCTGGCCGACGGCGAAGCTGCCCGCAACGACAAGGACTACATGTATGTGTCGTGCTGGAAGTATACCGGCGACAACGAGAAGCCCATTCTTCTCAAAGAGCCTCTCAACTACACCGAGATCAAGGTTCAGACCCGCAACTACAAGTCGTAATACTCCCCACTCCAACAACCACTTTCTAAACAGAAAATCAGACAATGGAACACAATATAAATGTAAACCTCAAGATTTGGCGTCAGCGTGGTCCCAAGGAGCCCGGGGCGTTTCAGAACTACCGAGTGGAAAACGTCTCGACCGGAAGCTCGTTCCTCGAGATGCTAGACATGCTCAACCAGCAGCTCGTAGAGAAGGGCGAAGAGCCAGTTGTCTTCGACAGCGACTGCCGTGAGGGCATCTGTGGCATGTGCTCGCTCTATATCAACGGCCATCCCCACGGCCCCGTGCAGGGCATCACAACATGCCAGCTCCACATGCGCAAATTCAAAAACGAGGACACCATCACCATTGAGCCCTGGCGCTCGGCTGCATTCCCCATCGTGCGCGATCTTATGGTGAACCGCAACGCCTTCGACCAGATTCAGCAGGCCGGCGGTTATGTATCCATCAACTGCGGCGGTGCTCCCGACGCCAACAATCTCCCCATCTCCAAGGAGGTTGCCGACATGGCCATGGACTCAGCCACCTGTATCGGATGTGGCGCTTGTGTGGCTGCCTGCAAAAACGGCTCGGCCATGCTCTTCGTGTCGGCCAAGGTGAGCCAGTTTGCTCTCCTGCCCCAGGGCCAGGTGGAGCGCGCACGCCGTGCCCGCGCCATGGTGAGAAAGATGGACGAACTCGGATTCGGCAACTGCACCAACACCGGTGCCTGCCAGGCCGAGTGTCCAAAAAACATCTCGATCAGCAACATCGCCCGACTGAACCGCGAGTTTATCAAAGCCAAACTGGCCGATTGATAAAGTTATAAAACACTCCTATTCAAGCCGTCTCCACACGCGCGTGGAGACGGCTTTTTCAAGAAAATAATATGATATTCCCTGAAAAGACCGAATCGAAAATCGGATTTGACATCGTGAGAAACCAGATACTCGGGCGTTGCAGATGTGACGGCTCGCGTCGGCTGTGCACCGAGATGTCATACATGACCGATTTCAAAGCCATATCCTCATCGCTCGAAGCCGTGGCCGAGATGGCCGCAGCAGCATCGAGCGAGGAATCTGTGCCCCTGTCAGGGATAAACGATATAGATGCATCTCTCTCACTGCTGAAGGTGCCCGGCACGTTTCTTGAGATAAAAGATTTGCTGAAAGTGCGCCGGATGCTGCGCTGTTTCAGTGAGGTGAGCGCATTTTTCAGCCGTAACCGCAACGAGTCCGGACAAACCCCTTACCCACGACTCTCGGCCATTGCCGAGCCTCTACAATCCGTTCCAACCACCCCGGCCGCAGCCATAGACCGAGCCATCGACGAGAGCACCGGAATGGTCAAGGACAATGCTTCCCCAACACTGGCAGATATCCGCCAGAAGCTTCGCAGCATGTCGGGCAGAGTCAACTCCATATTGCGCAGAGTGCTTTCATCTGCCATATCTCAGGGATACCTTGATGCCGACACAGTCCCCTCCATGCGCGACGGACGTCTGGTGATACCCGTCTCCCCGATGCACAAAAGGAAGATACAAGGCATCGTTCACGACGAGTCAGCCTCAGGCAAAACCATTTTTATCGAGCCTGCCGAAGTGGTGGAGGCAAACAATCAGACTCGCGAGCTGCAGATGGAAGAGCACCGCGAGATAATACGCATTCTCACCTCTATCGCCGATACACTGCGCCCCTCAGTGGCCGAACTGATGGACGCCGCATCCATTATCTATCTGCTCGATTTCATCAATGCCAAGGCCACATATGCCCATATAGTAGGCGGTGTTATGCCCCATCTCCACGACAAGGAGGAACTGGAATGGTATCATGCCTGCCACCCGGCCCTGAAACTGACGCTGGAGAAACAGGGTCGCGACATAGTGCCCATCGACATTACCCTCACACCTCAGAAACGTATTCTGGTCATCTCCGGCCCCAATGCCGGTGGCAAATCGGTGTGTCTGAAGACTGTAGGAACACTCCAATATATGGTGCAGTGCGGCATACTGCCTCCGGTTTACGAAAACTCACACTTCGGCATATTCAAGGACATGTTTGTCGACATCGGCGACGATCAGTCCATTGAAGATGATCTTTCTACTTACAGCTCCCACCTGCGCAGCATGAAGTTTATGCTGCAGCATGGGCGTCGCTCCTCGCTGTTTCTCATCGATGAGATGGGCTCTGGTACTGAGCCGCAGATAGGCGGATCGCTGGCACAGGCCATCCTCTCCAGAATGAACGACGAGGGGATGTGGGGCATCGTGACCACCCACTATCAGAACCTCAAGCATTTTGCCGAAGATACCCCCGGGCTGGTGAACGGATCGATGCTCTACGACCGACATCTGATGCAGCCCATGTTTCGCCTCTCCATAGGCAATCCCGGAAGCTCGTTTGCAGTGGAGATAGCCCGCAAAATCGGTCTGCCTAAAGAGATTATCGACGACGCCGAGAAGATTGTGGGCAGCGACTACATCAATCTCGACAAATATCTGCTCGACATCACCCGTGACAAACGGTATTGGGAAAACAAACGTGCCGAAATCCGAAAAAAAGAGAAGCAGATGGACGAAAAACTGGCTCAATACACCGAAGATGCCGAGTCGCTCAGGCAGAAACGCCGAGAGATAATAGAGGAAGCGCGCCAGGAAGCCCGAAAAATCATCGACGGATCTAACGCAGCCGTGGAGCGTACCATCGCCGAGATTAAAAACGCAAATGCCGAGCGCGAACGCACACAGGAAGCTCGAAGACGTCTGCGCGAGGAGAGAAAGGAACTGGAACACAGCACTAAGAAGTCGGGCAACAAGATGCTCGATAAAGCGCCGGTCAAGAAAAATACACGAATCCGACAGCAAAATCCCGGTGTAATCCCCACCGAGATAAAACAGGGCACAAGAGTGAAGCTCGACGGCGGCGGAACCATAGGCACCGTCCTGGAGGTATCTGACAAAAACGCCATTGTGGCCTTCGGCAATCTCAAGACCACAGTTAAGATAGACCGCCTCACTCCCACCAACGCTCGCCCGGCCGAAGAGAAGAAGCCCAGCATAAGCATGTCGACTATAGACCAGGGCTATGACCGTCGACTGAATTTCAAACAGGAGATAGACCTCCGCGGCATGCGGGCCGACGAAGCCATCCAGGCTGTGACCTACTTCATCGACGATGCCATACGCTTCAGCGCCAACCGTGTGCGCATACTCCACGGCACCGGCACCGGCGCACTACGCCAGGCCGTCAGAGAATACCTATCTACGGTTCCCGGCATTGCATCGTTCCACGACGAAGATGTTCGCTTCGGAGGGGCCGGTATCACAGTGGTAAACCTGAGTTGAAAATTTTTGAAGTTTACCGAATAAGTTGTAAATTTGTAGTTGAAACGACAATAACAATCAACGCTATGGCGACAAAACCATTCAAGTATCAGGAGATGTTCCCTCTGGGACCTGACACAACCGAATATGAATTGATTACCTCCGACTATGTGAAAGTGGAGGACTGGGGCGGCCACGAGTTTCTGGTGGTAGATCCCGAAGCTCTCACCGTGCTGGCACGCACCTGCACCCACAACAACGCCTTCATGCTACGCCGCGAGCATAACGAGATGGTAGCCAAAATCCTGTGCGACCCCGAAGCCTCGGAGAACGACAAATTTGTGGCTCTCACCATGCTCCGCAATGCCGAAGTGGCAGCCAAGGGTCAGCTCCCCTTCTGCCAGGACACCGGCACAGCCATCTGTCATGCCGAAAAGGGTCAGAACGTCTATACCGGCGGCAACGACGAGGAGCGCATCTCGGAGGGTGTATATCTTACCTATACCACCGACAATCTGCGCTATTCGCAGAACGCGCCCCTCACCATGTATGAGGAGGTCAACACCGGCTGCAACCTTCCGGCTCAGATCGACATCCATGCATGCGAGGGTGATGAATATAAGTTCCTTTTCGTGGCTAAAGGTGGCGGCTCAGCCAACAAGACATATCTCTTTCAGGAGACCAAAGCCATCCTCAACCCGGCCACACTGGTGCCCTTCCTGGTGAGCAAGATGAAGAGCCTCGGCACAGCTGCCTGCCCTCCCTACCACATTGCAATCGTTGTGGGTGGAACATCGGCCGAGAAAAACCTGGAGGTGGTGAAGAAAGCCTCTGTCAAGTATCTCGACACGCTCCCCGACCATGGCAATGAGTTGGGTCATGCTTTCCGCGACCGTGAGCTTGAGGCTCAGCTTAAGAAGGAGGCCGAATGTCTCGGTCTTGGCGCGCAGTTTGGAGGCAAATACTTTGCCCACGACATCCGTGTGATCCGCCTCCCCCGTCACGGCGCATCATGCCCCGTAGGCATCGGCGTTTCCTGCTCGGCCGACCGCAACATCAAGGCTAAAATTAACCGTCAGGGTCTGTGGGTTGAGAAGCTCGACGCCAACCCCGGTGAACTCATCCCCGAAGAATATCGCCGCAAGGGTGAAGGTGAAGTGGTGAAGATCGATCTCAACCGTCCGATGCCCGAGATTCTGGCCGAACTGACAAAGTATCCCGTCTCGACTCGCCTCTCGCTCAACGGCACCATCATCGTGGGTCGCGATATAGCCCACGCCAAGATCAAAGAGCGCCTTGACAAGGGCGAGCCCATGCCCCAGTATCTCAAGGATCATCCCATCTATTATGCCGGACCGGCCAAAACACCTAAGGGTCTACCCTCAGGTTCGTTCGGACCCACCACAGCCGGGCGTATGGACTCGTATGTAGATCAGTTCCAGGCTGCCGGCGGCTCCATGGTCATGATAGCCAAAGGTAACCGCTCGAAGCAGGTGACCGACGCTTGCCAGAAGCACGGCGGCTTCTATCTGGGCTCCATCGGTGGCCCCGCTGCCATACTGGCCCAGAACAGCATCAAGAAGGTCGAGCTACTCGAATATCCCGAGCTCGGCATGGAAGCTATCTGGAAAATCGAGGTTGAAGACTTCCCCGCATTCATTCTTGTTGACGACAAGGGCAACGACTTCTTCACCGAGATTTCAGAAAAATGCAAAGGCTGCTGCCTGGCTCCCGACAATAAGCACTGATCAGCTCACTCTCTGTGGCTAAAAGCATCTACGACATACGGCGATATGGCATCATCGGTTTTCTGATGGTGTCTATCGCCGTGGTTGTTGTGTTTCTGCTCTATTCCGACTCTCTGGTCAAGGATCTTTCCGTGCAGGAAAGGGCACGAATGCAGGTTTGGGCCGACGCCACGCGGGAGATTGTCAATGTCAGCAGCGACGACTCCGCCTCGGGAAGCAACGTGATGGACTTTCTGCTGTCTATCATCGAGGAAAACAGCAACATTCCCGTGCTCCTCACCGACAGCGCCGGAAACATTCTGATGCACAGAAATTTCCGGCTACCCGAACCGGTGGACTCCCTTATGCCGTTCTTTATCTCAGAAACCAATCAAAAGTTTCTGGAAGAGAGATACCACAAGCTCCGCCAAAGCCCCAATGTAATAGAAATAGATATGGGCACCGGCGAAAAACAGTATCTCTACTACGAGGATTCACGCCTGCTCAGGTCGCTGAGCTTCTATCCCTATATCCAGGTGCTGGTGCTACTGGCCTTTGTCATGATAGTCTACTATGCCGTGTCATCGACAAAACAAGCTGAGCAGAACAAGGTCTGGGTGGGCCTGTCGAAGGAGACAGCCCATCAGCTCGGCACGCCCATATCTTCGCTAATGGCCTGGATAGAGCTCCTGCCGGCACTCGGCGTGGACAGCGATACAGTCAAAGAGATGGACAAGGATGTAAAGCGGCTCTCTACCATAGCCTCGCGCTTTTCCAAGATAGGTTCACGCCCATCTATGGAGGACGACGACCTGGGACTGGTCTCAACCCGCGCTGCTGAATACATGGCTACCCGTGTGTCCCGACAGATCAAACTCGATATTATCCCCTCGTCCACTCCTCTTCCCGTCAAGCTCTCCGCGCCGCTCACTGAATGGGTTATGGAGAATCTCATTAAAAATGCTGTTGATGCCATGGAGGGGAGCGGTTCTATCACCGTTCATGCCTACAGCGACAAGGGTAAGGCTGTGATCGATGTGACCGATACCGGCAAAGGCATCTCCAAAAACAATCAGAAGCATATTTTCAGCCCCGGATTCACTACCAAAAGCCGCGGCTGGGGTCTGGGACTCACTCTGGCAAAACGAATAATCGAGGAATATCACGGTGGCCGAATCTATATAAAACGCTCCGAGCCGGGAGTAGGCACCACATTTACCATCGAACTACCTCTCTCACTATGACACTCAAGCAACTCTCCGACTATGGCATTTCGCTGCTCTCACCCATCAACGGAAACGGTGAAGCACAGTGGATGATGCGTATAATCTTCGAACACGTTAAGGGCTGGAGCAGGGTTGACCAGATCACCCATGCCGACGACACGATGAGCGACTTTGTGGTAGACAAAGTGAAATCCATACTCTCACGACTCCAGGCCGGCGAGCCGCTGCAATATATCACCGGCGATACCTACTGGCACGGCATGACCCTAAAGGTCACGCCCGACGTGCTGATACCCCGCCCGGAGACCTCCGAGCTTATCGACATCATCGCTGCCGATAACGGAGGTTCTGATCTCCGTGTGCTCGACATCTGCACCGGTTCTGGGTGCATAGCTGTGGCTCTGGCTTCATCCCTTCAGTTCCCGGAAGTGACCGGGATAGATATCTCTGACGCCGCTTTGAAGGTTGCTGCCGAAAACGCTTCGCTCCGCAAGGCCGCAGTGAAGTTTATTAAGGCCGATGCACTGAAGCCTCTCCCCTTCCCCGACAGCTGCCTTGATATCATAGTCTGCAATCCCCCCTACGTGCTTGAGAGCGAGAAGAAAGATATGTCGGTCAATGTACTCGACCACGAACCGGCTCTGGCGCTGTTTGTCCCCGACTCAGATCCTCTCGAATTCTACAGACCAGTATCTGCCGAGGCTTTCCGTATGGCCCGACCGGGCGGAAAACTATATTTCGAAATAAACCCCATGGAGGCAGACGCCGTGAAACAGACTATGACATCGGCCGGATGGGAAGACGTGGAGATTCTGCTCGATATGCACGGCCGAAAGCGTTTCGCCCGCGGTAGCAAGCCACGCATATGAGGACAAGAAAAATTCTCTCGGTCGCCGAGGCCCTGGCGCGCGCTGCCGCTCTCTGCGACAAATGCGAGCAATGCTCTCCCGACATAATCAAAAAACTCACCGCCTGGGGCATATCGGCCGACGACACTGAGAAGATAATCCGTAAACTCAAGGATACGAGATATCTCGACGATATGCGCTTTGCTCACGCCTATGCCCACGACAAGATGGCATATAGCGGATGGGGGCGCCAAAAGATAATACAGGGGCTGTGGGCAAAACGGCTGGGACGCGAGTATATCGACGCTGCCTGCAGCGAACTCGACCCTACGGAATACAAACGTGTAGCCGTAAAGGTGATAAAGTCGAAAGTAAGAAGCCTGGAAGGTGGGCTTTCCACTTATGAAAATCGAGTTAAGGCTCTGAAATTCGGTGTGCAGCGTGGATTTTCAGTGAAGCTGGTTTCGTCGATTATCGATGCTCTTTATAAACTACAACGCGATAAAACCAATCTCACTGATGAATCTGCTGGATGACCTCATAGACATTCTCCTGCCGCGAGTGTGCACTGTGTGCCACAAGCCTTTGGTCAAGGGGGAAGATGTGATGTGCCTGAGATGTCTGGCCGAATTGCCGCTGACCCACCTGCATCGCCACCAACCTAATGCCATACACGAACGGCTGGCCTCAATCAGATCGCGCGTAGAGCGGTGTGGGTCTATGTTCTTCTACAATAAGTTAAATCCCTATTCACGGCTCATTATCTCAGCCAAATATCACGGGCGCCCTTCAGTGGCCCGAAAACTTGCCGAGATGTATGCCCCCGAGCTGCTCCAGGCGGGGTTCTTTGACGGCATAGACCTAATTCTGCCCATACCTATACATTTCACAAAGCTCCTGACACGCGGCTACAATCAGTCGGCCTACATAGCCCAAGGGATAAGCAAAATCACCGGTATCCCCGTGGCCGACAATCTTACAGCGCGCCGACCGCACGTCTCGCAGACACGCAAGGGTGGACACGAACGCCGCGAAGCCAACAAGGGGATATTCACAATAAAAAATCCCGACGAACTTGCCGGGGTGCATATGCTTATTGTTGACGATGTTATAACTACCGGATCGACCATGAGCATGGCTCTGGACACAATTCACTCCGCATGTACGGGAGTAAAAACCAGTGTGCTCTCACTGGCTCTCACCAACAGCTAATCGCTGTAATCAACGATATTACCTGCGGTTGAAGCCGCAACGTCCACGAGCCTCTGGTTGCGTGAGCCACGAAACCGTAGTGTCACGTCGCGCTCACCCTCAAGGAATGGACCGTCGACAAGCACTTCGAGATATGGAAGTATCTGCGAGAGCTTATCATCGGCCACGACCTGGTCAAACAGGTAGCCTGTGTAGCACCATAATCCATACCCCCGCTCTCTCAGTTTTGAGGCGAGAGTGCACAGATCATCTACCTGCATGAGCGGATCACCACCTGTAAAAGTTACGTCAAATCCGTTCTCCTCCACCACAGCGATAATATCGTCGACCGACATCTCTTGACCACCGGCAGGATTGTGGGTCTGCGGATTATGACACCCCGGGCAGTGATGGCTGCAGCCGGCAAAATAGATGGAGGTGCGGAGTCCCGGGCCATCCACTGTGGTGCCCGGGACTATATCTATCACTCTCATTTGTGTACTACACGGTCTCTGAGTTCGGCCAGCTTGGCGCTGTTCCAGCGGTCGGTTGTTCCGACGAGATAGCCGGTGATGCGCTGTATGCTGTCGATATTATGGCTATGGCATTGCGGACATTCGGTGAGACCCTCCTGGGCATCCTCGTAGCCGCAGTCCATGCAGCGGTTGCGGTTGTGGTTTACTGAACCGTAGCCGATGTTGTATTTGTCCATCAGATCCACAATGTCGCTGATGGCCTTGGGATTGTGTGTGGCATCGCCGTCGATCTCCACATAGAAGATATGGCCGCCACCTGTGAGGGCGTGATACGGAGCCTCGACTTCTGCCTTGTGGCGCGGCGAACATTTATAGTAGACAGGCACGTGGTTGGAGTTGGTATAATACTCCTTGTCTGTCACACCATGGACTATGCCGTGTTTCTTCTTATCGAAGCGTGTGAACTTACCCGACAGTCCCTCGGCGGGAGTAGCAAGCACCGAGAAATTGTGCTGATACTTGTCGGAATAACCATTGACCTTGTCGCGCATGAAGGTGATGATGCGCAAACCCAGCTGCTGGGCTTCGTCCGACTCGCCGTGGTGTTTGCCAATCAGGGCTATGAGGCACTCCGCCAGACCAATGAAGCCGATGCCGAGCGTGCCTTGGTTGATTACGCTCTCTATTGTATCATCTGGCTTGAGGTTTTCGGCACCGTTCCAGAGCTTCGACATGAGCAGGGGGAACTGCTTGGCCATGGCAGTCTTTTGGAAGTCGAAGCGTTCGCACAATTGGCGAGCGGTGAGATCCATTATCTTGTCGAGCTTGTCGAAAAATACCTGGATGCGCTCATCGCAATCGGCTATCTTCATGCACTCCAGGGCGAGTCCGGGGAGATTGATGGTGCTGAAGCTTAGGTTGCCACGACCAATCGAGGTCTTTTCGCCGAAGCGGTTCTCGAACACACGTGTGCGGCAGCCCATAGTGGCAACCTCATATTTATAGCGTTCAGGGTCGTTGATATCCCATTTCTCGTGGTAGTTGTATGTGGCATCCAGATTCACAAAGTTGGGGAAGAATCTGCGGGCAGTGACCTTGCAGGCCAGTTTGTAGAGGTCGTAGTTGGGATCGTCGGGCAGATAGCTCACACCGCGTTTTTTCTTCCAGATCTGGATCGGGAAGATGGCAGTGGCGCCATTACCAACACCCTCATAGGTGGAATGGAGCAGTTCGCGAATTATGCATCGACCCTCGGCCGAAGTGTCGGTGCCATAGTTGATGGAGCTGAATACCACCTGGTTGCCACCACGTGAGTGAATTGTGTTCATGTTGTGGATGAAGGCCTCCATAGACTGGTGCACACGGCTCACAGTCTGGTTTATGGCGTGCTGTAGCAAACGCTCGTCACCCTCCAGGCCGTCGAGAGGTGCCTTGAGGAAATCCTTTATCTCGACATTGTAAAGGTATGAGAGATCCTTGCCGTTGAGCTCCTCGAGCTGCTTGATCTCCTCGATGAACGACGAGCGCACAAACGGAGCCAGATAGAAGTCGAATGCCGGGATGGCCTGACCACCGTGCATTTCGTTTTGGGCTGTCTCAAGCGAGATACACCCTATGATGCTTGCTGTCTCGATGCGCTTGGCCGGGCGCGATTCGCCATGGCCGGCTATAAAACCGTATTTAAGTATGCGGTCAAGCGGATGCTGCACGCAAGTGAGGCTCTTGGTGGGATAGTAATCCTTGTCGTGAATGTGGAGATAGCCCTTAATGACAGCTTCTCTTACCTCGGGAGAGAGCAGATAGTCGTCAACAAACGGCTTGGTGGTCTCGCTGGCAAACTTCATCATCATGCCCGCCGGCGAGTCGGCGTTCATATTGGCATTCTCGCGTGTGATATCGTTGCTCTTGGCCTCAATGATCTCCAGAAACATATCGCGGGTCTTGGCCCTGCGAGCTATGGAGCGCTGGTCGCGGTAAGCTATATATTTCTTGGCCACTTCCTTGCGTGGCGAGTTCATAAGCTCCAGCTCCACACGATCCTGAATATCCTCCACCGTCATACGAGGAGCTCCGGTCATGCTTATCTTGTCGGCAATACGCGATATCAGACCTTCATCCTCACCTGCATCTGTGGTAAGCATGGCTTTGCGTATGGCCGCCTTTATTTTCTCTTCGTTATAGCCCACGACACGTCCGTCGCGCTTCACTACTGTTTCTATCATATTCTGGGGGGATAAGAGGATTTACTATTGTGTATCGGTGTGAATTTTCACTCTGCAAAGTTAAGAACAGATTTGATTAAATGCAAGCAAAAAGTTGTTAAAACAATCAATGACATTTTCGTTTTGGACAACTTTTTGTAAAAATAAAAATCCCAATCATTTGTAACACAAACAATTAAGATTTAGTTTTGGACAACTTTGAGAAGAATCACATTTCTCAAATCACCAAATCGGGCAATTCATACAAACTCTTGATCATCAAATTCGGCAAACTGGCTTCTTCCACGCCCTTGAGGTGTTGAGGATGGATATTGCGGCCGGAATCAAGGAGGCAAACAGTGATCCAGCCCAACGAACGCGGCGTTCGGAAGTCCTTTTCAGGATTGTCGCCCACATACATATACCCAGCCGAAGGATAGCGTTGCATGAGTGTCCGAAAGGCGTAACCGTCGGTCTTGGGGTGGCCACACTGCTCGGACACAAATATGTTGTCTGGAGCCATAAACCGCTTCAGACGCAAGGCTTCGATCTTGTTCTGCTGTGTAGCTTCACGTCCGTCGGTCACCAAAGCCAGGGTGTGGCCAGAGTTACGGAGGGCTGCGAGGGCGTAAAGCGACGGCATAGGGAGAGATATGTCAGGGAAATGATACCTATAGAGCGGCAGGAAGATCTCTTCGGGGAGTCCGATTGAGTCGAATGCTGCCGCGGTGGTAGCAGCCGCATACATGGCCGGAAGAAGGTGCAAGCCATATATACGGGCTATTTCCCGGTAGGAAGATCTTACGAACTCCATTTCCGGGCAAAGCGTGTCGTCAAGATCGAAGGCAATGACCATCAGGCACAGTAATAGTCCACGCAGGCACGCGATTCCTTATGGCCGGCCAGCAGGGAGGCAGCTGCCACATGTGCAGGATGCTTGGCATAAACCTCAACCGAAGCCATATCGGGGAGAATGGCAGTGAGCACCACATCCCAGTCCTCTGCCGGGTTTTCATTGATGCCCACTTCGATAGACTGCAGCGGCTCAATGACACCGGGAAGCTCCAAGAGAGCTTCTCTGAACTTCAAAGCGACCCTGCGGCGCTCCTCGGGAGTGCCGCAGAGTTTGAAGGTTACAATATGTTTAACCATTATCAGATGGATTTGCGCAGAATTTCGACTGCCTCTGTGAGGCCTTCCTTATCCTTGCCGCCAGCCTGAGCAAAGCCGGGCTGACCGCCACCGCCACCCTTGATGGCCTTGGCTGCCTCGCGGGCCATAGACGAAGCGTTGAGACCGGATTTGACCACATCTTCTGTGAGTGCCACGGTGATGAGTGGCTTGCCGGTCATATCCATGGTGGCTGCTATAAAGACGGTGTTGACGGGCGAGAGCTGACGCACCAGGAAGGCTACGTTCTTGACCACCTCGGGCACATATATGCCGGTCATCACCACAGTTGTGTGGTCGTCGATGGACTCGGCTTTCTCCAGAAGCGATTTGGCCAGATTGCGCACACGCTCCTTCATATATTCCTCGGCCTGCTTGCGGAGCTCGGAATTCTCGTCGATTGAGCGGCGGAGAGCACCTACGATGTCGGGAGCATTGTGGAGGAGCTCGCCGATGGTGCGAAGTGAGTCGGAAAGCTGATCAACAGCATTTTCGGCAGCCTCGGCTGTGATGGCCTCAATACGGCGTATGCCGGCTGCGGTACTCGATTCGGATATTATGCGGATGGTGCCGATATTGCCGGTGTTGGGCACATGGGTACCGCCGCAGAGCTCCACGGAATCACCGTAGCGGATCACGCGCACTTCCTCGCCATATTTTTCACCAAACAGAGCCATAGCGCCCATGCTGCGGGCCTCGTCGATGGGCACACAACGATGTTCGTCGAGGGGGATGGCTTTGCGCACCATGGCGTTGGCCAGGTGTTCCACTTTGCGGAGCTCCTCAGGAGTCACCTTCTGGAAGTGGCTGAAGTCGAAGCGGAGCATCTTGGGTGAAACATACGAACCACGCTGCTCCACATGTGTGCCGAGCACCTGACGCAGAGCGGCATGAAGCAGGTGTGTGGCTGTGTGGTTGCACTCGGTGGCACGACGTGCCTCAGTGTCGATCACAGCCTGAAATGTAGCTGTGACATCGGCAGGCATACGTTTTGCAAGGTGTACGGCCTGACCGTTCTCACGCTTTGTATCGTAGATTTCTATTTTCTCGTCGCCGTTTATGAGCCAGCCTGTATCGCCTACCTGGCCACCCATCTCGGCATAGAACGGTGTGACAGAGAGCACAATCTGGTAGTACTCTTTATTTTTCTGCTTCACACGGCGATAGCGGAGTATCTGAGTGGGCACTTCGGTTTCATCGTAGCCCACAAACTCGGTTTCGCCCTCGCGCACCTCCACCCAGTCGGTGGCTTCGACTGCAGCGGCGTTGCGTGCACGTGCCTTCTGGGCATCCATCTCGGTGTCAAATTCCTTTTTGTCGAGAGTCATACCATTCTCCTTGAGGATGAGCTCGGTGAGATCAAGAGGGAAGCCATAGGTATCATAGAGTACAAAGGCATCCTTACCTGAGATCTCAGTCTTTCCCTCAGCCTTGGCGGCCTTTATGGCGCTGTCAAGGATCGAAATACCCTTGTCGAGTGTGCGCAGGAAGGCATCTTCCTCCTCTTTGATCACCTTCATTATCAGCTCGCGCTGCGACACGATTTCGGGATAAGCCTCGCCCATCGAGTCAATAAGTGTGTTGACCAGCTTGTACATGAATGCCTCCTTCTGGTCGAGGAATGTATAGGCATATCGCACGGCACGACGCAGGATACGACGGATTACATATCCGGCCTTTGCGTTGCCGGGCAGCTGTGAGTCGGCTATGGAGAACGATATGGTTCTGACGTGATCTGCTATGACGCGCATGGCCACATCGACCATATGATCCTCGCCATATTTCTTACCTGAGAGCTGCGAAATCGTTGAGATGAGCGGTGTGAAGACATCGGTATCATAGTTCGACTTCTTGCCCTGGAGAGCCATGCAGAGGCGCTCAAAACCCATGCCGGTGTCGATCACCTTGGCGGGAAGGGGTTCGAGCGAGCCATCGGCTTTGCGGTTATACTGCATGAACACGAGGTTCCAGATTTCGATGACAAGGGGGTTATCCTTGTTAACAAGCTCAGCGCCATCTATCTTGGCACGTTCTTCGTCGGAACGCAGATCAATATGAATCTCTGAGCAGGGGCCGCAGGGACCTGTATCGCCCATTTCCCAGAAATTGTCGTGCTTGTTGCCATTTATAATATGTGAGGCAGGCAGATGCTTCTCCCAGATAGCGGCAGCCTCGTCGTCGCGGCTGAGGCCCTCGGCGGGCGAGCCTTCGAAGACTGTGGCATATAGACGCTCGGGGTTGAGCTTGAGCACATCCACCAGATACTCCCAGGCCCAGTCGATGGCCTCCTGTTTGAAATAGTCGCCGAAGCTCCAGTTGCCCAGCATCTCAAACATGGTGTGATGGTATGTATCCATGCCCACCTCTTCAAGGTCGTTGTGCTTGCCGGAAACTCGGAGACATTTCTGGGAGTCGGCCACGCGCTGATACTTCGCCGCCTTGTTGCCCAAGATTATATCCTTGAACTGGTTCATCCCGGCGTTGGTGAACATCAGAGTGGGGTCATCCTTGATGACCATCGGAGCCGAAGGCACAATATGGTGTCCCTTTGAGTTGAAAAACTCTTTGAACGACTCACGTATTTCCTTAGCTGTGAGCATGTGAATGTGATATTTTTTGACTGTATGTTTCTGTAATTACAAATTTCGGGTGCAAAGTTACAAATTTTTTGCCACTCAGAGCCGAGTGGAAGGGCAAAAACTTGGAGAAGAGGGTTTAGAGGGTAAAGAGTGGGGTGCGCTCATAGCGTGGCAATGGGATAACGGCCAAGCGCGGAGAGTCTGGCTGATATTCAGCATCAAACGGAATGGATGTTGTGGCAAAATCGGTTATCCCGACCGTTGCCAGGGCCTGATGATATGCCTCGAGGGCGAGCGCCGGAGTGTTGTTGTCGTGAGAAAGGTGGCAGAGGAATACATTGCGCAGGGTCGAAGAGTAGATCGAGGCTACATATTCTGCCGAGACCCTGTTGTCAAGATGACCCTTTTCGTGTACTATCCTGGCCTTGAGATGCTCGGGATACGAACCGGTTTTGAGCTTATGCAGATCGTAGTTCGACTCAAGGACTAAGCTTTGAGCCTGGCGCAGATAGAAGTCGGCACGATCAGATATACACCCAAGATCGGTGGCCACAGAGAGGGTCTGGGCACCGTGTTCGATGAAGAACCCGACATTGTCGGCTCCATCGTGCATCACCTCAAAGGGGGTGATGCTGAACGCGCCTATGGTAAAGGGGAATTCCTTGTAGACGGCCACATGGTAGTCTTTGATGCGACGTGAGATGTTGTGGCGTCTGAGCATGCCGTTGAGAGTGCGCGGGGTGCAATAGAGCTTCATGTGACGGTAGTTTCTCAGCAAGGGATACACCTGACTTATATGGTCGTGGTGATCGTGTGTGAGAATTATACCCTTAACTTGCTCGGGCATAATGCCGTTGTCGCGCAGATCGGTGATGACACGTCGAGCCTCAATACCGGCATCGATGAGAAATCCGCAGTTACGGTCGCCTACATATGAGCAGTTACCGCTGCTACCGCTGCCGAAACTCATGAAAAATATATGGTCGGACTGCTGCATGGGGGGCATGTCGTCGATGGCACGCGCACGACGTTCAGCCTCCAGGCGGGCTATCTCAGCCTCCCGGTCGGGGGGTATTATTTTGAAATCTCCAATACCGGATTCGGCGAGATCCTCGAAAGTATCGAAGAGCCCCGGTTGAAGATGGGAATTGGCAAGATGTTTTCTTCGCATTAGTCAAGTCAGGTTAGTAGTAAAGTAAAAATATGGTGGGGATTTTGTCGTAGTTGTATACGGCTTTTGCCCACTCTGAAAGCTGGCGCGTCACGATGGATTGCGACGGGCCTGTGATGTCTGAAGCCACACACAAGCGCAGCGAGCCGGGCAGAGTGGAGGCAAGTTCGGCGATGAGACGATTGTTTCTATAAGGTGTCTCGATGAAAATCTGTGTCTGCTGACGGGTACGGATGAGCCGCTCCATTTCGCGCAATGTGGCTGTGCGCTCGCGCGAGTCGTGGGGCAGATATCCGGCAAAGGCAAACGACTGTCCGTTAAACCCCGAGCCCATCAATGCCATGATGATGCTCGAAGGCCCCACCAAAGGCACCACCTTCAAGCCTTTGTTCTGAGCCACAGCCACAAGATCGGCGCCCGGATCGGCCACTGCAGGGCATCCGGCCTCTGAGATCACACCGATAGGCTCGCCATCTATGAGAGGCTGGAGCATCGGAGCCACAGCCTCGGGAGAGGTATGTTCGTCGAGAGTGACAAACGAGAGATTGTCTATGACAATCGAGGGGTCGCATCGCTTGAGAAAGCGGCGCGCAGTGCGCACATTCTCAACCACAAAGCAGCGTATGCCACGTATCACCTCAATGTTGGCACGTGGGATGGCCACGTCGACGGGCGAGTCGCTCATAGTCGACGGTATGAGGTAAAGTGCGGGGGCGATAATGCTGTGTTCTGTGGTTGATGGCATGTGGATTATACGGATTTGAACGGCTTGTGAGTGATGACCTTACACAGTCGATCAGCCCACCGAACCTTCGAGAGTTATTTGCAAGAGTTTCTGAGCCTCTACAGCAAATTCCATTGGGAGCTTGTTCATCACCTCGCGGGCATAGCCGTTGACAATCAAGGCTATTGCCTCTTCTGTGGGTATGCCTCGCTGGTTGCAGTAGAAGAGCTGGTCTTCGGATATCTTAGATGTCGTGGCCTCGTGTTCCACTATGGCCGAGTCATCAAGGATATCAATGTACGGGAATGTGTGGGCGCCGCAATGGCTTCCCATGAGCAGGGAGTCGCACTGGGTGTAGTTGCGGCAGCCGGTGGCACCGGGAGCCACCTTGACCAGACCTCTGTAGGAGTTTTCGGAGTGTCCGGCCGAGATACCTTTGGAGACAATGGTCGAGGATGAGTTTTTGCCGATATGAATCATCTTTGTGCCGGTATCGGCCTGCTGGTGGTTGCGGGTCACGGCCACTGAGTAGAACTCACCCCTTGAGTAGTCGCCTTTGAGCACACATGAAGGGTATTTCCATGTTATGGCTGAGCCGGTTTCTACCTGGGTCCATGATAGTTTCGAGTGGTCGCCTCGACAGAGCCCGCGCTTGGTAACGAAGTTGTAGACTCCACCTCTGCCCTCAGCATCGCCGGCATACCAGTTTTGCACAGTTGAATACTTCACCTCTGCCCTATCCTCGACTATGATTTCCACAATGGCAGCATGGAGCTGGTTTTCGTCGCGCATCGGCGCTGTACACCCCTCCAGGTAGCTGACATATGCATCATCGTCGGCCACGATCAGTGTGCGTTCAAACTGGCCGGTGCCTGCGGCATTGATGCGGAAATATGTGGAGAGCTCCATGGGGCACCTCACACCTTTGGGGATATAGACAAACGACCCGTCGGAGAATACGGCCGAGTTGAGCGCGGCATAGAAATTGTCGCGATAGCTCACAACAGAACCGAGGTATTTCTTCACCAGATCCGGATAGTCTTTTACGGCTTCGGAGATTGAGCAGAAAATGATGCCCTTCTCGGCCAATTTCTCGCGGTGTGTGGTCTTGACGCTCACTGAGTCCATCACGGCATCAACCGCCATCCCCGACAGAGCCTTCTGCTCCTCGAGGGGAATGCCCAGACGGTTGAACGTGTCGAGCACCTGGGGATCTATTTCATCAAGGCTCTTGGGTCCCTCTTTTTTCACAGGCTCGGCATAATAGCTGATGGCCTGGAAGTCGATATCCGGTATATTGAGGTGAGCCCATTTGGGTACAGGTAGAGTCTGCCAGTAGCGGAAAGCCTTGAGGCGGAATTCGAGCAGCCATTCGGGTTCGTTTTTCTTCGACGAGATCAACCGCACCACATCCTCGTTGAGTCCGCGAGGTATGATGTTGGTGTCTATATCCGAGGTGAATCCATATTTATATTCACCCTGAGTGGCTTCGCGCAGAGTTGAGTCTGTGCCGTTGTTGTTCTGCTCCATATTATTCTGATTCAGAGGTTACAGCCCCCACGAGCGAGGGACCGAGATCGATGACCATACTTACAAATTTGCCTCCGGCTATGCCCGATGTCTCCCGAATGTCAGATTTCGGGAAAAACACAAGGTAGAGATTGAGAAGGAAGCTCACCATGATGAGACATTTAGCTATATTGAATATCGCACCGCCTATACGGTCCAACGGCCCGAGAAACACTGTATGGACTGCCAGTTTAAGCATTTTTGCCACAAGCAGCACAGCGTAATAGGCCACTATGTACATTGCGGAATACACTCCGGCCACAACAGCATAATAGCTCATCGAGCCAGCTCCCGACGGGCCTTCGGGCATAATCAACACGACAGCCTGATGGCCCAGCATGCGGCAGGCCACTATGCCCACCACAATAGCAGCGATCGACCCCGCCTGCTGGATGAATCCTTTCCAGAAACCCCAGACAGCGGCGGCGGCGATTACGATAATCAATATGAGATCTATTGTTGACAAAGAGCCTCGAGATTGGCGCGCAGGGCGGTTAGTTTGGTTTCGGCGTCGGAGAGTTTCTTACGCTCGGCCTCTACGACAGCAGCCGGAGCATTCGAGACGAAACGCTCGTTGGAGAGTTTCTTTTCCACCGAGGCCTTGAAGCCTTCGTAATACTTAATATCTTTTTCTATTTTGGCTTTTTCAGCCTCAACGTCGATGCTGTCGAGCAGAGGGATATCGAATTCGGCTGTACCCACCATAAATGTGGCGGCAGCAGGATCCTTTTCGGTCACTGTCTCGATGGCGCCGAGAAGAGCCAGTCGCGATATAAGCGACGACATCTCAACGGGCTGGCCGACGGAGCGGAGTGTGAGCTTTTCGCGCAGAGGTATGTTGCGCTGTGCTCTGACGCTTCTCACACCGTTCACAATCTCCTTGGCGGTCTCAACCTTTGCCAGAAGCTCGCGGTCTATTTCGGTGACCTCGGGCTGGGCGGCATACATGATAGATTCACCCTCGCGGCGGTCGGCCATATGCTGCCATAGCTCCTCGGTGATAAAGGGCATGAAGGGATGCAGCATGCGCAAAAGCGAGTCGAAATAGCCGATGGTGGCATCATAGGTGGCGCCATCCACAGGGTGCTGGTAGTCGGGCTTGACCATCTCAAGATACCATGACGAGAATTCGTCGCGGAACAGACGGTAAGCTCCCATCAAAGCCTCGGAGATGCGGAACTTGGAGAAGGAGTCGTTGATCTCCTCGATCGACTCGGCCAGCTTGGACTTGAACCACTCTATGGCCAGTGCCGAGTGCTCTGGCTGAGGCAGTGTGCGGTCCACCTCCCAACCTTTGACGAGGCGGAAGGCATTCCATATCTTGTTGCAGAAGTTGCGACCGTTCTCACAGAGAGCCTCGTCAAACATGATATCGTTTCCGGCGGGGGCCGCAAGCATCATGCCCATACGTACACCGTCGGCACCATATTTGTCTATAAGATCGAGGGGATCGGGCGAGTTGCCGAGCGACTTTGACATCTTTCTGCCCAGCTTGTCGCGCACGATGCCGGTAAAATATACGTTCTGGAAAGGCTCCTTGCCCACATATTCATATCCGGCCATAATCATTCTGGCTACCCAGAAGAAGATGATATCGGGGCCGGTGACGAGTGTGGCAGTGGGATAGTAATAGGAAATCTCCTTGTTGCCGGGATTGTTGATGCCGTCAAAGAGAGTGATGGGCCAGAGCCATGACGAAAACCATGTGTCAAGGGCGCCTTCGTCCTGTCGGATATCAGACATGGTCAGATTCTCGCAGCCGGGCACGGCGTTGATTTTGGCAAGAGCCTTTTCGGCATCTTCGGCCACCACAAACTTCTCCTCGCCATCGGCCTGATCTGTGTAATAGTAGGCCGGGATGCGATGGCCCCACCACAGCTGGCGGGATATACACCAGTCCTGAATATTTTCAAGCCAGTTTCGATATGTGGTCTTGTATTTCTCCGGCACAAAGCGGATTATGTTTTCCATCACCGGGGCAAGCGAGATGTCGGCAAAATGCTTCATGCTCACAAACCACTGCAGCGAGAGACGGGGCTCGATGGGCACCTTGGTGCGCTCGGAGAGGCCAATATTGTTGGTATAATCCTCAACCTTCTCAAGGAGTCCGGCCTTGGCAAGATCCTCAGCTATGACGCGGCGACACTCGAAGCGATCCATACCCACATACATGCCGGCACATTCGGCAATAGTGGCATCGTCGTTGAAGATGTCGATCACCTCAAGATTGTGTTTCTTGCCCAGCATTTCGTCGTTCTTATCGTGGGCAGGGGTGACCTTCAGACAGCCTGTGCCAAACTCGATGTCGACATAGCGGTCTTCGATCACGGGAATCACACGACCCACCAGCGGCACAATGACCTTACAACCTTTTAGCCAAGTGTTTTTCGGATCTTTGGGGTTGATACACATGGCTGTGTCACCCATGATTGTCTCGGGGCGTGTGGTGGCCACCACGGCATAACGGCGCCCCTCTGAGTCGGTGTGGATCACCTCACCCTCGGCAGCAGCACGGTCGGCTGCCCGGTCGTCGGCAAGATAGTAACGGAGATAGTAGAGCTTGGCCTGTTCAGTTTCATAGAACACCTCGTCGTCGCTGATGGCGGTAAGGTTCTGGGGATCCCAGTTGACCATACGCAGTCCACGATAGATGAGACCTTTGTCATAGAGATCGCAGAACACTTTAGTCACAGCCTTGGAGCGCTCCTCATCCATGGTGAATGCTGTGCGTTCCCAGTCGCACGAAGCGCCCAGTTTGCGCAGCTGGCTTAGGATTATGCCGCCATGCTTGTGTGTCCAGTCCCAGGCATGCTCCAGAAACTGCTCGCGGGTAAGGTCGGTCTTCTTGATCCCCTCCGAGGCGAGTTTGGCAATAACCTTTGTTTCGGTTGAGATCGAGGCGTGGTCAGTGCCGGGCACCCAAAGGGCATTCTTCCCCATCATGCGTGCACGGCGCACCAGGATATCCTGAATGGTGTTGTTGAGCATGTGCCCCATGTGGAGCACACCGGTTACGTTGGGAGGAGGAATAACGATAGTATAAGGCTCACGGGCATCGGGTTCTGAATGGAACAGACGGTGTTCCAGCCAGTAGGCATACCACTTGTCCTCTACAGCTGTCGGATCGTATTTGGGTGCTAATTCTTCCATTGTTATGGTTGATTTTGAAAAATTTTCACAAAGTTACAAAAAAAGAGCGAGACTTGAAGCCCGCTCTTTATTAAATTAGGTAAAAACCTACGGAATCACATCTTTATGTCCTTGTTGTCGCCGGTATAGACCACTGACTCTCCGTCGGGAGATATGAAATGGCAGTCGGTGAAGATGGCATCCTTGACGTTGTTGATTGTCATGGCTGCCCCTGAGGCTGGACGGACGGTCACCTTGTCGAACACGATCTTCATTGACTCTGACAGCAGACCACCTTCGCGTGCGGTAAACATCGAGTTGGTGACATGGATGTTCTCGATGGGCATTTCGGGAATACCATTGAACTTCAGCGCTTTGCCTGAGTCATAGGATGTAACGTTGTTGATGAAGATATCGCGGAACTGAGGAGTGGTTTCATCGACCGGAGGAATCTCGGTGGGAGCGTTTTTCACAAAGTAGTAGAGGTCAAATGTGATAGCATCGCCCGAGATGCCGAGCATGTTGATATTGTCGATGAAAATGTTTTTCACCACACCGCCACGGCCGCGTGTGCTCTTGAAACGCAGGCCCACGTCGGTGCCCATAAACTGGCAGTCCTTAACAGAAACATTATTGACGCCACCCGACATTTCGCTGCCCACTACGAAGCCACCATGGCCGTGGAACACGCGGCAGTCCTTTACGATAACGTTCTCGGTGGGTATGCCTCTCTTGCGGCCGGCTTCATCCTTGCCCGACTTGAGGCAGATAGCATCGTCGCCCACATCGAGGGTGGAACGGTAGATGATGACGTTCTTACACGACTCAACGTCGAGGCCGTCGCCATTCTGGGCGAAGTCGGGGTTTTTGATAAATACACCGTCGACAATGAGGTTCTCGCACATGAGGGGATGCACGTTCCAGGCAGGAGAGTTCTGGAAGGTGACGTCTTCGAGAAGCACATTCTTGCAGCCCACAAGCTGAATCATCACCGGACGCAGATAGCGCTTGATGGTCTTGGCATCTTCCTCGGAGAGGAGTGCTCGACGGTCACCTTTGGCCAGTTCCTCTCCATCGAGATAGCTCTGTGCAGGATACCATGTGGTGCCTTTCACGATACCACCTTTGGCAATGAGATTTTTCCACTCGGCGCTGTTCATCTTGTCTTTTTTGACGGGACGCCACATGCCACCGTTGCCATCGATGACACCATCGCCGGTGATGGCCACGTTCTGCAGATTGACTCCCGATACGGGCGACTGGGTGCGCCAGGCTTCAAAGCCCTCATAGACCACATAGACAGTCTTATAGAGATTTTCATCAGGGGCAAACACCAGCAGAGCACCTCCGTCGAGGTGAAGGTTGATGTTGGATTTCAGCTCGATGGGACCTGTGAGCCATACACCCGAAGGGATGTGGACTACGCCGCCACCGTTGGCCGAGAGATCGCTAATAGCCTTGTTGATGACATCGGTGTTGAGTGTGACGCCATCGCCCACGGCTCCACACTTGTCTATCGAGACAGTGTCGGCCTTGAAAGCGGGGCGGTCTATTACGGGCATCTCGAAGGGAAGACCCTCGTAGAGATGCTCGTAAGTAGAGGCTGCCCCTGCGTTCAGTGAGCCGGCAAGAAGCGAAGTTAAAATTAGATTTCTTACTTTCACTCTTCTATGTTGTGATTGGTTATTTCTTGCAGTCCAGGGCCGTGAGTTCTATGGGGAGACACTTGATGTAGGTCTCGATATATTTCTCAAATCCCTTGATATCCTCTTGGACAGGAGCTATTTCCACCCCTTTGTTGCCGGCAAACACCGTCTGTTCGAGCCAGGTGGGCAGATCGAGCCCCTCGGGGTTGTCCGACATGAAGGCAGCCAGAAGAGCCATACCCCATGCGCCACCTTCACCGGCCGTTTCCATAACAGATATGGGGGTGGAAAGCGCCGCTGCAAGGATACGCTGACCTACTACGGGGGTTTTGAACAAGCCTCCATGACCTGTGAGACGGTCTACCTCGACATGCTCGTCGTTGAACAGGATATCGTTACCAATCTTGAGCACGGCTACGGATGCGTGGAGATGTGCTCTCATGAAATTGGCCAGGTTGAAACGGTCGGTCACAGATCTGACAAACAACGGTCGTCCCTGCGGCATCTCTACTACGGGCTCGCCGGAGAAGAAATTGTAGGCCATCAAGCCTCCGCAATCCGGGTCGCCCTTCAGGGCGTTGTTGTAAAGCTTGCCATAGATTTCATTGATGTCTACTGTCACTCCAAGCAGCTCGGTGAACTCACGGAACAAGCCCACCCAGACATTGAGGTCGGAGGTGCAATTGTTGCAGTGAACCATGGCCACGGGCTTACCGTCGGGTGTAGTCACCATATCTATAGCCTCGTATGGGCGCGAGAGTTCCTTCTCGAGCACAATCATTGAGAACGACGATGTGCCGGCCGATACATTGCCTGTGCGTGGCTTCACGGCATTAGTTGCCACCATGCCGGTTCCAGCGTCACCCTCCGGCGGGCAGAAAGGTATGCCTGCCTGGAGATGACCCGAAATATCGAGCTTCGAAGCACCCTCTTCGGTCAGGGTTCCGGCCTCGGCTCCTGCCGGCAATATGCGCGGTAGGATATCGGCCAGCTTCCATGAATAGCCAAAGGGAGCCACCAAGGCATCGAATTTCTCGACCATACGGGCCGAGTAGTTGCAGGTGTCTGAGTCTACGGGTATCATGCCCGAAGCATCTCCTATGCCCAGAACTTTCTGACCGGTGAGCTGCCAGTGGATGTAGCCTGCCAGCGTGGTGAGATAGTCTATTTCAGCCACATGCTTCTCATCGTTGAGGATGGCCTGATAGAGGTGGGAGATGCTCCAGCGCAAGGGGATGTTGAAGACAAAAAGTTCCGATAGTCTTGCTGCAGCCTCGCCGGTGTTAGTGTTGCGCCAGGTGCGGAAAGGAGCCAGCAGACGCCCGTCGGCAGCAAACGGCATATAGCCATGCATCATGGCGCTGATGCCTATGGAGGCGAGCTGTTCAATCTCCACATCGTAGAGCTCGAGCACTTTAGCTCTCAGATCTCTGTAGCAATCCTGCAGACCAAACCATATCGACTCAAGGGGATAAGTCCAGAGGCCATCAGCTCCAAGTTGGTTCTCCCATTCATGGCTACCCTGTGCGATAGGCTTGAAGTCAGCATCGATAAGGACGGCCTTTATGCGGGTAGAGCCAAATTCGATGCCGAGCGAAGCGCGCCCCGACTGAATGGTTTCTTTGGCATTCATCAGCAAAGGGCTTTATTGAGCATGTAGTAAACTTCGTTCCAGCGGATACGGTCCTTGAAGGCCGGGATGGTGGTATCGGCATTGATGTGAAGCATCTCTATGCCTGCAATCTCGGCATAATCCTCCCAATATTCAGGTGTGAGGTCGTAGGAGAAACATGAGTGATGAGTGCCTCCGGCCAGGATCCAGGCTGCTGCACCGGTCTGGAAATCGGGCATGGGTATCCACAGGGCTGATGCTACAGGCAGCTTGGGTAGGGGCTTGGATTTGATGCATTCAACATCGTTGACTATCAGGCGGAAGCGGTTACCCATATCCACCACTGTGGCTGTGATGCCTTTGCCGGGCTTTGAGGTGAAGACAAGGCGGGCTGTCTGGGCTTTGCGTATGCCTATGCCAAGGAAATGGACTTCAAGACGAGGACGCTCCTCGGCTATCAGCGGACATACCTCGAGCATGTGAGCCTGGAGGATGGAGCTGTTGGCGCCGTCGAAGTTGAGTGTGTAGTCCTCAAGGAATGAACTTCCACCCTTCAAACCCTGTCCCATAAACCAGACGGTGCGGTAAAGGGCTGCGCTTTTCCAGTCGCCTTCGGCTCCAAAGCCGTAGCCTTCGGCCATCAGACGCTGTGATGCAAGGCCGGGAATCTGGTCGAAGCCTGTGAAATTAGGATCGTTCACATCTACATCACCCAGGTCGTCGAAGTTGGTGGTGAAGCCCTTGGCCCCCTTATCTTTCAGAATGGCGCGGAGAGCCAGCTCTGCGCGGGCAGCCGAGCGGATTGATTTGTAGCCCTCGCTATCTTTGTTCTCCAGAGCTGCATCGTGGGCATACAGTTTGAAATACTCCTCGACAAGGGCATCTGTATCGGCATCGGCCACATGTTTCCAATATTCCATGAGCTCGCTCACAGGGCAATAGTCCACATGGTAGCCCAGGCGCTCTTCGGCCTCCACCTTGTCGCCGTCGGTAACGGCTACGTTATTCATCTGGTCGCCGAAACGAAGTATGAGCATATCCTGCGAGTCGGCCCATGCAGCAGCCACACGTTCCCACACGGCAATCTTGTCGAGCACTTCGGGATCGGTCCAATGTCCCACAACCACCTTGCGGCGCAGACGCATGCGTGCGCAGATGTGGCCAAACTCACGGTCACCGTGGGCACTCTGGTTCAGGTTCATGAAGTCCATGTCCATGGTGTCCCAGGGTATCTCTTTGTTGAACTGTGTGTGGAAATGCAGCAGAGGTTTGTTGAGAATCTGCAGGCCGTGTATCCACATTTTGGCAGGCGAGAAGGTGTGCATCCAGGTGATGATGCCGGCGCAACGGTCGTCGTTGTTGGCAGCTTTCATCACATCGGCCACCTCTTTTGAAGAGTTGGCAGTGCCTTTGTAGACAACTTTGATGGGAAGACGCCCAGAGTTGTTGAGCCCGTCGACCATCTGTTTCGAGTGGGAATCTACCTTCACCACAGCGTCGCCACCGTAGAGCAGCTGAGCTCCGGTGACCCACCATATTTCATAATCTGCGAATTGCGACATAATGATATTTTTTATATGTTGATTTGTTTATTATTTCTTCTTTTGTCCGTAGTAAGCCCCCGGACCGTGTTTGCGGTTGAAATGCTTCTCTATGAGGAGCGGGTTCATGGTGAGATTGGGGTTGATGGCAAACGATATGCTGGCCATCTTTGCCACCTGTTCGAGCACAACGGCATTATGCACAGCTTCGGCCGGAGTTTTACCCCATGTAAAAGGACCATGGTTTTTCACGAGCACCCCGGGAGTGTGAATGGGGTTGAGACCGGCAAAACGGTTGACTATTACATTGCCTGTTTCCAGCTCATAGTCGCCTTCCACCTCGGCGGCTGTCATGTCGGGGGTGCAGGGGACGGCGTTGTGGAAATAGTCGGCATGCGTGGTGCCTATGTTGGGCAGATCAATGCCCGCCTGAGCCCATGCAGTGGCATAGGTGGAATGAGTGTGAACCACTCCCCCAACCTCCGGAAATGCCCGGTAGATGGCAAGATGTGTGGGGGTGTCGCTCGAAGGGTTGAGATCGCCCTCAACGGTTTTGCCTGTATTGAGGTCGACAACCACCATATCCTCAGGCTTCATATTGTCGTAACTCACACCGCTCGGCTTTATCACCACAAGACCTTTCTCGCGGTCTATGCCCGAGACATTGCCCCAGGTGAATATCACCAGACCATGTTTCACAAGGTCAAGATTGGCCTGGCATACGGTTTCTTTCAATTTTTCTAACATACTTATTCTATATTTTGAATTTGCCTGACTGCCGGAACGCCTCCTCGTCAAACTCATAGAGCATGGCTCCGCGGCGCGACCGGGATTTGTCGATGATACCTGTGGAACGGATGCAAGGGTTTTCGGCCGCCCGTTTGCGGAAGTTGCGTTTGTCAAACTTCTCGTCGAAGATCAGCTCGTAGAGAGTCTGAAGCTGAGTCAGGGTGAACTTTTCGGGAAGCAAACGGAAAGCGAAAGGCTCTGTGCTGATGCGTCGACAAAGCTGTGCTCTTGCCTTGGCAATCATATCCGTATGGTCGAACCCGAGAGTTGGCAGATCGTTTATGACACACCAGCAGGCCGAGTGGGCGCGAAGTGTCTCAACGTCGATCATATCAGGTGTGAGCAGGGCGTAGTAAGCCACCGAGATGACTCTTGCGCCCGGATCGCGCCCGATGTCGCCAAAAGCTTTCACCTGTCGCATAAACGTGTTGCGCAGCCCGGTGAGCTCGAGGAGCACTCGGCTGGCAGCGTCGTCGAGGCTCTCTTCGGCTCTGACAAAACCACCCATTAGCGACCATTTGCCGCGCTCGGGCTCGAAGTTGCGTTTTGTCAGAAGCACGTTGAGACGCCCGTCTACCAAGCCGAAAATAATGCAGTCGACGCTTACGTAAAACTGTTGATGCAGGCGATAGCAGTCAGACATGAAGGTTTACCAGAAATAGATATAGAATGCCACGGTTATGGCCAGAATTATGCAGGTGTGGATAATATCCCAGTGGTTCCAGCTGGCGCGGGTAGCAGCTTTCTGCTCTGCTGTGGCTGTGCCAAACACGAGGCCGCGAATCTTCTCGGGCTCCGGGGCTTTAGTGAAGAGGCTCACCACAAAGACTACACCCAGACAGAACACCAGCATCCAGCCGCAGAAGAAGAGCCAGTTGACATCGTAGAAGAGATAGCGGAACAGGTTGAAGCCATCCTCGCCGGGCAGCGTGGCGGCATTGCTGTAATAGATTTTTGCACCGAGGCGTGTGAGGCCTATGATAAGACCGGCTAAGAGTCCCCACATGCCTCCCTGAGCTGTGGCACGCTTCCAAAGCACTCCCATCAGGAATGCAGCTGCGATGCCGGGGGCAAGCACTGACTGCACATCCTGGAGATAGAGATAAAGCACATCTCCGATAGAACGCATTATGGGTATCCAGAGTATGCCGAGCACTACGATCACCACTGTGGCGGCCTGACCGATACGCACAAGTTTCTTAGGATCGGTATTGGGCTTGTAGCGCTGATAGAAGTCGATGGTGAAGAGGGCCGATGAGGAGTTGAACAGCGAAGCCAGGGAGCTCATCAGCGCCGCCAATATACCGCAAACGATCAAGCCTTTCACACCGGCCGGGAGCAGTTTGGCCACCAGTGTGGGGAAGGCGGCGTCGGTGTTGAGCGCACCGGTCGATGTGAGAGGGAGGAACGAGCCTGTGGACTGATGCAGCGCGAAGGCTATCATGCCGGGTATAAGGAACAAAAATACGGGGAGCAGCTTGAGATAAGCTCCAAAGATAGTGCCTCGGCGAGCTTCACGCTCATCCTTGCCTGAGAGTACACGCTGTACTATAAACTGGTCGGTACACCAGTACCAGAATCCTATGACGGCCGAGCCGATGAGGGCGCCGAGCCAGGGGAAAGCGGGGTCGCTGTTGTCGCGTATCAGATTGGTCATGGAGTCGCCATACTCATTCACCTTTACTGCTGAGCATATCTCCATCATTTTGTCCCAGCCACCCAGTTCTTTGAGGCCGAGAACGAGGATGATGAGAGATCCGAGCAGTAATATCGGGGTCTGAAGAACCGAGGTGTAGAGCACTGATTTCATGCCGCCGAAGATGGTGTAGAGCGCTGTGATGAGCACCAGACCTATGGCGGCGATCCAGAAGAAGTCTATGCCCCACACTTCGTCTATACCAAACACCTGCTGGAACACAAGGCCACCGGCATAAACTGTGACGGCAACTTTAGTGAGAACATAGCTGATGAGCGAGATGAGCGAGAGAATGGTGCGCGAGGCCGAATTATAGCGACGCTCCAGAAATTCAGGCATGGTGTAGACCATGGAGCGGGTATAGAAGGGCACGAACACCCAACCCAATATCAGTATCATCCATCCCTGTATCTCCCAGTGGGCCATGGCCATGCCGGACGCAGCTCCTGAGCCGGCCAGACCTATGAGATGCTCGGATCCGATGTTTGACGCAAAGATTGAAGCACCGATGGCTATCCAGGTGGCATCCTTGCCTCCAAGAAAATAGTCGGCCGCATTGTTTTGCTTCTGGCGCATCACCCAGACTATAATTCCGATGAGCGCCACGAAAAATAGGGCTATAACTACCCAGTCAAGTAATTGCATGGTATTTATTTGGTTGAAAATTTATATGCAGTATGGCTTGTGTATGTCTCTCCGGGATTAAGCACCACCGAAGGCCACTGAGGCTTGTTGGGGGAATCGGGGTAATGCTGTGTCTCCATGCAGATTGCTGCACGCTTGTTGTAGACAACTCCGTTTTTGCCTGTGTTGGAGCCGTCAAGGAAATTACCGGTATATACCTGTATACCAGGCTCTGATGTATACACATTCATTTCTATCCCCGACACGGGTGAATAGAGAGTTGCAGCGGGAACCGAGTCGTTACCCAGGGTTGAGAGCACCCAGTTGTGGTCATATCCATTACCGTTTTTGAGCTGCTCGAATTCAAAATTATCTACGGATTCGGCTATTACTCTGGGCGATGTGAAGTCCATCGGTGTGCCCTGCACCGGAGCTATCTCACCGGTGGTCATGAAGGTTGAATCGACTGGAGTATAAGCCTGAGCGTTGATATAGAGCAGTTCGTCAGTCACGGGTTTCGATGGATCGCCCGAGAGGTTGAAGTAAGAGTGATTGGTCATATTTATCACCGTAGGCTTGTCGGTGGTGGCGCGATAGGTGATGTCAAGAGTATTGTCTGTCTGGACGGTATACACCACGGTAGCCGTTACAGTTCCGGGAAAGCCATTGTTGCCGTCGGTGTCCTCGATAGTCAGCACAAGGGTGGAATCGTTGGGCTGCTCAGCATCATAGACACGATACTGCCATCCCAGTGTGCCCATATCGGTACCTCCATGCAGACAGTGGCCAAAGTTGTTCTGAGGCAGTTGCACTGTGTCGCCGTTGAGCACGAAGCGCCCCTGGTTGATGCGGTTGGCATAGCGCCCAATGGCAGCTCCGAAATCCGATTGATTGTTTTCGGGGAAGTAGGCTGCAACGCTATCGAAGCCGAGCACCACGTCGCGCCCCACTCCATCGCGGTCGGGAACCATGATCGACACTACGCGTCCACCGTAATTTGTGATACACACTTCCATGCCTTTTCCATTGGTGAGGGTATAGAGTGCGGTCGAGTCGCCGCGGACTTCGGCCTTGAAATTCTGTGGATCGAGGCCCGACTGTGTTATCTTTGTGTCGGCGTCTGAGTGTCTGTGTCCGCAGCCACACATCAGCAGTGACATTACGGCCAAAGCCGCCAAAGAGCTTTTCTGATTCATAACGGATTGAATCTGATTTGTTTAGATATTAGTTAAAAGGTGGGTTGAGATTATTTTCATGGCTATGCGGACATGCGTCTGCAAAGTTGAGTGTAAAATTAACACTTATAAAAGTAGCCACCAAAAAAATTTTCATGTTTTACAACATATAGTCAGCAGTGTTGCATTTCGCTGAGTAAAATTTCATTTTTTCCGATATTTTCAATATCTTTGTATTAAACTTTAGCGCTTCTGAAACGTCTATAATAATATACCTCCACATTATTAAAAAGAGATGAACAAAAGACGATTATTCCTGACTATTCCGCTCGTGGCAGCGACGTTTGCTGTGGCCACGGCGCAGTCATACTATGAGGACGATATATATTACAATCCGTCGAAGGCTCCAAAAGCCAAAACGGAACAGAAATCACAGCAGCTGAAATATCAAACCTATGTGACGCCCAATGCCGTGGTGGTGGCCGAGTATCCTTCGGCTGACTCATACAGCGTGAGTGGCACTCGCAATATCAGCGTGGACGATTACAACCGTCGTGGTATATTTGCAACCGACTCGCTGAGCAACGACACCACGTCAACCGATTTTACCTACACGCGCCGCATAGAGCAGTTCTACAACCCAGACATCGTGACAGGCTCAGGGGATCAGGAACTTGCCAACATTTACTATATGGAGCCCGATCAGGTGAATGTATATATCAACACCCCTTCGGGCTATTGGGGATATGATTATTTCTATCCAGATTTTGCCTGGTATTCACCCTACTACTGGCGTCCGGCATCGTGGCGCTGGGCTTCGTCGTGGTACTGGAACTCCTGGTATGACCCCTATTGGGCATGGGGTCCGGCTTGGGGCTGGGGTCCCTCGTGGGGCTGGAGTTGGGGTCCGGCTTGGGGCTGGGGTGGTCATGGTTGGGGAGGCCCGGCTTGGGGATGGAGCAGACCCTTTAATCCCCGCCACCAGGGAGTGCATGCCTATCGCCCGGGATATAATGGAGGCCACGTGGCTTCGGGTAACCGCCCTGCAGGTCCCAGCGGCCGCCCGGGTCTCGGCACCACACAGGCCAACCGTCACCAGGGTTCTGGATATTATCGCCCCGGCACAACCGGCACACAGAGCTATGGACGCCCGGGCATAGGCACCAGAGGCAACCGCCAGCCTTCAGGCACATCGACCAGACCTTCGTCCAACGGCAACAGCAACAACAACTCCTATTCGCGTCCTTCAGTCACCAATGGCGGACGCCAGAATTCCTACAGCACACCTTCCTACAGCTCACCCTCGCGCGGCTCATCCTCGTGGGGCGGCGGTGGCAGATCGTCAGGTGGTGGCCGTTCGAGTGGCGGTGGCCGTGGACGTCATTGATCAAACTCTCAGAAACAACATAATTAACATATTCTCCTCTCAACACTTTCAACTATGAACAAGACCCTACTTGCCACCCTACTCGCCACCATGCCGATGGCAGTCATGGCCCAGTCGGCGGTCGACGCAATGTCTATTTCCCAAGGCGGACTGCGGGGCACAGCCAGATTCATGTCGATGGGCGGTGCCTTCACAGCCCTTGGCGGCGATATGTCGACACTCAATCAGAACCCCGGCGGTATTGGCATATATCGCAATAGCGAGGTGTCAATTTCGGCAGACCTGGATTTCAACTCCAGCAAATCGAAGGCCGATGGCGTCTCAAACACCGAAAACAAAACCCGCTTCAACTGCAATAACTTTGGCTATATCGGTTCAGTGAGACTCAACAGTGAAGCCATGCCGTTTTTCAATTGGGGCGCAAGCTACTCGAGAGTAGCGAGCTTCAACAGAAACTACGGCGGCCGTCTCACCAACAATCTGCAGACGTCATACACCAATCTGGTGGCTGACTATACTACAGCCGACGGCTGGAGCAACACTGATCTGTGTGAGACCAACAGCTACAATCCTTTTTTCAGCAGTTACGCACCTTGGTCGAGCATACTGATGTATAACGCCTACGGCATCAATCCCTCGGCAGCTGGCGCCAACAGCTACGTCGGATTGTATGACTACGACAAAACTGCTCCCGGTTCGGCTCAATACTTCATAAACGAGAAGGGGTATATAGATGAATATTCCATTAACTTCGGCGGCAATATCTATGAGACGGTATTCTGGGGCATAGGCTTGGGCATTACCGACCTCGATTTTAAGCAGACCGCCTACTATGAAGAGAGTTTTGCCTCCGATGCCAATGTGCCCAACACTGATGCATCGACCTACGCATCTGGCTCGGCATCCTACGGTCTGACAAACCAATACCACATTTGGGGTAGCGGATTCAATATGAAATTCGGTCTCATCTTCAAGCCCATCAACGAGTTTCGTATAGGTCTGGCCGTGCATACACCCACCTGGTACAATCTTTCGTATGAAGGCGTGGCCACCATGGGCTATGACTACGACTCACCCTCATATCCCCAAGGGGAATATTATTCGGGCAGCTTCACATCTGAATACGACGATTTTGACTGGGATTTCCGTTCGCCCTGGCGCTTTATGGCAGGCGTGGCCGGAGTGATAGGTGGCCGCGGCATCCTTTCAGCTGAGTATGAGTATCGCGGTGTGCAGGATATGAAAATCAAAGACCAGTATGGCAATGAATGGGCCGACCAGAAGGCTGATGTGAAGTATTACTATAAGTCGACCAACACACTGCGCGTGGGTGCTGAATACCGAATAACTCCCGGTCTGAGCCTCCGTGCTGGATACTCTTGGGAGAGCAGTCCCGTGCAGGAGCGCCTGCTCAATCCCACGGGGAGCGAGGCCACCTATGTATATACATCAGGCCCCGATGATACCGAGATGCACCCGGCTTTCACCCTCGACCGCGAGACGCAGTACATCACCTGCGGCCTTGGCTACCGCTATCAGGCATTCTCGATAGACTTGGCCTATGTGCACCGCAACCGCAAGAGCGACTATCACGCATTTACCGACTATAACGAGAACTCAACGGGCTATCTCGTCACAGCTCCTAAAGCCAAAATCACCGACAACGACAACTCTGTAGTGCTGACCTTGTCTTACAAGTTCTGACACACCTATATAATAATACGGACCGGCTTTAGTGGCCGGCCTGTATTATGCCGTATTATCAGGGATTATAAAGATCAGGGTTGAAGAAGTCGGCCACATCCTGAGCCTGCTCCAGTGCCCTTCGAGCCGGTGAATCGGGATTCAAGGAAACGGCTTTCATATAATCCGACGTCGCACCTGAGCGGTCGCCCATGCGCCACTTCAACTTTCCTCGCTCAAAGTAGAGGGTATCGCAGTGGGGATTGGCGTCAATCATTCCCGACAAGGCTGCCACAGCCTCCTCAAGCTTTCCGGAGGCCACAAGCTCAGCTATAATTTTTGAGTCCATATTGAATTTGTATTTTTTCAGATGCAAAACTACACAAATATGTGTGAAATGACAAAGTTTAGACAGTTATTCCTCCTAATAGCCCTAAGCCTGGGGTTGACGGCTGTTGCTGCCGACCCTACGGCAACTAATTACAGTGCCCGCGAGTGTGAAGGCACCTCCATGCCCTACCCGACCCCGGCAGTTGGCTCACGTGCATATCCCGACTCGCTGACCCCCCTCTACCTTAGCCATGCCGGGCGTCATGGGGCAAGATTTCTGTCTTCGTCCAAATACACTACTGCTCTGTCGAGAATGCTGAGGAAGGCTGACTCGCTCAAAACCATAACACCCACAGGCAAAGTGCTGAGAAAGCTCACTGATGAGGTGGTGAAGCGCACAGCAGGACGCTGGGGTGCACTCGACTCCCTGGGCATGGCAGAGCAGAGAGCCATTGCTGCCCGCACCTGGCAGGCATATCCCGATCTGTTTAAATATCGCAAGGTATCGGCCATTTCTTCCTACGTGCCCCGCTGCATAGCCTCGATGGACGAGTTCACCCACCAGCTGGCTCGTATGGACAATAAGATTGAGATCTACACCTCGTCAGGACGTCAGAACAATGCTCTGATGCGCCCTTGGACCGACGACGCCGACTATAAGGCATACAAGGACAGTGAAGAGTGGCACACTGTTTACGACGGGTATTTCGACTCGACCATCCCGGCTGGCTTGGCTCGCAAAATACTGGGCGCTTCCTACCCCTTCGACGAGGGTGAGGAGCGCGATTTCGCCCAAAACATGTATAAAATCCTTAGCGGCTGCGCTGCCATGGGGATGAAGATCGACGCACTGAAATTTCTGTCGCTTGAGGAATACAATGCACTGTGGGCAGTAAACAATCTGGAGCATTACCTCACTCACTCGGCCTCTACCCTATCACGCGCTCCAATGGATATGGCAGCGGCGCTGCTCAACAATATTGTCGACGGAATTGACCGTGCAGCCGAAGGGAAAAATGACAACGGCGCCGAACTGCGTTTCGGGCATGCGGAGACCATGATGCCTCTATTGGCTCTGATGCGTATGGCTGGGTGTTACTACATGACAAACTATTTCGACACCGTTGGGATGCACTGGAGAGATTTCTATGTCACTCCCATGGCCACCAATCTGCAGATTGTACTCTTTAAATCGACCTCCGGCAAGCTTTATGTTAGAGCCGAGCTCAACGAAACTCCCGTGCCTCTTATTCCCGGCAATAAATCCATATATGTAGAGTGGAGCAAAGCCAAGGAATATCTTCTCAGATGCCTTCCGCTGTATCTGCAGCCTTAAGGCTCACCAATTGAATATGTCGTCGCTGGTCATCCACTTGTCCTGCGACGACAATATTTGTGAGATAATGTCGCGAGCCACTCCGTGTCCACCCGGACAGGGTGAGATATAGCCGGCCACAAGCTTGGCCTCATCGGAGGCATCGCGAGGCACCGCCGCCAGCCCGGCTTCCTTCATGGCCGGAATATCAGGGATATCGTCGCCCACAAATATCACATTATCAGGCTCAAGGCCATGTTTTTCCATCCAGGCTTTGAGCACCGCCACTTTGTCGATGCTTCTGAAATAAATATCCTCCAAGCCAAGCGAGCGGTAGGCCGGGAGCATTGATTCGTCGCGTGCACCAGAAATGACTGCCAAGTGCAACCCGCATTTCTGGGCATACTGAATGGCAAAACCATCCTTTACATTCGATTGTCGTTGAAGTGTTCCGTCCTCTCTGACAGCTACCGTCGAAGCCGACAATACACCATCCATATCAAAGGCTATGCCCTTGATTTTATTAAGATCATAATCTATTCGGCTCATGATTTATGGCGATCGTTTATGGCCTCAGACAGCATCTGATAGATAGTAGCCAGATGCTTGGGAAGCATATCCCGGTGAGACTTCATTACCTCATCATCACCTCTGACTGCCGGCCCTGTCTGTCCGGCTGCAGGTCCACCATGAATGGTCTCGGCCTTGCGGAGAGTCTCGTTTAGTAGTGGGAAAAGCACACTCAGATCAAGGCCTTCTTTTTTGAGAAGGTCGTCAGCCACAGTCCATAAATAATTTGTGAAATTGCAGGCAAACACAGCCGCCACGTGCATCTTCTTGCGCAGTTGGCTGTCGGCATGTATCACCTTTTCAAACACTTTCTCACCTATTTCCCTGATCTGAGCCTCCACGCCGGGGGTCGAGCCTTCGATAAACAGGGGGACGTCCGCAACATTGAGCGCCGTGGAGCGCGAGAAGGTCTGAAGCGGATAGAAGACTCCGGTACGCGGACTCAGACCCGACAACACAGAAAGCGGAAGAGAGCCCGAGGTATGCACCCAGAGTGCATTGTTTGATTTGAGTTTTGCCACCACATCCTTGACCGCCGAGTCAACAAGGCTGACCACATATATGTCGGCGTCTGGGATGATCAGGTCAAGATTGTCGGTGGCCGAGGCGTTCCACAGTCGCGATACCAAGGCGTTGGCCGAACGAATGGTGCGAGAGTAGACCTGGGCCACCTCCCCCACTCCGGCAGCCTCGAGCGCCGGTATGATATGCGACGCCACATTGCCGGCTCCGATTGCCACAATCAGTGGTAGGCCGGAACGCTGTCTCACCATTTGTCAATATGGATATTTTCCCACTTCAGTTTATCTACATCCTGCTCTTTGCGCTCTTCGGCCTTGTGGCCGAAAGTGAGGATGCAGAGCACCGGCGAGGTCTCGGGAATACCTAAAAGATCTCGGATATATTCTTCGGAGGGGATGCCGTCGGGAGTAAAGCGGTTCCACACCTGTATCCAGCACGAACCTAAGCCGAGATCCTCAGCCTGAAGCTGCATGGCAAATGCTGCTATGGAGGCATCTTCAATCCAGGCTTCCGACTTTGTGGAGTCGACAGCAACGACCACGGCCAGTGGACAGTTTTTCAGAGAGACGGCTCCGGCAGCCTTACAGGCGGCCATGGCAGCAATTTTCTCAGGATCTTCCACCACTACCGGGGTCCATGCACGCGCAGATTTGGATGTGGGGGAAAGGAGGGCTGCTTCAAGTATGAGACGCACTGAGTCGGCGTCAATCTTCTCTGATGTGTAGCGCCTGATGCTGCGACGCTTGACAAGGAGGTCGTGGAAATTCATGTCAGGAGGGGTATAAAATAGGGGGGGGTCAACGACGGCAAATCCAAACATTCGGGTAGGTCTCTGACAGACTTGCCGACATTTTGTGAGCGTCGTTTATATTGGAGGCGGTGGCGGCAAAAACACGATATTTGCCATCCATTTCCTGATAAGACAGTGTGTTATTGCCGTTGATAAATGCCTTGGCAGCTTTCTCAGAAGGGAAAGATCCCACCACCAGAAGATAGCGGTCGGCAACCATAGCCTGCATATGCACTTTCTGGACACCCTCCAAAACAACCGGGCGGGCTATGTTCAGAAGTATCTCGCGGGAAATTTCCAGTGTCTTTTCAGCTTCCGATGCAAGGGCATTGCCTACATTCGACCGCAGCCCCGAGTCGATCGAGGCATACTCGTGGCGCTCGTTGGAATTGGAATCGGGACGGATAAAAGCCATGCCAATCACCAGCAGCAATGCCATCATTGAGGCAGCCACCCATGCCACTCTATCTTTACGGATTCTCCGTCGGCGAGTGTGTGTCTCGGTAGCAGCAGCATCAACCACAAGCTCTGGCTCCTCTTCGAGAGGACGCAACCTGACGGGCTGCAGACCGCATGACGGAAGATTGATGAGCGATGTCTTTACATCGGCAGGGGTAAATACAAGCGATCCGGTCTCAGCATCGGCTGTGAGTGAGCCAAGATTCCCTATGGGGAGTGTAGTCTCTTCCTTAAGCTGAAACATGAAAGCTGAAACCGCTTTATCTACCTGTGCACGAGCCGCTTCGAAGGTCTTATGCTCGCGTCTGGCCACACTTTCTATCAGCAGCCCGTCGTTGTGTGTGAGCTCGCTGTTATAGCCCAGTGTTCTGGCCGGAGGCATCAGCATTCCGGTCGACTCGTCGACGACAGCCCCGCTGTTATGAGCCAGGAAAGCACCCATGCCCGGCACAATCACACAGTCGTGTCGGAGCAGGAGGTATTCTATATGCAGAGCTAAATCGTTCACGTTGCAAAAGTAGAGAAAATATTTTGAATTTCCAAGAGTCCTGGTGCATATTCAGCCTGAACCGATCGACCATCGCAACCAACGATTCAATCAGGTTCAGGTCCGTTTTGCGACAATTAGACAATACTCGACCTCAAAGAACTATTATTTATTAGCCCTCTTGCGTTCGAGCTCGTCAAGGATAATCTTGCGGAGACGGATGTGGTGGGGTGTAACTTCCACATACTCATCCTCCTTGATATACTCAAGCGCTTCCTCGAGCGAGAACACCACGGGAGGCACGATTTTAGCCTTGTCGTCGGCGCCGCTGGCACGCATGTTGGTGAGTTTTTTGCTCTTGGTTACATTGACCACGATATCCTTATCCTTGGCATTCTCACCTACCACCTGCCCGGCATAGACCTCTTCCTGAGGGAAGATGAAGAAGCGGCCACGATCCTGCAGCTTGTCTATGGCATAGGCATAGGCAGTACCGGCCTCCATGGCTATGAGAGAGCCGTTGGTGCGACGCTCGATATCCCCCTTCCAGGGCTGATATTCATGGAAACGGTGAGCCATGATGGCCTCGCCAGCCGAGGCGGTGAGCACATTGTTGCGCAGACCGATTATGCCTCGTGAGGGTATGAGGAATTCAAGGTGTATGCGATCGTTCTGGGTGGTCATATTGATCATTTCACCCTTGCGACGTGTCACCATGTCAATAATTTTCGAGGAATATTCCTCAGGCACATTGACTGTGAGCATCTCGACGGGCTCGCACTTCTGGCCGTCGATTTCCTTAATGATTACCTGGGGCTGACCCACCTGCAGCTCAAAACCCTCGCGGCGCATTGTCTCGATCAGCACCGACAGATGGAGCACACCGCGTCCGTATACGGTCCAGGTATCCTCGTGGTCGGCCTTCTCAACGCGCAAGGCCAGGTTGCGATCAAGCTCGCGAGTGAGGCGGTCGCCGATGTGGCGCGATGTGACATACTTGCCGTCGCGACCAAAGAAAGGAGAATCGTTGATGGTGAAGGTCATCGACATTGTGGGCTCGTCGATTGCAATACGGGGGAGCGGTTCGGGATTGGCAGCATCGGCCACAGTGTCGCCGATCTCAAAGCCTTCTATGCCCACCAGTGCGCAGATGTCGCCACTCTTGACGCTTTCCACCTTCTTGCGGCCCATACCTTCGAAGGTGTGCAGCTCCTTGATGCGCTGCTTCACTATGGTGCCGTCTTTTTTGCAGAGTGCTATATCCATGCCCTCGCGGAGTTCGCCACGATGCACTCGACCCACTGCTATACGACCTACATAGTTGCTGTAGTCGAGCGAGGTGATGAGCATCTGGGCATCTCCCTCAAGAGTCTTGGGCTCAGGAATATACTCGATAATGGCATCGAGCACAGCTGTGATATTGTCAGTAGGCTTGTTGAAATCAGTGCTCATCCATCCCTGCTTGGCCGAGCCATAGATGGTGGGGAAGTCGAGCTGATCTTCGGTGGCATTCAGATTGAACATCAGGTCGAACACCATCTCCTGAACCTCGTCGGGGCGGCAGTTGGGTTTGTCGACCTTATTGATCACTACCACCGGCTTCAGACCCATCTGTATGGCTTTCTGGAGCACAAAGCGGGTTTGGGGCATAGGACCCTCGAAGGCATCGACAAGCAGCAGACAGCCGTCGGCCATGTTGAGCACACGCTCCACCTCGCCGCCGAAGTCGGCGTGTCCGGGTGTGTCGATAATATTTATCTTATAGCCGTTATAGTTGATCGATACGTTTTTGGAGAGGATTGTTATGCCTCGTTCGCGTTCGAGATCGTTGTTGTCAAGTATCAACTCGCCTGTCGACTGGTTGTCGCGAAAGAGTTTGCCTGCCATGAGCATTTTGTCGACCAGAGTTGTTTTGCCGTGGTCTACGTGAGCTATGATGGCTATGTTACGTATCTTTTGCATCTTGTTTTCTTGTCTTCTGATTTTTCAAGGCGCAAAGTTACAAAAAATCCCCCACCCAGCAAAAACAAAATGCGGCAGATAATGTGAGGTTCAGTCAGGGAACTCGAGTTTGTGAATAGCAAGAAGGTATTCCTTATAGTCGAGACTGCGTAAAGTTCTGTCCAAAGAGGCAAGTCGTGGGTCGGAAATAATGGTCTGTTTTTGAAAGTATTTTTCGTATACATAAGCCGTATAGAGAAAAACAGCCTTGTTTATTTCAGTCGATTTCATGCTCGATATCCTGCGGTAGTTCATGGCGCATTGGTGCAAAAATGCAAGGCGTATGCGCTCCATATCCATCCCCAAGACGGCAGCATCCCTAAGCAGAGATCCGGTGATATACAGAGAGTCGAGATTACGGGGCTTGCCCACATTTGACCAAGTCAATCCACTCTCGTTCTGACGATAGCGGAATAAGATATCCGGGATACACTTTGACTTATCATCTAAATATTGATTTATCATCAAGTGAATAAATGTATCCTCATACAAAAATCCTTCTGGAAATTTCAGATTTTTAAATATAGAACTTCTATATATTTTACCCCAAGGAAAACCGTTAAGACCCACATACTTCTCCACACCTAAGGTTTGACTTCCGCAAAAGTTCTCGAAATTTGCCTGCACCACATCCAGCTGATCATCTTTAGTAATGGCGTCGAGTATGATTTTCAAACTTCCGGGGGCGAGCATATCATCACTGTCGACAAACATTATGAAACGAGCGTTCATAGCATCGAGCCCTGCATTTCTTGCAGATGACACACCACCGTTTTTCTTATGGATAATAGTTACATTCTCTCTGTCAGTATATTCTTCTACTATCTGAGCGGATGAGTCGGTAGAGCCATCATTAACTATAGTGACATTCACTCTATAATCGAGACCCGGCAGCTGAGAAAATATGCTATCAAGACACTCACGTAGATACTTCTCGACGTTATAGACCGGAATGATAATCTGGAGGTCATAGTGGATGGCTTCGATATTGCGGCAGGCTATACAACTCGCGCCGGTGTCTTTGTAAATATAATTTAAATAGGCTCTTATGCGATCAATGTTGACTTTCCGCCGTCCGTCGGTTGCTACCGTAACATCATGACTGTCAATGCTCGGGAAATACATAAACTTCAACAACGCGCGGGAAAAACGTTTCAATCCCATTCTGCGCGACAGTGTAAAGGCCAATCGTTCCAGATTCATAAGTTCAGTAGTGAGGAAGATGTGATTTGACGAAGAGTCTCAGCTGGGCTCTTATCTGGGATGTCAAAGTGAAACGGTAAGCCAAAGCAAACGTGAAGAGAGGTATCGTAACAACAGAAACGCCCAACATAACCCATGAATTACCAATCGAATAGTATTCTGCCGCCGCCACGGATGTGACAGACATGGTGATAAGCAGAATCGGCATTATCACCTCCTTGAAATATTGACGGTAGCTGAACTTAATCTGCTCGTGGATATCCCACAGAGAGAAAAATAGATAGCACACTTGCGACAAGATATTGACAATAAACGGAATTGTGGGATCGTGATATAACTGTAATATCAAATAAGACACGGGCAAAGTGAGCAATATAAAGAATCGTCCGACTACCTGATTGCGGAATATACGGCCAGTGGCATTTACAGCCAGCCAGAAAGGCGCTATGAGCATTCCAACCATCGAGTCGATGAGGATGAGACGGGTGAACGACACGGTATAGTCGGGCACCACGGGGAGCCAAAGCCCAAGCAGCAGATCGAGGTTGAAGAATATCGGCATCGCAATAGATAGCATCAGCAAGAAGGTGTAGAGCGAAGTCTTGTTGAGAAGCCATATGGTATAGTTGGTGTCTCCTCCGCAATAAGATTTAATAATCTGTGGCTTCACAGCCGAGAGGATAGCGTCGGAGAATTTGAACAATGCATTGTTGACCTGCATCGAAATGCCGCGGGCAGCGTTGATGGCTGTGCCGAAATAGAGGTTGAGCAGCACGTCGTTGCCCTGCATACCAATCGAATAGGCAAAACAGCCAAAGAGGTTACAACCCACAAATCTCACCATCTCCTTTACCAGCTTCCAGTCCCAATGTAGCCTCAAAGATGTTTCGGCAAAGTGGCGGCGACAATATACCATATATACTATCAGGGTGAGCATGGAGAGCATGGCAAGCATGAACGTATAGAACGATGCCGAACCGTATTCCCTAAAAATGAGCAATAAGAATGTCATGCCAAGACGTGTGGACACTTCAAAAATACCCATATATGCATAAAACGACATGTGTTCGCGAGCTATGACATCGCTCACATATGGCAGCGTCAATATATTGATAACCACCGTGAGCATAGCAAACTGAAATGTCCAGTATGCATCATACTCCAGGCCGGGTGGTATGACCAGCTTGTGGTTCACAAACCACACTCCTACTGTTTCGCCAAAAATAATTATGGCCAGGCAAATCAGTGCAAACAGAATCATGCTCTGATTGAAGTAGCTGTTGGTTTTGGCCACATCATCCTGCCCGAGGCTCATACTGAAAAAGCGCTGGGTGACATTGGTGAGGCTCGAGGTGAAGAAACTCATCAGACCGACTACACCGCCCACTATATTATAGACACCGTAGTCATCTATACCCAGCACATCGAGCACAACTCGGGAGGTATATAGCGACACGCCCAGCACGAAGAACATTCTTAGTGCCAGGTAGCCCGAATTTTTAGCCACGCGCTTGTTATTGACGGTTTTATCTGTGTCCAATTTTATGATGTGATGAGTTGTGGATGCAACCGTATCTTGGTCATCTAATCAACGTGAAACCGTGTGCCATTATTGCATCTTCATAACAAAAGAGGCGGGACAGACCCACCTCTTTTGTTAATTGGATGCTTTGCGGCGGCATCAACCATACTGGATGGTGCCGTCAGGATTGCGATAGAGGTCGAAGCTCTTCTCATACTGGTCCATGGCGCGTAGGCTCATACCCATTGATGAAAAGCCGCCGTCGTGATAGAGATTCTGCATTGTCACCTTGCGGGTGAGGTCGGAGAACATCATGATGCAATAGTCAGCACATTCGTTGGCATCGGCATTGCCCAGGGGCGACATGCGGTTGGCGAAGTCCATGAGCGACTCCATGCCCTTTACTCCCGAGCCTGCAGTGGTGGCTGTGGGGGACTGCGATATGGTGTTGATACGCACGTGCTTCTCGCGGCCGTAGATGTAGCCGAAGCTGCGTGCTATCGACTCAAGGAGCGCCTTGGCATCGGCCATATCATTGTAGCCAAACATGGTGCGCTGGGCAGCGATATAGCTGAGAGCCACTATCGAGCCATATTCGGCAATGGCGTCAAGCTTTTTGGCGGCCTGGATCATCTTGTGGAAAGAGATAGCCGAGATATCGAGCGTCTTGCTCAGGAGGTCGTAATCAAGGTCGTCATAAAGGCGCTTTTTGCGCACATTGGGCGACATACCGATAGAGTGGAGCACAAAATCGATCTTTCCACCCAGTATCTCCATTGACTTTGAGAAGACCATCTCAAGATCTTCGACATTTGTGGCATCGGCGGGAATCACTTCAGCGCCGAGCTTTTCGCCCAGCTGGCTCACTTCGCCCATTCGGACGGCCACCGGCGTGTTGCTCAGGGTGATGACAGCGCCCTCCTCGACGGCCCTCTCGGCCACTTTCCAGGCGATACTCTTGTCATTGAGGGCGCCGAATATCACGCCCCTTTTCCCTTTCAGAAGGTTGTAGCTCATTATTTATCTTTTAGAGAATTTTTGAGAATTCGGCTGCAAAGTTAGCAATTTTTCCTCGTTCTTTCGGCTGTTTTGTGTAGAAAGTCGTAATTTTGCAAATCAAACTGTACATCGACAAGCAATGACAACATCGCAGCTTGAGCTAATACTCATCAATATATCAGGCCAGGATCACCCCGGTGTGACCTGGGCGCTTTCTGAGATTCTTGCCAAATATGATGCCGGCATTCTGGATATCGGCCAGGCCGATATCCACCACACTCTGTCGCTCGGTATCCTGATCAAGACCTGTGCCGACGTGAGCGGCAATATTATGAAGGAACTTCTCTTCAAGGCCTCCGAGCTGAATGTCAACATACGTTTCACCCCCATTAGCATTCAGGAATATGAAGATTGGGTGAACCGCCAGGGCAAGAACCGCTGGATCATCACCTTGCTGGGACGCCGACTCACGGCCCGACAGATAGCCAGTGTGTCGGAGGAGATTTCGGCCCAGGGGCTGAACATCGACAGCATACAGCGTCTCACTGGCCGCATGCCTCTGGCCGACGAGGAGCAGCCGCTGTCGAAGTCGTGTGTGGAGTTTTCGGTGCGCGGCACCCCCTCCGACCTCCATGCCATGCAGAGCCGCTTCATGCAACTTTCGCAGGAAGACGGGTTTGACATATCCATGCAGGAGGACACACTTTATCGCCGCTGCCGCCGTCTGATATGCTTCGACATGGACTCGACTCTGATAGAGACCGAGGTGATCGACGAGCTGGCCGAGCGCGCCGGAGTGGGCGATCAGGTCAGAGCCATCACCGAGAGCGCCATGCGCGGAGAGATTGACTTCACCGAAAGCTTCGGCCGCCGTGTGGCGCTGCTGAAAGGCCTGGACGTGAGCGTCATGGAGGATATAGCCCGCAACCTACCCATCACCGAGGGCGTGGACAGGATGATGGAGGTGCTGAAACGCGCCGGCTACAAGACCGCCATTCTCTCGGGTGGATTCACATATTTCGGTAATTACCTGAAACAGAAGTTCGGATTTGACTATGTATATGCCAACGAGCTTGAGATTGAGGACGGGAAGCTCACCGGACGCTATGTGGGCGAGGTGGTCGACGGCCGCCGCAAGGCCGAACTGCTCAAGCTGATAGCCCAGGTGGAAAACGTAAATATAGCGCAGACCATAGCCGTGGGCGACGGAGCCAACGACCTCCCCATGCTGGGCACTGCCGGTCTGGGCATCGCCTTTCACGCCAAGCCTAAGGTCAAGGCCAATGCCGAACAGTCTATCTCGACCATCGGCCTTGACGGCGTGCTCTACTTTCTGGGATTCAAGGATTCATTCATCACACCGGGCAAATGACTACAAACGGAACTTTCGACGAAATCAGCGACAATGCCCTGAGCCAACTCTATCTTAAGGACACCGCTTTTCAAAATCTGATGCAGAAGCGCATTTTCAATGTGCTGCTCATAGCATCGGCCTACGATGCGTTTATGATGGAGGAGGATGGACGTGTGGAGGAGCAACTCTATTTCGAGTATACCTCGCTCAATCTGTCGTCGCCTCCGCGTGTCACACGAGTGCTCAACACCACCGAGGCTCTCGAAGTGATGGAGACCAAAAGCTTCGACCTGGTGATAATGATGCCGGGCAACGATGTGAGCGAGACCTTCAGTGGCGCCCGACGCATCAAAGAGCTTCACCCCGACCAGCCTATCATAGTACTTACACCTTTCAGTAAGGAGGTGTCGCGCCGCCTGGCTAATGAGGATTTTTCGGGCATCGACTATGTATTTTCATGGCTCGGCAACGTCGACCTGCTTCTTGCCATAATAAAACTGCTCGAGGACAAACTCAATGCCGAAAACGATATAAACGGTGTGGGTGTGCAGATGATATTGCTGGTGGAGGACTCCGTGAGATTCTATTCGTCGGTATTGCCGATTGTCTACAAATTCATCCTCACCCAGTCGAGGCTCTTCTCCACGGAGGCTCTCAACGAGCACGAACGTATGCTGCGCATGAGGGGGCGCCCCAAAGTGATGCTGGCGCGCGACTATGAGGAGGCCATGGAGCTTTACAATCGCTTTTCCGACCATATTCTGGGTGTGATAAGCGATGTGTCGTTCAAACGCGACGGCCACAAGGACTCCAAAGCAGGCCTTGAGCTGGCGCGTGAGCTGCGTCGCCGCGACCCCTATCTGCCCATCATTCTCGAGAGCTCCGACACCGAAAATGCCTATCAGGCCATGGAGCTGGGCATCTCCTTTATCGACAAAAATTCGAAAAAATTCCCAGTGGATCTGGGCAATGCCATAGTCAATAACTTCGGCTTCGGCGACTTCATCATACGCAACCCCGACACCGGCGAGGAGATACGCCGCATATCGTCGCTCAAAGACCTTCAGCAACACATCTTCGACATCCCGGCTGAGTCGCTCTACTGGCACGCGTCGTTCAACGATATATCGCGCTGGCTCTACTCGCGCGCCATGTTTCCAATAGCCGAGGTGATAAAGCGCCACCGTTTCCGCGAGCTTGAGGATGCACCAAAAGTGCGCCAGCTCTTCTTCGATCTGATAGTAAAATACAGAAAGATGAAGAACCGTGGCGTGGTGGCCATATTCCGCCAGGATCGGTTTGACCATTATTCCAACTTTGCCCGCATCGGCCAGGGGTCGCTGGGAGGCAAAGGACGCGGCCTGGCTTTCATAGACTCCATAATAAAAAAGAACCCCGTCTGCGACAATTTTGACGGTATCTCCATAACCATACCCCGCACTGTGGTGCTGTGTACGGATATTTTCGATGAATTCATGGAAACAAACCAGCTTTATCCCATTGCTCTGAGCGATGCTCCGGACGATGAGATACTGCGTGTCTTCCTTGCCGCGAAACTTCCTACCAGCATACGCGACGACCTCAAAGCCCTGCTCGAGGTGGTGGATACCCCCATAGCCGTGCGCTCATCGAGCCTGCTGGAAGACTCTCACTATCAGCCTTTCGCCGGAATCTATTCTACCTACATGGTGCCTAAGATAAAGGATCAGGACGAGATGCTCAAGCTTCTCACCGACGCCATAAAGGGGGTGTATGCCTCGGTGTTCTATTCCGATTCGAAGGCCTACATGACCGCCACATCAAACATCATCGACCAGGAAAAGATGGCTGTGATACTGCAGGAAGTGGTGGGCAAGGAGGTCGACGGCTATTACTTCCCCTCGTTCTCTGGCGTGGGGCGCTCGCTCAACTATTATCCTCTCGGCTCGGAAAAACCGGAGGATGGGGTGGCCGAGATAGCCGTCGGACTGGGTAAATATATTGTTGATGGTGGCGTGGGGCTGCGTTTCTCGCCCCGACATCCCGAGAGCGTGCTCCAGACCTCCGAGCTGCAGCTGGCTCTGCGCGACACACAGACACGCATGTATGCCCTTGACATGAACCCGGTGCGCGAAACTGAGACTCCGCTCACCGTCGACGACGGATATAACATAGTCAAGCTCCGCGTGCAGGATATGGCCGATAAAGGAGAACTGAAATATATGGTATCGACCTTCGACTACCGCGACAATGTGATACGCGACAACGACACCCAGGAGGGCCGTAAGCTCGTCACGTTCAACAATATACTCAAACACAAGGTCTACCCCTTGGCCGAAGCTCTCGACTTCATGCTAACCACCGGGCAGAAAGAGATGCAACGCCCCGTGGAAATAGAGTTTGCCGGAATGGTGGAACGCGGCAAGATCAAGGATATGAAAGGACGTCTATACTGGCTGCAGATCAGACCTATAGTGGACCGCAAGGAGAATGTCGACGAGGCCGTAATGTCGACCCCCGACGATAAACTCCTGCTCAAGTCGTCGACAGCTCTGGGTCACGGCACCATCGAGGGCGTGAAAACAGTGGTCTATGTGCGGCCCGAGAAGTTCTCATCGTCAAACAACTCCCTTATAGCCCGCGAGATGGAGAAGATAAACCGAAAATTTCTTGAAGGAGATGAGCGCTATATCCTCATCGGGCCCGGGCGCTGGGGATCGTCGGACACCGCGCTGGGCATTCCCGTGAAGTGGCCGGCCATATCAGCCGCCCGTCTAATAGTGGAGTCGGCGTTGCCTAACTATAGGGTAGAACCGAGCCAGGGCACTCACTTTTTCCAGAATCTCACATCGTTTGGTGTGGCCTACTTTACCATCGACACTACATCACGTAGGTCCGGCAAATCGACAACTGACCTCTATGACGTGGATTTTCTCAACTCCATGCCGGCCACCTATGAGTCGGAATTTATCCGCATAGTCACCTTCCCCACCCCCCTGACCATCGGTGTCAACGGCCTAAAGGGAACAGGTGTAGTATTAAAACCAGAAAAGAGTGTCTAATATGAACGAATATTTTTCAAACCGTCGGAGCATACGCGTCTACGACAAAAGCCGTCCCGTGTCCGACCAGCTTATAGAGTCGCTGCTCTCACAAGCCATTCATGCCCCCAACACCGGCAACATGCAGCTCTACAGCGTAGTGGTGACCCGCGAGCCTGAGCGTCTTGCAGCCCTGGCTCCGGCCCACTTCTCACAGCCGGCCATAGCCAACGCCACCGCCGCCCTGACTTTCTGCCTGGATATGAACAGGTTTGACCGCTGGTGTCGCATAAACGGTGCAGAGCCCGGACTGGCCAATCTCCAGGGATTCACCTGGGGAGTGATAGACACCGCCGTGGTAGCCCAGCAGTTCTGCACACTGGCCGAGATGGAGGGTCTGGGCACCTGCTACCTGGGCACCACAACCTACAACGCACCTCAGATAGCCGATCTGCTCAAACTGCCTCAGGGAGTTGTCCCGGTTGTCACCGTCACCCTCGGGTGGCCTGCCGAGAATCCCGCCGTGCAGCCCCGCCTCCCGCTATCGGCCGTGATGCACTATGAGGAATATAACGATTATTCGGACAGCGAAATAGCTGATATATATGCTGCAGAAGAGGCACTGGAGGAGAATAGAAAATTTGTGGCCGAAAACGGCAAAGAGAATCTTGCACAGGTGTTTGCCGAAGTAAGATACCCACGAGATCAGGCTGAGCATTTCTCCCGACTCTACAAGGAATTTCTCAAGTCTACAGGCATTTCACTCTGAGTTTTGTAACTACAGCGGAAATTTTGTAACTTTGCAGACCGAACGAACCGTCGACAAATGACAGCAATAGCCACACGAACCAGAGAGCGATTTCTCGACGTAGCCAGGCAACTGTTTGCCAGGAATGGTGTTGAACACACCACCATGAACGATATCGCCACCGCCTCCGACAAGGGGCGGCGCACCATCTACACCTATTTCCGCAACAAGAAGGAGATATATGAGGCGGTGATAGAACGCGACGCCGAGAATATAGTGAGCAGGCTGCGCAAGGTGGCCACATCGCAGGTTGAACCCGTGGAGAAGCTGCGACAGTATATCATGGCTCGATTTGACATTGTGGAAGACACCATCAAGGCATCGTCGGCCACAAATCAGATCATCTCTTATCTGACTCTCGACCATAAACGACTCGCAAGGATACGCACCCTGGCTGTGGAAAAGGAGAAAGATCTGTTTCGCGGCCTTCTGGCCGAAGGGGTCAGAGCCGGAGTGTTTGATATGGATCAAGCACGCCGTCTGCCCACCGTCCACCAGATGCTGTTTCAGGGCGTGGACTACTGCCATCTGCACAATGCCTTCGCCCCACTGGGCGTCGATCCAACTGAAATGCGTCATGAAGTGACTGAGTTCATCATCAATACTCTGCTCAAAAAATAGTCTAAAGAATCATCAACAACATAATAACGAAATCAATGAAACTTCTTGAAGGAAAAGTAGCAATCATCACCGGCGCCTCGCGCGGCATCGGCAAAAGCATAGCTCTGAAATTCGCATCGGAAGGTGCCGACATCGCTTTCACAGACCTTCGTCGCGACGAGAACATGGAAGCAACCGAAAAAGAGATCGAGGCTCTCGGCGTTAAAGCCAAGGGCTACAGCTCAGACGCTTCAAACTTCGCCCAGACCGAGGAAGTGGTGGCTGCCATCAAGAATGACTTCGGCCACATCGACATCCTCGTCAACAACGCCGGTATCACCAAGGACGGCCTGATGATGAGAATGAGCGAGGCTCAGTGGGACATGGTGATCAACGTCAACCTCAAGAGCGCCTTCAACTTCATCCACGCAGTGCTCCCCGTGATGATGCGCCAGCGTTCAGGCTCCATCATCAACATGGCCTCAGTAGTGGGTGTTCACGGCAATGCCGGCCAGGCCAACTATGCAGCCTCGAAGGCCGGTCTGATCGCTCTGGCCAAGAGTATCGCCCAGGAAGTGGGCTCACGCGGCATCCGCGCCAACGCCATCGCCCCGGGCTTTATCGAGACAGCCATGACCGCTGCCCTGCCCGAGGATGTGCGCAAGGAGTGGGCCGCCAAGATACCTCTGCGCCGCGCAGGCCAGGTGGAGGATATCGCCAATGTTGCCACCTTCCTGGCTTCCGACATGTCGAGCTACGTCTCCGGTCAGGTTATCGAAGTGGACGGCGGCATGAACATGTAAGCCGCTACGACCGTTAGCAATAAAAGGGTGCAAGGACCCTTGACGGTTCTTGCACCCTTCCAACCTTTCAATATTCTATGCTCACTTACAACACCCGGCGCCCGGCTCTGAAACTTCCGGAGTATGGCCGCAACATACAGCAGATGGTGGATCACTGTCTCACAATTGACGACCGTGATGAACGCACCCGTTGTGCCTATGCTATAGTCGACACCATGGGCAAACTCTTTCCAAAGCTGAAGGAGCAGCCCGACTATAAGCAGAAGCTCTGGGACCACATAATGATAATGAGCGGCTTCAAGCTTGATGTGGACTTCCCGGTTGAGGTAGCCACAGAGAATCGTTTCGACACTAAACCGGAGCCAGTGCCCTACCCTGGCCGCTTGATACGCTATCGCCACTACGGCAAGGATATAGAGCTGATGATAGACCGTGCCGCAGCCATGGAGGAAGGCCCCGAACGCGATGAGCTGTGCCTGCTGATAGCCAACCACATGAAGAAGCTCCTCGTGGCTCTTGACCACGATACTGTGGAAGACTCCAGGGTGTTCAGAGATCTGGCTGAAATGTCGCACGGACTTATCCGCATGGATCTGAGTCCGGAACCCGTGAAACTCTTCGACTTTAAATTCATAGCGCCCCCTCAGGGCAAGAAAAAGAAAAAACGCTGATGATTACACCAGACATGCTCATGCAGGCCGGGAGATTTAACAAAACTCACGGTATGAAAGGAGAAATTTCGGCAACATTCGACTTCGACCTGGAGCCGGACAGCTTGAAATGTATCTTCGTGGACATGGATGGTATACCTGTGCCGTTTTTCATAAACGAATACCGTCCCAAGGGAGCCGAAACATGGCTCCTGACAATCGACGGGGTGGACTCGGCCGAAAAAGCTGCGGAATTCGTCAACAAGCCCTTCAGCGCTCTGGCCACTGAAGTGAGAGAGGCTGCAGAGTTTGATCCTGACGCCGACGGCTTCTATGCCTCAGATCTGATAGGATTTGGCGTTGAGGATTCCGCCCTGGGTCATCTGGGACGCATAGCCGACATAAACGACTCAACAGAAAATGTGCTCTTTGTGGTGGAGCGCGAGGATGGCAGCGAGCTGCTCATTCCGGTGGCCGACGAGTTTATCGACGAGATAGACGCTGACAACCTCTTGATACACACCACCATCCCCCCCGAGATAGCCGAACTCAACCTCTGACATATCCCACCAACTCCACACTCTAAAAACATACCGTCATGAAAGAATTTCAGGAAAAGGAGGCCATCGCGGCCATGCGGTCGAGTCTGACCGACGAGGCTTCGGCACGTATAAACGACGACGAACTCCTCAACATCATAGACATAATCTGGGATTGGTATGACGATCAGGGGTTGCTTGAGATCGACGCCGAAGCCGACTCGGAGGATGTCAACGTTGATGCTCTTGTAAGCCATGTGCGCAAAACTCTGGCCAAAGACAAGCTATCGCCCGTGGAGCCCGCCGAGGTGGAACCGCTGGTGGCTGCCGAACTCCGTTACGAACAAACACTCGAACTATGAGATATCTCCTCTTCTCCCTCATCCTTGCTATAACCGTGATCCCCTCTGTGGCTAAGGGGGGATGGACAGATCCGTATAAAAACTATGACGAGACCCTGTTTATGGACATGGATCTCGAGCAGAATCTACTCACTCCCGATGTACCCGACAAGGAGCACGCAGCCGTGAATCGATACATGAAGCGTGTAGGCACAAACCTGTCGAAACGCGGATATACCGTAGACATGATGCGCGATGATGAGGTGGTGCTCGTCACCATACCCACCGATCAGCTGTTTTTTCCCAACGACACGCTGCTCTCACCCGAAGCTCCCGGTAAACTTAAACCGATCACCGACCTTCTGGCCGTGCCTGACCGCTACAAAGTGGTCTATGCAGTCCACACTGACAACACCGGCTCGGAGCGCTACAACATGGATCTCTCGCACCGCCGCAACAATTCGATATACGACTGGCTGCTGGGGCATGTGAGTGAGGACGTGATACTGATACCTTACGAGATGGGCGATACCGACCCCATCGAGCCCAACACCTCGCGCAAAGGAAGGGCTGAAAACCGCCGGCTGGAGATATATCTGGTGCCCGGCCCAAAACTGATAACCGAAGCCCACAAAGGCTTATTGAAATAAACAATCACACAAGCAATGGCTAAAGAACTCAAAGATCTCACCAAACGCAGCGAAAATTATTCGCAGTGGTATAACGACTTAGTTGTAAAAGCTGACCTGGCCGAGCAGTCGGCCGTGAGAGGCTGTATGGTAATCAAGCCTTACGGCTATGCCATATGGGAAAAGATGCAGCGCGAACTCGACCGCATGTTCAAGGAAACAGGCGTGCAGAATGCATATTTTCCGCTGCTCATCCCCAAGTCGTTTCTGTGTAGAGAGGCAGAGCATGTGGAAGGCTTTGCCAAAGAGTGTGCCGTGGTGACTCACTACCGCCTCAAAAACGACCCCAATGGCAATGGTGTAATCGTCGACCCTGATGCCAAGCTTGAGGAGGAACTCATTGTGCGTCCCACCTCGGAGACAATCATCTGGGGCACATATCGCAACTGGATACACTCTTACCGCGATCTGCCCATACTGTGCAACCAGTGGGCTAACGTGATGCGCTGGGAGATGAGAACACGCATGTTCCTGCGCACAGCCGAATTCCTATGGCAGGAGGGACACTGCGCACATGCCACAGCCGAGGAGTCAGAGGCAAGAACCGTGCAGATGATCAACCTCTATGCCGATTTCGCCGAGAAATATATGGCCATGCCCGTGATAAAGGGTGTCAAATCGGCCAACGAGCGTTTTGCCGGTGCTGTAAACACCTACACCATCGAGGCCATGATGCAGGACGGCAAAGCCCTGCAGAGCGGCACATCGCACAATCTGGGTCAGAACTTCGCCAAAGCCTTCGATGTGACCTTCATCAACAAGGACAATAAGCCCGAATATGTTTGGGCCAACTCGTGGGGCGTGTCCACACGTCTGATGGGCGCACTTATCATGACTCATTCCGACGACAACGGCCTGGTGCTCCCTCCTCATCTCGCACCTATCCAGGTGGTGATAATACCGATCTACAAAAACAACGATCAGCGCGACGAGATAGCCGCTGTGGCCAATCCTATCGTCGACGAGCTCAGAGCCATGGGCGTGAGCGTCAAGTTTGACGATGCCGACAATAAGCGTCCCGGCTTCAAATTTGCCGACTATGAGCTGAAGGGTGTGCCCGTGCGCCTGGCCATCGGCGTGCGCGACATCGAGAAGGGCGAAGTCGAAGTGATGCGCCGCGACACACTTGAGAAGCACAACGCTCCCCTCAACGGCATAGCACTCTACTGTAAGCAGCTGCTCGAGGAGATACAGGACAATATCTACCGCAAAGCCCTGGCTCACCGTGAGTCCATGACGCGCACAGTCGACACCTATGAGGAATTTAAGGTGGAGATAGAGAAGGGCGGCTTTATCCTGGCTCACTGGGACGGCACCACCGAGACCGAAGAAAAGATCAAGGAGGAAACCAAGGCTACCCTCCGCTGCATTCCCCTCGACGGCGACGATACTCCCGGATTCTGCATGGTGACAGGCAAGCCCTCGAAACGCCGTGTCATCTTTGCCCGAAACTATTGATCAATCCCCCTATATGGATTCAAAAGCATTCATGTCACGCTTGGCGAAGGTTCTTGGCAAAGAGCCTTCCCACGTGGCTTCTCTCACCTCAGCTCTCTCCGCGGCCCTGGCCGAAACCGGTGCAGAGCTCGACTCGGCCGCCATACCCGGATTCGGCACTTTTGTGTCTGAGAAGGTCGATGAACACATCACTGTTGACCCCGTCAACGGCGAACGACTTCTCGTGCCCCCGTCCATCACCCTCCACTTCCAGCCCAGTGTAGTATTGCGTAAGAAACTGAAGAAATGAACCACAAGATACCATTGCATGATCTGGCTGAAATCATTGCAGCCAAGAGTGGAGCAAGCCACGATGAGGCCGAACGTTTTGCCAAGGTTTTATTTGAAACCGTTACAGATATTCTTGTCAACGGCGACAATGTGAAAATCAAGGGACTCGGTTCGTTCTCAGTGACAAACGATCCGGAGAATCCAGTTGAATTTATCCCCGACCGCGACCTGGCCGACACAGTCAATGCACCATTCGCATTGTTTGAGCCTGAAATTATCACTGACGATGTCACCGAGGAGGAACTTCGCGCTGCTTCAGCATCTACTGAACCCGATAAGAAGGAAGTAGTAGAGGGCAGCTTGGAGCATGAGCCAACACCAGAGCCTGAACCAGAGCCTAAACCAGTTATTGAGGAACCGGTGAAAGTAGTGGAGACAATTGTCGAGCCCGAACCCGCTGAGCCTTTGACCGAGACCGTCAAGATAGAGCCCAAACCAGAACCTAAGCCGGAGCCTGAAGTCAAACCTGCTTCCGTCAAGCCGCAGACGCCTCAAACACTGAACCCTGTGAACATCCGCCGTGTGATAGACGAGGATGAGGAAGAGTATGTGACAGAGCCTGAAAAAAAGGGGCTCGGATTCGGATGGGGTTTCATGGTAGGCCTGCTTGTGGGTATAGCTCTGGGTGCATGTGCCATATATTTCGCTCTCGACTATCTATATCCTACATCCCCGCGTGTAGAGCTTGAGGAGTCGGTGGAGATTACCAACGATATACTTTCAGAGAATCCCGTAGTGGCTGAACCGGTAGACTCTACACAGGAAGAAGTCGTGACAGACACTGCATCAACAGCAACTGTACAAGCTGAGACACAGACAGCTGTCGCCGCAAGTGTTGCTCCCGAGCCTACCCCGGAGTCCAAACCAGAGCCCAAGGCTGCACCGGCCGAAATCAAAAAAGATACCGTTAGAGCAGGCTATCTGCTTGTCAACATGGCAAAGAAATATTACGGCGACAAGGTGTTTTGGGTCTACATATACGAGGAGAACAAGGCTAAGATCAAGAACCCCAACCAAGTGGGAGCTGGCACTGTAGTGGTGATTCCACCGGCCTCAAAATATGGCATTGACGCAAAAAGCGAGGCCAGCATAAACAAGGCTAAACAGAAAGCAAGCCAGATACTTTCAAAATATCCCAAATGATGAAAGAAGGACACAGAGTTTTCGGCATTATAGGCTATCCTCTGGGACATTCGTTTTCCAGAAAGTATTTCACTGAAAAGTTTGCCACCGAGGGCATCGACGCGGAGTATCTGAACTTTGAGCTTGAGGATATCGACGAACTAATGGAGGTTATCTCTGAGTATCCGCTGCTGGTGGGACTCAATGTCACCATCCCCTACAAGCAGCAGGTGATCCCCTACCTCACAGAGATGGACAGTGAGGCTGCAGAGATCGGAGCTGTGAATGTGATTAAGATAAGCCATGACCCGGAGAAGGAGAACGTTGTGACACTGAAGGGCTACAACACCGATGTGATAGGCTTCAGAGAGTCGATAGCCCCGCTTCTGAAACCTATACAGAAAAAGGCTCTTATCCTCGGCACCGGAGGCGCATCTAAAGCTGTGGCTCAAGGCCTGAAATCGCTCGGTGTGGGGAGTGTGTTTGTTTCACGTACCCAGCGGGAAGGGGTATTAACCTACTCCGACCTTACGCCCGAAGTAATGGCCTCGCATCTTGTCGTAGTCAACGCCACACCAGTGGGCATGTACCCCAATATAGACGAGAGCCCCGATATCCCCTACTCCCTGCTGACGCCCGAACATCTGTGCTATGACGTGGTATACAATCCTGAGGTCACCGAGTTTATGCGTAGAGCCCAGGCACAGGGCGCCGAGGTGAAAAACGGACGGGAGATGCTCCTGCTCCAGGCTCAGTCGGCCTGGAAAATCTGGAATGAATAATCTGCATTAAATCCCCATGAAAGCATCCGAATCCTTTAAATCAGCCTCGCGCCTCCTGTATCTGCTGCTTGTGATACTGGTGGTGCTCCCCGTAGATCTTTTCTTTGAAGGTGTGAGTGTCTCACCGGCGTTCGCTCTGTTTTTAGGGTTGTTTTTCGCGCTGATTTTCGAATGTCCCTATCCCAAATTCAACAAGAACACATCTAAATACCTTCTGCAGGCATCGGTGGTTGGACTTGGATTCGGCATGAACCTGATAGAATCGCTGAAAAGCGGCAGCGAGGGCATGGCCTTCACCATAGTTTCTGTGATAGGTGTGATGGTAATAGGCACTCTGCTGGGTAGATGGCTTGTAATCAACAAGAAGACATATTATCTCATATCGTCGGGTACAGCTATTTGTGGCGGCAGCGCCATAGCGGCAGTTGGGCCGGTGCTCAAGGCCAGCGACAATGAAATGGCAGTGTCGTTGGGAGTGATTTTCGTGCTCAACGCCATAGCGCTTTTCATCTTCCCGCCCATGGGCGAATGGTTTGGCATGTCGCAGGCTCAGTTTGGCACATGGGCAGCCATAGCCATCCACGACACATCTTCAGTGGTGGGAGCCGGTGATGCCTACGGGCCTGAAGCGCTCCAACTTGCCACCCTCATCAAGCTTACACGAGCTTTGTGGATCATCCCGTTGGCTCTCGTGACAATGTTGATATTCAGAGAAAAAGGCAGCAAGATCTCAATTCCATGGTTTATATTCCTCTTCATCCTTGCCATGGTGGCCAACACTTATCTCAACCTTCCCGAATGGCTCACTGCCACACTGGTATATCTGGCCAAGAAGGGACTTGTGCTAACTCTTTTCCTGATAGGCGCCGGGCTTTCTGTGAAGACCATTAAATCCGTGGGGGTCAAACCATTCGTGCTTGCCGTGTCCCTGTGGATTATAATCGGTATATCAAGTTTTCTGGTCGTTATGGCCACGATACCCTGACACTTAGAGTATGTCTGAGCCTTGAAACTCTCCCTCTGTCCTCTGCTCCCCGTGGCCATCGGCTTTATTGTGGGGATCGTTGTGCAGTGTTGCGGGCTGGGATTATGGGGGCTTGCCATATCAATAGCCGTCGGCACCATCATGTGGAAAACACATGGAGTGGCGTGGACAGTGCTCCTTTATTCATTGGCAGCGGGGATAGTAACGAGTTGGGCTCATCAGCCATTCGTCCCCCGGTTGGAACATTCTGCTTCCAGGGAATACTCGGGAATTATTGACGAGAAAAAGGAGCTCGACGGCGGTCAAATGCTTATAGTCACGATCGACTCCTGCTACAACAGAAGTACACAGAAGTTTTCAGCCAAACTGTTCATACCGAGTGTACTGCCGGAGTGCGATGATACCGATCGCATAAGATTCAGAGCTCGGCTGCAGGAATTGAAATACTGTCCGGATCTGCCCATGGAGACAGATTTTGATCAAAGTCTTCGGCTGCGAGGCGTCCGCCTCATGGCCATTCTGCCCTCCGACAGCATTTTGTCACATACACCTCGCACCGGGCTTTATCCATCAATGCGCCATCTGCGACATGACATCAAGCACCATATAGCCTACTCCCCCATCGCCGACCGCACCAGCGCGTTTCTAATAGCGATATTCACCGGGGACCACGATTTGCTCTCGGCTGAAAGTGTTGATGTTTTCAAGACATCAGGCCTTGCACATATTCTGGCTTTGAGCGGACTGCACACCGGATTTATCACACTCTGCATAGCTTTTTTGCTGATGCCTCTCACCATGGCCAGGCAGCGGAAAATAAAGTTTCTGCTGACGATTCCCCTTTTGTGGCTTTTCGCTCTCACCACCGGCATGACCCCTTCGGTGACTCGCGCTGTAATAATGGCAAGTGTCTTTCTTATCACGTTGGTCGTGGAGCGGGAGGCTGCCCCTATGAATGCACTTTGCCTGGCAGTAGTGGGTTTACTGCTCTTCGATCCGCTGTCGATATATTCGGTGAGTTTCCAGCTCAGCTTCCTGGCCACAGTCTCTATAATCATCTTCTATCCCTTTCTCACAGACTATAAACCCGGTCATCCGTTTATAAGAACATTACAAGCTTTTTTGGCGGTTACTGTGGCTGCAACGCTTGGCACAGTCGTTGTTGTGGCCTATCATTTCGGACAGATCCCGATATGGACCATCCCTGCCAATATGCTTATTTCGTTCCTCTTGCCTGCACTGATGGGTGGAGGGATAATACTTACGGCAGCTTCGGCTTGCGGCATCAGGCTCAATCTGTTAGGACGATGTATGGATGGATTGTATGATATGATCGAGGCCATTGCCACTGGCTTCTCGTCGATTGGCCACAGTGTGGACAGCACCGGATCGTTTCCAGCTACATTGGTAATAGCATATTTCGGCGTACTGACAAGCATGGCAATATGGGCTTACACCAAAAGATCCGTGTGGCTTTTATCCTCAGGTGCAATAGTATTGTTTGCCCTGACCATCTCATTTATCGGTGGAAAGGCTGCGGATCCCGACGGTGAGCTTTATGTAGTGCGACAATCGGGCCAAACCACCATATTTGTGAGAGAGAACAATGAGATGAAAGGTCTTACCACGGCTAAACCGCATCTTTGCAGCGAAATAAGAGCGGCGGGGGAAAAGCGCTACCAGAGATATATGGCGCAACACCATATCGATTCCATCCCGGTTCAGACACTTTCATTGCCAACATATATAGAATTCAAGGGCAAGCGGCTGCTGATCACCGATAGGGATGTCCTGCAGGTCGATGGTGATGGTAAAATAGACTACCTTCTGATATGCAGAGGTTTCAGAGGGAATGTTTCAGAGCTGGCGAACAAGATGAAGGCTGATTCCGTTATAATTTGTGTTGATCTTCATCCTATGCTCCACGATCGCTATCTCAGCGAACTGCTCGACGGCGGTATTTCGTCGCGGTCACTAAAGGAAGCTCCGGTGATTGTCAAGTGATATTTTTTTTGTATTTTTGTCACCTCAAACTTCATCAGCGATGAAACAGATTTTACATTATGCTTCACTGTTGTCAATCACGTTATTGATGCTTACCGTCATGAGCTCATGCGACCCTGACGATGAGTATTATGGCAACCCCCTGGTGGGCACCTGGCAGATGGTTGCTCCACTCGACGGTTTCTACAACGAATTTACCTTCTATGCCGACGGCTCCGGGACGTATTACGTAGAGGATGACTGGGGCAGGGACAACTATTATATCAACTGGTATCTCTACGGCAATCAGCTCCAGGTGGATTTCCCCGATCAGATGGACACAATGTATTTCACCTGCCAGGTGAGTGGATACAGTCTTTACCTATATCCCTCTGACGGAGGCACGCCCTGGGTATATCAATTGTATTGAGTCAATGGACTTTCGCACTGAAGCACAACCACTGAATGGATATGAGGGATTGGTGAGCCACCGCTCGCCGATGCTTCTCATAGGCTCTTGTTTCTCCGACAATATCGGAGCCGAGCTCACGTCCGATCTTTTTGATGTTTCGGTAAATCCCTTCGGGCCACTTTACAATCCGCTCTCAATACTCCACGCTTTCAGGATGCTTGAGATAAGCAATAGTGTTGCAGCCGACGAACTTTTCGAACATGAGGGCAGATTTCACAGCTGGAATTTCCATTCAAGATATTCCGACACAGACAAGGCTGTGACCGTGTCCAAGATGAACGGTTCGCTGGCCGACGCGCGCGCCACACTCCGTCGGGCTTCATGCGTAATAATCACTCTCGGCACCACCACAGTCTACTCGCTTCGCTCTTCAGGGCGCGTTGTGGCAAACTGCCATAAAATGCCGGGCGGGAATTTTGAGAAAAAGTATATGTCACTACCCGAAATCACCAAGGCATTGCGGCAGACAATCGATTGTATCCGCCACATCAATCCGGAGGCCGCAGTGATGTTCACAGTGAGCCCGCTCAGATATCTCTCCGACGGGATGCATGCCAATACACTGATTAAAGCCAAGCTGCATCTTGCCATCAACGAAGTGGTGACGGAGTGCGAGAAATGTCTCTATTTCCCTGCATACGAAATAATGAACGATGATTTGAGAGATTATCGCTTTTATGCCGCCGACATGAAGCATCCCTCGGAGATGGCCGTAAAATACATCTACGAAATCTTCAGCCGCAGTTTCTTCTCTCAGCACACCATTGAGGTGGCAGCCGAGGCCAGGAAACTATACCGACGTCTAAACCACAGAACATTATCCTCCTCTCCCCTTCAAGATATAAAGGAACTGGAAATTCTGAACCGATACCCTGAGCTCCAAGCCGGGTTCAACAGATTGAAAAATGACATACTCCATTAACCAAATAGCCTCATTGCTCCATCTGCAGGAGCCTGCACATCCACACCACATCACACATCTGCTCACCGATAGCCGTTCGCTGCTCAAGCCGGAGGGGACGCTTTTCATAGCTCTCCACACCTCGTCGGGCGACGGACACAACTTCATACGCAATCTCTACGACCGGGGAGTGCGTAATTTTATTGTGGAGCATCTGCCAGCCGACAGCGTGGAGATGCCTGAGGCCAACTTCCTGGTAGTGCCGTCATCGCTGGAGGCTCTCCAGAGCATAGCTGCCGCTCACCGCGCAGAGTTCCTGAAGCCGGTTGTGGGAATAACAGGCAGCCGCGGCAAGACCACCGTGAAGGAATGGGCTCACCACCTGCTGAAAAACAGATTTGCCACCTCACGCTCCCCCCGCAGCTACAACTCTCAGATAGGTGTGCCCCTCTCAGTATGGAATATTGACCATAATTCCGATATCGCCCTCATCGAAGCCGGCATCTCGAAGCCCGGCGAAATGGAGCGCCTCGAAAAAATCATAAAACCCACCATAGGCGTATTCACAAATATCGGAGGAGCTCACAGTGCCGGATTCTCGTCGATTGAAGAGAAATGCCGCGAAAAGGCTCTGCTGTTCCAAAGCTGTGAAAAGGTGATATACTGCGCCGACAATAAATTTGTGGCAGAAGCCATTCCACAGACTTGTCAACACATAGGCTGGTCTGTGAAAGATGATTCGCAACCTTTGTATATCAGCCGAATAGACTCTGTAAACGGGTTTACGGAGATAGAATATGCATGGAAAGAGAATGGTGTGAAGGGAAAGCTCACCATCCCCTTCACATCGGCTCACGATATTGAAAACGCCATAAACTGTCTGGCACTGATGCTCACACTGGGTATGAAGTCCGAGGAGATAGCCGAGGGGATGGAGTCACTCAACCGTGTGAACACTCGCCTTGAGGTGATCGAAGGCACCAACGGTTGTATGATCGTGGAAGACAAGTTTACTGCCGACCTTCAGTCGCTGGCTCAGGCACTCGACTTCACCGACCGCCGCAAGACTCCCGACCAGACCAAGACATTGATACTCGGTGAACTTACCGACGACAATCTGAACTGCTATGAAATATATCAAGCGGCGGCAGAGATATGCCGGGCAAGCGGAGTGGAGAAGGTGATCCTGATAGGCAATCCAGACATGGCTGCTGATTTCGGGCCGCTCGCCACAGGATATGACAGTGTGGCCGATATGCTGAGCCAATGCAACAGCTCTGACTTCCAGAACGAGCTCATACTGATAAAAGGTGCACCCGGTCAGGGGTTTGACCTGATAAGAGATATGCTCGAAGCAAGCCAGCATGGCACAGTGCTCGAGATAGACCTCGATGCTGTGGTTGAGAACTTCAACTGGTATCGCTCTATGGTAAAGCCCACCACCGGCATAGTCTGCATGATAAAGGCTTCGGGCTACGGAGCCGGAGCCGGCGAACTGGCCAAAACCCTGCAGACCCAAGGAGCGGCTTATCTTGCTGTGGCTGTCCACGACGAGGGAGCACAGCTGCGCCGCGAGGGTATCACGATGCCTATCATTGTGCTCAACCCGTTGGTCGACGACTTCAGCACACTTTTCAAAAACAAGCTCGAACCTGAAATCTTCAGCATAGACTTTCTGCGCAAACTTATCTCCGAGGCCAAACGGATGGGGGTAAAGGATTATCCTGTGCATATAAAGATCGACTCCGGCATGCACCGCCTGGGATTCCGACTTGAGACACTCCCCGAGGTGATCGAGGTTCTCAAGGATCAGGACTATGTTGTGCCCCGCTCGATATTCTCCCATCTCTGTGCAGCCGACGACCCGATGGAGGACGACTATACGCAACAGCAGTTTGACTACTTCGACCGCTGCTGCGCAATGCTCACTGAGGCTTTTCCCGAGCGCAAGATACTTCGCCACATCCTCAACTCCACGGGCATAACCCGCTTCCCTGAGCATCAGTATGACATGGTGCGCCTCGGCATAGGGCTCTACGGTGTGCGCACCATGCACGACGGCTCACAAGACGCTCTGCGACCCGTCTCGACTCTGAGCTCCGTAATCATTTCGCTCAAGCACTGGCCGGCTGGAACAACCATAGGCTACAACCGGCGCGGAGTGTTGAAACGCGACTCGGTGATAGCCACTGTGCCCATAGGTTATGCCGACGGCCTCAACCGCCACTTTGGATGCGGGAACGCATCGTTTGACCTCGATGGACATGCCTGCCCGACTGTGGGAAACATATGTATGGACGCCTGCATGATCGATGTGACAGATGTGCCCGGAGTAGCCGTAGGGCAGCGAGTAGAGATATTTGGCAACCGCATCAGCGTCGACTCGCTGGCATCCACACTCGGCACCATCCCCTACGAAGTGCTCACCTCTATATCTGAAAGAGTTAAAAGAATATATTTTAGAGAATAAAGCTTTGAAATTTTGCAAATTCTCACTAAATTTGCAAAAGAATATGCACAAACCAATCATATCCATGAAAAAAATATCCCTATCGATAGCAGCCGTTATGGCTGCACTCTCTCTCCAGGCTCAGACACCGGCATTTCCCGGTGCTGAGGGTCATGGACGATACACCACCGGAGGTCGTGGCGGAAAGGTGATACATGTGACCAACCTCAACGACTCGGGCGAAGGTTCGCTGCGAGCTGCCCTCAACGGTACTGCAAAGAAGATCATCGTATTTGACGTGAGCGGCTATATAGACCTGAAATCAGATCTCAGTATCCCCTCAAACACCACTATTGCCGGACAGACCGCGCCAGGCGAAGGCATAACACTTCGCTACTATTCGCTGCAGCTGGGTGGCGACAATATCATTGTTCGCTTCATCAGAAGCCGCCGCTCACAGGTTAAGCACATCGATGACGGGGCTGATGCATTCTGGGGAAGAAACCGCAAGAATATCATCATTGACCACTGCTCGCTGTCGTGGTGTATCGATGAAATTGCATCTTTCTACGACAACCGCGACTTCACCCTGCAGTGGTGCAATCTGTCGGAGGCTCTTGCCAATCCCGGCCACTCGAAGGGTGCACACTCTTATGGAGGCATCTGGGGCGGAAAGAACGCATCGTTCCACCACAATATGCTGTCGCATGTGCAGAACCGCGCTCCGCGCTTCAACGGCGCACGCTACGAATGGAACGGTTATGACAAAACCAAATACAGCACCACGGTAGATGCCGAGAGGGTTGACTTCCGCAACTGTCTCATGTATAACTGGGGTACGGGTGGCTGCTACGGCGGCCCCGGCGGCGGATATATCAACATGGTCAACAACTACTATCAGGCAGGTCCCGGCACTAAAAACAAGGATCGTGTGACCCAGGTGACAGTAGCAGCTAATGGCAATAGCGAAGGACACCCCAACATCTTCGATCTCTGCTCGCGCTATTATATTAACGGAAACTACGTATCGTCGGGCATCCCCGCTGAAAACTACGACTGGAAGGGCGTAGTGTATGACGGAGGCCTGATAATGCTTGATGGACAGAGATGGATGAAAGACAACAACCATCATTTCGGTCCCAATGCCGACTACCGCAAGCTGGGCAGCGATGACTATCTCTGCGTTAAGCTCGATGCTGAAACCGATCCGGGCGAAGTGACTACACACGACCCCAAGACTGCACGCGAAAAGGTGCTGGAATATTCCGGTGCAAGCCTTTACCGCGATGCCGCCGATGCCCGTTACGTTGAAGAGTGTAAGACAGGCACTGTCACCTACACCGGTGAAGTGGCAAAAGTGGCCGGTATAATCGACTTTATAAACGACCCTGAAGGTGAACAGAAGTCCAACCGCCCCTCCTATCCCGAGCTTAAGTCGGAATCGCGTCCTGCCAACTGGGACACCGATGGCGACGGTATGCCCGACGAATGGGAAATTAAGTATGGCCTTGACCCCAACACCTCAAACAGCACCCTCTACACTCTTGATCCAGAGGGCAAGTATACAAACATCGAGATGTATATTAACTCGCTTGTCGAGCCTATAATGAAAAACGGGGTTGCCGACGCTGTCACCGGTATCAACGAATACTGGCCTGTGCTCCAGCCTCTTTCGGGCATAAACGACGTTGTGGCCGGTGGTTGCGAGGTGCAGAGCATAGAGTATTACGACCTGCGCGGCGTCCGTCTCAGCGAGCCTGCCCAGGGCATCTCTATACGCCGCATTGTGTATACCGACGGCACTGTGGAGACCGACAAAGTGATCAAGTGACATGAAACTGCATCAATCCATCCTCTGTGGTGCCATCGTGGCGCTGGCTGCTCCGGCAGCCAGTGCCGCCGGAGACCATCTGGCAGTTCCTCGCGACACATCGTTCACAACATGGTCCACCAACCGTAAGGTAATCAAAAAGCATCCCGAGGCCGTGCTGGCAGAGAACACTCTCCCCGCCGGTGTGAAGGCTCAGGAAAATGTGGTTTACTCGACCTTAAAGGACACCCCCTTCGGCGACCGCGATCTGCATGTGGATATCTACCGTCCTGACGACAATAAGACCTACCCGGCCCTCATCATGATTCATGGCGGCGGTTGGAACTCAGGCGACAAGACCCTGCAGCAGCCCATGGCCAAAATGATTGCCGCCCAGGGCTATGTAACTATCCCGGTGGAATATCGACTGATTCCCGAAGCACTCTTCCCCGCCGGTCTCAACGATATAAAGACCGTGGTGAGATGGGCCAGGAAGAACGCCGCACTCTATGGCATTGATCCCGACAAAATAGCTCTCTCCGGCTGCTCGGCCGGCGCACAGCTGGCTACTCTTGTGGGTGTCACAAATGGCTCGAAGCTTCATGAAGGGGATGGCGAATGGGCCGATACATCGTCTGACGTGCAGGCTGTGATAAACATGGACGGTATAGCCACCTTTGTCTCGGAGCATAATATAGCCGAAGTAAAAGAGTCGTATGAGAAGAAAGGACGACTTCCGGTAAATGCCCTGTGGCTCGGCGGACTGTATGACGACTCCAAGGCCAACTGGGAGCTGGCTTCGGCCATAAACTGGATCACCGAAGCCTCGGCACCCATATGCTTCATCAGCAGTGGTCTGCCCCGCTATAGCGACGGACGCGACCATTTGGCCGAAATATATATGCTCAAAGGTATCAACGTGGAACGCTCACAGATACCTGTCGACATTCATCCCTTCTGGTTTTTCCATCCGTGGGTCGACACCACAGTGGAGAGAGCTGTAGATTTCCTGAATCGTACATTTAAGAAGTAATACATATTGAGTTATAATTATATAGGTTAATAATCTAAATACATAAGTTAAGTTGATGACGGGGGCAGCCTGTGATAGGTAGCCCCCGCCTTTTTACATTTATCCGTAAGTTATTCCTTTGTGGGAAGACGCTTTACTTCGTCAACGCCTTCAATGGTGGAGATGTGTTTCATTATGGACTGGAGCTCGGAAAAGGAGTGGACCGAGAGCGCAATCTTCACCGTTACTATTGAGTCGACGGTGTGGGTATTGAAACTATCCATCGACAGCTGAAGCTGATTGGTGATGGAGTCGACCAGATCGATGAACAGATGGTAGCGGTCGACGGCTGTTACTACAAACGAGACTGGATAAAGAGTGCCGTCCTCTTTGAAGTCAACAGACACAATGCAGTCGCCCTGGCGGGATGCGAGTCTGATGATTTCGGGACAATCGCGCTTGTGCACCGTTATCGAACCGTTTGGCTCACGGAATCCTACTACCTCCTCGCCCGGTATGGGATTGCAACACGGGCAACGATGGTAGGGTTGTCTGGGTAGCTTTGACAGATAGCCGTTTATGGCCTTGCGGGCCTTATAGGTCACCACGGTGTCAAGCCAGTCGGGCTTCGGTTCGCTCTCGGGGTCGGTAAAGATCTCCACAACGTCGCCACGGTGAAGCGGCTCTTTTATCGAAGCCAGGAAGCCGTTTACTCGGGCATACTTAGCTTTTTCGCCCAGCCCGGCATGTATTTCGTAGGCATAGTCGAGAATAGTGGAGCGCTGAGGCATGACCACCGGGCGCCCCTTGGGAGTGAAGACCATGAGGTCGTCATTGTAGAACGACGCCACCACATTGTCCATGAAGTCTGTGCCGTGACGCCCCTCGCGCGAGAGGTCGCGGAGCACTCCCTTGAATTTCTCGATCCAGCGGTTGATATTATCTTCATTACGTTCGGCCATGCAACCCAGCTGAGAGTCGCGCACCATGCGCTCGCTGGAAATGTGCACCTCCTGCCAACGGCCGAAATCGGCCAGAAGCTTCACATGGAAACTCTGGTAGCCGTTTTCCTTGGGTGAATCTATATAGTTTGATATTCCGCCCGGTTTCTCGCGGAAGTGGTCTGTGAGGACAGAGTAGATCTTCAGAGCCATATCCTTCTCCATGGCCACATCAGGCACAGAGAATATCACATTGGTGAAGTGGCGATATTTCAGATGGTTGAAATCATCGCCATATTTCTTCATTTTTCTCCAGATGCTGCATGGCAGGCGGTATTCTACATTGACTTCGGCCGCAATACCGGCATTGTTAAGCACGTCGCGTATCTGCTGGCAGAATTTGGCCAGACGCTCGCGCTGATGAGCCTCATCTCGAGCTATGAGACGCGAAAGTTCGTCATATTCGTGAGGGCAACGAAAGCGCAGACTCAGATTTTCAAGTTCGATTTTCACATGATACAACCCCAGACGATTGGCCAGAGGAGCATAGAAATAGTCGGTCTCGCCGGCTATTTTCATCTGCTTGTCGGGGCGCATCGACGAGAGTGTGCGCATGTTGTGCAGACGGTCGGCCAGCTTTACGAGAAGAGCACGGATGTCATACTCCACGGAGTTGAGCATCTGGCGATAGTTGTCTACCTGCTGCGACTCATCGTACTTCTCCTTTTTCTGCTTTGTGACCACACGCACCAGAAAAGCCACATCCTCGCCGAAGTTATCGCGGATGTCGGCTATGGAATAATTCTTATTGTCCTCGACCACATCATGCAGGAATGCAGCCATGACTGCGTTGGCCTCCAGGTGAAGCTCTTCAGCGGCAATTGTGGCTACGGCTATGGGGTGAAAGATATAAGGCTCCCCGGTTTTGCGTTTCTGCTCGCGGTGAGCTTCACGAGCCATTTCGAAGGCACGTTTCAGTCCGTCGAGCTCTGCCGGAGTGACACGCGGAGCCATCACGTTGAACACGTGATTAGCCCTCTCCATGATTATCTGGTCGTAGTCCATATGTGGGAGGAAAAATTTAAATTTAGAGTGTATTTTAACAAATAAGACCTTGAGGACCTATTCTCTGACAAGTCCTCAAGGTCTTTGAGAGTGTGTCTAATAATCACAGAATCAATATTTGCGACGCTTCTGCTCGTAGACGAGCGTCAGCGAGGGGCGATCGCACACCTCTGCCGGGCCGAAATACTGGATGGGTCCGGGATAGGTGTAGCATGTTCCTTTCTTCCAGGCTTCGCGCTCCTTGGCAAATTTGAGGAAGGGTGCGCCATCGAGCTCCACGAGAGCTTTGCGGATGACGGACTTCATTTCGCCGTGGCGACGCTCCATGTTCATCATCATGGTGATAGGTATACCGCCGGCTACCCAGTTGACGGGAGCGAAGGTGAGGTTACGGAGGCTCGACATATAGCCTGTCACACCCGATGCAATAAGCATGGCGGCTGTGTAGCCCAGACCGTAGCAGTAGTTTGCATCGAAGTTAGAGGGATCGGCGCAACGACCTTCATAGCCAAAGAAGTGGTGCATGGTGGCATATTTGCCGTTATACTGACCGGCTTCCTTGAAGGCTTCCAGGCGCTTGCCAACCATCTCGGAGAGCAGCTTCTCGGTCTCGATAAGCGAAACCTGCACGTTGCCGTGGGGATCGCGGTCGAGTGTGAGCTGACGTGCCACACCAGCGGGAAGGCTCTCGTAGGTCTCGGCGTTTGCCTCGCTGAGGTTTTTGATGACCCAAGCGCGCTGCTCCTCGGCGGGAACAGTGGCAAACTCGTCGGCCTTGGCAGCAAGGAGATCGTTGAGCTCGGCGATAAGGCGCTTCACTGCGGGGATAAACTCGATGAGGCCTTCGGGGATGAGAACTACACCATAGTTCATGCCGTTTTTCGAACGCTCGGCTACAGCCTCGGCGATATAGTCGACAATCTGATGCAGGGTCATATCCTTGGCCTCAACCTCCTCAGAGATGATACAGATGTTGGGCTGGCACTGCAGGGCGCATTCGAGAGCGATGTGTGAAGCTGAGCGACCCATGAGTTTGATGAAGTGCCAGTATTTCTTGGCTGAGTTACAGTCGCGCTGAATGTTGCCGATAACTTCTGAATATACCTTAGTGGCAGTGTCGAAGCCGAAAGAAGTCTCGATGACTGAGTTCTTGAGGTCGCCGTCGATAGTTTTGGGCACACCGATCACCTGCACGCCGGCGCCGATAGCCTTGTAGTATTCGGCCAGAATGGCAGCGTTGGTATTCGAGTCGTCGCCACCGATGATGACGAGTGCTGTGATGTTGAGCTCGCGCAGAATTTCAAGACCCTTGTCGAACTGCTCTTTGGTCTCAAGCTTTGTGCGGCCTGAACCGATGATGTCAAAACCACCTGTGTTGCGGTAATCGTCAATGATGTCGGCTGTGAGTTCTTTATATTTATGGTCTACAAGACCGCCGGGACCCATGAGGAAGCCATAGAGGCGTGAGTTGCGGTTTATGGCTTTGATGCCGTCGAAAAGGCCTGAGATAACGTTGTGTCCGCCGGGAGCCTGGCCACCGGAAAGGATTACGCCTACGTTGATGGGCTTGCCTTCTGAGGAAGCGACCACCTTCTCAAACACGATTTCGGGAAGGCCGTAGGTGTTGGGGAATAATTTTTTGATTTCTTCCTGATTGCCTGCACTCTGTGTGGGCTCTCCTTCCTTTACGGAAACAGATGCACCAGTCAGAACAATGGGAAGCTGGGGCTTGTAGGCCGCACGGGCCTTCTGCAACGGGCTTTTTTCCATCGGTATTATGCTGTTTTTGTTTTTTGAGTTTGTCGAAGTTGATTATTTACACGCAAAGGTCGCAAAAATCTTTTGAAAACACAATTGTATTTCCAACATTTTTGCGTTATTCTGTATCAGCGATGAAATCATTCCTTTGAGAGATAGTTGGCTCGCTCAAAAATTTCGCCTGCGCTGGACTCAAATTTGGTTGAGCTGTGATAATGTCCGGTATATCGCCTTCGGTCCTGAAATTCGAGTACTTCCTCGTCAGATTTACCACTGCCTCTGCCCATCATGAAGAATGCCAATACAAGCAGTAAAGGCCATAGGAAATGAGAGGATCATCTATATTCGCAGTTGAACACCGGGGTGTCCGAGAGGGTTATCTCGCCGCATATATCCTCTTCAATCATCCGCTTCACCTGGTCGGCGGAGAGGCCGAGCCCGAAAAGATACATGAGTTTTGTGATGGCGGCTTCGGAGGTCATGTCGTGTCCGGAGATAACTCCGCAGTCAAGCAATATCTCGCCCGAGAGATAGCGGCCGGTGTGGACGCCTCCGTTGACACACTGTGTCACATTGACCACGACAATGCCGCGGTTTATGGCATTTTCAAGCTCGTTGACAAACCATTGGGTAGTCGGAGCATTTCCGGCGCCATAAGTGCGCAGCACTATACCCTTGATACCGGGAGTCGAGAGCAGGTAGCGCAAAGTGGAGAGTGTCATGCCCGGGTGAAGGTCGATAAACATCACGGAGGTATCCATGGTGGTGTGTAGCCTCAGAGGGGCATTGTTTTCATCGGGTCGGCGCAAGGCTTTCTCGGCAAAGTGTATGCCAAGCCCGATCTTGGCCAGTGAGGGATAGTTGTTGCTCTTGAAGGCGTTGAAGTTGTCGGCACTCATTTTTGTGGATCGATTGCCGCGCCATAGGTAGTTTTCAAACAGGATTGCCACCTCGCGCACCATAGGGAGCCCGTCGGGGGTTCGTGCGGCTGCAATCTGGAGGGCTGTGATGAGGTTTTCCTCACCATCGGTTCTCACCTCGCCTATCGGTAGCTGGGAGCCAGTGATAATGACGGGCTTGTCCAGATTCTCGAGCATGAACGATAGTGCCGACGCCGTGTAAGCCATGGTGTCAGTGCCGTGGAGCACCACAAAACCGTCATACTCGCCGTAGTTTTTGGCTATAGCTTCGGCAATATCGGCCCACCCCTGCGGACCCATGTCAGATGAGTCGATCGGGGTGAACTGAATATTGTCTATATGGTAATGCAGCATCTTCACCTTTGGCACATTATCAATGAGATGGGTGAAATCGAAGGGCTTAAGAGCATGGCTGACAGGGTCTTCAATCATGCCTATGGTTCCTCCGGTGTAGATGATGAGGATGCGTGGTTTGTTCATGGTTTATGGGTTGGTGAAAATCGTGAAGGGTTCAACCTATCTTTGAGCCGGGGGCCACGGGAGCAGATGGCTGGATGAGCACAAGGCTACCGTCAGAGTTGACTGCCGAGAGGAGCATGCCCTGCGACTCGATTCCTTTTAGCTTGCGGGGAGGGAGGTTGGCTATGAAGCATACTTGCATCCCCACGAGAGCCTTCGGATCGGGATAGTATTTGGCTATGCCGCTGACTATGGTGCGTTTCTCCATGCCGTCGTCTATGAGGAAGCGGAGCAGCTTGTCGGCCTTGGGCACCTTCTCACATTCGAGCACGGTGCCTACTCTGAAGTCGGAGCGGGCAAATGTGTCGAAGTCAACATCGGCAGCCTGTGGCTCGGGGCGCCATGCGGCCAGTTCGTTGGCCTTCTTAGTGTCGAGCAGCTTCTGCACCTGAGCCTGAATGGTGGCATCCTCGATTTTCTCAAAGAGGAGCTTGGGCTGACCTATTTCAGCGCCCTCCTTGAGGATATCCATGTTGCCCAGCATATCCCATGAGAGTTTGTCAAGATGGAGCATATCGCTGAGTTTCCGGCTCATATAGGGTAAGAATGGCTCGAATGCCACTGCAAGGTTGGCACACACTTGAAGAGCGGTGTTGAGGATGGTGGCGGCACGGTTGAGGTCGGTTTTGGCCACTTTCCAAGGCTCTGTTTCCTGCAGGTAGCGGTTGCCCAGACGGGCTATCTCCATGGCCTGCTTAAGAGCTTCGCGGAAGTGAAAATTGTCAAGGTTGTCGGTGAGGGCAGCGACTGTGGCGTTGATATCCTGGGCGAGGTTCTGCTCTGTGGGAGTGATCTCACCTTTGGCGGGAACGATGCCGTTGAAGAACTTGTGGGTGAGCACCACGGCGCGGTTTACGAAATTGCCAAGGATGGCCACAAGCTCATTGTTGTTGCGCGCCTGGAAATCTGCCCATGTGAAGTCGTTGTCCTTGGTCTCAGGTGCATTGGCTGTGAGGACATAGCGGAGCACATCCTGCTTGCCGGGGAATTCCTGGAGATATTCATGGAGCCATACGGCCCAGTTGCGTGAGGTGGAAATCTTGTCGCCCTCGAGGTTGAGAAATTCGTTTGCGGGGACATTGTCGGGAAGCTGGAAGCCGTCGCCATAGGCCATAAGCATTGCGGGGAACACAATGCAGTGGAATACGATATTGTCCTTGCCTATGAAATTGATGATACGGGTTTCCGGATCTTTCCAGTATGTTTCCCAGGTGTCGGGAAGAAGCTCCTTGGTATTGGAGATATAGCCGATCGGGGCGTCAAACCACACGTATAGCACTTTACCCTCGGCACCTTCAACAGGCACGGGCACTCCCCACGAGAGGTCGCGACTCACGGCACGGGGCTGAAGGCCACCGTCGAGCCACGATTTGCACTGGCCATAGACGTTGGCTTTCCACTCTTTGTGATTGTCGAGAATCCATGTTTTCAAAGCCGGTTCCCACTTGTCGAGGGGCAGAAACCAGTGGGTGGTCTCTTTCATCTCCACGGGCTCGCCGGTCAGGGCAGAGCGTGGATTGATAAGGTCGGTAGCGTTGAGCGAAGTTCCGCAAGCCTCACACTGGTCGCCATAGGCGTGGTCTGACCCACATTTTGGGCATGTTCCCACTACATAGCGGTCGGCCAGAAACTCGCCGGCTTTGCTGTCGTAGGGCTGGAGGGAGGTCTGCATGGTAAACTCCCCCTTGTCGTAGAGGTGACGGAAGAATTCAGAGGCCGTCTGATTGTGAAGTTCTGACGTGGTGCGCGAATAAATGTCGAACGACACACCCAACTCCTGGAGCGAGTCTTTAATAATGGTGTGGTAGCGATCTACGACCTCCTGCGGAGTAATTCCCTCTTTACGGGCACGCAGAGTGATGGGCACACCATGCTCGTCGCTTCCGCCTATCATAATCACATCCTGGCCACGCAGGCGCAAATAGCGGGTGTAGATATCGGCAGGGACATAAACGCCGGCCAGGTGTCCGATATGGACGGGGCCGTTGGCGTAGGGTAGTGCTGTGGTGACAAGTGTGCGCTTGAACTTCTTTTCCATATATCTTTGTTCTGTAAACTTCAATTATTAAAGTGCAAAATTAATATTTCCGCACGAATTTAGCAAAATCAATTGAAAGCGAGCAGCAGCCTCTTGAACTCATGCACCGACCGGCGTGGGTCGATGAAAGCCATTTTGAGCAAATAGTCTTTGCAGCGTTTCAGATCGCGATCGGTGCGTATGCGCTTCAGGCGCTTGATTGTCAGTGCCGAAAGAGGTAGCTGGTAGCCGAACATTGCAGTGCCATCGGCCTCCATCTGCCGTGAGCGTTTCAATATCTCAGACACCTGATCGGGGATACAGTGACCGGGCAGACGGGCCATATTGTCGGCCTCGATCAGCCTCATCAATAGGTAGAATCTTTCAGGAGTGCGACACACATACTGGAGTTTGCGCAGCTGGCGGTCTTTCATCTTCTCTGCCTTGTCTCCCCAGTGGAAGGTCCAGGTGTGGTGACGCACCAGAAAATCCACCTCATCTATAAATGGCCGCAGACAGCGCAGACGGCGCAGAATTTTTCGTGTTATCCCCGATCCGGTCTGATCGTAGTTCGGGAAAGTCACCTTTCCGGCTTCATTCTCCTCGGCCATCACCGGTTTGCCCACCAGGTGAAGCAGTCCGGCCATAAGGAGGGGCAGAGGAGCATCACCGAGGTTCTCCATCACTTTGACGGTCTGCTGCCACACTGTAGGCATTTGTGGCGGGCTTTGTGGCTGGTCAGATTCGGCAGCCACCTCGGGGAGCAGGTATTGCATTGCCCCTGTCTCCATGAGCATATTAAGAGCCTGGGTATTGTTTGGGCCGGTGAGCATGCGCTCAAGCTCGGAGTGGCAGCGCGTTGGAGTAACTATGGAGAGGCGATGAATATTTCTGAGTATACCTTCGTAGGTGTCGGGGGCGATATCCCAGCCAAAACGAGCGGCAAAACGGATGGTGCGATATATCCTGACGGGATCATCGTCGAAAGTGACGTCGGGGTCAGACGGGGTGCGGATGATGTGATGTTCTATATCGTGGAGCCCAAGACCTGTGATATCGACAAAACGGTCGCGGCAGATGTCATAATACAGGGAGTTGATGGTGAGATCCCGACGCATGCAGTCTTCCTCGATGGTGCCAAACGCCGTTTCTGGACACCGGGAGTTGCGGTCGGTATATTTCTCGCGGCGAGTCTGCACCAGTTCCACCTCGTCGTTGGGATAATCTTTCAGCTCGAGGCGTGCAGTGCCGAATCTTGGGAATGTGGTTATCTCACCCTTCACAAGACCTTTTTCTTCAAGCCACTGGGCAAAAGCTATGCCGCCGTCGGGAATATCTACCGCCATGTCAAGGTCCTTGATGGGATATCCCATCACCTCGTCTCGGCAACAGCCACCCACAGCAAAGAGATGGCCATCCCACTCAGTGCCATTGACGAGCTGCCGCAGCCAGCTGCATATTGAACGATAGATTTCCGTTGTCATGACAGATGGTGTTAGAAACTCCTCAACCAGGAGCTTAGCTCCGAGAGCATTTCCACATGATATTTGAAACTCATCCTGCTGCCCCAGCCATGGCCTCCGGTGGGCCACATGTGGAGAGTGCAGGGCACACCATTCTCCACCAGCGCCTCGGCGTAAGCCAGAGAGTTGTGGGGATGCACTGTCTTATCGTCAGCGCTGAGCAGCAATATGGCTCTCGGAGTATCGGTCGACACATTCAGCTCGCCGGTATAGGCTTTTTCCAGCTCAGAGGTAGCGTCGGCGCCGAGCAGATTATTGTGTGAACCTTTGTGGGTGTATTTCTTATCCATGCTGATCACAGGATAAAAGAGTATCTGGAAGGCCGGTCGCAGGGAGTCGGGAGCCTGGGTTGCCACCGTAGAGGCAAGATGACCGCCAGCCGACGAGCCCATAATGCCGACTTCCGCGGGATTGAGATGCCAAACCTCTGCGCTGTCTTTCATCATCTTCATTACAGAGAGAGCATCGCCGATGGGTATGGTTCTGTCTCCGTGTGGCATGCGGTAGTCTACGACAGCACACGCTATGCCGTGACTGTTGAAGAATGGCGCCCAGTCGTAGCCTTCGTGGTTCATGGCAGTGTGGGAGTACCCCCCGCCGGGCAAAATCACCACAGAGCGCCCTGTGGCCGATTTTGCAGAGGGTAAAAACACTTTTGTCCTCAGTTCGGGAAGCTCAACGGTTTTCTGTGCCGCCGATGAAAGGGCTATTACAGCCGATAGGAAAAATGCAAGGTATCTCATGGTCGTGTAGCTTTTACAGTCGTTATTTTTCTGTGTAAAATTAATACATTTCTTACAATCAGGCAAATTTGAACAAAGAAAGGCCAATCTTTAAAATTAACTTTAATTAACATAGGTATTACCATGATTAAAATATAGCCTTATTACAGATATGCAATTGTAAAATTTTTAAACAACAAGTGTTAAATCATACAATAAATTTAACTTCTGAAAGAGTCTTCACACTTAAAATTTCTCAACTAAATTCACTTTGGCAACCGGTGAGATTAGGTTCTTTCAAAACAATTATATAATTTTGCAAAGCATTGATAAGAATTTTTATTTGTCCGTAAAAATACGAAGATTTAATCAATAATCCACTGACGTTAAGTACTATGTGTAAGCTGCGAAGGGGGACCGTGAGGCCGTCCTTCGCTTTGTTTTACATAGCAGGGATGTCAGAGGATGGGGCTGAGAAGGCGGCTCATAGCCTCGAGAGAGCGCTGTCGGCGCGAACGCTTGTTCCACACGGAGAGACGCACACGGTCGGAGACACTCTCATCACGAATGAATAGCTCAGAGAGACGGGCATTGGCCTCTCGCGAATACATCACTATGTTCTCTTCGAAATTATGTTCGAAACTGCGGTAATCGAAATTAGTGGATCCCAGAGTGGAGAAATCATCGTCGACTATCAGCAGTTTGGAATGAAGCATGCCCGGACGAAAGAAGTATACCTTTATCCCTGCACTAAGGCATTCGGCAACAAAGCTATATGAGGCATATGTGAGCACCTTGGAGTCGGATTGGCGAGGCACCATCACCCTGACATCGATACCCGACATTGCGGCGCTCTGCAGTGCTGTGAGTATGTCGCTGCCGGGAAGAAAATAGGGTGTCTGAATCCACACACGGTTTTTGGCTCCGGAAATGGCTTTGAAAAACATAAAACCCGTAGCTGCCCAGCGGTTGGTGGGGCCTGACGCAACGATCTGTGCGTCGACACCGCCGACAGCCTCCCTGCCCGGTATACCGTCGGGAGATGTAGGGTCAGTGAGGAGCGGATGTCCCATAAAATTCCAGTCGATGGCAAAGCCTTTCTGCAGACCTGCCACAACCGGACCGGTGACTCTGACCATCAGATCGCGCCACAGATTGAAATCGCCACCGTCAACATATCGCATGGCCACGTTGAAGCCACCGATATATCCGGTGACGCCATCAATCACCACTACCTTGCGATGGTTGCGCCAGTTGATGCGGCTTATCTTGTCGGGAAACTGTATTCTGAAAAACGAGTGCACCTCTACCCCATTCTCTTTAAGATAGGCAAAAAGTTCGTGTGGGCGTTTACCGTAAGATCCGATATAGTCGTATATAACCCTTACCTTCACACCGTTGCGTGATCGATTCACCAGTATGTCGCACAGTTCTCGCCCCACGGCATCGTTAGATATGATATAGAACTGCACATTTATATATCGTGTGGCCCTGCGCAGATCGGCAAACATGGTCTTGAAAAGCTCTACCCCGGAGTTGAATACCTCCACGGAATTATCTGGGTAAAGGACAGCATCGGCCACAGCATATCCCAACCTGACACGCTGGCGATTTTCGGGGCTCAGATCTTTATTGAGTTTGGGCAGCGGTGTGTGGGAGTCTGTTTTGAAAAGGCGGCGCCTATTGCGGCGCGATATCATGCGCACATTGCGCAGACTTCTGCCAAATATAAAATAGAGCAATGCGCCTCCTATGGGAAAGAATATCAGTGCCGTCACCCAACCCAAAGTGGCCAGAGGATTGCGGTTTTCGGTCATCACGTTCACCACCAGCATTCCTATCATCAGCACATAGGCTGCCACCCCTCCCCAAAGAAGGATGAGCAACGCGTAATGAAGGAGTTGTGCAGGCATAACGGAGAACTATTTTATGTAAAACCGACAAAAGTTGCATTCTGTTCACTGATTATTCACGAATTTTCACTAACTTCGTACCCTCAACATGATAAGCTTTTGATATGCACAACGGATTTCTGAGAGTTGCGGCCGCAGTCCCACCGGTGAGAGTGGCCGATGTGAAATATAATCTCGACAATATACTCCTAATGCTCGATTGTCTGACCAAAGAGAGTGTGGAGCTTGCAGTATTTCCCGAGATGTCGGTCACAGCATATACCTGCGGCGACCTTTTTGGCAACGATACCCTTATCGACGCTGCGCGTGAGGCGCTTGCAAAACTCAGAGATTATTCCACTGGCTCTCCTATACATTTTATAGTAGGACTACCCGTGAGATGGAACGGAGCGCTTTACAACTGTGCCGCCTTCATCAGAAACGGTAAGGTCGACCTGGTGCCCAAGACCTATATCCCCAACTACGGTGAGTTTTACGAGCGTCGCTGGTGGCGTCCACTCAAAGCTGGCGTTACGGGAAGTGTCTGCTTCGACGAGTTTGAAGCCGAGATGTCGACCGACAGGATTTTTATGAGCCATGGGGTGAAAATAGGCATAGAGCTATGCGAGGATCTGTGGGTACCTGTTCCACCATCGGCCCGGCTGTGCATGGCCGGAGCGCAGGTGATAGCCAATACCTCGGCCTCACCCGACCATATCGGCAAGTATTCTTATCTGCGCAATCTTATAGCCATGCGTTCGGGCAGCAATATTTGCGGGTATGTTTATTCGAGTGCCGGGTTTGGCGAGTCGACCACCGACTTGGCTTTCGACGGCAAAGCCATTATTGCCGAAAACGGATCAATTCTGAGAGCCAACGGCCGATGGAACCCGGCCGACAATGTGGCTATAGCCGACCTTGACATCCAAGCTCTGGAGCATGACCGACTGAGGATGACGTCCTATCAGGATTGTGCTGAGAATGAACTGCTGGAGAAAATAAGTGTTGACGAAACTGTGTCGGGCGAATCGGGCTACACCGACTTCGGACAGCTGCGGAGATACATAGACCCACATCCATTCGTGCCCGACGAGGGTAACGAGCGCAGCGAACGTTGCGACGAAATAATCAACATACAGTCGTCCGGACTGGCCAAGCGCCTTGTGGCCATCAACTGCAAAACCCTTGTGGTGGGCATATCGGGCGGCCTTGACTCGACACTGGCATTGCTGGTGGCCGTGAAGACATTCGACAGGCTTGGACTTGACCGCAAAGGGATAGTCGGCATAACTATGCCCGGATTCGGCACCACCGACCGCACCCACAACAATGCCGTGGAGCTGATGAAAGCCCTCGGCGTGACAGCCATGGAGATACCCATCGGACCGGCCGTAGAGCAGCATTTCAAGGATATAGACCAAGACCCTACAGTACACGATATAACTTACGAAAATTCGCAGGCCAGGGAACGCACTCAGATACTCATGGACATTTCAAACAAGCTCGGCGGCATAGTGCTCGGCACAGGCGATCTCTCGGAGCTTGCTCTCGGCTGGGCTACTTACAACGGCGATCAGATGTCTATGTATGGCGTCAACTCCGGTGTACCCAAGACCCTTGTGAAATACCTGGTGCATCATTTTGCCATGACAGCTCCCGATGGCAGTGAGGAGCGTAGGCTGCTGCTCGACATTATCGATACCCCCATCAGTCCCGAGCTGCTCCCTGCCACAAACGACGGTCAGATAAAGCAAAAGACCGAAGATTTGGTTGGGCCCTATGAGCTTCACGACTTCTTCCTCTACTATATGCTGCGCTACGGCTTCGCCACAGAGCGCATCCGGATGCTGGCGCGCTGTGCATTCACTCCGCAGGAATATGACGACGACACCATAGAGAAGTGGCTCAAGGTGTTCATGCGAAGATTCTTCAGTCAGCAATTCAAACGCTCGTGCATGCCCGACGGGCCGAAAGTTGGTTCAGTATGTCTGTCACCGCGCGGAGACTGGCGCATGCCGTCTGACGCCTCATCATCGCTCTGGAGATGAAAACGAAGAAACGCCCCAGCCTACTGCTGCTCATAGGCATAGCCATAGCGGCAGGCATCCTGATCGGCTTTGTCGCTCCGAAGTGGCTGGCCCAATTGGCTGCTACATTCAACGGCATTTTCTCGCAGTTTCTTGGGTTCATGATTCCGCTCATCATAGTGGGATTCGTCACACCGTCCATCGGCGATATAGGCACTCGTGCGGGCAAACTACTGGTGGTCACGGCACTGCTGGCCTATGGCGCCACGCTATTTGCCGGACTGATGTCTTACGCATGCTGCTCATTTTCATTTCCTCGTATGATAAGCGGCACCGAGAGTCTGGCCTTGGCAGAGACTGAAAATATGGAGATAATGCCGTGGTTTACAGTGGAGATGCAGCCATTGATGACGGTGATGACAGCGCTTGTGCTGTCGTTCATGCTGGGGCTCGGAGTGGCATTTTCAAAGAAAGACTCACTGAGGAGAGCGTTCGACGAGTTTCGCGACATCGTGGCTAAGACCATCAATGTAGCCATCATACCTTTGCTGCCCATCTACATCTTCGGCATATTCATGAACATGACGGTGACCGGAGAGGTAGGAGCCATCTTGAGATGCTTTGTCAAGATTATAGCAGTGATATTTGTGCTTCACGTGTTATTGCTGCTGATACAATATGGCGTGGCAGGGCTCATAGCCGGCAAAAATCCGCTCAGGATGCTTGGCACGATGATGCCGGCCTACTTCACGGCACTGGGCACACAGTCGAGCGCGGCAACAATCCCCGTGACTCTGCGCCAGACCATAGCCATGGGTGTCAGAGAGGACATAGCCGGGTTTGTGGTGCCACTGTGTGCCACTATACACCTGAGCGGGAGCACCCTGAAGATAGTGGCTTGCGCACTGGCCATAATGCTGATGCACGGCATGCCCCACGGCTTCGGGCTGTTTACCCACTTCATAGCCATGCTGGGGGTGACAATGATAGCCGCACCGGGCATTCCGGGAGGTGCCATAATGGCATCGATCGGTCTGCTGCAATCCATTCTGGGCTTTGACGACCAGGCTGTGGCGCTCATGATAGCCCTCTACATAGCCATGGACTCGTTTGGCACGGCATGCAATGTGACAGGCGACGGCGCCCTGGCCGCGATTGTCGACAGAATTTTCAAGAAAACAAATACGTTTAATGCATAAAACACATCTACTTATGAGAGCAACCAGTATTTCAATCATCCTGTCAGCACTGCTGTTTACCACTGGTCTGCAGGCAGCAGAGAGGAAGTATAACTTCACCGACCGGCTGATATGTCTGCAGTCGCAGAGCTCTGTCGACGTCTATTATACACCTGTAACCGGGGTCTCAGCGGTAGAGGTTAAGGTAATAGCCCCCGACGATGTGATCGACCGTGTGTCCGTCACCCAAGACTCGCGCACACTGGACGTGGGTGTGACGCCCGACCCAAGCCACAGAAATGTGAGTATGAAGGATGTGAAGGTATATGTGTCAGGCCCGGTGTTTGAGGAGTATGTGACCAACTCGGCCGGCGACATCAAATGCCTCAAGAACCTGACATGCAAGGACATCACTCTCACATGCAATTCGGCCGGCGATCTGGACTTCGGCTCTATATCGTGCAGCACGGCCACCATCTCAGCCTCCTCGAGCGGCGATATAGAGATAAAAGGGCTTTACTGCAAGGATACGGCCACGATCACGGCCAATTCGAGCGGAGATGTGGAGATCGACGTGATAAATGCCGAGAAGATCAACGTCACAGCCAATTCGAGCGGGGATATCGACCTGGAGGCCATCTCAGCATCCGAGATCACCGCCAATGCCACATCGTCGGGCGACATCAAACTGGCAGGCAAGGTGGACAACGGCAGCTTCAATGCCTCATCAAGCGGATCCATACGTGCCACCAAGCTCCGTGTCACCGGCCAATGCAAGGTCAACAGTAAGAATGGCGACGTTAAAATCAATAAAAATAAATAAAAATCCTCTATTTTTGAAGATTTTTCTCAACCCACTCTGACAGTTTGGCACAGTTTTTGTTATAAATATATCAAATGTCATTGCGCTTCATCCCAACTTGTCAGCTGCAATACATTGCAACAAATGTGTCAACAAATATCATGATGGAAATAGTATATACACAGAATTTCAAAAACGCGGTCAGCGAGTCGACCGCACAGGCGGCCAGGCACAACAGCCGCTATGTGCTGCCTGAACATCTGCTGCTCGCACTGCTGGAAGATTCAGCCTCCTCCCCGATGAATCTCATCAACACGGTGGTTCACAATTCATCCGGCTCAATGCTTCAGAAGGGTCTTGACAATGCACTTCTGAACGCAGCCACTGAGAGCGGCTACACCGGTAGCATCTCGAGCGGCGATGTCTCCATGAGCGACCTCACAGGCCGCATCATCAAGCTCAGTGCTCTTGAGGCCCGCATGCTGAAGAGCAATGTGGTAGACGACATACACCTGCTTCTGGCCATATTCCATAACTCGGATGCTCAGAATTCCGACTTCATGGAGCCTTTCCGCAGAGCCGGTATCACATATGACGCACTGATCAAAGCCCTTTCACCTGCAAGCGCCGCCGCCTCGACATCTGACGACGATGATGAGGACGATGACGAAATGCCCTTCCCCAAAGATAATCCCCCGGCCAGGCAGTCAGCACCGTCAAAGCCATCGGGAGCCGCCAAGCGTGGAGGTGACACCCCCATGCTCGACAAATATGGCAACGACATGACCCTTGCAGCCGAGGAAGGGCGTCTGGATCCGGTGGTCGGTCGTGACGTGGAGATAGAGCGCCTGGCCCAGGTGTTGAGCCGACGCAAGAAAAACAATCCCGTGCTGATAGGCGAGCCCGGTGTGGGCAAGAGCGCCATAGTGGAGGGACTGGCTTTGCGTATCATAAAGCGCAAGGTGTCGAGGATTCTCTTCGACAAACGCGTTGTGTCGCTCGACATGGCTTCGATCGTGGCAGGAACTAAGTATCGCGGACAGTTTGAGGAGCGCATCAAAGCCATACTCGACGAGCTTTCGAAAAACAAAGATATAATACTGTTTATCGATGAGCTCCACACCATTGTGGGTGCTGGTAATGCTGCCGGCTCGATGGATGCGGCCAATCTGCTGAAGCCGGCTTTGGCGCGCGGTGAGATACAGTGTATCGGCGCCACAACGCTCGACGAATATCGCAAGAACATAGAGAACGATGGAGCTCTGGAGCGTCGTTTCCAGAAGGTGATGGTTGAACCCACCACCCCCGAGGAGACACGCATAATCCTCGACAACATTAAGGATAAGTATGAGGAGCACCATAATGTGGTCTACACCCCTGGGGCTCTCGATGCCTGTGTGGCTCTCACACAGCGCTATGTAAGCGACCGTAATTTTCCCGACAAGGCCATCGACGCCATGGACGAGGCCGGCAGCCGCATCCATGTCACCAACATATCGGTGCCTGCAGCTATCGAAGAACTCGAGCAGGACATAGCCGAGGCGGGCGCCGAAAAGCTGCGTGCCGCGCAGGCTCAGAACTTTGAAAAGGCAGCCTCATACCGCGACCGTGAGCAGGAGCTTAAGGCCAAGCTCGACACCGCCATGAGCGAATGGCGCAAAAACCTTGCAACCATGCGCGAAACTGTCGACGAGGAGAAGGTGGCCGAGGTGGTGGCCATGATGACCGGTGTGCCCGTGCAGCGCATAGCCCAGGCCGAGGGTAAACGCCTCAAGGAGATGGCTCCTGCGCTGAAGAACCTTATCATCGGTCAGGATCAGGCCATCGACAAGGTGGTCAAAGCCATCCAGCGCAACCGTATAGGGCTTAAGGATCCCTCGAAGCCTATAGGTACGTTCATGTTCCTCGGCCCGACGGGTGTGGGCAAGACCCATCTTGCCAAGCAGCTGGCTGAATATCTCTTTGACTCAGCCGATGCCCTGATACGCATAGACATGTCGGAATACATGGAGAAATTCACCGTGTCGAGGCTCGTCGGAGCGCCTCCGGGATACGTCGGATATGAGGAGGGTGGTCAGCTCACCGAGAAAGTGCGCCGTCACCCCTACTCCATAGTCTTGCTCGACGAGATCGAGAAGGCTCACCCCGATGTGTTCAACCTGCTGCTGCAGGTTATGGACGAGGGACGCCTCACCGACTCGCTTGGACGCCGCATTGACTTCAAGAACACCATAATAATAATGACGTCAAACATAGGCTCTCGTCAGCTGAAGGACTTCGGTGGAGGCATAGGCTTCAACTCGCGTCCGGCCAACGACAAGGAGGTGAGCCAGGGAGTGCTTCAGAAGGCTCTCAACAAGGCTTTCGCGCCCGAGTTCCTTAACCGTATCGACGACATTATCATGTTCTCGCCGCTCGACAAGGAGGCCATCTTCAAGATAATCGAGATCGAGCTTGCCGGATTCCGCAAGCGCGTATCAGATCTTGGATACAAGCTGACCATCACCGACGAAGCCCGCAACTTTGTGGCCGAGAAGGGCTATGACTCACAGTTTGGAGCCCGTCCTCTGAAGCGCGCCATACAGAAATATCTGGAAGATGTGCTCGCCGAGCTAATAATCGATTCCACAGTCGAGCCCGGCGATGAGATATACGTCTCCTACAACCAGGGCGACGACAAACTGACAACAGAAATACGTAAACCCGAATAAAAATGGCGCTTGTCTGTATAGCCGAATTCAACACGCCGGTCGAGGCCAACATAGCCAAAGGGATGCTGTCCGACCATGGCATAGAAAGTGTGCTCGACGGATCTACCATCCTCAGTGTCATCCCCATACCTTCGTCGATAGGAGGTGTTAGGATGATGGTGAGGGAGGAGGATGCTCCGGAAGCTGAACGCTTGCTCAGGCAGCACGGCGACCAATAGAACAGCATTACCATAATGAATTGGGATTCCCTTATATCAGACAAGCGGTTCGGTCTGGAGCATTATCACGACTCCCGTCCCGGGGTGCGTTCCGACTTCCAGCGCGACTTTGACCGTCTGGTGTTTTCATCGCCCTTCAGGCGCTTGCAAAACAAGACACAGGTGTTTCCGTTGCCGGGGAGCATCTTTGTGCACAACCGACTCACCCACAGCATGGAAGTATCGTGTGTGGGACGTTCGCTGGCCAACGAGATAGCCCTGAGGCTCAAACCTCGATATGCGTCGGAACCATGGGCCGACAAGCTCAACACCCTGGGAGACATCGTGGCTGCCGCCTGCCTTGCCCACGACATGGGCAATCCTCCCTTCGGGCACTCGGGCGAGAAAGCCATCTCGACTTTCTTCAGCGAGGGTCCCGGCAAGATATATAAAGAACAGCTCACTCCGGGCCAATGGTGTGACCTCACTAACTTTGAGGGAAACGCCAATGCATTTCGCCTCCTTACCCACCGCTTCAACGGCCGTAGGCAAGGGGGCTTTGCCATGACCTACTCTACACTTGCCTCGATAGTGAAATATCCATTTGACTCGTCGCAAGCAGGAAGCCACGGCAAATTCGGATTCTTTACCTCGGAGGCCGACGACTACATAAAGGTGGCCGAAGAGCTCGGCATAAAACGTATGGACACACAGGAGGGGAGCATTAAATTTGCCCGCCATCCGCTGGTCTACATTGTGGAGGCGGCCGACGATATCTGCTACGAGATAATGGACATAGAAGATGCCCACAAGCTCAAGATTCTCAGCACTGAGGAGGTGATACCGCTGCTTCTCGAGTATTTCACTCCCGAGCGCCGCTGCCATTTGCTTGAAGTGATGGATGGCGTGGAGGATCCCAACGAGAAGATAGCTTATCTGAGATCGTCGATAATAGGTGCTCTGGTGAGCCGGTGTGCCGAAACCTTCGTGGAAAACGAGCAGAAGATACTCGAAGGGGAGTTCACGGGATCACTGCTTGATCATATTCCCGGCCCCGAGGGGGACGGGTACCGTAAATGCGAGGATCTGTCGTGGAAAAAGATCTATTGTGCCTCTGATGTGGTGGAGATTGAACTGGCAGGCACACGCATCATCACTTTCCTGCTTGAAAATCTGGTGACAGCCGTAACATCGCCCCACCTGAATTATTCGAGGCTTCTGCTTTCGAAAGTGCCTGTGCAATATGAGGTGAACTCCCCCACCCTCTATGGCAAAATCCAGGCCGTGCTCGACCATATCTCGGGCATGACCGATGTTTATGCTCTCGATCTCTACAGACGGCTCAACGGCATGAGCCTCAAAATCAACAACTGATGACAAGACACTGCTTATTGCTACTACTCACACTGTTGCTGCCATTAGTCGGGGCAGCAATCACGGTTGACGAAGTGCCCAACGTGCATGTGGCCGACCGCACCAGATATGTATCCGACCCGGCTGGCGTATTGTCTCCTTCCGCCGTCAGGGCTCTCGACTCGAAAATCTCGGAGATCTGGAAGGAGACTACCTCGGAGGTGGTTGTTGTGGTGGTCGACAAGATCGACGACGGCACAACGCCCGAGGAGTTTGCCACCGAGCTGTTTGAGAAATGGGGTGTGGGAAAAGGTGACAACGATAACGGGTTGCTGCTGCTGGTGTCGCGCGACGACCGTTCGGCCCAGATACGCACAGGCTACGGGCTGGAGGGAGTCATCCCCGACATTATAGCCGGGCGCATATTGCGACAAAAAATGTTTCCCCTCTTCAAGGAGGGTGACTATGACGGTGGCGTGACGGCCGGAGTGGATGCCATAGGCGAGATTCTGCGCAATCCCGACAATGCAGCCGAGATAGCCTCCGGACAGCCCAACGATGCGAGAGACAGCGAGGAGTCGGACGACTTGTTCGGCCTCTATCTTGCACTGTGTGGGATAGTGGCGGTATTTATGCTGCTGAGAGTGATATGGGCCAGTCTGTCTACACGCAAGCTTGACGATGTGGACCGCTGGAGAGCACTCAACAAACTGGTGCAACCCACTCTGATTGTGGCATGTTTAACTCTCGGGATGGGCCTGGTGGCTTTCATACTGCTTAAACTGATCATGCACCACACACGCCGACACAAACGAAGCTGCTCGCACTGCGGCCACAGCATGATGCTCGTGGACGAGGAGCACGACAACGACTATCTCACCCCGGCCCAGGATATGGAGGAGAAGCTCAACTCCGTGGACTACGACGTGTGGAGCTGTCCGCAGTGTGCACAGACCGATATTTTCCCCTACATAAACCGCACCTCACCCTATCAGGAGTGTCCGCGCTGCCATGCCAGAGCCATGAGTGTGGTAGATCGAAAGATTATGTATGCCCCCACCACCCAGCGTGAAGGGATGGGATATGATGTGATGGTGTGCAAAGCGTGTGGCAACCGTGAGGATAAATCGTTTAAGATAGCGCGCAAACCCGACACCGATGCTCTGGCAGCAAGTGCCGTGATCGGCAGCATGCTGGGAGGCCGCGGTGGTGGTTCGTTCGGGGGCGGATCTTTCGGTGGAGGCTCTTTTGGCGGTGGACACACAGGCGGAGGAGGCGCCGGAGGCAACTGGTGACAATCAACGATATAGCTGATGCAATCTGCGGCTACCCTTTGTTTATACTCCTTATAGGTGGTGGATTCTTTCTGTTTTTCACTTCAGGAATGGTGTCGCTCCGACATCTGCCCACTGCTCTGCGCGTGATTCGCGAAAAGAAGAGCCGGGAATCAGGCTCGCAGATATCCTCACTGCAGGCATTGTCGTCGGTAGTTGCGGCCACCGTCGGCATGGGCAATATAGCCGGTGTGGCAATAGCCTTGGTGATGGGTGGACCAGGAGCTATTTTCTGGATGTGGATCAGCGCCCTGGTGGGCATGTCCACCAAGTTTCATGAGGGAGTGCTTACCACCCGCTTCAAGACCATCGGTAGCGACGGACGCCCCTTGGGAGGCACAATGTATATTATAGACAAGGGGTTGGGACGCCGGTGGCACTGGCTGGCCTTGACCTTTGCAGTGGCGGGCATGTTTGGCACGTTGTGTATCATGAACGCCAATCAGCTCACCGAGGCCGTGCTGACAACCTTCGCCACTCCCGAATGGATAGCACAAGGCAGTCTGACTCAGGGAATATCGACCATGACCGGATGGGAGCCGACCACCTCCCTCAGGCTACTGATCGGCATTGCCATAGCCACTCTGGTGGCAGTGGTGATACTTGGCGGCATAAAACGAATTGCCAATGTGGCCACCTGGCTTGTGCCCTTTATGGTGGGGCTGTATTTCCTGCTCGTAGCCTATATTATCGTCACCAATATCGGGAGAGTCCCCGAAGTATTAGGCTCGATATTCCGCGAAGCTTTCAATCTGCGAGCCGGCTGGGGCGCGCTTGTGGGCATAGCCATAATCGGAGCCCGGCGTGCGGCACTGGTCAATGACGCCGGCGTGGGCACAGCCACCATAATGCACGGAGCTTCGAGCAATCAGTCGGCCGCCCGCGAGGGGCTCATAGCCATGCTGGGACCGGCCATCGACTCAGGATTCGTGTGCACACTCACAGCTCTGGCGCTGCTGCTGTGTGGCGATCTGAATGCCGTTGAGGGAGTGAAAGGGCTTGAACTCGCCCTGGGCGCCTTCGGTAATGCCATTCCGGGAGGCGAATTTCTGTTGATGGTGATAGTGTTGTGTTTCGCATTGTCGTCGATGTTCTCCTACAGCTTTTACGGCAACCGGTGTGCCGCATATCTGGTGGGCGAACGCAAGGCCAGATACTATACATGGTTTTTCATAGTGACGCTGGTGATATTCGCCGTGATGCCGTTGGGGATGGCTGTGGGATTCTGCGATTTGTTTTATGCCTTGATGGCGTTTCCCACCATGATAACCCTGCTTCTGCTGCGCAAAACAGTGAAGGAGGAGATAAAAGATTTGAACAATCGAGAGAAAACGCAAAAGTTATCAACATTTTAACACGATTTTCAGCAAAGATGGATTGCGGTATTAAAAATTTTCTGTTACTTTGCACCTCTGAAACTCTCTAAGTAAGTCATGGGTAAAATCATAGCCATTGCAAACCAGAAAGGTGGAGTTGGTAAGACTACAACCACCATCAATCTTGCCGCCTCCCTTGCCGCCGAAGGCAAAAAGACACTCATAATCGACGCCGACCCACAAGCAAACTCTACCTCCGGATATGGAATAGACCCCAAGAAGATGCCGTCTTCGATTTATGAATGCCTTGTGGATGACTATCCTATGGAAGGCTCGCAGGTGGCCACATGTTGTGAAAACCTTCATCTTATAGGCTCGCGCATAGACCTTGCCGGTGCAGAGATAGAGCTTATAAACAAACCCTCGCGCGAGAATGTGTTGCGCCGTGCCATAGAGCCGATAGCAGCATCTTACGACTATATACTTATCGATTGTTCCCCCTCGCTCGGCCTTATCACCGTCAACGCCCTCACGGCGGCCAATTCGGTGATCATACCTGTCCAGGCTGAATATTTTGCTCTTGAGGGAATCACTAAGCTTCTGAATACCATCCGTATCATCAAGTCGAGGCTCAACCCCACACTCGAGATAGAAGGATTTCTGCTGACCATGTATGACGCACGCCTACGTCTGGCCAATCAGATCTACGAAGAGCTCAAGGGTCACTTCGGCGACATGGTGTTTGACACCGTGATACCCCGCAACATACGCCTGAGCGAAGCCCCCAGCCACGGACTTCCGGTGATTCTCTACGATCCCTTGTCGCGCGGAGCCACATCGCACACCGCTCTGGCTCGCGAACTGATAAAACGAAATTCACACTAATCCCCCCACCCTCACCAACAAACTACAGGAGATCCACATATGCCTTATCCCAAACGCTCAGCTCTCGGCCGAGGCCTGGACTCGCTCATCTCGATGGACGACACCCCCGCACGCGGCACAACGGCATTGAACGAGGTGCCGCTATCGGACATTACCCCCAACCCCGACCAACCCCGCACCGACTTCGATGAAGAGGCTCTTGAGGAGCTCACGCAATCTGTGCGTGAGTTTGGCATAATCCAGCCCATTTCAGTCCGTAAGCTTCCCGAGGGAGGATATCAGATCATAGCTGGAGAGCGACGATTCAGAGCTGCTCAGCGCGCCGGACTGTCGAGCATCCCGGCATATATCCGCGAGGCCGACTCGACACAGCTCACCGAGATGGCTTTGATAGAAAACATACAGCGTGAGGATCTCAACGCCATAGAGGTGGCTCTGACATTTAAAAAACTGCTTGAGGACGCTTCGATGACACAGGAGCGACTGAGCGAACGTGTGGGCAAGAAGAGGGCCACGATATCCAATTTCCTGCGTCTGCTGCGTCTGCCCTACGAAGTGCAGCGTGCACTCTCGGCCAAGAAAATCGATATGGGGCATGCCCGCGCCCTGCTGAGCATACCCGATGCAAAGACCCAGCTGAAGGTGTTCAGGCAGATACTCAAAGAGGGTCTGAGCGTGAGGAAAGTAGAGGAGATAGCCAAAGCACTCCAGGATGCTGCCAACCAGAAGGAAAAAGAGCCTGAAAAAGCTCAGAAAAGATTTTCTAACAAAGATTTTGATATTTTAAGAGACCACCTGTCTCAAAGGTTCTCAACGCCCGTAAAACTGTCTTGCGATGCCTCGGGAAAGGGCAAAATCACTTTTGCCTTCAATGACGACAATGAACTTCAAAGATTAATTGCTATCTTTGACACTGCAAAACAGTGAGTGTGGCCAAGACACGGGTCACAAGCTCTGTAAACGCATGCCCATATACTTGATAATAAGCCTATTACAAACAAAATGTCAATCTTCACGGAAAAAGTAAGCTCAAGTGACAGACTGCGCCTTAAGGCGCTGGTCTGTGTGCTGGCAATTGCTTTGGCCGGAACTTTTAACATTTTTTCGGAAACTCTCGGACAACGGCCCAACCGTCCCGTCAGGCCGACACCACGAGCCACATCGCCCGTGGCCACCGAGCTGCCTGATACCATCGACGTAGATTACACAGATCCATTGCCCAATTTCGTGTCGGTAGACAGTATTTCGACAGCGGCTGATTCGCTGGCAATTGTCCCCATCGATTCCATACCCATTGTGGAAAACCCGGCACTGAAAGACCGTGAAGTGGAGTTTACGTTCAATCCTGATCCCACCCGTGCGGTGTGGATGTCGGCACTGTTTCCAGGTCTTGGGCAGCTCTACAACCGCCGTTACTGGAAACTGCCCATAGTGATAGGTGCATTCATGGGTCTGGGCTATGCCACATCGTGGAACAGCACCATGCTCTCCGACTATACCACAGCCTATAGCGATATTATGGACAATGATCCGAATACCAAAAGCTATATGGACTTTTTTGCTCCGACTGTGAAAGAGGAGAACCTCGACAAGACGTGGCTTACCAACCTGCTGCGCACACGCAAGAACTATTATCGCCGCAACCGCGACCTGTGCATACTGTGTATGGTAGGCGTGTATCTGGTGGCTATGGTCGACGCGTATGTCGATGCTCAGCTGGCCCATTTTGATATCTCTCCCGACCTTTCAGTAGACGTCTCCCCAGCCTTGATGGACGGGGGGATGCGCAATCTCTCCAGCCGCCCGAGTCTCGGACTCTACTGGGCCATAAATTTCTGATCCAAAATGAAAACAATCCTTCTCACATTTCTCACTGCATTCGGTATAGCCGGTTCGGCCATGGCCGCGCCCTCAATACTCGATATAAGATACTCCATCACCGACGACAATATCATAGCTCCTGAAAGCTTCGAAACCCAGACAAGGCTGCTCGAGGAGAACTTCTATCTTAAAAACTTTGTGGTGCCGGGCATTGACACTGGCTCCATAGGCCAGACCTCGGCGTCGACCTATCAGGAACGCCTCAAGCGTCTGCCCACCGAGATTGAACTACCCTACAACAGCATCGTGGGCAACTACATAGATATGTATATGGGCAGAAAGCGCGGCCTGGTGGCCGACATGGTGGCTCTTCACAATTATTATGGAGTGATCTTTGAAGAGGAATTGCTCAAGGAGGGTATGCCCATGGAGCTCGAATTTCTGCCGGTAATCGAGTCGGCCATCAATCCCAACGCCGTGTCGAGAGCCGGAGCCGTGGGGCTCTGGCAATTCATGCCAGCTACCGCCAAGGGGCTTGGTATGGAGGTGAACTCGCTGGTGGATGAGCGTAGAGATCCGAGAATGTCGTCGCGCAACGCGGCTCGCTATCTCAAGCAGCTTCACGACATATATGACGACTGGTCGCTGGCAATAGCCGCCTACAATTGCGGCCCGGGCAATGTGAACAAGGCTCTGCGCAGAGCGGGTGGTGACACCGGATCGAAGAAAGATTTTTGGGAAATTTACCCCTATCTGCCGTCGGAGACCCGCGGATATGTGCCCGCATTCATAGCCGCTAACTATGTGATGAACTACTGTCGCGACCACGGCATCACACCCACCATAGTGAAGCGCCAGCTCACCACCGACACTGTTACGGTTGACAAGTATGTACATTTCAACCAGATAGCCGCAGTGCTCAATATCCCCGTTGAGGAGATAAGAATGCTCAATCCGCAGTTTCTCAAAGACGTAATCCCGGGCGACTATCGCCCCTATAAACTCACTCTGCCCACTCAGCAGTGTCTGAGCTATGTGATGAGCGAAAAGCGCATTCTCGACTATGACAAAGAGCTTTATGCACGTCGATCGTATGTTGAGCCGGCAGGAGCGTCCACTGAGTCGGAGGCTGTGATGATAGCGTCGGACGGCGGAGTAGCCAATCTGAGCCGTATGTCGCAGCAGACCGTCAACAATGAGGTGAACAATGAGATTGTGGCCACACAGGACACTACACGGGTAGTAAAGAAGACTCACACTGTGAAGCGTGGCGAGAACATCCGCGACATAGCACGGCAGTATGGAGTCTCGGCCACCGACATAAAGCGCTGGAACAATCTGCGCCGCGGCAAGGTGAAAGAGGGCGACGTGCTGGCCATCGAGGTGGTAGAGAGAATACCCAACAACAACGTCCATGTGGTTGAGACCAAGCCTCTGCCCCCGGTAACCTCGGAAACCGACGCCACACAAACCGCATCGGCCAACACGGCCAAGACAGAGACTGCTGCAAACCGCGCAACTACACAAGCAGCCAAACCGGAGCCTAAGAGAGAGAATACACGCCAGACCAAGACCGCACAAACCACCACGCACAAGGTTAAGAAGGGTGACACGCTGAGCAAGATAGCCCGCAAATATGGCACCACGGTAGCTGCCATCCAGGGTGCAAACAATATGAAGGGAAGCACTGATATCCAGATTGGTCAGACCATAAAAATCCCGGCAAAAGCAGCTTCGAAGACAACTTCTTCCAAGAAGAAAGCCAGGACCTCAAAATCTCGCAAGAGGAGAAGATAAAGCGAACGCGGGCGCAGCCAAGATGGTTACGCCCGCGTTTTTATATGGTAATGTCATTCAATCACCTTAGCCGAGATGATTTTGATATCTTCGAGGGGACGGTCGTTGGCGTCGGTTTCAGCTTTTTCAATCTTGTCGACCACGTCCATGCCATCGATGACCTTGCCAAACACGGTGTATGCACCATCCAGATGGGGCGTGCCGCCGATGTTCACATAGTCCTCGCGCATCTCGGGTGTATAGATCACGGAGTCGCCTGCGGTGCGCTCTTCGGTCTCCTTAATGAGCTGCTCCTGCAGAGCCTGGAGTCCGGCCTGGTCGCGATTGCGGCGCATCGACATGATGGAGTCGCGGTGCTCGCGGGTCAATTCATTGAACACATCCTGTTTTCGGCGCATCAGTGCCTGCTTCTCCATCTGGTCGAGCTGGGCGGGCGAGTATTTGCGTCCGGTGACAATATAGAACTGCGATCCTGACGACTTGCGTTCGGGATTCACAGTGTCGCCCTGGCGGGCAGCTGCGAGAGCTCCGCGATGGTGGTAATGTTTAGGAAATAGGAACTCAGCCTCAATGGGTGTGCCCGAGTCGCCGCTGCCGAGCATCTTGCCTTTGGGCGCATTTTTCGACGAGGGATCGCCGGTCTGCACCATAAAATCGTCTATGACACGGTGAAAGAGCACACCATTGTAGTCGCCGGCATTGACTCGGGCCACAAAATTGTCGCGATGGCGCGGGGTGTCGCCGTAGAGCAGTACGGTGATATCGCCCATCGAGGTCTTGAGCAGGACCTTAACATCGTTGTTTGAATCTGTCATTGAATCTTGTTTTTGAGCTCTCGCCAAGGGAAAGAGAAGCAGGGCGAGAGTAAGAATTGAGATTATTTTCGCTTTCATTTTTCAAAGTTACATAATTTTTCGTTTCAAACATCGCTGTTTACAAAAAAAACATTATCTTTGCAGTCGTGGAGGAAGAATATTTGACTTATATTCTCCTCAACAATCGAGACATAAATTTCGTTTAGACAATATACTTTCATTCTTTATATCAAATTTGATCAACATCCAAAGAAATCCTTAACGAAACTGCCGCGAGGCAAGCATGTAAAAAAAAATCTAAAGTAACATCTCAAAAAGCTCTCACAAATGGAAAGCAACGAAAAAAAAGGCAAACGTCCGCGCATAGGCGCCCGACCCATTTCCGCCGAGAATCCGGAGATGCGTCAATCAACCTCACAAACAGACTACAACACAAATCAATCGACTGAAGCAGGCGATGAGTCGCGCCAGCAACCGTCAGGCTACCAGCCCCGTCAGGGTGGCTACAACCAGAATTACAATCGTCAGGGAGGATATCAGCCCCGCCAGCAAGGCGGATACAACCGCCAGAGTGGCTATCAGCCCCGACAGCAGGGCGGATACAACCGTCAGGGAGGATATAACCAGCAGGGCGGCTATCAGCCCCGCCAGGGTGGTTACCGTCCGCATGTACCTCAGACTGAGGGGCATCCCACCGAAGGATCGGCTACAGACAATACAAGCTCGACTGATTCGGAAAACACCAACCTGCAGACAGGCTATCAGCCCCGTCAGCAGAGCGGCTACAACCGTCAGACGGGCTATCAGCCCCGCCAGCAGGGTGGATATAATCGCCAGGGTGGCTATCAGCCCCGACAGGGTGGATACAACCAGCAGGGTGGCTACCAGCCTCGACAGCAAGGTGGTTATCAGCCTCGCCAGCAAGGTGGATATCAACCCCGTCAGCAAGGTGGATATCAGCCCCGACAGGGTGGATACAACCAGCAGGGTGGCTATCAGCCTCGCCAGCAGGGCGGCTACAACAACCGTCAGGGAGGATATAACCAGCAGGGTGGCAACCGTCAGAGCGGCTACAACCGCCAGGGTGGCAAGCAGGCACCTCGCCAGAATCAGTATGGCATGCCTCAGGGTGGCCGCAGCTTCACTCCCAGACCCAAACGCATACAGTATGAGGTGGAAATGCCCGATCCCAACGAGCAGATACGTCTCAACAAATATATGGCGAACGCCGGTATATGCTCGCGCCGCGAAGCCGACGAATATATCCAGCAGGGCCTCATAAAGGTAAACGGCGAAGTTGTAAAGGAACTTGGCACAAAGATAAACCACAGCGATGTGGTGGAGTACAACGACAAGGTTGTGACTCTCGAGAGCAAGTGCTACATCCTGCTCAACAAGCCCAAGGACTGCGTCACAACTTCCGACGATCCCAATGGACGACTCACTGTGCTTGACCTCATCAAGGGAGCCTGCGAGGAGAGAGTGTATCCTGTGGGACGCCTCGACCGCAACACCACCGGTGTGCTCTTGCTCACCAACGACGGCGATCTGGCCTCCAAGCTGACACACCCGAAGTTTATCAAGAAAAAGATCTATCATGTCTGGACCGACAAGGATATCTCGGAGGACGACATGCAGCGCATAGCCGACGGCATTGAACTTGAGGATGGTCCTATACACGCCGATGCCATTTCGTATGCCACGGAGACTGACCGCAATCAGGCCGGCATAGAGATACACTCGGGACGCAACCGCATTGTGCGCCGCATATTTGAAAGCCTCGGCTACCACGTCACCAAACTCGACAGAGTGTACTTCGCCGGTCTCACTAAGAAGAATCTTCCCCGCGGTCGCTGGCGTTATCTGACCCAGGAAGAGGTGAACTTTCTTAAAATGGGATCGTTTGAGTAAACCGATCCCCCACCCCAACGTTAATCTATTAACCGTCACACAATGAAGAGAACTACCGTAAAAGACCTGCTCTCGACTCCGGCGCTCATAGGCACCGAAGTCGAAGCCAAGGGCTGGGTTCGCACCCGCCGCGGCAATAAGCATGTCCAGTTCATACAACTCAACGATGGCTCGACCATCAACAACATTCAGGTCGTGCTCGACATGACCCGCTTCACCGAGGAGGAGCTTAAACCCGTCACCACCGGATCGAGCATCCGTGTGACAGGCAAGCTCGTAGAGTCGATGGGCAAAGGGCAGAGCTGCGAGATTCAGGCCGATAGCCTGGAGCTCTACGGCACTGCCGATCCCACCGCCTACCCCCTGCAGAAGAAGGGCCACACGCTGGAGTATCTGCGTGAGATAGCCCACCTGCGCCCGCGCTCAAACTTTTTCGGCGCTGTGCTCAGAGTGCGCTCAGCTCTTGCTTTTGCCATCCACAAATTCTTCAACGAGCGTGGATTCTTCTATCTCAATACTCCTCTCATCACCGCCAGCGACTGCGAAGGTGCCGGAGCAATGTTTCAGGTCACTACTCTCGACCTCAACAATCTTCCCAAGGATGAGGAAGGCAACATCGACTATAGCAAAGACTTCTTTGCCAAACCCACTGCTCTGACCGTGTCAGGCCAGCTGGAGGGTGAACTCGGAGCCACCGCCTTGGGCAAGATCTATACCTTCGGCCCCACTTTCCGAGCCGAAAACTCCAACACACCCCGCCACTTGTCGGAGTTCTGGATGGTAGAGCCAGAGATAGCCTTCTACGACATCACCGACAATATGGATCTGGCCGAGGAGTTCCTGAAATATTGTATCTCATATGCTCTTGAGCACTGTGAGGACGATATCAAATTTCTTGAGGAGAGATTTGACAAGGGTCTGACCGAGCGCCTGAAATTTGTGGTGGAGAACGACTTTATCCGTCTCCCCTACACCGAGGGTGTCAAGATCCTCGAAGAATCGGGCAAAAAGTTTGAATTTCCCGTGCACTGGGGCACCGACCTGCAGAGCGAGCATGAACGCTATCTGGTTGAGGAGCACTTCAAGAAGCCCGTCATACTCACGGATTATCCGAAAGAGATCAAGGCTTTCTACATGAAGCAGAACGAGGACGGCAAGACTGTCCGCGCCATGGATGTGCTTTTCCCGCACATCGGCGAGATAATCGGAGGATCGGAGCGTGAAGCCGACTACGACAAGCTGCTGACACGCATCGAGGAACTGAACATCCCGATGAAGGATATGTGGTGGTATCTGGACACCCGCCGCTTCGGCACAGTGCCCCACTCGGGCTTCGGACTCGGATTTGAGCGCCTGGTGCTTTTCGTTACCGGCATGACTAATATCCGCGACGTGATCCCCTTCCCCCGCACTCCGGGCAAAGCTGAATTCTAAATTATAGGATGGTCGGTAGAATCTCGCGTGACCAACAGATTCTACCGGCTATTTCAATCTATTTTCACCTATCAACCTTAAACCAAAATACAATAACATCATGAAAAAGAGCCTACTTTGCTGCATGGCGGCCACAGCTCTGTGCGCCTCGGCAGCCACACCGCAAGCCGAAAAGCTGGATCGCGGCGTGGTGGCAGTCAAGACAGACACAGGCGTGTTTGTGTCTTGGCGTTCGCTGACCACCGATGCCACCGACACTTCGTTTGACATTTATCGCGACGGCACCAAAATCAATGCCACGCCAATCACAACGCGCACAAACTATACCGACGAAGCCGGAACGGCAAATGCCGTCTATGAAGTCAGAGCCACGTCTGCCGGAACAGTTTTTGACAAAGGTACATGCTCGGCATGGGCAGACCCGTATATGAAAGTTCACCTTGATCGTCCGGAAGGAGGCAAGGTGGATGGCCACAGCTACACATTTACCCCCGACGATGTCTCGATGGGCGATGTCGACGGCGATGGTGTGATGGAATTGTTTGTGAAATGGGTTCCCTCCGACGCCAAGGACAGCGCCTCGAGCGGTTTCACCGGGCCTACCATAATAGACTGCTATACACTGAAGGGCGAGAAACTGTGGCGCGTGGATCTGGGCCATAATATCCGCTCGGGCAACCACTACACGCAGTTCATGGTCTATGACTTTGATGGCGATGGCAGCGCCGAAATGATATGCAAGACAGCCCCCGGCACCAAAGACGGAAAGGGCAACTGGGTGCTGATGGGCAACGATAAGGAGACCGACGACTATCGCATCTATGATGTGGGCTCGCGCAAGGGTGCAGCCCGCGGCCATGTGCTGGGAGGTGGAGAATATCTCACTTGCTTCTCGGGTAAGACCGGTGAGGCGCTTTCTACCATAGCCTATAAGCCCGGCTACGACCACGTGAGCGAAGATATCTGGGGGGACAACTATTGCAACCGCGCGGACAGATATCTGGGCGGTGTGGCTTACCTTGACGGGCAGCATCCGTCGGTGATCATGGCCCGCGGCTATTATCGCTGTGCTTTCGTCTGGGCTGTCGATTTCAAGGATGGCAAGCTGCAGGAAGTATGGTTCCATGAGTCGAAAGAGAAAGGCAAAGGCATCTGGGGCCAGGGAGCTCATGCGCTCACCGTGGGCGATGTTGACGGCGATGGCAAGGATGAAATCATCTATGGCGCCGGAGCTCTTGACCATGACGGCTCTGTGCTCTATAGCGTGGGAGGCTCGGCTGAAGGTCATGGCGACGCCCTCCACCTGGCCAAGATGATACCCGATCGTGAGGGTCTGCAGGTGTTCATGCCTCACGAAAACAAAACCGACTTCCCCTATGACACTGAGATGCGCGACGCCCGCACCGGACAGATACTCTTCTCAAAGCCTCAGTCGGGCAACGATATAGGCCGCGGACTGGCTGCCAACGTCTCTCCCAACTATCCTGGCTATGAATATTGGGCAGCCTCCGATGCATCGGTCTACTCGCAGGGTGTGGCCATATCCAACAACCGCCCATCAATAAACTTCCGTATCTACTGGGATGGCGACCTGCTGGACGAGTGTCTGGATGGGACATGGGTGACCAAACCGACCCCTGATTTCTCGAAAATAAACACTCTTGCTGCCTTTGAGCAATACAGCAATGCTGCTGCCTGCAACGGCACCAAGAATACCCCCAACCTTCAGGCCGATCTTTTCGGTGACTGGCGCGAGGAGGTGATACTTCACGACGGACAGACTCAGAGCGATCTGCTGATATTCACCACCACCGAGCCAACCGTCTACAAGCTCCCCACCCTGCTTCAGGACCACCAGTACCGTATGGCTATAGCCTGGCAGAACACAGCCTACAACCAGCCGCCTCATCTGAGCTATTGCCCCGAGGATGTGTTTGACACCAAGGCTGCCATCCTGGTGAGCAGCGGAGCGCCCTCGCAGATGATCACTCTGGGAGGGGCCATAGAGCCCGTTGTGCTCAAGGGCAAGAACTGCACTTCGCTCGTGTGTGGTGAGCTTCCTGCCGGATTGAACTGGGAGTTTGACGCCTCAGCTAACCAGGGTACAATGAGCGGCACTCCCACTGCCGAGGGTGACTATACAGTGACTGTGACTACTGCAGGCTCATCGGACGGCGACGAAGCATCTTATCAGATAAAGCTAAAGGTAAACAGAGTGGTAATGCTCACTCCACTCGCCTACTACTCTTTTGATAATGCCGGAGCCACGGCTGCCAACCACGTTAAGGGTGAGGCTACTGCAAAAGGCACTTCTACACCGCTCTGTGTGGAAGGTAAAAGAGGCAATTCCGCACAGCTTGACGGCACCAATTACTATATGCAGGATGCCTACGAGGAGATTCAGCTGGGCAACCGCGACTTCACGGTGGAGTTCTGGATAAAATCAGCCGACGATGCCGCTTATCTGTTCCACAAGGGCTCAAACGCCGCCAACGCCGCTACCGGCGCCACGGGCCACTGGATGGGAATGGAGCTGAAAAACGATGTGCTCTATTTTGCCATTGACGATAATGTGACCAAGAGCCAGGCTTATGTGAAAGAGGCTGGCAAATGGTTTGACAATCAATGGCATCACATTGTGGGTGTGAGAGACACTTACGCGAAGAAACTCCTTATATATGTAGACGGTGTGCAGGTGGCCGAGGGTGCCGACGGCACGGGTGCGCTGGCCGATAATATGGAGGCTCTGGTGATAGGCAATGTCAACGTTAATTTCGACAACACCTTTGCCGCATGCATAGATGAGTTTACCATCTATGAGGGCGCCATGGAGGCCGAAAAAGTGGCTGAGCGCTATGCCACCACCGGAACTCAACTGGCCTACTTCCCTTTCGACACCGTTGGTGAAACCACTCCCAACATGGTCTATGGCGAAGCTACAGCCGTGGGTGGAACTCCCTTGGCTGCAGATGGCAAGAAGGGTGGAGCTGTCAGCTTCAACGGTTCGTATTACAGCCAGCCGGCCTACGATGCCATCCAGTTTGGCGAGAAAGACTTCACTGTTGAGCTGTGGTTCAACTCGACTGACAACGACGGCTATCTCTTCTTCAAAGGTTCTCACTCGGCCGATACCTCAAAAGGTACTACAGGCCATTGGGTAGGCGTGGAGCGTCATTCAAACGGTTCTATGGGCTTTATTATCGATGATAATGTCAACAAAAAAGAGGTGAAACTTTCGGATGCCAACGCTTATTTCGATGGAAAGTGGCACCACTTTGCCGGCGTCAGAAAGTATGCCGACAAGACTCTCGAGCTTTATCTTGACGGCAAGCTTGTGGGCTCTACAACGGGCGTAACCACCGGAGCTATTGCCGACAACAACGAGCCCCTCTTGATAGGCTGCAGCGATGAAACTGCCCGCCCCTACGAGGGTTTGATGGACGAACTGACCATTCATCCCAAAGCCCTGTCGGCCGACGAGATAATGCAGTCTTACAAAAACCTCTCAAGCTCGATACAGGAGATTATGGCCACACAGGCTGATGCTACCTACACTGTGGTTGATGCCATGAGCGGCATAATGGTGCGCAGAGCTAAGGGTGAGGCTGCCGCAAACATCACCAAGGGCATTGCTCCCGGTGTGTATGTGTTGGTTGTAGAAGCCCCAGGTGCTAAAATGGAGACTTATAAGTTTGTGAAAAACTGATCGATAGAATATAGGACACTACTATAAGCCGTCCGCTTTGTTTTACTCACAAAGCGGACGGCTTTCGATTTCTATGCTTGGCATTGTGTCAGAATAGTCTGGGATAGTCCATAAAATTTCGAGATGACGGCTGTAACGGTTGTGGCTTGGTGTCGGACTTGAACACAAGGGTGTGCTGCTGCGACCAACCCCGGGTATTATTGCGTATAATCACCTTGACCACTCCGGTATCTTCGGAGGCACGCGACCGCACTTGGCGGAACAGCGTCGACATACTGTCGACTCCGCTGACCGAGAAATTGTAGAGCTGACGGCTGCCTTCGCGACAAACTACGGTGACTACGTCGGTGGGATGGATGGTGGTATTCATAACGGTTTTATTTTTATATGACAAAGGTAAGGTGATAGGTGTGTATGATTACTGCCCACTTTTGAAAAATAATATTAAATCCACCTTTTAGCTACTGCTATTTAGTAACTTTGCACGAAGATATGCAAATCTCACACCTACCATGTCCTACCACCTGCTATATTATACTCTCAAACTCATCTCTCTGATACCATTCAGGCTGCTGTATGTCATCTCTGATATGCTATACTTAATAGTCTATTACATAATCAGATATCGGCAGGATATAGTGAGACGTAATCTTACGGAGTCGTTTCCGGAGAAAGACCTCGGTGAGATTGTGAAGATAGAGAAGAAGTTTTACAAATATTTCACAGACAATATTCTTGAGAGCTGTAAAATGGCATCGATGTCGGCCGAAGATTTTAATCGACGCATGGATTTCAGCAACATCGAAAAAGTTAACGAGGTGCTGAGATCGGGAAAATCTATCGGCATCTATCTGGGGCATTATGGAAATTGGGAGTGGGTTTCGTCGATGCCCCTTCGCCTTGACAAGAGCGCTGTGGCAGCTCAGATTTACCACAAACTGCGCAACAAAAATATGGATCGGCTGATGCTTAAACTCAGAGGGCGCATGGGAGCAGTGAGCGTTGATATGTATAAGACAGCCAGATATATAACAGATCTCCACGCCAGTCATCAGGAGTGTATAATAGGGTTTATAGCCGACCAGTCGCCCAAGAAACGCGAGGTGCGCAACTTCATCAGCTTTCTCCATCACCGCACACCGGTGCTCACCGGCCCCGAGAAGATCATCAAGCATTATGGGTTTGAAGCCTGGTTTCTGAAAATAAATCGGGTGAAACGCGGGTATTATCGGGCTGAATACGTGAAGATGAGCGAAGAACCGTCGTCGCTTCCCGACTTCGAACTTACCGAGGTATATTACCGAATGCTGGAGCATGAAATAAGCCGGGCTCCGGAGCTATATCTGTGGACACACAAGCGATTTAAGCATGCCACGGTGGAAGAATGATGCCTGATTTTTGTCAATCATATTATTTTTCTTTACCTTTGTCTTCCACTTGAAAACATTCTTGGAATGGAAATAGACTTCATTGTGACATGGGTGGACATGAACGACCCCATCTGGCAGAAAGACTTTGCCAGATACAGCGCTGAGAAAGGAAACACCCGCAACGGTGTTTCCAAAGCCCGTTTCCGTGACTATGGATTTCTAAAATATTGGTTTAGAGGCATTGAGAAATTTACCCCCTGGGTGAGAAAAATACACTTTGTCACCAGCGGGCAAAAACCGGAATGGCTCGATGAAAGCAATCCGAAGCTACATCTGGTAAACCATAGCGACTATATACCCAAGCAGTTTCTCCCCACCTATAATTCGGTGGTAATTGAGAGATACATACATCTCATTCCAGGGCTGGCCGATCATTTCGTATACTTCAACGATGATTTTTATATCATCAACCACATCACTCCAGAGCGCTTTTTCAAGGATGGACTTCCGCGCGATATAGCCACTTTTCTCTACAATCCCGCTTGGTCGCAATGGTATGTGAGGATAAAAAACAATCTGAAGATAATAAACCGCCATTTCGACAAGAGTGAGGTGATGAAACGCGATCACGACAAGTGGTTTGACCCCAGTTATGGCACACGGGCTCTATGGAACTATCTGTTGATTCCATACAACAAATTCATTACCCTCCGCACCCCCCATAATGCGCAGCCTTATCTGAAATCGACCTTCGAGGAAGTATGGGATGTGGCTGGCGAGGAGCTCACGGCAACCTCGGTCAACCGCTTCCGTGCACTCAACGACTACACACCCGAACTGTTTCGCACCTGGCAGATATGCAAAGGCAACTTCGTGCCCTACAATACTTATAAGGACACCAAAATGTTTCCGCTCATGATAAAATCAGCTCAGGCGGTGAAGGCAATACGCTCGCAGACATACTCATTAGTGTGTCTCAACGATAATGTCAACATCAGGAATTATGAAAAAGTGATGGAGCAAATCAAAGAGGCATTTGAGTATATCCTGCCGGAAAAATCAAGCTTTGAACTATGAACAAGGTTGCTGCCGAAATAATAGCCGGACTGATACCCTGCAAGATGGCGCGCAACAGATGGCGCGGCATATTGCGCTACGGACCACTGAACGCATTGAAGCTGAAGCGCATGCTGAAGCGCGACAACAGCACCCCAAAATATAAGCTGGCCATATGCGCAATAGCCAAAAACGAAGGCCCATATTTCAAAGAATGGATAGAGTGGCACAAGAAAATGGGAGTAGAGAAATTTTATGTCTATGACAATGAAAGCACCGACAATACCCGCGAAGTATTGCAACCATATATCGACTTGGGAACGGTGGAATACACGTGGTTTCCCGGCTTCAGAATGCAACTGGCGGCCTATGACGACTGCCTGGCTCGACACCGCTTTGAGTGTCGGTGGATAGCATTTATAGACCTGGATGAATTTATCGTATCCGTAAGAGACAGCAGTATACCGGAATTTCTTGCAAACTTCAACGGCACGGCCGCCGTAGAAGTAAACTGGCTCATATATGGCAGCGGAGGAGCAGAAAAGAAAACGGCAGAGCCCGTCATGACCCGATTCAGACACCACTCCCTACCCTCACACAAACTCAATCGCCATGTGAAGAGCATCGTGGATCCCCGAAAAGTATATACCATGACAGGCTGCCATGAAGCCGCACGGATTTCAGGCACGGCTGCCGACTCACACGGCAATCCTATAACCAAAAACTTCCGCGAGCGCGAGCCCCAGCAGGATATAATCCGCATAAATCACTATGCCGTAAGATCACGCGAAGAATTCGTGGAAAAACAAAACCGTGGGCGCGCCAGCGGAACAAAACGCCACATCGAATGGGACTACTTCAACCAGTATGACCTCAACGACATCGAAGAAACCACACCAACCCATTGAGCATCAGCCCATCCAAAACAATCACACTTGAAAAGTGTAAAAAAAAATTTGGATATCTCAACAAAAACAACTAACTTTGCAACGCAAAACGAGATATAAAGCCAACAATTAAGCTAAAAATCTCCTTTTCAGGTCCTATAGCTCAGTTGGTTAGAGCAACAGACTCATAATCTGTGGGTCCTAGG
>JAMPGA010000001.1:1194921-1212669 GCA_023664185.1 Muribaculaceae bacterium
ATTATTGCATAATCTATATTCCTATTTCCTTTCGATGCAAAAAATCGCTTGAACCAACATGATACGAAAGAGTCTTGCAATCCTGTTGTATATTATGACTGCATTGTCGGTAGATGCGCAGGAAAAAAGTCAATATATTCCTGATGTTCACGGAGCAATCCGAGCAAAATATGAATATGAGCCTGATATCGACAAAGGACGTTTTGAAATTCGTAATGCCCGGATAGCGTTGGAAGGCATGATTATTCCTGTAATACGGTATAAGGCGGAAATCGACCTGTCCGATGAAGGAAATATCAAAATGCTTGACGCATATATCCGATACCAACCTAACAAGGCATGGAAATTCACATTCGGCCAGATGCGCGTTCCTTTTTCAATTGATGCACACCGCTCTCCACATCTCCAGTATTTTGCCAATCGGTCATTCATAGCCAAACAGGTGGGAAATACCCGTGATGTCGGGGCGGCCGTGGGCTGGACTTTCGGCAAGGCAGTTCCCGTCACATTGGAAGGTGGAATTTTTAATGGTTCCGGCCTTACGGGGCAGAAAGATTACTGGACTTCCAATTATAATTTCTCTTTCAAATCGCAGGCAAAATTCCGGGATAAGTTCAATATCACCCTCAGTATGCAGAAAGCCAATGCCGGCGATGTAAGCACCTATCTCTATGACGTGGGAGCATATTTCCAGAATTCCCGATGGCACATAGAGGCGGAATATCTTCGCAAATATTATGCACATAATTCTTTTAAGCCGGTAAACGCTATTGACGCTTTCGCGGCTTACCGGCTACCTTTGAAAAAACATCTCACAGCCATATCATTCCTCGGAAGATACGACTATATGTCTGATCACAGCAAAGGGAAGGTGCATGATGACGGGAAACTTGGAGCCGATGATCCAGAACGGCACCGACTCACGGGAGGCGTGACACTCAGCCTTGGCAAAAAATCTTTGCAAGCTGATATTCGCGTCAACTACGAACAATACTTTTATGCCAGAGGTGTCACCCCCTCAATATCAGAACAAAGCAAAGCGGTAGTGGAATTCGTAGTTCATTTCTGAATACGCCCGCTCAGAATGCATATAACGCAGAAAATGCAGGAGATTTCAACGAAAAAAGAGCAATCTTCCGACTGCCCTTTCCGACCGGGAGACACCCCGGCCACTAAAATCGTTGCTTTCGCACTCGAAGTATTTCTTTACGGGAAAACTACCCTTTGATGAATCCCGGTATTTCCCCGCCATGAGGCAATATGCTGTCATCGTGGCAATATCAACGAGAACAAGATCAAGAGTAAAATTGAGCACCCGGAATCACCGCTGCGAGAACAAGAACAGCCTCCACGAGGTCGTCAATCGAATACCGCCGCTGAAAATTGCTGAAGAAGCTGTCAAGCACTTGATAACGCAACCGTGCATTCTTATTGGTCGACATAGACCGAAAATATAACGATTTATCCTGATATTATGAAAGTTGAGGATATCCAGTTATAATATTTTCATTGCGATAGCAGCACAGGCCTCGGCATCGGCGAGTGCGTGGTGATGGTTTTCGAGGTCATAGCCACAGGCAGCAGCTACGACATGGAGTTGATGGCATGGGAGTTTTAGCTTCCTGCGCGAGGCTGCCAGGGTGCAATGAAATTCATAGCCGGGATATTCCATTCCGTATTCTTCAAACACTGCTTTCAGACAACTTTCGTCAAACGGTTTGTTATGAGCCACCAATGGCAGCCCGGCTATACGATCCTTAATCTGCGCCCATACTTCCGGAAATTGTGGTTGGTCGTCGGTGTCCTGGCGTGTAAGCCCATGCACTTGGGTGGTCCAGTATGTGTAGTAATTTGGAGCCGGCTGTATCAGACTATAATATTTGTCTACAATCTCCCCACCACGCACCACTACTATGCCTACGGCACAAACGCTGGAGCGTCGGCCGTTGGCTGTCTCAAAATCTATTGCTACAAAGTCTTTCACTCTCAATCTTTTTTATAAAGTTCGTGCATTTCGTTGATCCAGCCTTTCATAGCCTTGCGGAGCGACATGGGCTCCAATACCTCGATCATAGCTCCTGTATGAAGCAGCTTCATTATGAAGTCGTATGTCGGCGAGAGGTATAGCTCAAAATCGGCATACTCGCCGGTGTCCTCAATCAATCTCTGGCTATGGTGAAGCGGGAGTGTTTTGAGGTAGGGGGTATGTTTTTTGTCGGCTCGCAGGACCACACGCTCCGGTGTGATATCTTTGTCAATGACGATGCCGAAGTAGTTGGAGAAATATGCCGAAGCGGAAAAGTTTTTAGGCAACGAAAATTCCTGACCGGTGATCTCAATTGATTCAATACGGTCGAGTCCATACAGGCGGATTGCGTCTTTGCTCAGATTATGACCGAGCATATACCAACGGTTCTCATGGAGTTTCACGCAATAAGGCTCAACCGGAATTTTGAAAGCCCTGTCATATTTAAAAGCCTTATACTCAATACTGACTACCCGATTTTCTTTCATCGCCTCAAGTATAGTGGTGAGATAATCGCGGCCCGACGGTATCTGGTCAACGAGAATTCTGTCTTTCAGCGAAAGGTTTTCGCCTATGAGATTGCCCACTGCAAAGGAGTCGAGCATCCACTTCTTTAGTTCGTCCTCGTCGATGTCTTCCGGGTTGGCTATAAAATAGAGGTAGCCGCCGACGCGTTGGCAGTCGATGATGATGCCGAACTGCGAGAAGATGGCGTCGCGCCAGCGATTGAATGTGGCACGGTGCAGGGGCTTGCAGTCGCTCAGATCCTTGCAGCGCTCCCATTTGTCAGACAAATCTCGGTGAGAGATTTTGCCGGCGCGGCGGATGGTCTCTATCAGCCAGGTGTATTTCTGTAGTTGAGTCATGTGGCTATTGCGGGGTGGTTTTGGGAATACTCTATAAAGTTAACGAAACATGTCGCTTTTTATGATACAGGGTGTTAACTTTTAATATTGAATCCTATGCTTTTGACCGAGGATTTGCCTATCTTTTCCTCCGAGCAGAGTCGCTCAATCTCATTGAAGGAGGGAGCCTTGCCTTCCAATACTTCGGCCATGAGCGATTTGCGGACTATGTTGTCTATCTCACCGCCGCTGAAGTCGTAGCGTGAGGCCAGTGTGTGAGCCTGCTCTTCAGTCAGGGCAGAGAGTTTGTCTCTCCAGATTTTGGTCTTGGCCTCGACTGTGGGCTTGTCGAAACGGATTTTGAAAAGGAATCGTCGCTCGAAGGCCTTGTCGAGGTTGTCGGCAAGATTAGTTGTGGCAATCAGAATACCGTCAAGGCGTTCCATCTCCTCAAGGATGATATTCTGAATGGCATTCTCGGTCTGGTCGAGGCTGCTGTTGTTTCCGGTTTTGCGCGAGGCGAAGATGGCGTCGGCCTCATTGAACAGCAATATCGGCTTCAGCTTGGAGCTCTTGCACTGGCGTTTGTATTTGGTGAATATCTCTTTGATAATCTTCTCGCTTTCGCCATACCACATGCTTTTGGAGGCTGAAATGTCAACGTGGATTATGTCTCGCCCTGTTGAGCGAGCCCATTGCATGACAGACTCTGTTTTGCCGGTGCCGGGTGCGCCGTAGAGCAGTATGGCCATACCTTTTGGCAAGCCTTTTTCTTCGAGGCGGCTCACCATTTTGTTGTAGTTGGAGTCCTCGAGAGAGTCGCCCACGAGGTTGAGCTGTATCTGCTCTTTTTCGGAGAAGAAAAGATGCTTTTCCTTGATGTCGGCAGCGCAGATGAGGTTTTTCTTCTCGGGCTTTTCTATAAAGAGGGAGGCATCCTCGCCAAAATAGAGTTCCTTGCCTTTGTCGGTGAGCTGCAATACGGTATATTCGCCGAAAATGGAGGAGAGTGTCACCATCTCCATAAGGTCGAGACGCTGCAGTTTGTGTATTTCCTCCTTAAATTCCTTTATATACTTGTTTCGCTGCTTGATGGGATACATCTCTCCCAACTCGCGGGATACACTCAGGGTGCCCCCATTTGCACAGGCATCGCAGGCTATGTAGAACAGGGCTCGGAAGTCTTCCTCTCGTATCACCTCCTGTATTTTCGGCAAGCATTCCAGCGAGCGGTTTGATTCCTCTATGACACAAATCTTTTCGGCGAGTTTTTTCATTGCGCCCGGCTTTTCGGCATCATGGTCTCTGCTATGAACATATTCTTTGACAATGCGTGCGAATGAATACAGATTGAGTCCGGTATATTGCTGGCCGAAAGCGCCAAAATCCTCGCCAAGGAAGAGCTTCTGCCCCTTGGTGGTCAGTGCCATATCATCTCGGTCGTTTGAGAGTTCTATGAGATCGGCCGCGATAAGAGGGTTTGTACCGTCGATCAGCGACTTGCGCACCTTAAACCGTATGCCATACGCCTGATACATATCGCGCAGAGTAGAGTTGACGTTTGTGCGACCGTCACCGATGGTGTCAACATAATCGTTGCACATTTCGTAAAACAATGTCCTGTCGGGCAAAGAGGGCAATATAGCTTTCAGATCCTTTACAAGGGGCATCGTGGCATTGTCGTGCTCTGCGCTTTCAACAAACTGGAATAAGGATTCGGTGGTGACATCGTCGTCCTGAACCTGAGAGCTGACCAGCTTGCAGAGGTCATATTTGTCGAATTCCTTTTCAAGAATTGTGGCCTTCTGGCGGTTGGGTTTCTTGTTTTCGAGGACACAACCTATCACATAGTTTGTGACCATGAAATTTTGGCGCCCAATCCGACACTCACTCCTGTCGGTCAGCACAATGAAACCTTTCTTCTCGAGGCTGCGAAGAGCCGGTACATACTCCATCACGTCGAGTTGCGACGCGCCGAAATATGAGGCTAAGTCGTCGAGGTCGGAACAGCGTCCACCGCAACTCCTGTCAAAAAGAGCTGCAAAGACGATTGCCTCGTCCTTGGTGTCGAGTCCCAGTGTCTGTATCATGCCGTTTAAGGCATCTGATACTTCTTTTGCGCCCAGACGTTTGAGCTTGCCGTCTCTGAGTTTGTTTGCTGCTGCCTTGAGAAACTGGATAGATTTCATTTCCATAATTACTAATTTGAGTAGTCGTTGTTGAATTACATTGACAAAATTAGCAGCTATATGTATCATTCAGCGATACATGTTGGAAAAATTTAAAAAGAATCCCAGCAAACATAAGATAATTTGAAGAAATTCTTTGTTCAATCAGATTATCGCTCAAAGAAGGTGGGATTGGCGTTATATGAGTGTCTCCTCAACTATACAAAAGCCAAAGGTAACAAGCATATAATACTCGACACGCCATCCGTAGCCGTTAGATCTCACAAATTTTATGAACATGCCGGATTCAAGCAAATTGAAAAGTCATCGTTGACCATCCCTTATTCTTATCCAGACCGTCATAGCCTACTGTATCAACTTGATTTATGTGACGATTAAAAAAATAAACATCGAAAAGTTTACCAAGTTATTTTTATTGTCACCTAATCCCTGCTCACATCGGGGGTTGGTCGTTCTCTGCGGCATCCTCGCTGCCGTGCTCATACATATATCATACCAGATCGGCTGAGAGTCCTGCCTACATCTACGACCTATTAAATGAGGAACTGCGCCGTGTCACTATTCGTGGCTTGACTCAATAACCGCGTCGGTAGGTCACAAAGGCAAAAAGCAAGGAGGCAAATCCGCATATTACGAGCAGAAGCAATGTGGTAGTCATTATATTGCCTATGCCTACGATGGGCGACACTATGCTACCCGACAGAAAACCGGCTGCACCGAATACGGCTGAAGCCGTACCTATGGCCTCTCGACCTTCGTCCATGGCAAGCGTGGTGGCAGAAGTGAAGATGAAGCCAAGACACACAAGCATGGTGAAGGTGAAAATCTCATAGGGCCAAAACGTTGGCAACAGCATATATGACAGCCACTGCATGATTACGGATGTCACTATTCCTGATGCTCCAAAAAGAGCCGCATTTTTCATCTTTCTGAACTTCAGCGAGAGTCCCGATCCGATGCCTATACCCAAGGCATTAACTCCGAAAATCAGAGCGAACTGAAGCTCGGAAAAGCCAAAGTGTTGCTGCACGATGAATGACGCCGAAGAAATATAGGAGAACAGAACTCCGCACGCAAACATATACATCACGGTATATACCACATAGAATTTCAACTTCAACAAGTCGGGAAATTTGCGTATAAGGCTCTCCACGGTGCCTTTATATTTCACATCATCCTCAAGCGATTCTCGGAATATTATACACATGGCAAGAATTACCACACTTATGCCAAACAGTATCCAGAAAATGCCTTTCCACCCTACGGCTTCCGACACAAGTCCACCGACCACAGGAGCAGTGACCGGTGCAATGCCATTGACAGCGCCGATAATGGCCAACATCTTGGCGAGTTCACGCCCTGAGCAACAATCCGTGGCAACCGAACGTGAAAGCACCAGACCACCCGAGCCACCCAGACCCTGCAGGAAGCGACAAACATTGAAAAACTCAATCGTCGGAGAGAAAATCGACACCACTGTGGCTACTGAAAACAGAATCATCGACACTACAAGTACGGGTTTACGTCCGTATTTGTCGCTCAAAGGCCCGAAAAATATCTGCCCCACTGCAAGGCCGAACATACTGGTGGCCAAACCCATCTGTACCTGCGAAGCTGTAGTGTGGAAAACGTCGGCCATTGAGGGCAACGTAGGCAGATACATATCAGTGACAAACGGGCCAAATGCCGAGAGCATTCCAAGGAATATGATCAGGAAAATGTAATATCGCTTACCGAAATGTGTCATGATTGATTATGAAATTTCGGTGCAAAATTACGCAAAATAACCGAAACCTGAGCACCCAAAATCCCCCCGAGATATGCTGCATAGCGTTTGTTACAGCCGCTAAATTTTCTCCAAGGCTATGGCGGCTGACCAGCGGCCGCCGACTCCCTTAAGCATACATATACTATTCTCAAAGTTCTTGCGTTAGAGTTTTGACGAAGAAGTCGCTTACCAGGAGGGCGGCTTCCTCGGACTCTGTGGTGTAGGAATGGTCTTGTCCAGGCATCAACTTTAATTCTGCATTCTTATACACAGCCTTATATCTCTCGGAATATGTGTAGGGCACAATCTTATCGTGGGTGCCATGCAGTATAAATACCGGCCCTGTGTAGTTTGCGGCAGTTTCATATATAGGAAGGGTCTGAGCCGACAATACATAGTCGCGGCCCAGATTGAGCTTGCCGCCGTGGAGGGGGATCAGCTTGGGCACATTCCACGGATCGTAAATTGATCCCAGTGTATTGCCACGCAGGGCATCATCGCGGAGCACTGCGGCTGCCGACATTATGGCCAGCGATCGGATGGCCGGATAGCCCAACTCTCCGGCCACCATAGATGTGACAACGCCTCCCTGCGAGTGTCCGGCCAGAGAGATGTTGGCAGTAAACTCCTGACTACGGGTCCAGTCTATGACCTTCTTGAGGTCTTCAATTTCATTCAATACGGTCATATTCTCAAACTTGCCCTCACTGCGGCCATGACCGTTGAAATCAAAGCGCACCACTCCGATGCCTCCTTCAACCAAATCATTGGCAAGATCGATCAACAGAGAGGAATCCATATTGCCTGTAAAACCGTGGCACACAATTACCACCGGACACTTACCATCGGCGCCGGGGGAGGGGAGCTGCACATGGGTAGCCAGTTTCCCCACCGAGCCATCTATCTCAGCCGTGAAGGAACGCTGAGCGTTCATTACCATCGATGAAATCATAGCTAATGCCGATATGAAGAAAGTCTTTATCATATTAAAACAATTAGAGGTGTACACACTGTTTATTCTCCCGCTATTGTTGCCACTATTTTTCTTGCTCCGCCATAGTCGCGGAACTCGCAAAGATAAACACCCTGCCATATGCCCAGATTCATGCGGCCGTTGGTGATGGGGATGGTCACTGATTGGCCGATGATCGAGGCCTTGGCATGGGCCGGCATATCGTCGTCGCCCTCCATAGTGTGGGTGTAATACGGCTCTCGTTCCCTGACTAATCGGTCGAAGATACTCTTCATGTCGACCCTCACATCCGGATCGGCATTCTCGTTGATGGTCAATGCCGCCGACGTGTGTTTGATGAACAGATTCAGCAAGCCCACTTTAGGCAACGTCGGAAGATGGCTCATTATCTCGTCGGTGATGAGATGAAAACCATTCCTGCGAGGCCGGAGGACGAATTCAATTTGCTGCCACATATTCTTAGATGCTTACTATCCCTTACGTATATGTTCGGTTTTATGCAAATTTACTCATTCGTCGGATACGTTCAAAGTAAAATAGTATGTTGTAAAACATATCATTTAGAGTCTGTCCCATAATATATGTTAACGCTGAAGCGGTCATTCAGCAGCTTTGTTCGTGTGATGAGGGAGTGTACATTGTTGTACACGACCGAAGCACACGGACAAAGATGCCAATGAATGGCCGAGGCGATAGGAACTTCCTCCGCCCGACAGATTAGTTGTGATTGATTAGTTGAAACGCAGATATCATTTCGCACATGCTTAAGATGCAAAATTACACTCATTTTTTATGTAGCTGTGAGCTACTTAATCGAGGTTTTTTGTACCTTTGTATTCTATGGAAGAAACAACTATACTCAACGAGCATAACAAACAGGAATACCCGCCCATGCACACTGCTGAGCATCTGCTCAACGGAGAAATGGCGCGCCGCTATGGTCGCGGGCGTGCTTTCTGTGCACATATCGAGCGTAAGAAATCGAAACTCGATTATCATCTTGACCATGCTTTGACCGACGAGGAAATAAAGTCGCTTGAAGATTACATAAACAATATAGTAAAAGAGGATGTCGAGGTGACGGAGGAATTCATCACTCAAGCCGAGGCCATGAAGCGATTTGACATGAGTCGGCTGCCGGAAGGGGCTTCCGATACGGTGCGGGTGGTGCGAGTGGGTAACTATGATGAGTGTCTGTGCGCAGGAACTCATGTTAAGCATACCGCCGAGATAGGCACTTTCAGTATCACAAGCACGCGGTTTGTCGACGGAGTGCAACGCATAGTCTTCAAACTGAAAAACTGATCTTAAAAATGAAAACAATCAGACTGTTAAAGAGGATATTTGCATTCGCAGCCACATTGTTTATAACCGGATGTAGCGCAAAAGCTACTAACCCCAACGTAGAAGTGGTGGCTCCCAAGGAGTTTCAGTCAAAGCTCAGCGCAGATGCAAATGCTTATCTCCTTGATGTGCGGCGCCCCGAGGAGTTTGAGGCTGCACATATCAAGGATGCCCATCTTCTCAACTGGCTCGACACAGCTAATTTCAAGAAAGAAGCTGCCGCGCTCGACAAGTCAAAGACGCTTTATGTATATTGCCGTAGCGGCCGTCGCAGTGGCGAGGCGGCCAACTATCTTGCAGAACAAGGGTATAAAGTGGTGGATTTGAAAGGTGGCATCTTGGCATGGGAAGAGAATAAACTCCCGGTTGTCACAACTTCTGATGATGCAGACGCAAAGATTGAGGCGCAGGCCATTCACGCAATCGACATGATAGCGCCCAGGATTGTCTACCCATATCACTATGGCGAAACGGATCTCTCTCCCATAGTTGACGCATACAAAAACAACAGCGCCACTTAAGTGCGCATCAGAGAACTGCAGTGATCAGTGATATGGCATGGTATCATAAATTGACCTGGCGGATTGAACCTATCACAAGTATGGCTGACCTACAGGAGCGGGTCGGCCGACTGGGATTCTTGCCAATGTTTCGTTCCGGCATACGTGGGTATTCGGTCTATGAGGCTACACCGCATTTCTGGACCGACAATGATGACGGCCCTTGGGAATGGAAAGGGCCGATCATAAGGGATGGCGAGTGTGCCTACGGCAAATTTTTCAACCGCAAAGCCGTTTGGATAAGTCGTGAATGGCTCCCCGACTTTATCAACTATCGGCGCACCAAGCATCTCGCTCCAAACGAAGATGCCGCGATGCTCGACGATATAGTGCTGCAGACAATCTCAACCGAAGGGGAGATCACTTCGAAAGCCCTTGCCGAACTGCTGGGGTTGACCGGTAGAAAGCGTAAACGCAAGCCAGGCGATCTTGTAGAAGAGATGCCCGTGGGCGAAAAAGTGTCGCTCGACCCGATTCTGTCAAGACTCATGATGGAAGGGCGCGTGGTGATAGCCGATTTCGTCTACAACATAGACAAACGCGGCAACCGCTACGGCTGGGGAGTGGCCAAATACTCCACATCAGAAAATCTATATGGCAACCTCTCGGCTCGCTGCTCGCCCGACGAAAGCTATCAACGCATGTACACTCATCTCAAAAAGATGGTGCCGGTGGCAACCGATGCCCAAATCAAAAAAATGCTGGGATAAGTGAATAAAAATTGACTTGTTAAATTTTTTCGATGTTATTTATGAATCTTCACTTTTCCCAAATACTCATTTAGCTCGCTAAACTCGCACTTGTTCAAAAGTAAATCTTCACAAAGAACATATGCGAAAATCTCACCAGGTTATTTTTTAATAGTCACTAAGTCTGATAAATACCATGAAATAAATGAAAAAGTTTTTCCTTTGCATTTTCGCAATAATAGGTCTATCAATCTCAATAGCCGGCGAGAGTTGCTATCTGTTCACCTCTTTTCGCGAGCCGGCCGACGCAGGCCTGCGATTCTTATACAGCCGTGATGCCGTAAACTGGGACACTGTCCCCGGCATATGGCTTAAACCCATGGTGGGCGACGGCATCATTCGCGACCCATCCATTGCCTTGGGGCCAGACTCTACTTATCATCTCGTTTGGACCATAGCCTGGAAGGGTGACACCGGATTTGGCTACTCCTCGTCGAAGAATCTCCGCGATTGGACTCCCCAGCGTCGCATCCCGGCCATGGACTCCGTGGCATCGGCTCAAAATCTTTGGGCCCCCGAGATTTTTTATGACGATGCAAAGGGTCGGTTCATGATAGTTTTCGCTTCGTGTGTGCCCGATGCAGGTTTTGATGTCGGGATAGAGGATGTGAAAAACAATCACAGGCTCTATTATGTCACCACTACAGATTTTGTCACGTTCTCGCAGCCCAAACTGCTCTACGACCCCGGATTCAGCTCCATAGATGCCACTCTGGTCAAAAGAGCACCGGGCGACTATGTGATGATTTTCAAAGACAACACTCGCCCCAACCGTAACCTCAAAGCGGCCTTTGCCACCACTCCCGAGGGGCCGTGGTCAGCGCCAACCAAGGCTTTTACCGACCAGTTCACCGAGGGGCCATCGGTAGTGAAGATCGGAGATGAATATATGGTGTATTACGATGCCTATAAAAAATATCGCTACGGCGCACATAAAACCACAGATTTTCTGAAATATACCGATGTGACCGACAGCGTCAGCGTCCCTCGCAATCATAAACACGGCACCATCTTGACGGTGCCCTCGTCGATAGTCGACGGACTGCTGTCGCCCCCTCTGAATAACTTTGATAACCAGTATCGCCGACCTCTCGGAGAGATGCTCAATGAAGTGGCCCGACGGTTTAATGTGAAATTCAAATACGAGGTAGACACTACTGGTATTCTCGTGCCGTATGCCGACAGCCGCGTGCGCCCTTATTCTGCGGACGAGACTTTGGCCAATCTCCTGATGCCTTTTGATCTAAAGGCTATGAAGCAGCGAGGCAACCTTTATAAGATCAGAAAATATGAGCAGGCCCGACGCACCGACGCTGACGGCGAGAAGCTGATAGCTTATCTGAACAGCCTGTATGCCGACAGATCGGAGTGGGAGAGTCGTCGTGACTCATTGCGTAGCGAGGTCAGAAGCTTGCTCACCATCGATAGGGCACTCAGCCTTAGGGTAGGGGGCAAGCCGGTGTTCTCGCAAAAACGTGTCTACGACGGCTATAGCGTCAGCAACTTCTATATAGAGACACACCCCGGTCTCTATGTTTGCGGCTCTGTATATGAGCCCCTCGACTCCGGCAAGCACCCGTTGGTGATATGTCCCAACGGACATTTTGCCCAGGGGCGCTACAACGAGTCGCAGCAGTTGCGCCTTGCCTCGTTGGCCCGCATGGGGGCCATCTGTGTGGATTATGACCTCTATGGCTGGGGCGAGTCAGAGCTACAGGTAGGCAGCACAGCCCATCAGACAGCTCAGGCTCAGATAGTCCAGGCCATGAACGGCATGTCGATACTCGACTTTATGATGGCGCGCGATGATGTGGATTCCACTCGCATCGGGGTCAACGGTGGCTCGGGAGGAGGCTCGCAGGTAGTATTGCTCTCGTTGATTGATCCAAGATACACGGCCTCATGCCCGGTGGTCAGTCTGGCATCCCACTTCAACGGAGGGTGTCCCTGCGAGAGCGGGATGCCCATCCACACAGCCGGAGGTGGCACATGCAATGCCGAGCTGGCTGCTGCGTTTGCCCCACGTCCCATGATGGTGGTCTCAGATGGCGGCGACTGGACCCACACCGTCCCCTGGCTCGAATACCCCTATCTCCAGCGTATCTACGGATTTTATGGAGCCGAGCAGAACGTCAGAAACATCCATCTTCCCGACGAAGGCCATGACTTCGGCCCCAATAAGCGCAACGCTGTCTACGACTTCTTCATCCACACCTTCGGCCTTGACGGCAGTCGGCTCGACGAGTCGAAAGTGACCATCGAACCGATCTCATCCCTGCTCAGCTTCGGCCCCGATGGCACACAAATGCCCCAAAACGCCATTAGAAAGAAGCGCAATTAAATTTATCGGCCAAAATTTGCACGTTTTAGCGAAAATGATTAATTTTGCCACGCTTTAGAGGCAAATCCTATTTTGCACTCTGGGCATTTGGATTGTCTTATGGTGTAATGGTAGCACTGCAGTTTTTGGTTCTGCCTGTCTTGGTTCGAATCCAGGTAAGACAACACAAAAAGAGAGCTAAGTTATCAAGACTCAGCTCTCTTATTTTTTTCTGTTATGAGTCTCCTCAATTCCATGGCCTATGAAAGGAGATTATTTTACATTTTTATTTCTTTAACATATTTTCTTGCGATATCATCGGTTTAAATGGTTATCTTTGCACAAAAAATAAGAGATGACTCGATTTAGCACATATTTATATCGTTTCTTTTATTCCTTTACGGGATGAAAGACGGGACCTTATATATATGTGTGTGATCGTGCACGATAATATCGAACTCTAATCTACAGCGGCCCCGTTTCAGTGTTAACCTTGAAACGGGGCTTTGTGAACTTAATAGACCACTATTTGTTTTTGTTAAAGAATGAAGAAAATCACCATACAGGGCGAGACGGGGTGCTTCCATGACGCTGCCGCTCATCGATATTTTGAAGGCGAGGAGATTGCTACCATTCCGTGTGTCACATTCCCTGCCATGTTCGATCTGCTGGCATCCGACGCGTCGCTGCTGGGTATAGTGGCTATAGAGAATACCATAGCCGGATCTCTTCTTCAAAACCATGAGCTGCTCCGCCAGAGCAATCTGCGCATAGTGGGGGAGCTGAAGATGAGGATATCGCATGTGTTGTGTGCCATACCGGGCCAGTCGGTCGACAAGCTCACCGAGGTCAATTCCCACCCGATGGCACTGATGCAGTGCGAGCAATTCTTGCGTCGGCATCCCAATCTGAAGGTGGTTGAGCACAACGATACTGCCGGGAGTGCCAAGGAAATAGCCTCCGGTTCTCTCACGGGCCATGCCGCCATTTGCGGCGAATATGCCGCGGGGCTTTATGGCCTTGAAATACTCGAGCGCGGAATTGAGACTAACAGGCGCAATTTCACCCGTTTTCTCATTGTGGCCGATCCGTTGACCGCCTCCGAGATGGGCCCCGCCGAACGCGATATCGACAAGGCTTCGGTGGTATTCACGCTGCCCCACACCAACGGTGCTCTCTCCAAAGTGCTCACTATTCTTTCATTCTACGATATCAATCTCTCCAAGATCCAGTCAATGCCGATTGTGGGCAGGGAATGGGAATACAGATTTTATGTCGATCTCACCTTCGACAGTCTTGTGAGATATCACCAGGCCGTCGATGCCATCCGCCCGCTTATCCGCGATCTGGCCATATTGGGAGAGTATACAGAAGCCAAAACTACCTATTGATTATGCAGAACCTCAACATAAAACCTTCCGACCGCATAAGCGATGTAAAGGAATACTATTTTTCGCAGAAACTGCGTCAGATAGCCTCCATGAAGGCTTCGGGCATAGATGTCATATCGCTTGGGGTTGGGGGCCCCGACCTGCCTCCGCCCGACGATGTGGTCGAAACTCTCTGCGAAGCCGTGCGCGATCCGGCCAACCACGGTTATCAGCCCCACGTAGGCATAGCTCCCCTGCGCCAGGCCTTTGCCCGGTGGTACAAGCGGGAATATGGTGTGACGCTCGATCCTGAGACAGAGATTCTGCCTCTGATAGGCTCAAAAGAGGGTGTGACCCACATTTCCCTCGCCTTCTTGAACTCCGGCGACAAGGTGCTGGTGCCCAATCCGGGCTACCCCACCTATACTTCTATATCGCGTATGGTGGGTGCTACCCCGGTGTTTTATGATCTCGACGAGCAGCATGAGTGGCAGCCCGACTTCGATGCTCTTGAGCGCATGGATCTCTCCGGAGTCAAGCTAATGTGGCTCAATTATCCCCATATGCCCACCGGCGCCCCTGCCAAGCGCGAGACTTTTGAGAAGGTCATAGCCTTCGGGCGCCGACACGGAATAGTGATTGTACACGACAATCCTTACTCCTTCATACTCAACCCCGAGCCGATGAGCATACTCTCAGTGTCCGGAGCCATGGATATAGCCATAGAGCTCAACTCACTGTCGAAGAGCCACAATATGCCCGGATGGCGCGTCGGCGTAGCCGTAGGCAATCCCACATTCCTGTCTTGGATACTCAGGATAAAAAGCAATATTGACTCCGGCCAGTTCAAACCCGTGATGCTGGCAGCCGCAAAGGCTCTGACTCAGGGCGAGGAGTGGCACCGCAGCCTCAACACTCACTATGCCACACGCCGAAAAGTGGCCGAAAAGATTATGGAGGCGCTTGGCTGTAGCTACGACCCCTCGCAGACCGGACTCTTCCTGTGGGGGCGAATCAATGATCCATCGATTACATCAGAGCAATTGGCCGACCGAGTCCTCGAGGAAGCGCGTGTATTCATTACTCCGGGTTTCATCTTCGGCTCCAACGGTGAGCGCTACATACGCCTCTCGCTCTGTGCCCCTGTTGAGCGGCTCAACGAAGCCCTCGACAGAATCAATCAAACCATCAACAAAAACATCTGAAAACTAACTGTACAGAATGGATTTAATGCCTCTCGCCATAGACGGCAACCCTATGGACCGTCCCATAATCATATCAGGCCCCTGCAGCGCCGAGACACAGCAGCAGGTGCTCGACACAGCCCGTGGGCTGGCCCGCGCCGGAATCAAGATATTTCGTGCCGGCATCTGGAAACCGCGCACCAAACCGGGTGGGTTCGAGGGGGTCGGAGTCCCCGGCCTGGCATGGCTCAACAAGGTGCGCGAGGAGACGGGCATGAAGGTGTCGACCGAGGTAGCAAACCGCGGCCATGTGGAAGCCGCCCTGGAGTATGACATAGACCTCCTGTGGATAGGAGCACGCACCACGGCCAATCCTTTTGCCATGCAGGAGATTGCCGACGTGTTGCGCGAAAGCGGGCGCGACATTCCCATACTGGTAAAAAACCCCGTAAACCCCGACCTTGAGCTTTGGATCGGCGCCCTTGAGCGTCTCTACAACGCCGGCATAAAGCGCCTGGGGGTGATTCATCGAGGCTTCTCTACCTACGGGCTGCACACCTATCGCAATCATCCCCAATGGCGCATACCTCTAGAATTGCGGCGCCGCTATCCGCAGCTCCCCATAATATGTGATCCGAGTCACATAGGGGGCAAGCGCGAGCTTATAGCCTCCCTGTCACAGCAGGCGCTCGATATGGGCTTTGATGGTCTGATAATAGAGAGCCATTGCGACCCCGACTGTGCCTGGAGCGACCGCTCCCAGCAGGTGACCCCCGAGGTACTCTCCGTAATCCTCGACAATCTTGTTTACCGCGACGCCCCTGTGCCGGCCGAGTCGCTCACATCGTTGCGCCGACAGATTGACCAGCTCGACAATGAACTGCTCGACATCCTGGCCAAACGTATGAACGTGTCGCGCGAGATCGGGCAGTATAAACTGCATCACAATATGCCCGTAGTGCAGGCTGGTCGATATGGCGATATCATGACTTCGCGCATCCTTGCCGCACGGCAGATGGGCATGAGCGAGGAGTTCATGAGATCATTGCTGGCTGCCATCCATGAGGAGTCGGTGCGCATACAGGTGGAGCTGAGCAAAGAGAAAACAGATAAACAGGAGGATAAGGCATGAAGATTTTGATTCTCGGAGCCGGAAAGATGGGCTCATTCTTTTGCGATCTGCTGTCGTTTGACCATGAAGTGGCCATCTACGACCCCGACCCCAAGCGCCTGCGGTTCACGTTCAATGCCCACCGGTTTGCATCGCTCGACGAGGTCGACGCTTTCTCTCCTCGGCTGGTGATAAATGCCGCCACTGTGAAGTATACGATTGAAGCCTTTACGAACGTGATGACCCACCTCCCGGCCGATGCCATCCTATCCGACATAGCTTCGGTGAAAACCGGGCTGCCGGAGTACTATGCAGCGTGCGGTCATCCCTATGTCAGCACCCATCCCATGTTTGGACCCACCTTTGCCTCGCTCTCCAATCTTCGCAACGAGAATGCCATAATCATCTCGGAGGGCGACGATCTTGGCAAAGCCTTCTTTCGCGATATATATCAACGCCTCGAGCTCAATATAGTCGAGTATACCTTTGCAGCTCACGATGAGACCATAGCCTACTCTCTGTCCATACCCTTTGCGGCCACTTTGGCTTTTGCCGGAGTGATGAAACATCAGGCTGCTCCCGGCACTACCTTCAAGCGCCATGAGCAGATAGCGCGCGGACTGATGAGCGAGGACGACTATCTGGTGAGCGAAATACTCTTCAATCCAAACACACCAGGCCAGCTGGGCCGAATAGTGGAGAGCCTCAACGAACTGCGCACAATAGTGCGCAACAGAGACTCAGCCGCCATGTCGGCCTATCTGGCCAGGGTGAGGGAAAATATCAGATGAGACTATATGTCAGTGTGTCATGTGTGAGTGTCAGTCGTCGTAGCGCTTGAAGACACCCTTGGTGTCAAACTTCAGGTCTATGCCGTTTGAGAGCGAAATCTCATATCCGCCTCTCTCTTTGTCTATGCCCACAATCCGTGTGCCCTTATGGTTCTTGGCTACGTAATCTCTGATGGGCGCGAGAATGAAGAATGATGGTACAGACGATGAGGGGCTGCTCTCCACCTCTTTCCAGTTGCCATCGCGGTCAAATTTAATCTCCGAGCCGTCGGTGAGGATGGCTTCATAGTCGCTGATACGGCCCAGCTCCTTGTCGATCTTCACAAAGCTGACCTTAGCCTTGAAATTGTTCTTTATGACGGTCTGTGCAGCTTGTGGAAGCACTGCGGGATCGTGTGAGATATGATCGCGTGCAGACACGGTCAAGGCCGATATGAGAATGGCCATAAGAAATAGTAATTTTTTCATAATTCAAGTTTCGCAAGTTAAGTTAGGCTGACTTTATGGCACGAAAAAAC
>JAMPGA010000002.1:0-20379 GCA_023664185.1 Muribaculaceae bacterium
CAAATTAAATATTGTCAGATAGCCGACTAATGATTACCTTTGCAACAGAGAATCAGCGGTATAAACAGTGCTGTACGGCTGATAATCTAATAAAATTCCGTTTCGAGCTTCAAAAACAAACAATACTTCAACAAACAAACATCGCTTATGAAAAAATTTTTACTCAGCGTCTTTGCTGCGCTCACATGCGTAGCAGCAGCCTGGGCTGACGAGGTCACATACGACTTCACTGGAGAAGATAACGTATATGGTCTCACCCGTACCAACGACAACAATGCTCCTTACATGGAATCGGGGTCAAGCATTTCAAACGGTGCTACAACTATCGACTTCCTTGGCGGTAAAGACTCCGGATATGGTAGCGGTTCACGCCTTTGGACCGATGGCCTCCGAATCATGAAAAATTCAGGTATCATCATCAAGGCTGGTGGCGTCAACATTACAAAAGTTGAAATTTACACTGTAAAGGCTAATGCTGCAAATAGTTTCGTGGTAAATACATCAGAGTCATTTACTCTGGATACTTCTAATAACAAGTTTGGTACTTGGACAGGAAGTACTGAACAGGTTCAGCTCATAAATGATGCTACAAAAGGTATTAAAGGCACTGTAGCAGTAACAAAACTTGTGATAACCTTTGACGCTGGGGCAGCTCCCGACACCCGCAAGGATGCCAATCTGAAGTTCTCGGAGGAGAAGGTTACTGTTCTGCTGGGCGATCCCTTCACCGCTCCCACTCTCACAAAGGACACCAACGCTGCCGTTACCTACAGCTCTGACAAGGAGACTGTAGCCACCGTTGACGCTACCACCGGCGAGGTTACTATCAAGGGTCTCGGCACCGCCAAGATCACTGCTTCTGCCGAGGCTAACACCGAGTATAAGGCCGGCACAGCTTCTTACACCATCACTGTAGACTGGAAGGCTCCCGAAGGCGCAATCTTCTCGTTTGGCAAGACTGAGGAACTCTTCTCATTTGAGAATCCCGAAGACGTGGCAGTATGGTCACTCGACAAAGCTTATGGTCTGAAGGGATCTGCCTTCAAAAACAATACTGTCAATGCTGCCACAGCCGTGGCTTACACCACAGATTATCTCGATCTCACTGAAAAGGAGAACATCACCCTCAACTTCTCGAACGCTCTCAACAACTACAAGCTCAACAACGCGATGATTGATGTTGCCGACTTTGCAGGTAAGGGCTATGCCACTATCGTGGTGCGCAAGCAGGGTGAAACCGAGTGGACATCACTTGGCGAGATTACCGCTCCCACAGAGTTCTCATGGAATTTCTACGACAACGCTCCTGTTTCGCTCGAGGCATATGCCGGCCAGAAGATTCAGTTTGGCTTCAAGTATATGTCGACTGCCGAGGTTGCCGGTACATGGGAAGTGCAGCACATCTATGTAATGGCCAGCCCCACAGTAGGTATTGCCGATGTTGAGGCAGCCGACGCCGAGGCTCCCGTAGAATACTACAACCTCCAGGGCATCCGCGTAGAGAATCCCCAGAACGGTCTCTACATCCGTCGTCAGGGCAACACCGTGACAAAGGTGATCCTCTAAAAAATGAACCCCCGCCTCAAAGAGGCAGAATAAACATAACCCCACACCTCGGTGTGGGTTTTTTTGTTATCAAGCCCGAGGCCGGCCCCTACAGGGGACTGGGGGGTAATTGATTATCAATAGTCAAAAAATAGAAGAATGGGAAATCTCAACCTCGAAGAGGTAGCAATAATTATAGCCCCACACCAAGGTGTGGGGCTATAATTATATCGCCTCTCCGAGGCTGGCCTCTACATTCTCAATTATTTCACGCGCTCCACGTATGAGCCGTCGCGGGTGTCGACGCGAACCTTGTCGCCAATGTTGCAGAAGAGGGGCACGCGGATCTCGGCGCCGGTCTCTACGGTGGCGGGCTTGAGGGTGTTTGTAGCGGTGTCGCCCTTGATGCCGGGCTCGGTGTAAGTGATCTCGAGGATTACCGACATGGGCATTTCGCAGGTGAGGATGGTCTCTGACTCAGCGTGTACGTTGGCCTCGCAGATATCGCCTTCCTTAAGAAACTCTACACCTTCGATGCTCTCGCCGGGGAGGATTACCTCTTCCCATGTCTCGGTGTGAAGGAAATGGTAGCCCATATCGTCCTTGTAGGAATACTGATAGGGGCGACGCTCTATGCGCACTTCGTTGACCTTGACGCCTGAGTTCCAGGTTTTGTCAAGGATACGGCCGGTGCGGACGTTTTTGAGTTTGGTGCGGACGAAGGCCGGGCCTTTGCCGGGTTTAACGTGGAGGAATTCTACGATGAAGTAGTACTGGCCTTCGATATCGAGGCACATTCCGTTTTTGAAATCAGCAGTTGTTGCCATGTATTATGGTATGATTTTTCTTGTTATTTTTTGTCGGTTTATTGGGCTTACTGGCCGCATCCGCCGCAGCATCCGCCGTCGGCACATCCGTTGTCAGAGCCGCCACAGCATCCGCCGCCACAACCGCCGCATCCGCCCATGTAGGGCTGGAGCTCTTCGGGGGTGGGCTGGCGCACAGTGAGCACTTTGCCGCGGAATCGGAGGTCTTTGCCCACCAGGGGGTGGTTGAAATCCATGGTGACGCCGTCGTTGCTGATGGCTTTGACGAGGCCCGATATCTGATATCCGTCGGCAGTGATCATGGGGAGGCGTGCACCGACCTTGACGCGTTCGGTGTCTATCTGGCCTTCATCGTCGGTGAATATGTCGAGAGGGAGGGTCACCACTTCGTTTTCGGAATATATGAAACCCTTGTCGGCGGGGACGGCGATGTCAAATTCCTGACCGGCCTTCATGCCCTGGAGCTTTTCAGCCAGGCCTTCTACGAGACCGGGAGTTATGCCGAAGATGAAGCTTTCGGGCTGCTCGGAGTCTACGGTGTGGACCAGCGACTCACCCTTGGGCGAGATGGTGAAGAGTTCGTAGACGAGCTCTACGTATTGTCCGGGGGTTATGGTGGATTGGTCCATTATTTGGAAGTCTTGGGCTCTTCGGGGGCTATGCCTGCGAGCTCGGGGTCGATCATGATGCGGCCACAGTATTCGCAGACTATGATTTTCTTGTGCATCTTTATCTCCATCTGTCTTTGCGGGGGTATGCGGTTGAAGCATCCGCCGCAGGCGTTGCGCTGGATGTAGACCACACCAAGACCGTTGCGAGCGTTCTTGCGAATGCGCTTGAAGGCGTTGAGAGTGCGGGGGTCGTCAATCTTAGCTTCGAGATCCTTGGCCTTGATGCGGAGCTGCTCCTCGTCCTTGCGGGTTTCCGACACTATCTCCTCGAGCTGCTGGCGCTTCTCGTTGAGCATGTGGTTCTGGTCGGCCAGGTTGATGTTGGCGTTGTCGATTTCGGCCTGTTTGGTCTCGGTTTCGCGGGCATACTGGTTGATGCGCTTTTCGGAGAGCTGCATCTCAAGATTCTGAAATTCGATTTCCTTGGTGAGCAGGTCGAATTCGCGGTTGTTGCGCACGTTGTCGAGCTGCTTCTTGTATTTATCGATCTGTGTCTGTGCGGCCAGAATCTTGTTTTGTTCCATAGCCGTGCGTCCGCGCAGATCCTCGATTTCGGCTTTGAACTTTTCGATACGTGTGTGGAGACCCTCAATGTTGTCCTCGAGGTCGCGCACCTCTTCGGGGAGCTCTCCGCGTATGGTGCGGATGCGGTCTATCTCAGAGAGTATGGTCTGAAGCTCATAGAGTGAGCGCAGACGGTGTTCCACCGAGTTGGTCTGGTCGTTTTTATTTTGCTCTTTGGCCATATTTGATAATGATGTTGTAGTCTTTTCAGCTTTTTTTCACGTGATATGCCACCGGAGCGTGCTCACATTGGCACATACGGACTGCAAAGTTAGGAAATTTTTCTGAGATTATGCGCGAAAAAATTGATTTAGTGCATATTTCGCTCTCAAAATGTCCGGTATCCACGAGTATTATGCTTTTGCCGTGGTCGAGAAAGTCGTGATAGCGGATATCCGAGGTGATGTAGGCGTCGGCTCCGATGGCTATGGCGCGGGGGATGAACTCGCCTCCCGAGCCGCTGCAGATGGCTATGCGGCGTATGGAGGTGGTGCGACCGGCAGTGGTGCGAATGCCTCCGCCATAAAGGTTGAGCACGGCGGTGATGAGCTCGTCGGGGGAGCATGGGATGGCCAGCGAGCCTACAATGCCGAGCCCGGTGTCAGGGTCGAGCGGCGAGTCGATGGTGATATCGAAATCCAGGTTTTGAGCCAGCCATGCCGAGGGGCCGCCGGGGGCGCAGTCGAGAGCCGTGTGTGAGGAGTAGACGGATATGCCCTGGCCTATGGCGCTGATTATGGCATCCTGCTGCTGTGAGGCGCCATCGGCTATGGAGCGCACCCCTTTGAAGATGAGGGGATGATGGCTCACTATGAGGTTGCACCCTGCAGAGTGGGCTTCGCTGACCACATCGGGGGTTACGTCGAGGCAGAGCATGACGCCGGTGCAGGAAATGTCTTTGCCCCGTGGGACGAGCTGCCAGCCTGAGTTGTCCCAGCTCTCCTGGCCTGAGAGGGGGGCATATTCTTCGATGGCGGCGGCTATGTCGGTGAGAGTAGGCATGGTTTAGTCAATTAGGAATGATGGAAGAAGGAAGAAAATGAGGTGAGAAGAACCTCGAAGAGGTGAAAATAATTATAGCCCCACACCCGGAGTGTGGGGCTGGACTATGCGACCTCTTCGAGGCTGGGCATGTTTTCAAGGCTATCAATCCTTGAGATTGAGTTTTATCTGGAGCTCGTCGAGCTGAGAGTCGTCGATGGCCGAGGGGGCGTCGATCATCATGTCGCGGCCTGAGTTGTTTTTGGGGAAGGCTATGACGTCGCGAATGGAGTCGAGGCCGGCCAGGATGGAGACGAAGCGGTCAAATCCGAATGCGAGACCTCCGTGAGGAGGTGCGCCGTATTTGAAGGCGTTCATCAGGAATCCAAACTTATACTGTGCATCCTCCTCGGAGAGACCCAGGAGGCGGAACATCTTGTCCTGCAGCTTGGCTTCGTGGATACGTATGGAGCCGCCACCGAGTTCGTTGCCGTTAACCACCATGTCGTAGGCTGTGGCGCGCACGGCTCCGGTATCACTGTCAAGCATGTCGATATCGTCGGGGTTGGGCGATGTGAAGGGATGGTGCATGGCATAGTAGCGCTGAGTCTCCTCGTCCCATTCGAACAGGGGGAAGTCTACCACCCAGAGGCATGAGAACTTCTGGGGATCTCTCAGACCCAGGCGTGAGCCCATCTCGAGGCGCAGTTCGTTGAGCTGCTTGCGGGTCTTCATTGTGGGGCCGGCCAGGATGAGCATGAGGTCGCCGGGATTAGCTCCTGCACGGTCGCCCCAAGCTTTGAGCTGCTCGTCGGTGAAGAATTTGCCCACCGACGATTTGATGGAGCCATCCTTCTCAAACTTGACCCACATCATCCCCTTGGCGCCCACCTGCGGACGCTTCACGAAGTCGGTGAGCTGGTCGAGCTGCTTGCGTGTGTAGTCGGCACATCCGGGAGCCACGATGGCGCCCACATATTCGGCGTCGTCCATCACTGAGAATCCACTACCCTCAGTGAGGTCTTTGAGCTCTACGAAGGTCATGCCGAAGCGGGTGTCGGGCTTGTCGGAGCCGTAGAGCTTCATGGCGTCGGCCCAGGTCATGCGGGGGAAGGGATCCTTGAAGTCTATATCCTTGACATATTTGAATATATGTTTCACGAGACCCTCAAACATCTGGAGCACATCTTCCTGAGTCACAAACGACATTTCGCAGTCTATCTGTGTGAACTCGGGCTGGCGGTCGGCGCGCAGATCCTCGTCGCGGAAGCACTTCACTATCTGGAAGTAGCGGTCGAAGCCGCTCACCATGAGGAGCTGCTTGAAGGTCTGGGGCGACTGGGGCAGGGCGTAGAACTGTCCGGGGTTCATGCGCGAGGGCACCACGAAGTCGCGCGCGCCTTCGGGAGTCGACTTGATGAGCACCGGTGTCTCCACCTCCAGAAATCCCTTTGAGTCGAGGTATCGGCGTATTTCAAAGGCCATCTTGTGGCGCAGTTCGAGATTGGAGCGCACACACGAGCGGCGCAGATCGAGATAGCGGTATTTCATGCGCAGATCGTCGCCGCCGTCGGTGTTGTCCTCAATGGTAAACGGAGGCACCTCGCTGGTGTTGAGCACCTTGAGTTCGCGGGCCATGATCTCGATGTCGCCTGTGGGGATGTGGTTGTTTTTGCTGGTGCGCTCGGCCACGGTGCCCGAAATCTGCACCACATATTCGCGTCCCAGCTTGTTGGCAGCCTCGCAGAGGGCTGCGTCGGTGTCCATATCAAACACCACCTGTGTGATGCCGTAGCGGTCGCGAACGTCAACAAAGGTCATGCCCCCCATCTTGCGGGTGCGCTGCACCCATCCTGCGAGGGTCACGTCGCGGCCGGCGTCTGTGAGACGAAGCTCGCCGCAAGTATTTGTCCTGTACATATATAGAGGTATAATGTGATTGTCTGGATGGTATTTTACGCAAAATTACTCAAAAATCCTCAGCCCACAAAAAAACCAAACGAGAAGATGATATCACATCGTCTTCTCGCTTAGATTAATAAACCAATCATTATCACATTTCTTGCAATGGAAAAAGTATTTTTTTTATGAATTCGTTGTAGAATTTTATCTTTATCTATATAACATATATAGCCGCCAAAAGGTTCGGCCGCGTGGATAATTTTTTCAAAAATTTGTCGGTTAGCTCCGGATTTGCTAAATTTACACTGAAAATAGAGCGGTTTTAATCTATTTTTGGCCAGGTGGGCATATATTATGCCCAACATATATGGTAAATTTGCAACATAGAAACAAAACAAACACAAGCATAACAATGGCAAAGAAAGAAACCACCAAGGCTGCGGCGCCTTCCAACGATCCCGCCAAGGCCAAACTCAACGCTCTGGCGCAGGCCATGGGCAATATAGAGAAGAATTTCGGGCGCGGTGCCATCATGAAGCTGGGCGACGAGAAGATTGAGGATGTCGACGTGATTCCGTCGGGTTCCATCGGTCTGGACTATGCCCTGGGCGTGGGCGGCTATCCCCGCGGCCGCATCATCGAGATTTATGGCCCTGAGTCGTCGGGCAAGACCACTCTGGCCATCCATGCCATAGCCGAGGCTCAGAAAAACGGCGGCATCGCCGCTATTATAGACGCTGAGCACGCTTTCGACCGCTTTTATGCCGAGCAGCTGGGTGTCGACGTAAACAATCTGCTCATAGCCCAGCCCGACAATGGCGAGCAGGCTCTGGAGATAGCCGAGCAGCTGATACGCTCGAGCGCCATAGACATTCTGGTGGTCGACTCGGTGGCCGCCCTAACCCCCAAGAGCGAGATCGACGGCGATATGGGCGACAAGAATGTGGGTGTGCAGGCCCGACTGATGAGCCAGGCCATGCGCAAGCTCACGGCTACAATTTCGCGCACCAACACATGCTGCATTTTCATAAACCAGCTGCGCGAGAAGATCGGCGTTATGTTCGGACCCTCTGAGACCACCACCGGCGGCAATGCCCTGAAGTTTTATGCTTCGGTGCGCATAGATATCCGCCCCTCCACCGCCATCAAGGACGGTGACGAGGTGCTGGGCAAGCTCACCAAGGTGAAGGTGGTGAAAAACAAGGTGGCACCCCCCTTCAAGCGTGCCGAGTTTGACATCATGTTTGGCGAGGGCATATCGCGCAGCGGCGAGATAATTGACCTGGGCGTAAACCTGGGCATTATCAAGAAGTCGGGCTCGTGGTTCTCCTACAACGACTCGAAGCTGGCCCAGGGACGCGACGCAGCCAAGCGTGTCATGCAGGACAACCCGGAGCTGGCCGACGAGATTGCAGCCAAGATAATGGAGGCTCTGAAGGCCAATTCGGCCACCGGACGCAAGGCCGCTCCGGCAGCAGCCAAGGCAGCAGCCCCGGGCGCTAATGCCGACGATACGGTTGATGCCGACATCGCCGCCATCCCCGACGATCTCGACGACGGTACCCTCCCCCTCCCCGACGATTTTTCGATTGAAGAGGATCTGTAAAGCATAGGTATAAAAATAGAGCCACACTGAGGTGTGGCTCTATTTTTATATGACCTCTTCGAGGTTGTGTCGCCCCGGTGGCGGGGGGGGAATTATATCGCCTCTCCGAAGCTGACTTCCGTCCCCTATGGGGATCGTGGATTTTATCTCACGTGGATTTTGCCGGTGGTGCGGCCGGTGGAGGTGTTGACGGTGTAGATGTAGATACCGGGACGCAGTGAGTGGGTATTGACTGTGCCGCGGCCGCTGGCCTTGACGGCGAGCACCTGTGTGCCGGTGATGGAGTAGAGACTGATGGATGCGGGGACATCGAGGTTATACTCGAGGCCCGCGGGGCTCGACCATACTTCTTTGCTCTTGGTGATGCTGCGTATGCCGGTGTTGGCGTCGGGTCCCATCACAAGGGTGAAAGCAGTCTTGGTGCCGTAGTTGAGGTCTTTGGCGTTGAAAACCACGGTAAGAGTGGGCACATCACCCTGAAACTCGGGGTTGTAGTATTCAAACTGCAGATCGAGTTTTGATTTTGTGGGGATGCTGACGTTCTGTTTCACCACTTTTACGCCGGCCTCACACTGGCCGCCGGCACACATCTGTATGGTCTGACCGGTGGTGCAGTCGGCTGTGACCTGCACGGAGGTGGTGATGAGATCGGCCCAGAGATAGAGTTTGGGTTCCATCTTCACCGATTTCCATCCGTCGCCCAGGTCGGTCACCTGAATGTCGGAATAAGCCACGGTTGAGCCGTCGGCAATATGGTTATCGCCCAGATAAAACGTCAGTTCGCGCGCCGAGGCAGTGCCCAAAGCAAGCAGAGCGAGCAGCAAAGTGTAAAGTTTTTTCATAAGCTATATGTCTGTTTTTTTATTTTATTTTATTTCACAATTGTTCTGGCTGCCTGAATCACACCTGAGGTGTTTTCGAGGAAAGCCACCACTGAGAGGTTGGCGGTATTCCAGGTTTCGCGCTCGGAGGTGCGCACGGGCTGGCCGAAGGTGAGGGTGCTGTGTATGTGGGAGGTAAGCTCCACAGCCTCCCCCTCTATACCATTAACAGAGCAACGGTAGACATTGTTGTGGACATAGTCGGGAATCTCGACTCCGCCGTCTTTTTTCTGAGGTGCCACGATGCCACTTTCCAGTATCCACACATGCAGAGTGGCAGTGATATCGGCCTCGGGCTTTAGGGTAGCTGTGATGTTGACGTTGCCGTCCTGGAGGGTGGCCTCAAGGTCGATGTCGATGTTGGTGGTGAGAGCTATCTGCTCGCGCACAGCAGTGGCCCAGGAGGTCATCTCGAGAGCCGGAGCTTTGCCGTTGACCACACCCATGGGAAAGGCCGTGATGCCCCAGCGGTTGCACAGGTCGTTGCCCTCGGGCTGCATGAGACCCACAATGCGGCGACGGTTTTCGACGGCTATACCGAAGTGGCCGGCATGGATGCTGACAGGGATTACGTTGTCGGGATACTGCTCGACGAGCTGGTCGAGCACATCGTGAGCTGCCGGACATTTGACACAGTCCTGGCCGGTGAAGTCTTCGATAATCACGGCTCTTGCGGGCGTCACACCCTCTACGGCCACCAGGCGGTGGTCTGAGTCAATGTCGCTGCAGGCAGTGAGGGTGATTATGGCAAGGAGAGAGAAGAGGAGGTGTTTCATCATCAAGAGTGTTTGGAGAGAGTGGTTTATGAAGTTAGATTAGAAGTTGTAGCTATAGGCCACGCGGAATCCGCGTGTGGCCTGGACGTAGCGACACACACCGCCCGAGCAGTCAAAGCCGGCGCGTGTGCGTCCGTAGGAGAGCTGCAGGCGGTTGGAGCGATAGTTGCCCGCAAGGCCGGCCATATAATAATGTGTGCCGGTCTGGCCACAGTTCCAGGTGTCGGAGACACTCACCATAAGATAGGGGGCTATGGAGAGTTCAAGCAGACCGTAGGCCCAGTCTTTCTTGTCCTGGTGAGTGTGGAGATACTGGAGCTCGTTGCGCAGGGTGAAGCGCTGGTCTATCTTCCATTTGGTGTCGAGCACGAAGATGTTGGAGCGCACTTTACCGCCTTTGCCTTCGATGACGGTGCGATTGCTCATCTGGTTCATGTAGAGGAATGTCATGCTCAAAGGGCGGGTGAGTTTTTTCTCGATGGTGACGTTGAAGTCGTGGTAGAAATGCTCGCCCATGCCAAACACCGAGGGGTGGAAGCCATCGGTGCCGCTGATTGAGTTGATGCTTCCGGTGTAGCTACCCGTATGGTCGAGACCGCGTATGTAGCTGCCGTTGAGCTTGATCTTGGTGCCATATTTGCCGCCCAGGGCGGTCTTGCGCTTGAAGTTGTAGGCCACCGACCCCTGGAAAGCCCATTCGCCGGGAGCTGCCTGTGTGGCATAGGGGTAGAGGGCCGGGAGGGCGTAGGTGTGCTGATAGGAGAAGGCCGGCATGTTGTTGAGGAATGCCGACGAGCCCGACATCATGCGCTGCGAGCGGAAAGCCATATTTTCAGAGCGCTTGGCCTGGAGCAGCACGCTCAGACCCTTGCGCGAGAATGTGGCCGAGAGCATGGCGGCGGTGCCTTTGCCGTAGGTATAGTCGTTGTCGAACGACGGGTCCTGACCTTTCCATGCAAATTCGCCCAACACAGTGAAATCGCCCTTGCTGACCTGAGTGCGCAGATCCCAGGCGCTCACCGAGCGGGGGACATTGAGCCTGTAGTCGGTGCCGGGCACCATGATGGTCTGGTTGTCCTCGTGTTTCAGCACATAGCTGGCGCCTACCATCCAGCCTATGCCGCGGGAGCGAAGAGCCGATGAGAGCTCGTTGATGTTTATCTCGGCATCGGCGCCATACACGCGCGACTGTTTTTTCCAGTCCCAATAACGGCGCTGCACGCCGCCCAACACGGTGAGGCGCACGCCGTCGACGGGGGTGTATTTCATACGGCCTCCACGGATGGAGTTGTCGATGCCCAGCGAGCGCTCCTGATAGGTGCGCAGAATGAAACCGTTGCCAAACTGCTCATAGAAGTCGCCGGCTGTAAGTTCGAAACGTTTATATCGGCCTTTCACATAGATGTTTGGCACACCCCAGCCCTTGAAGTCGGGTTCATAGCCCGGCAGAGGCCATTTCATGAACTCGAGCCTCACACCGGCGTCGACATAACGGCTTATCATGTTGAGGTCGGCGTAGGAGTTGAAGAGTATGGTGCGGTCATATTCGGGGCTGTTCATCTCGTCGGCCGACATTATGGCACCATCTTTTTCGGGAAAAAGACCGTCAAACTGCACAGAGCCGTGAAAGGCCACGCCGTCGTCGCCACCCACAGTGAAGGCGTCAGCGTCAGGAGCGGCCGCAAGCGCGGCCACCAGCAGTCCGGCCAGTGTAAGCGAAGGTTTCATCAGTCGGCAGAGATGAGTGAACGTATTTTCTTTATAACCTCTGTTTCAGAACCATCGGTATAGCCCGAATGAGAGTCGACTATGCGGCCCTGACCGTCGAGCACCAGCATGTGGGGCACCTGCTGCAGCCCAAGAGCACGGAAGAAGTCGGAGTTGGGGTCGAGCAGCACATCATATTCCCACCCCTCGGCGTCGACCAGGGGCTTTACCTTCGACACGTTCTGAGCCTCATCGATGGAGACGATATACATCTTCATGCCAGTCTCCTCCTGCCAGTCGGCATAGACCTCCGAGATGGCGGCCAGCTCACGCTTGCAGGGTTTGCACCAGGTGGCAAAGAAGCTGATGGCAAAGGGCTTGCCATCGTTCGAGAGGGTGGCTGTGTCTATGCTCTTGCCGTTGAGGTCTTTGACCTGTACGGATGGCAGCTGCGCAGAAGCGTCGACCGACGCCAGCAGGCATAGAGTCATGGCTATGACAAGGCTGAATATCTTTTGCATATTAAAAAAGTTACTATTAAGTATGCAAAATTAATAAAAACCAATCAAAACCACAAAAAATTTAAGTAATAAGACAAAAAAAGTCGAATGGGTAAAGTAAGGAGAAAAAATAAATCTACATTCTGTGCCTGGTAGCCTATTTTAGAGCCTGTCCCATAAATAACGCTGAGGTCGCACACCTTTTCCGAAGCGGAGATTTGAGTTTCATGAATTTAAACGTAGAATCTCGTCGATGGGGTGGCGGGTGTTGGAGAGTCGCGGTATCTTGCGCTGACCACCCAGCTTGCCTGTAGAGGCGAGCCAGTCATCGAAGATGCCGGGGCGTCCCACCACTATGGTGAGCGGATCAAGAAATATGTCGGCTGTGCGCTTGGCGTCGTAGTCGGAGTTGAGTGCCCGGAGCTCGGTGTCGAGCATAGTGGCAAATCGGCTCACAGAGGCTGGCGGACGTGAAAATTCTATGAGCCATTCGTGGCGACCGCGCCTACCGCCCAAGGCGTAGACAGGGGCAGCCGTGTAGTTTGAGATCTCAGCACCGGTGAGCGAGCACACTCGGGCCAAGGCGGCCTCGGCATTGTCTACCATAAGCTCCTCGCCAAATGCGTTGATGAAGCTCTTGGTGCGTCCGGCGATGGTGATGCGCAGAGGCTCGAGGGTTTCGATGCGCACGGTGTCGCCCACGGGGAAACGCCACAGTCCGTTTACCGAAGTGAGCAGCAGGCCATAGACGTGGCCTTCCTCCACCTGCCATGCCGGGAGGATGCGGGGACGCTCGGAGTCTACGTCGGCCAGGGGGATGAATTCAAAGAATGTGCCGCAATCGAGCAGCAGACGCATGGCCTGGGAGTCTATGCTGTCCTGCACGGCAAAAAAGCCCTCTGAAGCGTTGTAGCATTCCAGATAGCGCATATCGGGTCCGGCTATGGCGGCATACTGCTCACGATAAGGGGCCATGGATATGCCACCGTGGAAAAACACCTCAAGTCCGGGCCATACCTGGCGCAGGGTGTCGGCGCCGGTGGCTTCTAGCACACGGCGCAACACGGTGAGAAACCATGAGGGGACACCGGAGATATTGGTGACGTTTTGCTTTATGGATACCTCAACCAGCGCGGGGAGCTTTTGTCGCCAGTCCTCCATAAGAGCTGTGGCCTTGTCGGGGACGCGGCATAGTTCAACGAGTGGGTTGATGCAGTCGATGAGTGTGGCCGAGAGGTCGCCCACCTTTACTCCGGGCTTGAGTGAGAGTTCGTTGGCAAAACTGCCACCGAGAATGAAACTCTTGCCGCTGAAAAGATGGCTGTCGGGGTGCAGATTCAGATATGAGGCCACGGCATGTGCGCCTCCGGCATAGTGGGAGTTGCGGAGCCCCTCGGGGGTGATGGGAATATATTTGCTTTTCCCGTCTGATGTGCCTGACGACTGTGCGAATCGACGTGTGACACCGGGCCAGAGCACGTCGGCCTCACCATCCACCATTCTCATGACCCAGGGGCGCAGCTCGGGGTAAGTGACGGGAGCCGGGAAAGCCCGACACAGTGAGTCGTAGCCGCCGCCGGGATCGATATTGTGAGTGGCTCCCCATTTGGTGTGGGCTCCCCGGCGCAGAATATGGTCAAGCACGCCCAACTGGACAGGGCGCACATTGCCGATCCAGGAGTCTGCGCTGCGGGTGATTCGAGCGAACCACGGTCGCGCCAGGGGTGTGAAATCAATTTTCATCCGGATGTTTGCGGTAGTATTCCTCGAGCAGAGGTCCGATGTTGAAATAGAAGCCTCCGGCATCCCCACCGTTGGAGTCTACTACGGTGACATATTCGTAGGCGGGATCGTAGAACACGTGGTCAGACACAGTGTAGTCCATCATGTTGAGGAGCACATACTCATGCTGTGGGTCGGTCACCACCCAGGCATTCTCCTCATCGAGCCCTGTGCCGGTGGAGACGATGGCCATCAGCAGATAGTTGAGCTTATACTGCCAGATATTGGCCAGGTTGGTCTTTCCCTTGCCACGCAGTGCATTTATGAGCATCACCATCTCGCCCAGGTTAAAGGGATTGTCGGCCAGAGCCAACTCGGCATAGGCTATGACGGAGTCACACTCCTGTCGGGTAAGCTTTTTCGAACGGTTGAAGGTGGCGTCATATGTGATGGAACGCTCGCCGGAGCGGTAGGGGTTATAGTCCTCGCAAAACATATAGCCCAGATAGAGATGACGGTATTTGTCGATCTTCATCAAGGTGTCGTTGCGCTGAAACTCCTGCATCAGTCGGGGATAGTAGTAGGGCGATGTGCGGTCCATGGTGGCGCGGCGTATCTGCTCGAGGTCGGGTTTCTCGCGCTTGAGTTGAGCCAGCGACTGCGCACTACAGTTGAATGCCAGCACGCTGAGCCACAGGAGCAATATGGTGGTGAGTGATATTTGTCGGAACATGAGGTGAAAAATTCGGAGATTAAACGGGCCACACGGCCAAGAGGAGTGTGGCCGAAAGGGCTGCCATGCTCATGGCTATAGCCACCGGAAGACCTTTGGCACACAGATAGTTGAAAAACTTCTGAGAAGGAAACTGGAGCATGCGTCCGGCCGGGGTGCGCCCGTAGGCCACACCGCCCAGCAGTGCTCCGACCACAGCGCCCAGTATGACGGCTGCATGCGAGCCTATAGCCATTCCTATTACAGCTCCGGCCAGCGACGCTCCGGCTATATAGGGAAGGCCGCGACGCGATTGAGCTATGATGCGTGGCAATATGAAGTAGAGTGCCACCACAATCACCATGGCTGTACCCCAGAAGAGATAGGTGGACACGGGCAGTTCCACACCGGGCAGCAGACCGGTGGTGCACAGAGCCAGAAAGGCCAGGGCGGTGCCGTAGACAGCCGAGAAGAATGATAGGGCCACGCCGGCCGCAATGAGCATTATACAGAGGAAGGCTATTAGCATTTTTTGTCAGTGTTTATGTCTTTTAAACGCTTTACGGTGGCTGATGGTTTTTGAAAAATCATAGCAGATATCCGGCACATTTCAGCAGAGAAATGAGCTGCGAGATTTTTTCGTAGGGCACCAGTATGCGGTAGCCCTCGGCACGGAGTATGCAGTTGCGGATGGCCGGGTTGGTCACAAGCAACTCGTGCAGTTCATGAGCTTCGGGCGAGATATCGAAGATCTTGTATGACGACGTGCAGCTTTTGAAGCAGTTGCTGTTATTGAGAAGTCGCTTGAAAAACTCTTCCCATATGACGGGTGGGCTGGCACATACCACCTGCTTGAAAGCTGCTATCTTGCGCTCGATATCCTTGCGCGAGGAGCAATCGGTGAGAAACGATTCGGGGCTGACGGCATATCGGCGCGCACCCACAGATGATGCAAACTGCGACAGCATCCCTTCGTAGGGGTTGGTATCGCCCAGAGCGCGTATTAACAGGCGGTCGTCGCCCAGCTCGAAGTATTTCACATCGGTCGGCACGGTATAGACATAGGATTGCGTGAGGCCGAATACATAGGCTCCCAGCGACGTGAGGCGAGCCTTCTGCAGGCCACATAGCGGCGAAGGCTGGACGTCGCTCACGGGTCGATAGCTTATCTCGAGCAACCCCAGCGATGTAAACAATGCAATCATCGAGAGCATGGCGGGGATGGACACCTCCTGGAGCATATTGGAAGGGTTGAGGGAGTGGCCGGTGCGTGTGTTGCACACCATCGACTCGTCCAAGGCGCGGAACGATATCACCCTCAGCGTGTTGTTGATATCGGAGATGTGATACAGATTATCCATAAATGCCTCCATATCTATCCACTCGCCCACGGGGTGGCTGCAAAGTATGCCCGAGACGTTGTTCCAGATAGCCCAGATGGTGTTGCCCTCATAGAGGCGGGCGGTGCTCTTGTCGATGAAGAAGAGCAGTGTGGCAGCCAATGCGCTGGGATTGGCCTTCAGGCGCTTCACCATCTTTTTTACCAGGTCTTGCGGCTCCTCGCTGATGGCTGATTTGTTGAGGCCTCCGTCCACACCATAGATAGTGAAGGCATTAAAGAGCATCGAGGCACGCAGGTTGCGGGCATTGCGGTCGTCGGGGTTGAAGGTAAATTCGGCCACCTTTGTCATCTTGGCCACCTTGTTGATGGCTGTGGCACCCACCTTGAAGCGCCCCATCTCGAGATTGCCGTTGAGCCACAGGTTTTTTATGACCGGCACCAGAGCCAGAGTCTCGTGCTCGAGCTGCATTGTTATATACTCTTGCGGCTCATCGGTCTCGACTTTTCTGTAGGGATTAAGTTCGCCCAGAGGGAAGAGGCTTTTGAAAGCATCGCGGATGAATGTCGGTATGAAGAAATAATGAAATTTTTTATACCAACCTCCCATAGCAATGTATCCAAACCATATCATAGTCGGGTGTACTTGCATCCTCTCGGAATAGTATGAATTCTTCACCACACAGATGGGGTATTCTCCGATGATTTGCTTTACCAGCTCCTCTGAAAGATAAATATTGCGCATGAGAGTCCTCCAGACTACCTTTCCTTGTTCCGAGAGAATTTCAAGCAGGATGCGGCGGTTTGACTCCTCGGCATATATCTTTGCCACCATCTCGGTGAGTATGGCTTTCTTGGATTGTTTTCCGCGTGTTATCAGCTCCCTGAGATTGACAGCCCAGGGCTCGTTGCTGAAGTGTATGGTATAGCCCGGAAAAGTATCGGTGATCTGCTCGAGGATTTCAACGAGGTTGCTCTTGTTGTAGAGCGAGTCAAGATTGGTCAACCAATTCTTATAGACAAGATTATTGTGACAGGTGTCAAATATGATCTGCTTTTTGTCGTGGTCAATATTCATGGCTATTTGGATAAGATGAAGTTGATATCCTCCTCAGAGAGTTGCTTGGACGATGATGTGTCGGAGCTGATGAGGTCGTCGAACAGCTGCGACTTGCGCTCCTGGAGCTGGCGTATCTTCTCTTCGATGGTGTCGCGTGTGATGAGCGAGTAGGAGTGGACCTTGGCAGTCTGGCCGATGCGGTGGAGACGGTTGATGGCCTGCTCCTCGGCTGCTTTGTTCCACCAAGGCTCGAAGATGAAGACAGTGTCGGCCACGGTGAGGTTCAGACCCACACCGCCGGTTTTAAGGGTCATGAGGAAAACCTTGCAGTTGGGGTCGGAGTTGAAGCGATCCACTACCTTGCGGCGGTTGGTGGTGGCTCCGGTCATGGTCTCGAAGTCGATGCCCAGGCGCGAGAGATGTTCGCCGGTCAGCTCAAGGCCGGCTATGTAGTTGAAGAACACCACGCATTTGTGACCGTTGGCCACGGCGTCGGCCACATGCTCCACCAGCTCCTCGAGTTTGGGCGAGTGGATACGACCGTCCGAGAGGCTCTCGGGCACCGAGGCAATGCGGCGCAGCTCGGTGAGAGCCTGAAACATGACGAATTGCGACTTCTTTATGCCTTCGGTGGCTATGGAGGTCTGTATCTTTTCCTGATAGAAACGGCGGCGCTGCTCGTAGAATTCGGCCTGGTCGCGTTCCATCTCCACATACAGTGTCTGCTCCACGCGGTCGGGGAGCTCGGTGAGCACATCTTTTTTCAGGCGGCGCAGCATGAAGGGGAAAATGCGTCGTCTCAGCGAGGCCATGGCCTCTTTGTCGTCGTCGCGCATGATGGGACCGGCATAGCGGCGGTTAAACTCGTCGATATCGCCCAGCATGCCGGGGTTGAGGAAGCGAAACAGCGAGAAAAGCTCCGTCAGATTGTTTTCTACCGGCGTGCCGCTCAGCGCCAGCTTGTGGGCGGCATTGAGCAGCCATATGGCGCGTGTGGTCTGAGCCTCGATGTTCTTGATGTTCTGGCTCTCGTCGAGAATGACGTAGTGAAACTCCTCCTTGCTGAATTTCTCGATATCGTTTCTCACCATGGCATAGGTGGTGAGGATGACATTGTGCTTCATGGCCTCGACCATGTCGCGGTCGGTATGATAATACATGTAGACCGACAGCGACGGGGCGAAGCGCGCTATCTCGTTCTGCCAGTTGAACAGAAGGCTTCGGGGCATCACTATCAGTGTGGGCTCGGTGCAGTCGGGGTAGATCTGCGAGAGTATGGCTATGGTCTGTATGGTTTTACCCAGACCCATGTCGTCGGCCAGGCAACCTCCCAGATTATTGTCGTAGAGATATTTTATCCACTTCACGCCGTCTGACTGATAGGGACGCAGAGAAGCGTTGAGGCGGGGGAGCTTGAGGCGCGATTTTTTTATATTGTTGAAGCCCTCGTAGACCTTGCGCTGGTGCTTGAACACCGGGGAGTCGATCTTGCCGTTTATTAGGTCTTCGATATCGGGGAGGTCAAAGAAGTTTACGCGCACGTTCTGACCCGCATTGCGCTTGTTGCCGAATATGCGTTCCAGGCGGCGCATGTAGGCATCGTCGAGCACGGCGCGGGTGCCGTCCTTGAGTGTCACATAACGGTCGCGGCGATATTGCTCGAACAGCTTGCCCAGGGTGAGCTCCTCGCCACCCACTTCTACCGAGGCATTTCCCTCGAGGAAGTCGATGCCCGAGGTAAATTTCATGGATAGCTTAGGCTTGACGGGCGCCACCTTGTACTCGCGCAGCTTGTCGGTGCCCAGGATGTTGAAGTCGTTCAGAAGCACCGGGAGAGCCTTTAGCAGGAAGGGGCCGGCCACGGAGTGGGGTATGATGAACGTGTCCTCATCGACAAACACCTCCTTGGCCTCCTTGCGCGAGGGGGCATAGCGCTGTATGAGCTTCATCACGGAGTCTACATCCTCTTCCACGCGGTGAGGCATCAGGGGGCGCACTGTGATGGTGCCGTCCATACCCACCGAAGCCAGGCGTGTCAGCTCGAAGCGGCGCAGAAACTCTTCGTCGACGCCTCTCACCGAGCTGGTCACTCTAAGATGAAGCGCCATGTCGGAGTCGACCTTCTCAAACACGAGCGTGGGGCGCGAGCTCACTTCCTCGGAGTTCATCACCACCTTGGCGTTGGCATAGTCGAGGCGAAAGCGGTCCACGTAGCTGTAGACCACCGACAGATACTGCTCTATCATATCGGGGGCTATGCGTGAGGCGAAAAAATTCAGGTTAGTGAAGTTCTCGCCCATCTCCTCAACCTCATAGAGCTTACCGCCGGCCAGCACGAAAGTCTCGGTCACGGGCACAAACTCCGTGAGCAAGCGGGCTTCCTCCTCTGGCTCCTGCACCTCCACAGCCCATGAGGGATTGAGCAGCCCTTCGTTTTTCTCCGACTCGATTTTCAGCACCAGAGTAGCGGGGGTAGTGGCGGGGGTGATTCGGTTGTTGTGCTCGTCGCAAAGATTGTCGCATCTGAGCAACTGATATAGCAGATAGGGATACAGGGTCAGGTTTATGGCCTGAGCAGAGTCGTCGGTTCCCCAGCTGATGTTAAATCTGTTTTCCTTCCTTATCGAGTCGATGGAGCGCAGCAGAGCCGCCTGATCACCACGATAGAAACGCGGTTCGGGATTTACACTCTTACCCGAAGCATCGACAGTGGTGAGTTTGGCCGAACCGTCGGCCGAACGAGAAATGCAGAAAAAAAATTCGCCACCGGCCTCGCGCATGGGTTCGCGGTCGGGTGTGCGGTGTGAGAGCCTGCGTTTCAGATTAGGAAGAAAATCGGTTGCCATAGTTGAAACAATAAATTGCAAATATAATTATAATCCTAAATTATTCAGATTGTCACACTGTTAAATTTTATAAAATAAAAAATGGGAGTAATTGTTAGTCCCCGTACGATGAGGATCCAAGCCATCTCAGTTTTTATTCGTCAAAGCAATAATGAGAGTACATCTATCGGTTGTTTCTGATAAGGTATACTTAACACATTTGGTGAACAGACTTTTATACAGGCATACGATGCATATATATCTGTATACGTCCTAATCAATCGCAAGTTATATGACAATGGCAATATCTCTATAGCGCAACTGGAGAATGATATATCGCAGTTGTATGAAGGGGAGTAGTGTCTAACAATGCAAAGTCACTAAACAAAATGCGCCCCGGGGCTGAGGCTCCGGGGCGCTGTGGTCAGTGCTTCGACTGTAGATTATTTGTCAAGGTGAGGACCGGCGGCTACGAGAGCCTTGCCGGCTTCATTGTGCTCGAACTTTGTGAAGTTCTTGATAAACATTTCAGCGAGCTTGTCGGCCTTCTTGGTCCACTCTGCGGGATCGGTGTAGGTGTCGCGGGGGTCGAGGATCTTGGGATCAACGCCGGGGAGCTCGGTGGGCACTACAAAGTCGAATACGGGGATTGTCTTTGTGGGAGCCTTCAGGATCGAGCCGTCGAGGATGGCGTCGATGATGCCACGGGTGTCGCGGATGGAGATGCGCTTGCCGGTGCCGTTCCAGCCGGTGTTCACCAG
>JAMPGA010000002.1:20479-123060 GCA_023664185.1 Muribaculaceae bacterium
CAAGTATTTATTTTAATGAAAGTCAATAAAATAAATATTATTCAGCAAACCCTACGTAGGAGATGACTGTGAAGTTATCTCCTTTTTTTGTACCTTTGTCACAAACGAATCATTAACCATGAATAAAACAGTACTGACCTTAATCTGCATTGCTTCTGCGGCGCAAATGTCTGTGGCAGCGGCGAGCAGCGAACTAAAATTATGGTATGACAAGCCGGCCAGCGAGTGGGTGGAAGCGCTCCCGCTGGGCAATTCACGGCTTGGAGCCATGGTGTATGGCGGAACCGCGACTGAAGAGATTCAGCTCAACGAAGAGACCATGTGGGGCGGCGGCCCGCACACCAACCATTCCACCAAGGTGCTCGAGGTGCTCCCCCAAGTGAGACAGCTGGTGTTTTCGGGACAGAACGACAAGGTTCAGGAACTGATAGACTCCACCTTCCTCACGGGTCGCAACGGCATGCCATATCAGACTATAGGCTCGCTGATGCTCAGATTTCCGGGACACGAAAACGTGTCGGAGTATTACCGCGATCTAAATCTTGACAATGCCACGACCACTGTAAAATACTCCCACGAGGGTGTGGATTATACGCGCGAGGCTTTCACCTCGATGACCGACGATGTGGTGGTGATACGCCTCACGGCCTCACAGCCGGGTGCACTCTCCTTCTCAGCCTCGTTCACATCGCCCATGAAGAAATGGAATGTGACCCGCGAGGGAAAAACACTTGTGCTCCACACAAACGGCGGAGACCATGAGGGTGTTAAGGGTGTGATAAAAGGTGAAACACGTCTTGAGATAGTCCCCGACGGAGGCCGTCTCACAGCTGCCGGTGATTCCCTGACCCTGTCAGGCGCTACGGCTGCCATTCTCTACGTGTCGACAGGCACAAACTTTGTGAACTATCACGATACATCAGCCTCCCCCAGCCGTCGGGCCAAGGAAACTCTGAAAAAAGCCAAGACTGTACCCTACGATACGGCCATCAAGAATCACACGGAGCGTCATGCCAAGCAGTTTGGGCGCATGAGCATCAACCTCGGCACCACCCCCGACTCGCTGCTCAACCTGCCCACCGACAGGCGCATACAGCTCTTTGCCGACCATCACGACCCCGAGCTTGCCGCTCTGCTTTTTCAGTATGGCCGCTATCTGCTGATAGCCTCCTCGCAGCCCGGCGGACAGGCTGCCAATCTGCAGGGCATCTGGAACGAAAAGCCCCACGCTCCCTGGGATGGCAAATATACCGTAAACATAAACACCGAGATGAACTACTGGCCGGCCGAGCCCACCAATCTGAGCGAGTGTCATGAGCCATTGTTCCAGTTGGTGGCCGATCTGTCGGAAAACGCCCGCACCACTGCCCGCGAGATGTATGGCTGCAACGGTTGGGTCACACACCATAACACCGATATCTGGCGCACTTCGGGCGTGGTCGATAAGGCCAACTACGGCACCTGGCCCATGGGTGGAGCATGGCTGGCCACTCACCTGTGGCAGCACTATCTCTATACCGGCGACAAGGAGTTTCTGGCTCAAGCATATCCGGCGCTCAAGGGTGCAGCCGACTTCTTCCTTGACTACCTGGTGGAAATGCCGGGCACGGAGTGGAAAGTTGTGACACCGTCGATGTCGCCCGAACATGGCCCGGCTGCCAAATTCAAAGGCAAAGCTTGGATCGAGGCCGGATGCACCATGGACAATCAGATTGTATTCGACCTCCTCAACCATACCCTCGATGCTGCCCGCATCACAGGCGAGCGCCAGAGCTATCTCGACTCACTGCAGAGCGCTATTGCCTCACTTCCCCCGATGCAGATAGGCCGCTACAACCAGCTGCAGGAGTGGATGGGCGACTGGGACAAGGCACCCGACAATCACCGCCACATATCGCATGCCTACGGCCTGTATCCCTCGGCTCAAATCTCGCCCTACACCACTCCCGAACTCTTCGAGGCCATACGCTACACCATGATACAACGCGGCGACGAGGCCACTGGATGGTCTATCGGCTGGAAGATCAACCTCTGGGCTCGTCTGCAGGACGGCAACCACGCCTATCGCATTGTAAACAATATGATAAAGGGTCGCATGTATCCCAATCTGTTTGACGCACATCCGCCGTTCCAGATCGACGGTAACTTCGGCTATACCGCCGGCGTGGCCGAGATGCTGGTGCAGAGCCACGACGGTGCGCTCCACCTGCTGCCGGCCGTGCCCGACGAGTGGGAAAACGGTGAAGTGAAAGGGCTCGTGGCACGCGGCGGCTTCGTTGTAGACATGGCATGGAATGGCTCGCAGCCCAGCCAGGTCACAGTAACCTCGCGCCTGGGTGGCAATCTGCGCCTGCGCTCATACGTACCCCTCAAGGGTGAAGGCCTCGTGGAGGCCAAGGGTGAAAATCCCAATCCTCTCTACAGCCGCCCCGAGGTTAAGGCTCCGCTTCACAGCGACAAAATCAGCCCGAGATATCCGCAGCTGAAGAGGGTCTATGAGTATGACATTGCCACAGAGCCGGGTGGAGTCTACACCTTCACACGTTAAGATTAGAAAGCATTTTCCACCACTATACGGTCCAGGGTCGCGGCATTAGCCACGGCCCTGCCGTCTATCATGACGGTGAGTCCTGGGCCTTTGTGATAGCGCTCTCCGGTCTCGTCCCACAGGATTGTGATGTTGTGTCCGTGATAAGGGATATTGTCCAGACAGAACCAAGGCCATGTGCCTGCGGGGAGCAGGGGATTGATCTCAAGCGTGCGGTCGGGGCGTGGACGCAGCCCGCACAGTCCGGTTATCACAAGGTCGTTGAAGGTGGAGTGGTTGTAATATCGGCTGCGCTCCTGATCGCCCTTGAGCCAGTAGCCTGTGGTCTCGTCGAGATACTCCCCTATGTAGGGGCGTCCACGGTGATGCTGCGACTCCACAAGCAGCTTCAGATGGCCGAAATAGATGCTGTCGGTCACCACAGGGCTCTCTGTGGAGTTCAGATAGTTGGCCAGGGCTGTGAGAGTCTGCGACGTGGCAAAGGGCCACACGGCGCCATCCCACTCACACTGTCCCACCCCGTGGGTGCGGAACTGTGGATGCCGGCGCTCGGCCGTGGTGAGTCCGTAGGGAGCCAGGAAGCCCTTCTCGTCGGCTATCTGCAGCCATGCGTTGTCATATCTGCCCGAATCCGGGAGATTGAAATACCAGGGTACATAGCCTATGGCCTCGCGGGCAGAGGCGAGTGTGTCGGTGCACAAAGTCTCAAAGAATGTATCCCGTTGGTTCCACAGCCGTGTCTGCACCAAGTATTTCAGCTCACGGGCTTTGGCACTGTAAAGTTCCAGGCTCTCCTCATCGCCCAGCAGCGAGGCTATTTCGGCAAGAGCAACGGCGTTGCCATACATATAGGAATTGATGGTGGGACGTGCATTGCGGGTGCGGCGGCCTCCGCTGATGCTCTCCTCCATGCCGTCCGACACGTCTCGCTGCCAGTACAGACCATTGTCCAGCCGGTGCGTCTCCTCCCATCTCGTATACTCAGCCTTGAGGTCGGGATACAAGGCGACGAGCGCAGCCGTGTCGGCGTCGACAAGCCAGCGGGAATAGACGGCATACGGATTCCAGGAGCTGAACTTCATCATCTTCTCCATGGGCTTTCCGTTGTTGCCGTGATACCATGTGTTAATAATGCCGTCGAGATACTCCGGATTCCTCAGCCAGCGGCTCTCCATAATATGATGTCCTATGGCACAGGCTATGAGGTTGTAGCGGTCGGCATAGGAGCGGTTTACGAGAAACTCGGTCATGCCGTAGCCCACCGGAGTATTTCGGATATGCTTGCGCAGTGTCCACCAGCGGTAGTAGTAGATCTGCTCGAAATCGCGGTCGGGACAGTCGAAGAGCGGTATGTTGTGCCTCATCCACTCCGACGACTCGGAGTTGGGTATGGCCTGGACTATATTCTCGTCCTCCATGGAGTTGAAATAGTCGGCATGATGGGCATAATCGTCATATCGGAGCACGGCAGCCGTGGCATCGGGATCGGAGGATGAGGTCTTGAAGCCGGCTATGCTGAACACGGCCTTCAGGTCGGTATCGTTGGCGCGAGGCATATCGTCGGTCTGGTCGGGAGCGGTGTCAACATTGGGGTAGTCGGAATGGGAGCCTGTGCGGAACACCACTCTCTCCACCGCCTTGACTGGGGCAAAGAGCATGCGCGTGGAGCGCTTTTTGCCGTCGACCCACACGGTGGACTGCCGATCGTCAAGCGAAATGTCGACCTTTACATTATATACCTTGCCTGGCTCATAGTCGATGACGCGGCCGTAGCGCGCGCCCCCTTTGGAGCGCATCACACCGTCGGGGGTAAGCTCGATGCGTGAGCAGGCCACACCGTTTTCGTCGACAAACTCTATCAGGAGAGTGCCATGGTCGTTCTGCCAGGCCATGAGGTCGAACTCCGCACTCAACGAGCGCGACGGAGGTATCTTGCGCTCCACCATTGCCAGATCAAAGGGGTCGCTGTCGGCCAGCGTTAGCCATGTTCTGCCCTCAGTCTGCTCAAGCGACACAGGAGCCAACACCGGCGAGTAGATATTCCACATGGTGAGATGGGCGAGATCTGTAAAGTCGGCAAAATCCTCATCGGCATGAGCCGAGGCCACTGTCTGCACCGGCACCGGGATGCGGGCCACCCACATATCTTCCTTGCCCACACTATAGGTGACCCACAGGTCTCCGTCGGGAGGCGTGCCATTACCTTCCTGAATCCCCCTCACATACTGCGGACCGAAGGATTTGTATTGGCCGGCATACCGCATGGCCGGCACCCGTCCATGCACCAGATTGAGGGTTGTATAGTCGAGGCCGTCTTCACTGAGCGAAATAGCCAGCGGCCAGCGAAATTCAGAGGGGTTATAGACAGTGGCATATGTGCCATCGGAGAGGCGTTGACCCCAGATCTTGGCGTTGCTGTTGACAAATCCTTTGGCACGGAGCACAGGCTCATGCCACGTGTTGCCCCCGTCCGAACTCACCGAGGTCAAAGCGTGTTTCCACAATCCCGCCACCCGACCGTCGGGGAGAGTATACCAGCAGAATGCTTTGTAGAGGTTCTTCAGAGGAATGAGAGGGTCGTTGCGGTCGGCCTCCTCAACCCACTGCATCCTGTAGAGAGGATTCTCCACCATCTCGCTGCATGCCTGCCGGAAACCCTTGTCCTTACTGGCAGTATAAAACGGATAGAGGGTATTCTTTTCGCTGAAGCCGTGGTTATAGTATACGAAGTATATCGGGCCGAACGAGCCGTCGGGATATATCTCTCTCACCACTCGGCCTATGCCATTACCATCGTTGGGATCATCCTTGGGATGCAGAGCCACGCCATAGTTGCCGGTGGCAAGCAGTCGCCCAGACTTCGACACATAGAAGCCCACACGCTGGTGCATCACTGCATTCACCCCTTCGGGAGCGGTGATATCGGAGTCGGGCTTGCTGAATCCAGCCGGCACTGGGTAGAGCGGGAACAGAATTTCAGGTGCAGTCCAGGTATAGCCATCGACCGAGGTCTGCAGCATGGTGCGCCCGCCACCCACATGCTCATCGACAGGATTGGAGAGATAGTGCATGTAGAAGCGTCCGTTCCAGTAGGCCAGCATGGGCTGATGATTGTAGGTCCAGCCGTTTTCATTGGTGCGATACATGTCGTAACGCCGACTGGCGCGCATGGTCTGTATATTGTGCACACCCACCACCGGCGAGAGGCCACCGTCGTGGCGGTTGGGGTCGGAGAGCTCAGATCCTGAGTAGTGCACAAGGTCTGTAGACATAGCGCTCGGAGCCACCACCGAGAGCACTGCGGTGAGGAGAAGTGAGTTGAGAGTAGGGTTCATGGTTTATTCGGCTAACTCATTGGCATACACCTCTATCCAGGCATAGCCAGAAGGGGAGATAAGGGCAGAGTCAGATGCATCGGCGGGGTTGAGACCATGCTCCTGCTCCCACTGGTCGGGTAGACCGTCGGCATCGCTGTCTACACGCGGCATGCCCTTGTAGTCGGGCAGCCCCCCCACCTGGCGCGGATCCGTGATGATGCCATATTTATATGAATCGGCCGGCAGGCGGCGCTTCACGTAGGGTGTCTCGGCCGTGTATCGGTCGGCATCCGGGGCATATATGGCCTTACCGAGCTTTATAGACTCTATCACACGAGAGTCCACTGCGTCGCGCACAGGCTTTGTGGCTCCGGCATTGTCGAGCACATAGGTATAGGCCGAGTCGGTGTCCATAATGGTGACGAATGCCATATCGAACGGACGGTACACGCGGATATCCTCCATAAGGTCAGCGGCTTTCAGCCCGTCGGGCAGCTGTACGCCTCCGGCCCAGTTGTCGGCTGAGATGTCGGGCCGACCCCAAACCTTGTTGCCCTCCACGTAGGCGCGGCCAAAATGATTGCGGTGTGCCTTGTCTCTGCCACCCTCCATCTTCACTATTCGGTGGCGTATGGAGGCATTGGGCGAGTTGAGATCGGTGACAGGGCCCGGCTTGAAGTTGTTGTTTATGATATTGAGCCGACTGGTGTGGTCGCCCCCGTCAATCGAACGGTTCCACCAGTTGTAGGTGAGATTGTTCACAAAGTTGAACCCTCCGTTCATGCCTATCGAGCAGTTACGCGAGATATTGGAGGCAAAGATATTGCGGGCAAAAGTGCTGTTGTGCCCACCTATGGTGGCTCCGAAGGCGTGGTTATAGGTATCGAGCGCCTCAGAGAAAATGCTGTTCTGAATGGTGATGTTTACGGTGGGGAGCTTGTCGTAATGCCCGGTCAGAGTGTCACGGTTGGCCACATGGCGGTAAACCGACATATTCTCGTCGAGCCCCCATGAGGATGACACATGGTCAATAATGACGTTGCCCACCACATTTCCACCCAGGGCATCGTCACGGAAGGCCACATCCATGGCTCCGCGGCGGAAACGCATGTGGCGCACTATCACGTCGTGGGTGTCGATGAGAAACGATTGCCCCGTGACACACACTCCGTCGCCCGGAGCGGTCTGCCCCAGGATTGTGATATATGGCGCGCGCACGTTTATAGGCGACTCCAGTCTGATCACTCCGGCCACGTTGAACACCACTATTCGTGCTCCACCCGCCTCGCATGCCTCGCGCAGTGTGCCGGGGCCGCGGTCGGCCAGCGAGGTCACCACTATCACCTTTCCATCTCGCCCCCCGGGAGTATACATTCCTCCACCTTCAGCTCCCGGAAAGGCCTTGAGAGTGCTCTGCGGCAGGTCGGCGGGATACATTGCCCAGGGTCTGTAGGGGCGCCCTTTCTCGGAGGCTTCCTGCATTACAATGGGATAGGCCACCGCCCAGGCACTGTCTGACTTAGCGTTCCAGCGGGCTTCCTGAACCGCAGCACGAGTCTTTACAGAGTCGGGCACCTGGGGATACTGTGCCATCGCCGCAAACGACGCCGACATCAGCAATAGGGAGATAAATGGTTTCATGGTATTCTGCATTACTGCAATCTGAAGTTATCGAGTTTGAAGGAGGCTTTTATGCCCCAGTGAAACGGCGCGCCGCGCTGGAAGAAGGTGTTGCCCACCGATTCATAGCGGAAGGTGTTGAACTGCGTGTTTGTGAGATTTCTGAACCAAACCTCAAAATTGACCTGTGGGAATGTCACCCCGGCCACAAAGCCGAGATTGGCATAGAAGGGCTGTTTGTAGAGATTCTCCTCATCCCAATATACAGAGCCTACGCCGCGCACATCGGGTGTAAAATACACACGGGCTTTTTTGATGGGGAGTGTGTAGGTGGCCGATGCGAAGAGGGTATTCTCAGGCGCATAGGGCACACGTTTGCCCGATAGATCATTGCGGCCGTCGTTGAAGTGACGGAATTTGGCCTTGGTGAATCCGTAGGACAGATTGAATATCCAGCGCTGGGTGGGTGTGTAGCGGAGCGTAATTTCGGCGCCCAGCGAGCGTGTGCGCCCTGCATTTGCCATCATGCGCCCTGTGGTAGTGCCTTCGGGGAAGATGGTCACTTGCTGGTCGTGCAGATCAATCCAGAAGGCCGAGAAAGTGGAGTAGACACGTCCGTGGTCCACGCTGAAGTGACCGCCAATCTCGTAGTTCCACGATGTCTCAGGCTTGTAGCTAACCACCTCATCCACATCTATTTCGGGGGGTGTGCCCATCACTGCCATCATTTTGGACTGCAGTATCTGGCTGAACATCTGAGTATTGAAGCCTCCAGCCTTGTATCCGCGCGACACGGATGCAAAAAATGCCGAGTTGTTGTGGTTGAATGTCAGCGAGAAGGATGGCAGCAACTCGCGAAACTGTTTGCGGAGCTTCCCGGTGTCGTTGATGTCGATGGTCTTTACCCCCAACGGAATATTTCCCCTATACATGGTGGCTTGTGTGTTGAGGTCGCTGTAATAGCGCAGCGAGGTGCTCTCATAGTCGTAGCGCAGCCCGGCGGCCACGTCGAAGGGACCGAAACTGTAGGTGCTGCGGTGATAGACGGCTATACCGCGCGAAGGCACGCGGAAGCGCGACCCGAGGGTGAACTGATCGCCCGGAAACTCCAGCTTCATGCCTCCGGGCAGCTGTGAGTTGATAATCTGGTCGATGCCGTCGGTCAGAAATGTGACCGGAGCTTTGATATTATTGTGCTTGTAGAAGGCAAACACGCCAGCCAGCCATGAGTAATGATCCACCGAGCCACGTATCACCACCTCCTGTGTAGCCCCCAGATCGTGCTGGCGCTGCATGAGGTTGAAATAGCTCCCCGGCAGGAAATCCTGGTCGAGCACCATCTTGTCGTGGAGCAGCTGCAGACTGGTGATGGATGCCAGCGTGAAATGAGGGGCGTTCCACTTAACGGTGAGACCCTCGGTGAGCATGGAACGCTTGTAGAAACATGTGTCGTTATAGTTTACCACTCCGGTTTCCTCCCAGCGGTAGGGATAACCGTGTTGGCTGGCATTGGCCCAGGCGAGGGTATTTTCAACATACACTCTTGTCGACGGTTGCCACACGGTCTTCCATCGCAGCGAATTGTCCTCGGCCTCGCCGCTTCGAGTGTTGTTGAAATAGTTGTTGTCATAGCCGTTTGTGTGTCCGGCATATCCGGTGAGGCTCATGCCCAGATTCTGTCGCAGCCGTTTGTAGACACTGGCATTGAGTCGACAGAAGCCATAGGAGCCACCCTGAAAACCGACTTTCACCCCCTCCCAGCGCATGGGCGAGAGGGTGTAGACGTTGATAAGTCCGGCCACAGTGTTGCGGCCATAGAGGGTGGACTGCGGGCCGCGAAGCACCTCTATGCGCTCAATGTCGGCCATCTCGAAGTCATAGCCATTCTTGTTCAGATAGGGTATATTGTCCACATTCAGCCCCACGGCAGGCTGATCTATGCGCGCACCAATGCCACGCACATATATCGACGAGGTCATTCTCGACCCATAGTCGGGCATAAAGAAGTTGGGTGCTATCTCGCTCACGGCCTTCATGCCCGATATGTTGTATCGCTCTATCTCCTTGGCCGAAATAGTGGTGACAGTGACAGGCTGGCGCAACAACGATGACGCCTGCTTTATGGCAGTGACACTCACTTCGGAGAGCCCCACTCTGAGCGAGTCGGGCTGCTGGCCGGCTACGCCCAAAGCTCCAGCCATCATTGAGGCAAGGAGTATAATCTTAGTTTTCATTTAGAAGGAATTCAGTTTCATCGAGTATATTGAGACACAAAGGCTTGGTGAGGGCACATGAGCGCGCCAGCTCGCGGCGGGCAGCACTGTCGGCCTCGGCCGCACAGGCGGGGAGGAGATTGCGCATGAGACGCAGCGATGTGTAGCGCAGCATGTCGGAGTCCGACTGCAGATAAGCACTGATCAGTGAAGGGGCAAACGGCATATGGCGCAGCAGACGGTGGCAGAGTATATCGGCCACCTCGGTGTGGGTCACGCTCTCCATCCACTCGCGGGCCTCTGTTTCGGTCATCTCCTCCCGGGGGAAAAGCATGGGTGCCAGCAGCAGGCTCTCGCGGGTGCGCACATCGTCCCACAGCTGCCGGGCAAACTCGGCTGTATGTGGCGCCGACTGGGCTATCTCGGCTATCTGCGGCAGATTCAGACCGAATATCATGCGGTAAGTATGACCCGTGTGCCTCAAGGCATCGGCCACTATGCCGTTGCGCATGGCAAAAAAGCGGCGTTTCACCAGTTGCATGTCGCTATACTCCATAAACATTTCACCCCTGCGGGGCGTTGAAATTTAAAACCGTTTTAACTGTCAAAGATTATGAGCAAAGAGAATTCAAAAGTAAACGTGTGGCTGGTGGTAGGAGTGATAGTGCTTATCGTGCTCCTGCTGGTATGGCTCACAGTGGCCGACTTCTTCGGCGATACAGATGTGGCGGCGTTTATAGCCGGATAATCCAGACAATAAGACATGGTTGATCCCTGTTGCAGGGACCAACCATGTCGTGTGATAGAGGTTTACTTAGTTACTTTCTCGAGCCATCCGAGCATAGCAAACATAATGCCCATAGAGATGACGCAGACGCTCAGGAACACAGTCCAGGCCACCCAGATGGGGCAGGCATTGTAGATGAGCGGACCCACCCAGAGCATGAGGTTGCCCACGGCGGTGGCGCCGAGCCACAGTCCCTGACACAGACCCTGAAGATGCTTGGGTGCCACTTTCGATACGAACGACAGTCCTAAGGGCGAGATGAAGAGCTCGGCCACGGTCATGAAGAAGTAGAACACGATGAGCACCCAGGGACCGGCTTTCATAGCCTCTGACACTGCAGGGGGCAGAGCCTTGAAGGCGTCGGCCGAAGGATATCCCTCGACGAGCGAGAACACCGTGAGGAACAAGTAGGCCAGACCGGCCAGACCCATACCTATGGCTATCTTGTGGGGAGTTGAAATCTCTTTGCCCTTGCTGGCCATTGAGCCGAACAGCCACATCACCACCGGGGTGAGGATTATGACGAAGAAGGGGTTGAGGGCCTGCCAGATCTCGGGCTGCACGGAGTCGGTCTTGACAAAGTCGCGGGCGAAGAGCGAGAGCGAGGTGCCGTTCTGGTGGAATGAGAACCAGAAGAAGATGGCTATGCCAAGCACGGCAAACAGTGCATACATGCGCTGGCGTATCTCGCCTGCCATGCGGGCTTTCTCTTCGGGAGAGTATTCGATGGCTTCCTCTTTCTCCTTCTTGGCCGGCGAGGGGAGCTGCTTCTTGGTGGCCACAAAGATTGTGAGCGATAGGAGCATGGCAGCCACGGAGGCTATGAATGAATAGTGGATGCCGGTGTTGAAGACATTCAGATACATGGAGCAGAACTCGGAGAGGTTGGCCGAGGCATCGCCGCCCACTGCCGAAACCAGAGAGTAGAGGTTGTTGAGATTCTGGGTGTCCATGCTGTCGGTAAGGCTCAGATACTCATGGCAGAGAGCCGGAAGCGAGGCATTGTAGAGCAGACCGTTCTCGCTCAGCCACCAGCTGCGCAGCATGGGGGCCACAAACGGAGCCACAAGGCCGCCAATGTTGATGAACACATAGAAAATCTGGAAGCCCGAGTCGCGCTGCGAGGCATAGCGGGGATTGTCGTAAAGCTGACCCACTATGGCCTGCAGGTTGCCCTTGAACAGACCGTTGCCAAAGGCTATAAGGAAGAGTGCCACACAGGTGAGGGTGAGGAGCCACACACGGTTTTCGGAGGTGGCAAATATCGGGAATGCCAGCACTATGTAGCCCAGAGTCATGACACACAGGCCGGAGATGATGGTGCCCTTATAGTTGCGTGTGCGGTCGGCGATGATACCGCCTACAAGACTGAGCACATAGATTCCGCAATAGAAGCAGGAATAGATGATGGAACTGGTCTCCTCCTTGATGCCAAACTTAGAGCAGAGAAACAGCACGAGCACAGCATTCATGATGTAGTAGCCGAAACGCTCGCCCATGTTGCTCAAAGCCGCAGGTATAAGACCTTTGGGGTGGTTGTTAAACATGTTTTTGATGCAAAATGTGGTTAATGAATAGCGAAAGTGCAAATTTACAGCATTTTTCTGAATTCATCGGCATTATGATGCCTAAAATCACATTTTTGGTGTCAAATCAGTGCACTCCCAGGGTGGCAAAGATGCGGTTGAATCTCGACATCCATGTGTGTTCGGCCTCGGCGCGGCGGCGTGCGGCGGCCTTCATGCGCGCCACTTCCGAGTCGTGGTGCGGGTCGAGGTAATAGCGAGCCTTGTCTACCATCTCCTCTCGCGAGCTGTAGAGCACTATCTCGCGCCCCTCGTCAAAGTAGTTGGTTATCTCGGGTGTGCGCGAGGTGAGCTGCAGGCCTCCCGACATGGGTATCTCGAATGTGCGCAGGTGCAGCTTGGGTATGGGCTGCGACAACACGTAGGTATCGCGCAGCTCGGCGATGTTGAGCGACAGTGTCAGAGCCGAATAGAGTGCACACATGCTGCTGAAGGGCACGGAGGGTTCGCCGATGAGCATCGGGGTGGTGGTGTCGAGCTCCGACGACCTGCTGAACCGGTTGAGTATCGTGGACCACAGCACCCGCCGCCCTATCGGAAACCGTAGATATCGCGTGGTCTTCACCGCAAGGTTGAGGGGATGGAAGCTCTTGCGCCCGTTTTTCAACGAGCTGTTGTATGAGGGGTCGACAAGCGCGTTGGAATATATCCTGCACGGGATTCCGCCAGCCGTGAGGTCGTTGATTTTATTAGTGCGACTGCCATAGGGCGAGCCTATGAACCCCACCGCTCTGACCGGCTCCTCGGCAGCCGAAGGCTGATAGATAAACGGGTTGGCAGCATAGGGCATAAACAGAATGTTGCGACACCCCCAGCGTTCAAACAGATAGGAGGTCTCGGCCGAGGTAAGCCACACGACATCAAACAGTGGTGCTATCTTTTTCTGCTTGTATGGCAATTCGAGATTGTCCCAACAGATGAGACACGAGGGTATACCCATCTCCCTGACCCGGCCTACGGTTTCCGGAAACAACACATCCTGATCGTCGCAGGCCAGAAACATATCCCACCCGCTTCCCTGGCGCAGCATCTTCACAGCCTCGCTGTTGGCTTGGGTCATGGAGCCGTATTGGGCAGGATTGAAGGTCACCACCTCGTGGCCTGCCCGGATTAGCTCGTCAATATGGTTCTGGCGCTGCCAGCCATACATGGGAGTGTCATATTCCAGAAAATAGTAGAATATTTTCATTTCATTTTGTCTCTGCGCAGTTTGGAGAAGCCTACAATCAGTGAGAAGGTGGTGAGAAAATGGCCTTTGAGAGTGGTGTGGTAGAGTATGCGCTGTTTGAGAGGCAACTGCTCCCAGCGATATGTGGCGCAGATGTCGCGGAAATAGGGGTCGGCTACACGCTCATGAAACCACCGGCGTTTGTCGGCCATGTTGAGCGCTTTGCTGATGAAAACAAATTTCATATTGGCCCTGAGCGCCCTTACATAAAACCCTGCGGCATACTGGCGGGCTTCGTCGGCATATCCGCGCTCGGCGAGCACCTCCTCCAGATGTCGGCTGTATTTCTCTACGCGCTCCATTACCTTAAGGTCCACTCCGCGGGTCAGGCTTCCGGCGGTGATGCGATAGTGGTAGTATGTGCGTGGCAGCCACACCACCCGACGCGTCAGTCCGTAATAGTCGAGGTTAAAGAGATAATCCTCGCTGAGATACTCGCGCTCGTTTTCGAAGCGCACACCGTTGTCCATGATAAGGTCTCGGCGATACACAGCCATACATGAGCTTCCTCCGAGGTCATACTCCTTAAGAGCCGTCGAAGGGATATCGAATATGCACAGTGCAAGACTTCGGATCTGCTCCGGACGGTCGAACAGCACCGGGGCGTCATCGTAGGTCTCAGGACCACGGTGACCCTGGTCGTCAAATCTGTTGCAGGCAAACCTTACGGTCTGGGCATCATGGCGCTCCATCTCCTCAATGGCCACAGCATAGGTCTGCGGCTCAAGCAGATCGTCGGAGTCGAGGAAAGCCACATACTTGCCTTTAGCGTAGTCGAGGCCGGTGTTGCGGGCATAGCCAAGGCCTTGATTCTCTTTGTGCACCACACGTATGCGTGGATCGCGCCGTGCCCACTGCTCGCACATCTCCGGACAACGATCGGGCGAACCATCGTCAACTAATATTAGCTCCAGATCCTTGAGAGTCTGCCCCAGCACGGTTTCAATGCAGGCGTCGAGATAGCGCTCGGTCTTGTAGACAGGCACTATCACAGATAGCAGAGGTGTCTGGGAATTATCTCTGGTCATGATCAGGTAGGTTAACGTTTCCATACTATAAACGCTCCAATCCCTCCGAATATTATTTGCTATGCCCCGCATTTGTTAGAACAGAATCTCACCTCAAAATCGCGGAAATCACAATCTTCGCACCGTTTTATTGAAAAACATTTGCAAAAACAGATTAAAGATTGTAAATTTGCAGCGTCAAAGCATCAAAAGACACATTTTAAAACCCAACCCCCGAATCAAAAAAATGGCACAATCGTCTGCATACACCCTTATCACCCAGCCGGCCACGACGGGGCGAATGTACATGTGCATGATGATGAACTGCCAGCTATGCCGGGGGTGATTGTTCACGCATATATCAACTCAACCATATAAACCGGCCTCATCACGATGCCGGTTTTTTATTTTCAATAAGAACATGGACTATAGCAAACTCCGTTTTGAGACACGCCAGATACACGCAGGCCTCAACCATCACGAGCCCACCGGAGCAAGGGGTGTGGCCATATACCCCACAGCGGCCTACCGGTTTAAGGATTGCGAATATGCAGCAAACCTCTTTGAGCTCTCTGAGCCGGGCAATATATACACCCGCCTGCAGAACCCCACCACGTCGGCCTACGAGGAGCGTGTGGCCGCTCTCTATGGGGGTGTGGGGGCTCTGGCTGTGTCGTCGGGGATGGCGGCAATACATCTTACAGTTACAGCTCTGGCAGCCGAGGGCGACAATATCGTGGCTTCTCCCCTGCTCTACGGCGGCACTTATAATCTGTTTCGCCACACTTTGCGCCGACTGGGAATAGAGGTGCGCATAGCCTCTTCGGACAATCCTGCCGACTTTGCCGCGCTGATCGACGATCGTACACGGGGAGTGTTTGCCGAAAGCATGGGCAACCCCACCTGCGGGGTGGCCGATATCGAAGGACTGGCCCAGGTGGCTCATGCAGCCGGTGTGCCACTGATCATCGACAATACTTTCGGGGCATGCGGATATCTGTGCAACCCCTTTGACTGGGGTGCGGACATCATCACCGACAGCGCCACAAAGTGGATCAACGGTCACGGCACAGCCATGGGTGGTATCATAGTGGACAGCGGGCGCTTTGACTGGCGCAACGGCAAGTTTCCGGGCATCGACGGCCCCTCCGATGGCTATCACGGTCTGAACCTGGCTGAAGCCTTCGGGCCGGCGGCTTTCATAGTGAAGTGTAGGGTGGACGGACTGAGAGACTTCGGATCGTGCTCCTCGGCTTTCGACAGCTATCTGATGATGTATGGGCTGGAGACTCTGTCGCTGCGTGTAAGGCATGTGGTGGAGTCGACACGCCGCCTGGCCGAATGGCTCCGCTCCAACCCGGCCGTCAAGCATGTTAGCTATGTAGGGTTCTCCGACCATCCCAGCCATGAGAGAGCCGTGAAATATTTCAAACCGGCAGCCTCGGGCGTGCTCAACGTTGAGCTTAAAGGCACTCTGGAGACCACGGTGAAATTTGTGGAGGCACTCCGCCTGTTTGCCCACATGACCATGATAGGCGACTCCATCTCTGTGGTGACTCATCCGGCATCTACCACCCACAAACAGCTGAGCCAGGCCGACCTGGCAGCCGCAGGGGTCACCCCCACCCTGCTGCGCATATCCCCGGGACTCGAAAATGTGGATGATCTGATCGACGATTTTGCACAGGCTATAGCACAGACTGGATTATGAGTAAATTGCTACACTATCTCGAACCCTTCCATCTGGAACTGGGGGGAGTGATCAACGGCCTGACCATAGCCTTCGACACCTATGGCACTCTAAACGCCGACCGCAGCAACTGTGTCTGGGTGTGCCATGCACTTACGGCCAACAGCGACGTGGCCGACTGGTGGCCTCACACGGTGGAGAAGGGCAAATTCCTGGATCCGGAGGAAAACTTCATCGTGTGTGCCAACATCCTGGGCTCGCACTACGGCACTACGGGGCCACTGTCGGAAAATCCCGTCACAGGCTCCCCCTATTATACCGACTTTCCCCGCCTCACCATCCGCGATATGGCCAGAGCTCATATCCTGCTGGCCGATACCTTGGGTCTGACTCGCATCAAGGCGCTCGTGGGGAGCTCGGTGGGTGGATTTCAGGCTCTGGAATGGGCGGTGGAAGAGCCTTGGCGCTTTGAGAAACTGGTGCTCATAGCCACCGATGCCAAGGCCTCGGCCTGGACTATAGCCCTCGACGAAACCCAGCGCATGGCCATCAAGGCCGATCCAACTTACGGCCGAAGATCTCCCACAGCAGGCATGAACGGCATGGCCGCAGCCCGAGCCATCGGTCTGCTCTCTTACCGCGGCCCCGAGGGCTACAACGCCACGCAGACCGATCCGGAGTGTCTGCCGGCCGATGCCACACGCCGCGCCACTACCTATCAGCAACACCAGGGCGACAAACTCTGTCAGCGCTACAATGCTTACTCCTACGTCACCATCCTGGATGCCTTCGACACCCACGACGTAGGGCGCGGCCGCGGAGGTGTGGCCAAGGCTCTCAGACGGCTGCAAATGCCGGTGATGGTAGTGGGCATCTCCACAGATATTGTTTTTACGGTGCCTGAGATGCATCGGCTCTGCTCCATGATGCCAAACGGAGTATACAAAGAGATCGATTCCCGCTTCGGCCACGACGGATTCCTTGTAGAACACGAGCAGCTCAACGACATCATCAAACCATTTATGCAACAATGAAAGACGGAAAGATTCAGATAGGCTTGTTCGGGCTCGGCACTGTCGGGCAGGGGATATTCCAGGTTATAGCCAAGGCGCGCAATGCCCATGCCAAGATACGTCGCATCTGTGTGCGCGATGTCTCGAAGCCTCGCGGGGTGCAGGTTGACCCCGCGCTACTCACCACCGACTCCGCGGCTCTGCTCGACGATCCGGAGATTGACCTTATAGTAGAGGTGATCGACGATGCCGATGCTTCCTACGACATCGTGACGGCTGCCCTGCGCAAGGGCATCCCGGTGGTGAGCGGCAATAAAGCCATGATAGCGCGCCATCTGCCCGAGCTTATAGAGCTGCAGCGACGCCACAACACCGCCCTGCTCTACGATGCCTCATCGTGTGGGTCGATACCGGTGATAAGAAATCTGGAGGAATACTACGACAACGACCTGCTGCTCGAGGTGAAGGGCATACTCAACGGATCGTCAAACTATATACTGTCGAGCGTGTTCGACCACAACGAGCCTTACCACTCTGCGCTGGCCAAGGCACAGCAGGAGGGGTTTGCCGAGAGCGACCCGACATTTGACATAGAAGGGTTTGACTCGCTGTTTAAACTCGTTATAATCACCGTCCATGCCCTGGGGGTCTATGTTCCCCCGGCCGACATTTTCACCTATGGCATATCGTCGATACATGAGTCGGACATACGTTATGCCCGCGAAAAGAGGGTGAAGATTAAGCTTGTGGCTCAGGTGGTGAAAGTGACCGACGAGGAGTTCACCATGTTTGTGATGCCGGAGTTTGTGGATCGCACCAAATATATCTATAGCGTCGACGACGAGTATAACGGCGTGGTGATACGCGGCGAGTGCTACGACCGCCAGTTCATGTTTGGCAAGGGAGCCGGCTCGCTCCCCACGGCCTCGTCGATACTCAGCGACATTATGGCGCGCCGCCACGGCTACCGATATGAATACAAGAAGATGAGCTATGAGGGTCTGCCCCGCTACACCACCGACATTAATCTGCGCGTCTATTTCCGCTATCTCACCACCGATATACCCTCACTGCTCCCGCTGGGTAAGATACATGAGCAATACAGGTCGGAACAGTCAAACTACATCATAGCCGACATTCTTCTGACCGACCTCATCAACCACCGCCACGTGCTCAGCGCAACAGACGTGTTTGTATGTAACATCCCCATGTTCTTCCGCGACGCCGACACCCTCAAGCCGATTAAGGGGAGTTGAGAGTTGAGAATTCCTCTCACTCTCAACTCTCCATTCTCCATTCTTACTTCCCTGTGTTGCAGTGAGCTTTGATCCAGTTGTAGTGGCCGCGTTCGGTGTTGGCCGAGGTCCAGTGCTCATTGATGGGGGTCAGGAGCGACTCCTTGGGCGAGGTGATGAGGTTCCATACTTCCCATGAAGTGGTGGGCGGACAGGTGTTGTCGTTGTAGCCCCAGGTCATGAGCACGGGGCATTTGAGGCGGCGAGCAAAGTTGCACACGTCATAATACTCCAGAGTCTTCACCTTGTCGGGGGTGCCATCGGCCGGGTTCTTGCGGAAGTGGTGGGGATAACCGCCGGTCTTGGGGCCGAGGTAGCCGTTCATGTCGCTCAGAGCGGGGTGATTGGCCACACAGCCTTTTACTCTGGGATCGAGGGCTGAGGTGGTGATGGAGAGGGCTCCACCCTGGCTGCCACCCTGAACAAAGAGGTTTTCCCCATCAAACTCGGGGAGCTGCGAAAGCAGGTCGAGCCAGCGGCGGCATCCCAGATAGACGTCGCGCATATAGTATTTCTCGGGCGAGTCCATGCCAAAATCCAGATAGGCACCTTTCTCCTTGCGCAGCTCGGCAAACTCAGCCTCCGACATGCGTGGGTCGGCACCATGGATCTCGATCTCGGCACGTATCATGCCACCCTCGCCATAATAGCGGTGGAACAGAGGATCTTTTATAGTCTTCACACCGGCTCCTGGAGGACAGAGCACGGCCGGGTATTTGCCTTCACCTTTGGGGATGAAGAGATAGCCATACATGGATGTAACCCATGGGCCGGGGAGCTCGAGCTTAACGAGCTGGCAGGTCATCTTGTCGGTGGAATATTCGGGAGCAGGCTCTACGGTATATTTCAGCGGGGTCTTGGCATCCTCTTCAAGCGCCTTGGCCCAGAATTCGTCAAAGTCGGCAGGGTTCTGAGTGTAGGGCTCGAGCTTCTCTGGCGAGAAACCCACCTTGATGTGGTGGTCGGTGCGACGTCCGTCGAAGTTGGCCTCAAGTCGCAGGTCGCGGAAGCCGGGCACAGTCATGGTGCCCATGCTGATGCGAGCGCGGCCGGCGGCATCGAGTATCACAGTACCGGTGGTGTCGGCGGGGAGCATGTCGGGGCCAAGGGCGAAGTTGACGGTCTTCCCGGCTGCCGGAACGCCATACTCATAGAGCGTCACATCCACTGTGGCGGGCTCGCCGGTCTCATAGAGCCAGTCGGTATGATCGGGCACAGTAATCCAAAGAAAATCTGAGCGATCCGGATAGTTGCCGGCAAAGGTGCTCAGCGTAGTCAGTGCGGCTGCAAAAAAGCCTAAAATTTGCTTCATGATATATCAGATTATATGTTTTTCGACTACAAAGATACATATAACAAATGGATTTTTCATATTATACAAAATGGGAAGGGGTATTTGAGCTATTTTTCTTAATTTTGTAAAAATTTTTCTCTTACCAATCATGAAAAAAGGATTCACATTACTTCTGCTCATCCTCACGGCCTCAGCCTGCTACCTTGGAGCTACCGAGCGTCACCGTGTTTTGATAAGCACCGATATAGGAGGCACTGCGCTCGAGGATGTGGCTCAGACTCTCCATGATGAACCCGCCATAGCAGACCGCATCAGGGTATACTGGATAGGTGGCCCCAACAAGAGATGCGCCTTAAAGGCCCCGAGGGGGTAGTGCCGGTCGACAGCGTGGCCTTCGTCATGACCATCGACAAGCAGCCCTGGGAGGGTGTGTATGTGGGCGACGGCATCTATGCCGTGAGATATGCTCCCAAGGCTCCCGCCGTGCTCCCCTACACCATATCATCTGACAAGGTCAAGGAGCTCGACGGAGTGACCGGAGTGATGAATGTAGGCAAGTACTGGCCCGGCAAACTCACCCCCGAAAGCTACCGTGTGGGTCCGACATGGTGGACCGACTGCCTTGACCCCGATCTCTTCGACGGCAAATGGCAGGGATTCAAAACCACCTCGTGCTGGCGCAACGATGTGCTCGACGACTGGGCTAAACGCCTGAATCTGCTAAAAAAGTAGGTTTTTGAGCCGGAAGATTAACGTAGTTTGACAGATAATTCGTAAATTTGCAGGTCAAAACAGCCGAAAAAAATCCAATCTTTCACATGAATATATCATATAATTGGCTTAAACAATATCTCGACTTCAATCTCACCCCCGACGAGGTGGCCGCAGCGCTCACCTCGATAGGTCTTGAGACAGGCGGAGTCGAAGAGGTGGAGTCAATACGCGGTGGTCTCCGTGGCATCGTGGTGGGCAAGGTGCTCACCTGCATCGAGCACCCCGACAGCGACCACCTTCACATCACCACCGTCGATCTGGGCGACGGCAAGGAGACCCAGATCGTGTGTGGTGCCCCAAATGTAGCCGCCGGGCAAACCGTGGTTGTGGCCACCGTGGGCACAATTCTCTATGACGGCGACAAAGAATTTGTGATAAAGAAATCCAAAATCCGCGGCGTGGAGTCGCTGGGAATGATATGCGCCGAAGACGAAATCGGCATCGGCACATCGCACGACGGCATCATCGTGCTCCCCGACGGAGCAGCTGTCCCCGGCACTCCCGCAGCACAGTATTACGGCCTCACCTCCGACTATGTGCTGGAGGTGGATCTGACCCCCAACCGCATCGACGCCGCCTCACACTACGGTGTGGCACGCGACCTGGGAGCCTGGCTCGCCACCCACGCTACCCCCTCGACACTGGTGCGCCCGTCGGTCGAGGCATATAAGGTGGAGACACCCGAAGGCGGTATAACCGTAGAGGTGGAAAATCAGAAGGCTTGCCCCCGCTACTGCGGCGTCACCGTGAAGAACGTCACCGTAAAGGAGTCGCCCAAATGGCTCCGCGACCGCCTCTCCACCATCGGCATCCGCCCCATCAACAATATCGTCGACATAACCAACTATCTGCTCCACGCCATGGGGCAGCCGCTCCACTGCTTTGACGCCGACAAGATAGCCGGCGGCAAGGTGATAGTGAAAAATGCCCGTGAAGGGGAGAAATTCACCACCCTCGACGGTGTGGAGCGCACCCTCGACTCTCGCGACCTTATGATATGCAACACCGAGGTGCCCATGTGTATTGCCGGTGTGTTTGGCGGACTTGACTCGGGCGTCAACGAGACCACCACTAACGTATTTCTCGAGAGCGCATATTTCAACCCCACCTCCGTGCGCAAGACTGCACGCCGCCAGGGGCTGAATACCGACTCGTCGTTCCGATTCGAGCGCGGCGTCGACCCCAGCAACTGCCTCTATGTGCTCCACCTGGCCGCCCTCATGGTGAAGGAACTGGCCGGTGGCGAGATCACAGGTCCCGAGGCCGATATCTATCCCGAAAAGATTCTGCCCGCACAGGTCACACTCTCGTTTAACTACTGCAACAAACTAATAGGCAAAACCATCCCCACCGACACAGTGACCTCTATACTCAAGGCTCTGGAGATGGAGATAACCGACATCAACACTGAGGAAGTGAGCATGAAGGTGCCCACCTACCGTGTGGATGTGACACGCCCCTGCGACGTCGTGGAAGACCTTCTGCGCATCTATGGCTACAACAACGTGGAGATATCCACCACGCTCCACTCGTCGCTCTCGTTCAAGAGCCGCGACGACCAGGATCAGCACCTGCGCACCCTGCTGAGCGAGCAGCTCACAGGCGAGGGCTTCAACGAAATCCTCAACAACTCGCTCACAGCCGAGGCCCTCTACGAAGGGCTCGAGCAGATGCCCGCCACACACTGCGTGAAGCTGCTCAATCCCCTGAGCGCCGACCTAAACGTGATGCGTCAGACCCTGCTGTTTGGCGGTCTGGAAGTGCTGGGCCACAATATCAACCGCAAGGAGCCCGACCTGGCCATCTATGAGTTTGGCAACGTCTACAGCTACAACCCCACCGCTGTGCCCGACACCGAAGCCGAAGTCGACTCCAAAGCCCTGCTGGCGCCATATCGCCAGGGTTCACGGTTGGCTCTGTGGCTCACCGGCCAGCTGCGCCCCTCGTCGTGGGGACGCACTGCTGCCCAGGCTACAATATTCGACCTTAAAGCCATCGTGGCCAATCTGCTGGCACGTCTGGGCATTCAGCCCTCCGAGCTCAAGCTCACCGCAAGCAGCAACGAGCTGCTCAGCACCGGCCTCGACATAGCCACACGCTCAGGCAAGCTGCTCGGATCGATGGGTATAGTGGCCAAGCGCCTGGCCAACCGCGCCGAGATTAAGCAGGAGGTCTATTATGCCGAATTCGACTGGGATGCTCTCGTAGGCCTGGCCATTAAGAAGAAGGTGAGCAACACACCGCTACCCAAGACCATGCCCGTGAAGCGCGACCTGGCCCTGCTCATCGACAAGACTGTGACAATGGAAGCCGTGGAGAACGCCGTGCGCGAGGCCGAGAAACGCCTGCTGCGCTCTGTGAGCCTCTTCGACGTCTATGAAGGAGACAAGCTCCCCGAAGGCAAAAAATCGTATGCCATCAACATCACTCTCCAGGACGACGAGAAGACCCTGCAGGACAAGCAGATCGAAGCCGTAATGAACAAGATAATCAACACCCTCACCAAAAAGCTGGGTGCTGAACTCAGATAATCCAGAATTTCACTCAAAATATACATATGGGAAGAGCATTTGAATACCGCAAAGCACGCAAGCTCAAACGCTGGGGCAACATGTCCCGCACCTTCACACGCATAGGCAAGGAAATCACCATCGCCGCCAAAGCCGGCGGCCCCGATCCCTCCACCAATCCCCGTCTGCGCGCCCTGATGCAGAACGCCAAGGCCGCCAACATGCCCAAGGAGACCGTGGAGCGCGCCATCAAGAAGGCCACCGACAAGGAGGCCGGCGACTACAAGGAAATCACCTACGAAGGATATGGTCCCCACGGAATAGCCATCTTCGTAGAGGCTGCCACCGACAACAACACCCGTACCGTGGCCAACGTCCGCTCTTACTTCACCAAGCATGGCGGCTCGCTGGGCACTCAGGGCTCGCTCACTTTCCTCTTCGACCACAAATCGGTCTTCAAAATCAAACCCAAGGACGGTATAAGCCTTGAGGATCTGGAGCTCGAACTGATTGACTTCGGTGTAGACGAACTCGAAAACGACGAGGATGAGGAGGGCAACGCCCTGATAGCTCTCTACGGAGGCTTCGAGGACTATCCCGCCATACAGAAGTATCTCGAGGAGAACGGCTTTGAGATAATCTCATCTGAGTTCGAGCGCATACCCCACGAACTCAAGGAGGTCACTCCCGAGCAGCGCGAGTCGATCAACAAGCTTCTCGACAAGCTCGAGGACGACGAAGACGTGCAGAACGTGTTCCACAACATGAAGGAAGAGGAGGAATAATACCCCCGCTGCCACATACAAAAAAATACGATCCCGTAAGGGTCGTGGGATAGACCATCCCCGACATCCTTACGGGATCGTTTTTTCGGTATTGCGTTATTTCTGCATCACACGGGCCAGGTCGCGCTTGCTCTCGCGATCCTTTATGGCTTCACGCTTGTCGTATTCCTTCTTGCCGCGTGCCACCCCTATCACCAGCTTGGCCAGGCCGCGCTCGTTGATAAACAGGCGCAGGGGCACTATGGTGAAGCCGGCTTCTTTGCCCGACTTCTGCAGCTTGGCTATCTCCTTGCGGTTGAGCAGCAGCTTGCGGTCGCGACGCTCGGTGTGATTGTTGTATGAGCCGTAGAAGTATTCGGCCACATACATGTTTTTGACCCACACCTCACCGTTGTCTATATAGCAGAATGTATCGGCCAGCGAAGCCTTGCCCTCGCGGATCGACTTAATCTCAGTGCCGGTGAGCACCAGACCGGCCGTATAGGTGTCGCCGATGGCATAGTCAAACGTGGCTCGCTTGTTCTTTATGTTAATCTCCTTACGGGTGGTATTGTTGCGTGACATTATAAAATCAGAGTAAAGATGTAGTAAAACAGATAGGGAGGCACAAGTATACCCAGGATGGCCAGTATCATAAACAAGCCGATCTTTTCGGGGCGCACTCCCATATAATCGACCCCTTTCCATTCCACCAATGCCACATAGCAAGGCAGGAAGAATAGAAGCAGAGTGGTGACCGGGAGAAAATTGCACACCAGAGTAATCAGAGCCGAAAGCCCCAGCACATAGACGGTGAAGGTGCGGCAACGGTCGTCGTCGTAGCGCCCGGCCAACATAGGCTCCAGAAACACCGAGAGCAAGAATATGCCCAGGAAATATCCTGCGAAATAGGCCACGAACCACACCACCATGTCGACAAACAGCGTGAGAAACTCGGTGTGGCGGTGAAACAGCATGGAGGCGTAGACGCTCAGAGCCGTAAGCGCAATGAGCGGATAGTAGCCGTGGGAGAGGAGACGCTCAGGATCTTCATTGCCCTTCTCTATATCCTCCCATCCATGATGGGGTGAGAGTGTCAGTTGAAACAGATATTTCAGATAGGTATTCATAACCTGCAAAAATAATGAAGTTTTCATCAACAGTCAACACCCATGAAAGTCAAAAATGTTAAAATATCTGAAACAAAAAGAGCATCCGCAAAGTTTTGCACTTAATAAAAAAAACGCTAACTTTGCATAGATAGACCCAATAGCAAAAATCAAGACAATATATACATTAAATGGAAGTCACAGGAAGAATTATTGTGGCCCTTCCCGAACAGGGGGGCACATCCAAGGCCGGCAAGGAATGGAAAAAGCGTGAATATGTGCTCGAAACCGAGGAGACCTACCCCAAAAAGGTGGCCTTCAACTTCTTCGGCGAGCGTGCCGACCAGTATCCCCTCACGGTGGGTCAGCGGGTTAAGATCAGCTTCGACATCGACAGCCGCGAGTATCAGGGACGCTGGTATGTGGACTGTCGCGCATGGAAGGCCGAGGAGCCCGGCGTAGCCACTCCCCAGCAAGCGGCTCAGCCTTTTGGCGCTGTTCCGCAGTCGGTTGCCCAAGCTCCCCAGCAGGGATATGTGGCTAAGGCAGGAATACCTACACCTCCCCCTGCCGTAGACCTCACACCCGCCGCCACAGACGACCTCCCTTTTTGAGGTCGAATAAGGACTAAGAGTATTCAAAAAAAATGATTCCGCATATCACTGAGATATGCGGAATCATTTTTTTCGATTGACCTAACGTCAGCAGTTCACCTTGGCTTTAAGCGCCTTCTTGAACTCCTCGAAGGCGGGATAGAAGCTCTTGAAGAGCTCATTGTCGGGATATTTCTTGAGCACATGGTGCAGCAGACGCACACCTACCACGAGTTCCTTGGCGTGCTTGTCGGTGAACTCGCCTGTGGCCTCAGTCTTGGCCACCAGTTCGGCCAGGTCATGATGACCGCCGAAGTTGAAGTTCATTACCTCTTTGATCTTGCCGTCCTCAACCTGAGTGACGTTGAAGTGATAGGATTTCTTGTCGTTCATATCGATATATTTTAAAAGTTGATCATTATATCTTGATGTGCCGCTTCTCCCGCGACGCATTTATAAAACATACAACCATCCCGTATGGTTGGCACAAAATCTCCTAAGAAAACCAAAAGGATACAAAAAAAGGTGAAGGGAGGGGGAAGTGTCAGAACCTCTGAGAGGTGAAAATAATCAAAGCCTCACGCCGATGCGTGGGGCTTTGATTATTTTCACCTCTCAGAGGCGGATATATTCTATTTCTCTCAGAGATTACTCCTCGTATTTCTTCACAATCACAGTGGCATTGTGGCCGCCAAACCCGAATGAGTTTGACAGGGCGGCGCGCACGGGACGCTCCTGAGCCTTGTTGAAGGTGAAGTTGAGGGTATAGTCGATGTTTTCGTCCTCATCGCCCTCCTCATGGTTGATGGTGGGGGGTACGATGTCGTTCTTGCAGGCAAGCACTGAGAACATTGCCTCCATGGCGCCGGTGGCACCGAGCAGGTGTCCTGTCATCGACTTGGTCGACGATATGTTGAGCTTGTGGGCTGCCGGGCCGAAGAGCTCTACGATAGCCTTCACCTCCGAGATATCGCCTACGGGGGTCGAAGTGCCGTGAACGTTGATATAGTCGATATCCTCGGGCTTCATACCGGCATCCTCGAGGGCATTCTTCATGGCCAGCTTGGCGCCGAGGCCTTCGGGATGTGTGGCTGTGAGGTGATAAGCGTCGGCGCTCATGCCGCCACCGGCCACTTCAGCATAGATCTTGGCTCCGCGAGCCTTGGCATGCTCGAGTTCCTCGAGAATTAGCACTACAGAACCTTCGCCCATCACGAAGCCATCGCGCGACTTGCTGAAGGGGCGCGATGCTGTCTCAGGCGAGTCGTTGCGGGTGGAGAGGGCGTGCATGGAGTTGAAGCCGCCCACACCGGCAGGATAGATGGCAGCCTCGGCACCGCCTGTCACCATCACGTCGGCTTTGCCGAGACGGATAAGGTTGAAGGCGTCGATGATGGCGTTGTTAGACGAAGCGCAAGCCGAAACCACACCGTAGTTGGGACCATGAAACTCATATTCCATAGAGATGTGGCCCGAAGCGATGTCGGCAATCATCTTGGGGATGAAGAAGGGGTTGTATTTGGGGCCCTGCTCCTCACCGTGCATGGCAAAATATCCGGCCTCCTCCTCGAAAGTGTGCAGACCGCCGATGCCGGCAGCCACGATCACACCAACGCGGTCTTTGTCGAGATTGGCTGATTCGAGAATATTTGAGTCGGCCACGGCCTGACGGGCTGCCACGATGCCATACTGGGCATAGAGGTCGAGCTGGCGCAGCTTCTTACGATCGAAATGATCGGCGGCGTTGAAGTCCTTGACCTCGCATGCAAACTGGGTCTTAAACTTCGAGGCGTCGAAGTGAGTGATAGGGGCAGCGCCGCTCTTGCCGGCCACAGCGTTGATCCAGGTGGTCTCAACGTCGTTGCCTATGGGAGTGAGCGCACCCAGTCCGGTCACTACTACTCTCTTTAATTCCATTATATATTATATGTATCGTATTATCGTAGTTACACATAAGGCTCCACATCGCTTCGAGGCGTGTGGAGCCTTTAAGGGGTTCCGGCAGGATGTCCGAATTACTTCTGCGAAGCCTCGATGTAGTCGATAGCATCCTTTACAGTGCGGATGCCTTCTGCTTTGTCATCGGGGATAGTGATGCCAAATTCCTTCTCGAACTCCATGATGAGCTCTACGGTGTCGAGGCTGTCAGCGCCAAGATCCTTGGTGAATTCTGCGGTGTCGGTAACTTCGTTTTCGTCAACACCCAGCTTATCAACGATGATAGCCTTTACACGTGATGCGATTTCAGACATAGTAGTTAAAAGAGTTTTGATTAGTATTTTCTGTGTTTGAGGTTGCAGGCTCCGGTCGCTATTCTCCGGCAGGAGGCGCGGCCGAAATTTTGCGCTGCAAAGTTAATAAAAATATTTTATTATTGATATATTTTTTAACGTATAAAGATGTTAATAAGGCTATTTTTCACACATTTTCCACCTTATTTCACTTTTTTTGGTCTGTTTTTCCCATATTATATTCCTGCCAATGAATTGAAGAATTGAATTTCGTAAACTTTGACGGTGGCCCTCGTGTTATCACAGAGTAGCAGGCAGAGTGAGATTTTTAATTTGCCTGTCACGAATATTTTTCTCAATTTTGCACCCGTTTTTGACATTTTTCCGTATGAAGCGTTCACTTTACATCCCTGCAGCCTCGTGTGTGATGGCCGCCGCCCTGCTGGCAGCATCGTGTAGCGGTGGCAGCAATGCAGCCAAAGACTCGGCATCAGGCGAGTCTACCATCAAAGAATTTACTGTAAATCAATCCATCAAGTCGTCAGAGCGAAATTACCTCGTCACCTTCGAGGGAGACTCCGTCTACGTTGACTTCTCCACCTCCATCCACTGGCCCGAGAAGATAGGTAGCGCCGACCTCACCACCCTGCGCGACTCGCTCATGCTCTACTGCTATGCCGACACCGCCGACCGCAATATAGACCGCGCCATTATCAGCTTCATGACCAACACCTCGGCCATAGACTCGATCACCCCCGACGAAAAGATTGTAGCCGTCGACTCCATACCCGAGGGGATGGATTATATGCGCTCATGGTTTGCCAATGTGACGGCTTCAATCTATGAGCTCAACGAGGATATGGTTACTTATAATGTGGTGACCTCTTCATATCTGGGCGGCGCGCATCCGTTCACATCTACGCGCCCGTTCACCTACGACCTGCGCACGGGTCGTGTGCTCAACGCCGAGAATATGTTTGTGGCCGGCAGCTTTGACGAACTGATGCAGATCATCACCAACACTCTTGCCAACCAGCTCAACGTGAAGCCCTCGCAGCTTGAGAATGCCGGTATATTTGTCAACCAGCTCACCTATCCAGGTCAACCTTATATAGCCGGAGGAGCCGTGGTGTTTCACTACAATCAATATGACATAGCCCCCTACTCCATGGGACCAATTGAAGTGACCGTCTATCCCAACGAGATAAACCATATCCTCACCCCCGAGGTCAAGACCCTCTTCGACGACCAGTATTAAGTCATCATAGGAACATCGGCCCCGTAGGGTGTCGCGGAAAAGATCTTCAGCAACTTCCACGACCCCTACGGGGCCGCGATTTGTGTAACCCTACTATAGAAAAAGCGGTTTGCGACAGATGCCGCAAACCGCTCCTCACGTTTCAACTATTTATTTATGAGAGCCTCAGTACCCAGTTTCACAACTCGATAAAGAGGACGAGGGATGTAATTTTTATTCCCCCTACTCGAGGGGGCCTCTTCTATTGCTGTTTCATCATTAAAACAATTAGCGAGCCAGTTTGACTGACCCGCTAAGGCTAAAAGAGATTAAAAAACGTCAATACAATTAGTTAAAACGTGATTTTTTTGTTAAAATCACGATATTCTCGACCAGTCGCGGGTTCTGGAGGCCAGTCGTGAAAGCTGAATGCGCATCAGCGCCCCTTCGGACGAAGCTAACTCTGGGTCGGCGTCGAGAATGGCCACGGCTTTGTCGCGGGCCAGCTGTACGATCTGACCATCGTGGGCCAGATTGGCTATGTGGAGTTCAAAGGGTATGCCGCTCTGCTGAGTGCCCTCAATGTCGCCCGGGCCGCGCATCTGCATGTCGGCCTCGGCTATCACAAAGCCGTCGGTGGTCTGTGTCATCAGCTCCAGGCGTTTGCGCGTATCCTTGGCAATTTTGCGCTTGGTCATGAGTATGCAGTAGCTCTGCTCGCCACCACGCCCCACACGCCCGCGCAGCTGATGGAGCTGCGAGAGCCCGAAGCGCTCGGCATTTTCAATAAGCATGGTGGTGGCGTTAGGCACATTCACTCCCACCTCTATTACCGTGGTGCTCACCAGTATCTGAGCCTCACCCGAGGCAAAGAGTCCCATCTGAAAGTCCTTTTCCTCGGGCTTCATGCGTCCGTGCACGTAGGCCACCCTATAGTCGCGGAAAGTCTCACAGATGGTTTCATACCCCTCCTCGAGCGATCGGAGGTCGAGCTTCTCGTTCTCCTCGATCAGCGGATACACTATATATACCTGCCTCCCCTGACGCAGCTGACGCCCTATGCCCTGATAAGTGGCAAAGCGACTCTCGTCATATCGCAACAGGGTCTGCACGGGTTTGCGGCCTGGGGGGAGCTCATCGATCACGCTGACATCCAGATCGCCGTAGACGGTCATGGCCAGGGTGCGCGGTATGGGTGTGGCGGTCATCACCAGCACATGTGGCACAATGGTGTTTTTGCTCCACAGTCGGGCACGCTGAGCCACACCGAAGCGGTGCTGCTCGTCGATCACTATACACCCCAGGTTTTTGAACTTCACCTTATCCTCAATCACGGCATGTGTGCCCACAAGGATATGAAGCGAGCCATCTTCGAGCTGCTGATGTATGGCCACACGCTCCTTCTTGCGGGTGGAACCCGTGAGGAGCTTTATGTTTATGCCCATCGGAGCCACCATGCCCGAGAGGGTCTCGAAGTGCTGCGTGGCCAGGATTTCGGTGGGCGCCATGAGGCAGGCCTGCACACCGTTGTCGAGCGCTATGAGCATAGTGAGGAGTGCCACAAGGGTCTTCCCGCTACCCACATCGCCCTGCAGCAGACGGTTCATCTGGCGCCCGGTGGCCATGTCGGCTCTGATTTCTTTGACCACACGCTTCTGGGCACCGGTGAGCGGGAAGGGGAGGAACTCACGGTAAAAGGTGTTGAAAAAATGCCCTATCCTCGGAAAGAAGAACCCTGGTGTGGAGGCTGAGCGTCGGCGTGCACGCATCTGTATATCGAGCTGAAGATAGAACAGTTCTTCAAACTTCAGCCTCAGGCGTGCCTGGTCGAGCTGACGGGGCGACGTGGGATTGTGGATGGCGCAGAGCGACTCATAAAGCCCCATGAGCTTCATGGATGCCACCAGCGACGGAGGGAGGGTCTCGGGCAGTGTGCGCATAGTGGCGAGTATATCGCAGGCAGCCAGAGAGAAAGTCTTAGATGAGAAGCCTCGCTTGCGCAGCTGCTCGGTCAGCGGATACACACCACGGCTCTCCAGCTGTGTGGCCGGCGATCCGGGCACATCTATCTCCGGGTGTACCATGCTCCAGCGACCATTAAACTGCGAAGGCTTGCCAAACACTATATAATCCGTAGACGTGTGATAAAGCTCGCGCATGGCCTTGACCCTTTGAAACCACACTACCTCCATCAGCCCGGAGCCGTCAGAAAACAGTCCCACAAGCCTGGTTTTAGCCCCCTCGCCCTGGACGGTAAACGAGATAAACCGCCCCTTCACCTGCACCGAGGGCATCTCTTCCCCTGCGAAATCGGCTATGCGGCAAATGGTGGAGCGGTCCACATAGGATGTGGGAAAGTGATAGAGCATGTCGCGGTAGGTGCGTATGCCCAGGTTCTTCTCCAACAGTTCGGCCCGCTTAGGGCCTATCCCCTTCAGATATTTTATGTCGGTGTCAAGAAGGTTTACCATCGCGCTCGATCCTGTCGATGTCTCCGTTGTGGGTAATCTTGATGTTTGCCACCTCCCCTTGGGCAACGCGCAGGTTGGTAAATCCGGCGGCCTCCATCACCGAGGCATCGTCGGTAAACTCGGGTCTAAGCGGCAGTCTGTTGGCTTCGAGGAGCTTATGCCCGTCAAAGAGCTGAGGCGTCTGCACCGCACGGTAGAGGCTGCGATCCACGGCATGACTGCGTCCGTCGGGCTCGACCACCCTCAGGGAGTCGGTCACGGCTATGGCCGGAATCACACCATCGGCCCCGGGGAGAGCGTCGAGCATGCGGGCAAACATGGCAGGGGTCACCATAGGGCGCGCGGCATCGTGGACACTGATCCACCCCACCCTCTCGGCATCAACCAGCGAGAGGCCTGAGCGCACACTCTCGGCTCTTGTGCTCCCGCCGGCCACCACCCGATGGGGCAACCTGAAATCATGGCGCTGACACATCCCGGTCCACTCCCCGAACATCTCCGGGCTGAGCACCACAATCATCTCGGCATCAGGCGCTGCGGCAGCCAGACGCTCAAGGGTGGTCATCAGCACGGGCCTGCCCCAGAGCATACAGAACTGTTTGGGCAGCGAGCCTCCATACCGAAGGCCGCTCCCGGCAGCAACTACTATGTGGTAATTTATCAACATTATGGCAAAGTTACTAACATTCCGCGAAAGAATCAGAAAAATCTCATTAACTTTGCATCAAATCTTCACTCCCCACACCATGCCACAGGACAATAACACCACATACAACAGCCAGCAGCGACGCTCGGGCAAGCCGGAACACATCTCGAAATTCGATCACGGAGGCCGCATCCCTCCGCGCGACAACGACCTTGAAGAGGCCGTGCTCGGCGCTCTGATGCTCGAGAAGGATGCCTACACAGCCGTGTGCGACATCCTGAAGCCCGAGTCATTCTACGACCCCTCAAATCAGAAAATCTATGCCGCCATCCAGAGCCTGGGAGCCGCCCAGAAAAGCATAGACATGCTCACCGTGACCGAGCAGCTGCGCCTGCAGGGCGACCTCGAAGGGGCCGGCGGAGCGCTGCGCGTGTCAGAGCTGACTTCGCGTGTGGCCTCGGGTGCGCATGTGGAGTTTCACGCACGCATCGTGGCCCAGAAATATCTGGCACGCGAGCTCATAAGATTCGCATCGCAGATCGAGGCTCAGGCCTTCGACGAAAGCTACGATGTAGACGATCTGCTGCAGGAAGCCGAAGGTAAGCTCTTCGAGATATCGCAGCGCAACGTCAAGAAGGATGTCACACAGATCGACCCCGTCATCAACGCCGCTATAGAGCAGATACAGACCGCCGCCAACCGCGCCTCGGGTCTGTCGGGCCTCGAGTCGGGATATCACGAGCTCGATAAGCTCACCTCCGGATGGCAGCGCTCCGACCTCATCATCATCGCCGCACGCCCGGCCATGGGCAAGACCGCCTTTGTGCTGTCTATGGCCAAGAATATGGCCGTAGACTACAATATCCCGGTGGCCATATTCTCGCTCGAGATGTCAAACCTCCAGCTGGTGAACCGCCTCATACAGAACACCTGCGAGATAGAGGGCGAGAAGATAAAGAGCGGACAGCTCTCGCAAATGGAGTGGGACCAGCTGATGTCGAGAGTCAAAAACCTCTACAGCGCCCCGCTGTTTATCGACGATACCGCCTCGCTCTCCATCTTTGAGCTGCGCACCAAGGCGCGGCGCCTAGTCAGGGAACACAACGTGCAGTTTATCATCATCGACTACCTGCAGCTCATGAATGCCTCAGGCATGAAATTTGGTTCGCGCGAGCAGGAGGTGTCCATGATATCGCGCTCGCTCAAGCAGCTGGCCAAGGAGCTCAACATACCCATCGTGGCCCTCTCGCAGCTCAACCGCTCGGTGGAGAGCCGCGGAGCCGACTCGAAAGACGGCAAACGCCCGCAGCTGAGCGACCTGCGCGAATCGGGAGCCATCGAGCAGGATGCCGACATAGTCTGCTTCATCCATCGCCCCGAATACTACCTGCGCTCGGGCCAGGATGCCGCCGGCAACGACATACGCGGCCTGGCCGAATTCATCGTGGCCAAGCACCGTTCGGGCCGTGTGGACGACGTGAAGATGCGCTTCAAGTCGAAATACGCCCGCTTCGAAAACTGGGACGGCGAGACTGAAAAATCGAGCGGCACACGCATGTCGCGCCTCAACACCTCCGACACCTCCATCGAGGAGCCGGCCGGATCCCCCTTTGCAGCCCCTGCACAGACCCTCTCGGGAGGCACTTTCGACCTCCAGTCCACCACTACCTCGACCGAGGAATCACCATTTTGAGAACCTGGCCTAAAAAAAATATCGCTTTCATAAAACCTTTTTTCGGGTTGTATTGTTAGATAAGTACAAAACGAAATCAACTCAACCAACAACTATTGTTTTATGAAAAAAGCGTTATTAATTATTGCAGTCCTGCTCGGGAGCATGACCGCATTTGCTCAGAATCTGGACAAGACCGAGGCAAAGCTTATAAAAACTTTCCTCTCTGAGCCCGCAAAAGAGGGAACCAACGCACAGGCTCTCAAAGTATCTGATATCAATGCCATCGGCAGCATCGAAGGCATCACCATCCAGAATGGCCATATCACCGCCATAGACTGGAAAGACAAAAAGCTGGGCGGCACACTCAACCTGGCAGGCTTCAAGGCTCTGACATCGGTTGACGTTTCGCGCAACGAGATCACCTCTATGAGCGTGGCCGGCTGCACCGCTCTCACCACCCTCAATGCCTCGCGCAACAAGCTCACCACTATCGACGTGGACGGCTGCACAAGTCTGCAGGATGTGAGCGTTTACAAGAACCGCCTCACCGAGATCGACCTCAACAACACGCCGATGCTCACAAAGCTCAACGTGTCAAACAACCTGTTTGCCGAGCTCAACGTATCCAACGCATTCAACCTCAAGACTCTCAACTGCCAGGGTTGCCACATTGAATCGCTCAACGTAGAAGGATGCACCGCACTCAAAAACCTCTACTGCGGATACAATAAGCTCACCCAGCTCACACTCACCGGAGTGGAAGGTCTGCAGAACCTCAACATCGACGACAACGAGATCACAACCTTCATCGTGTCAGGTCTGCCCACCCTCTCTTCGCTCATCTGCTCTGACAACAATATGGTCACCCTGGGCGTGCGCAACTGCCAGGCTCTGCTCGACATTGTCTGCTCGTACAACGATCTGACCACATTCACCGTTGAGGATTGCCCCAATGTACAGTATATCGACTGCTCGTACAACGACCTCACCCAGCTCACCCTCTCGAACCAGACATTCCTGCAGCGTCTCATCTGCAACAACAACCAGCTCACAATGCTCGATGTATCGTTCGACCAGGCTCTTACCTACATCAACTGTCGCTTCAACCAGATCACCGATCTGCGCACCATAGCCTGCAACAACCTCTCGATGATAGCATGCCAGTGGAATCCCTAATCAGCATCAATAAACGCGCAATACCCATCTCCTCTCTCAGTTGACTGATTCTGATATCCACACGCTATAACTGAAACAATCCTCCCCCGGCCCCTCCACCAAGGAGCCGGGGGAGCTGTGTTATGATATAGACTGAAGAATCTCACACACATAATCTTATCATGTCGAAAATTTGTTGTAACTTTGTAATCTAATAAAGCATAGGAGATAAGATCATGGCACGACCTATAGCAGAAACCCCGATACTGACAGGCGAGGACGCAATCCGCTTCGAGCGCCTGAGAAAAGAGGTCGACAACCTCACCAAGGAACAACGCGCTGAGAATACACGCAAGTTAAAAGAGGCTGTGGCTAAGGCAAAGCAGAGAATTACAATTTGTATTTAAATGGAGCTGGAATAAGGTTCCATGTTTTTATTTTATATACTCATAGTGAGAGTATATTTAACAATACAATCTCTTAAAATATGTTAATACTGCTTAACTATAGCGTTTAAATGATTATTTTAGAGTAAATTTGCACATTACTTTAACCGATAATTTATCAAACAACACACCATACCTTAAGAAAGCTATGTCATCAGATGCAACAAAGGTGCCCGGACTGCATGGAAATGCACCGGACTACCAGGATTTCTACAGCCGCAATCAGGCTGCTCCGGGCCAGGGAATGCCCCGCCAGGCTAACGCCACAGTTGTCCCCGGAATGAACTCGATGGCTCCTCGGGTGGAAGAGCAGCAGCAGCAAAACCCCATGGCTGCCAATAACCAGACTGTTCCCGTAGTGGGATTCCTTTACTCGATATCACGTCAGGGATTCGGCGAATACTGGCCGCTCCATATCGGCTCTAACAAGATAGGCCGCTCTGCCGACAACGATGTAGTGCTCGGCGAACTCACTGTGACCGACCGTCACGCCTCGCTCAACATAAAGCAGCTCAAGAGCACCGGCAAGCTGCTCGCTTCTATACGCGACGACGGCTCGAAAAACGGTCTGTATGTGAACGACGAGGAGCTCGACTACGACCAGCACCCTGTGAAGAACCACGACATCATCACCATAGGCAACAACTACAAGCTTCTGCTCATCCTCATCGACGCCAAGGATATGGGTCTGAGCATAGCCGAAGACTTCCAGCCTGTAGCTGTCGAGGCTCCCCAGCCTGCCTTCGACCAGAATTTCCCCGGCCTGCCCAACCCCGACGACACCGGCTCGCTCTACAGCTCGTCGAACCGCGTCGAAAACGGCACCGTGGCCATGGACGGCTCATCGCCCGTCACCAGCGGTCGCACACGTTTCCTTTGATTAGGATCCCCACAGCCGTCCCACCCCCTCCAACAGCGGGGGGAGGGACGGCACACTCAACTCTCTCCAATCCTTTAACACCTTGATTTCACAATGGCAATAATCACTATCCAGGGCGCTGAGGAAAAGCGCCTGAAGATACACTACGAAGTAGACACATCGCTGGCACCCATCGGTGCCGGTGGCATGGGACAGGTGATGCGCGGCATGCGCGTCGACGAGACAACAGGCGTGAAACGTCCTGCTGCCATCAAATTCATGTTTGACGATCTCCCCGAGAGCGCCATCGAGCGCACACGCCGCGAGGCATCCGTGCAGATTAAAAACGAGAACCTCGTGGAGATGTTCGGCTTTATCGAAGTGGAAACCACCGATGCTGCCGGAGCCGTCCACAAACGCTATCATGTGGCCAGCGAGCTGCTCACCGGAGTGATGCTCCATGACCTCATGCGCGGCAAGACCACCGACGCCGACGGCAATGAAATGCCCTTTGCTCGCGAGATTTACCGCCAGTACAGCTGCGAGCGCATGCGCTTTGCCACATTTATTATAAGCAAACTGCTGCTCGGCGTGATGGCTCTGCACGATGCCGGATACATACACCGCGACATCGACCCCAGCAACGTCATGATCACCGCCGACGGCAAGGTGAAGCTCATAGACTTCGGCATCTGCAAAAAGCTCGACGAGCTCGGCTCATCCGACCGTCATCTCACCACCGCAGGCCAGTTTATGGGCAAAGCTGCCTATGCCGCTCCCGAGCTGGTGATGGGCGACGTGGCTCACCAGGATCCCACCACCGACCTCTATGCCATAGGCATAATGCTCTTCGAGCTCATCACAGGCAAAGTGCCCTTCGAGGGTGCCACCCACGAGGTGCTGGCCCGTCAGCTCAAGGAGAAGGTCAATGTCAAGGAGATTGCCGACAAGACCATGCGCGCCATAATCCTCAAGGCCACAGCCAAGAAGCAAAACGAGCGCTATGCCTCGGCAGCCGAGTTCCGCGTGGCTCTCGAGCAGTTCACCCGCAGTAGCATCGTCCCCTCAGCCGGCCATACCGGACGCACCAATCCGGGCACCTCGACCCCGGCCGTAGTCGCAGCCGCAGGTATGGACGACAAGAAGAAAAAACTCCTCATCTATGGCGGTGTGGCAGCCGCAGTGGCCGTGATCATAGGCTGTGCAGTGACCTTCATGAGCAGCAAAAACTCAGAGGCCGAGGCCCAGGCAGCCGCCGAGCTCCACGAACGCGTGGAGGCACGTCGCGCCGAGATAGCCGACCTAATACTCGACTCCTCAGAGGTGACCAGCGAGCTCGACTCGCTCACCGGTATGGAGATACCCACCGCCGGACTCCTCATCCGCCAGGCCCGCCTACAGCTCGCATCGGCCTCCACAGCCGGCGACGGTGTGGCCACCCTACGCAAAGTGGCCGACAAGAAGATGCACTCCTCAGCCGAGGCCCTGGCTCTCCTCGCAGCCCTCAACAGCCGCAGCTCAGCTCTCGACCCAGCCATACTCACCGCCACAGAGTCAATCTTCACACAGCGCGACTATCAGGAAGCCCACCGCCTCAACCAGACTGCCCTGAGCCTTGACAGCGCCAACTACAAGGCCCTCTACGAAGTGGCACTCGACTATATGGCAGGCGACTCGCGCGGAATTGTGGAACGCGACCTCAACAAGACAGCCACCATGCTGCGCAAGGCCCGCAAGATAGCTTCAGATGCCGGTGACAACGAGTTTGTCAGAATCATCGACGCTCCCCTCGGCCAGCTCAAGCAGGCAGGCGTGCTCAAAGACTGACCCCTCAGCCCGGACACACACTCTATAAACACACAATGGATTACACCACAGGCAACATCCGCGTAAACGGTCGGGACGTGTTTCTCTACGTTGACCGCCAATGGTATCACTACGATTCCTCGGTAGCCCCGCTTGGAGCCGGAGCCATGGGCACAGTGTATCTGGGACGCAACTGCAAAGACCACCACGACCTCGTGGCCATCAAGCAGGTCAACCCGGCCTATGCGCGCTACCCAGCCATACGCGAAAGAGCGCGCCTTGAAGCACGCCTGGCCTTCCGCCACCGCAATCTGGTGGAGATGATAGGCTGCTGCGAGGAGGGCGGACTGGAGGGCCCGATGTTTATAGTGAGCCGGTTGGTGCAAGGTGTCACACTCGACAAATATGTGGAGCGCACCTTCGCCAATCGCCCCGACCGGGTGAAGCGCATCATCAACTGCATCTTCCCGGTGCTCGAGGCTCTGGACTATATCCATTCCAAGGGTATTATCCACCTCGACATCAAGCCCAGCAACATCATGGTTGAAAACGGCTCCAACATACGTCTCATGGACCTCGGCATAGCCTACACCCACACCCAGGCCATCACAGCCTCCGGGCTCCTGGGCACCCCCGGATATGCTGCACCCGAGCAGTATATATCGCCCGGCCAGACCCAGCTCCCATTCGATGCCCGCACCGATATCTATCAGCTGGGAGTGACTCTCTATGAGCTCATAAGCGGTGTGAAGCCCTATCAGAAAAACCCCGACAAGCTCGACCCGCTGCCGGGTGTGAGCCGTGCCATCAACCAGGCCATAGGGCGCGCACTGGCCCTGGACCAAAGCGAGCGCTACGAGACCGCACGCCAGTTCTCCACTGCCCTCAAGCAGGCCCTTATCCAGAAACCCAGCCTCTGGGAGCGGATATTCAAAAAGTAACGACACACAAAGAGAGAGATGAAACCTATTGATACTAAAACCCCGTTTATAGCCGTGGCCGAGTCACGCATAGGCGGACGGTCCGAGAATCAGGACACCTGCGCATGGCAGGACACCAAACACGGACTGCTCCTGCTCGTGTGCGACGGCATGGGCGGAGGGCCCTCGGGCAAGATTGCATCCCAGCTTGCCGCCGATGCCATAGTGAACTCCGTGCTCGACAGCCGTGAGACCTCCGACCGACGCGACGTACTGACACGTGCTGTCAAAGCCGCCTCCGCAGCCCTCAAGGCTGCCCAGGACGCCGACTCGCGCCTGCGCGGCATGGGCACCACCGTCACAGCCCTGCTCATCAACAAGCAGTCGGCCATCGTGGCCCACGTGGGCGACTCACGAGTATATCAACTGAGAGGCACACACAAGATATTCCGCACCTTCGACCACTCCAAAGTCTTCGAGCTGGTAAAGGCCAAAGCCATCACCGAAGAGGAGGCACGCCTCTCAGGCGAAAGCAACGTCATAACCCGCGCCATAGGCCCCATGGACGAAGTGGAGCCCGACATAGCCGAACTCCCCTACGAGAAGGGGGACCGCTTCATGCTCTGCACCGACGGCATCTGGGGAGCAATGCCCGAGAAAGAACTCATCAAGATAGCCGGTGGAACCAAGGCTATAGCCGGTGCGGTGGAGAGCCTTGCCATCAAGGTCGACGAGCTCGGCCAGGCCCACGGCGGACACCACGACAATCTCACTGTGGCCATGCTGCAGACCCCGTTTAACTCCAAACTAAAACAGAAAATGAGCACAAAGATCAAATACACACTCTATGCTCTCGCCGCTCTCTGTTGCATCAGTCTGCTGGCCAATTTTATACAATACAGGGTTTACAAAAACTCACACCCGGCATCAGCCGAGATGCTGGCCAAAACGTCATCCGACTCCATCGTCACAATCGATCAGCTCAACAAGATGCTCGACGAGGCTCAGCGCCGCAACGACGAGGAGCTCGAGAAATATCGCCGCCAGATGGCCGAGCAGGACGAATATTATGCCGAGCGTCTTGACGAGTATATGAAATATGTGGAGCAGAACACTCCCAAGCAGCAAGGCACCGACTCCAAGAAGCCCAAAGAGAAAACCGAAGCGGTCAAGGGCATGGACAAGGATAAGTCTACAACACAGATAATCAAAGAGATCAACACTCTGATTGCAGAAATAGAGGCTATCGGCAAGATGAAAAAGAAAGATAACAAGCTTGAGAACGCCGTAAAAACAGCCTCTAAGAACATGGATGCACTGACCAAAAAAGTCAAGGAAATGGGCATCAAAAACACTCAGTATGAGGATTGTGTAAATAAAAAATGGATTACCAACTCCATCACCCAAGACGTTTCCAACTCAAAAAGAAAAGGTCATATCAACGCCATAATCAAAGCGCTCGAATCGCTCAAGAGCCAGATAACCACGACCACCACATCCAAGAAATAAGTCATGAAAATCATCTCAATCGGACGCGGAACAGAGTCCAACATCATCATTGACAATGATCTTGTCAGCCGCCGTCACGCCACCATCAAGCTGCTCCCCTTCGGCAAGATGGAGATACGCGACCTTAGCAAAAACGGCACCTATGTCAACGGCATCCGCCTGGCTCCCAACAAGCCCTATCCTGTGACACGCAAGGATGTGGTGTCGTTTGCACAGGTGGCCCAGCTCGACTGGGACGAGGTGCCCGACCCCATGCGCCCCTATCGCATAGGTGGCATTGCCGTTCTCGTTATCATCGTGGCTCTCATCGTAGTCTCTCTTGTGAAAAAAATCGACTTCGGAGGCAACAGCCAGCCCCCCATGATCGAACAATACGAAGAATCCCCCAAGGCTGCACCCTCCGACAAGGAGAAGGAGAAAAAAGATGAAGCCGACAAGGAGAAAGCCAAGAAAGACTCCCTGAACAAGGCCGACGAGAAAGTGAAATTCTTCAAGTCGGAGGAACAGAAGAAGAAGGAAGCACAGAAAGCAAAAGAGCGTAAAGAAAAGGCTAAAAAAGAACAGACTCAAAAGAAAGAGCAGCCTAAGAAGGAAGAAAAGAAAGACCCACAGACTCAGCAGTGGCTCTAACTGGTCTCTTCCCCACAATTTACCTGAAAACAGAAAATAAAAATCAAAACCTAAACCAATATCTCATAACTCATGAAACTCCTTAAAATTGGTAAGGATCCGAGTTGCAACATCGTGTACAACAGCCCCTATGTCAGCTCAATACACGCCGAACTCACCCTCCTGGACAACGGTGACATATTCATCGAGGACAAAAACAGCACCAACGGCACCTTTGTGGGTGGACAGAGGCTCACACCCAACGTGGAGACCCAGATACACCGCGGTGATCTTGTAAAATTCGGCGACACACAGCTGCAGTGGCATCAGGTGCCCGTACTCGAAAACCCTTCGAAATACAAGGCTATCATCAACATAGGCACAAGTCACCGCTGCGACATCAACGTGGGCAGCCAGTTTGCCAGCCGCTATCACGCCACACTCTTCGTAGACAAGAAGGGCAAATGTACCCTGCTCGACAATAACTCGAAGAACGGCACCGAGGTGAACGGCCAGAAGATACCCAAGGGGAAACGCGTGGCTCTCAAGCATGGCGACCAGGTGGTGATAGCCGACGAGGATATCTCAGAACAGCTCAAGCAGTTCGTGCCCAACCCCTACGGATGGGTCAAGAAAACCCTTATCGGCGTTGTGGCCGCAGCCGCTCTTGTCGGAATCATCTTCGGCGTTAAGGCTTTAATTACCCCCGATGATGGCACAAACGGAGGTTTCCACTGGTTCGGCGACGATTGCTCATGTGGCAACATCATAGCAGGCTACAACCTCAACGAGGCTCAGAAAGCTGTGGTGATGGTGTATGGCGTATACACCGTATATCTCGAGCTTGAAAACAACCCTATCCAAGATGACATCTGGAGAGAATATACCGGCAACGATCCAGGCCGACTCAAAGTTAAGCAGGAATCCTATAGTGGCACAGCCTTCTTCCTTGATCGCGAGGGACGTATGGGTACAAACCGTCATATTGCAGTGCCCTGGGAGTATGAACCTGAGGAAAAGCAGAAGGAATGGCACAACGAGGCCGAACAGCTCATGCACGACCATCTGCCCATGGAGCTCACTTCAGCAGCCGTTGAGGAAGCTTACAACCAGAGCAACAGTGTATTCTGGCCCATGGTACGCACACAGGCTATCAAGGAGCGCAAGGGTGGCCAATATGCCAACTCTCTTATTCGCCAGCTGAGAAACGCCAAATTCAAGATTGTGGGCGAACTCGACTACTTCGGCATTGCATATCCCAACCGCAACTACGCCAGCTTAGACGAATTCGCACGCTGCACCATGCTTGACTACTCTAAGGATCGTGAGATCGACCTGGCACTCATCCAGCTCAACGATCCCCACACACCCGAAAGCATTTCCTGGGTGTTCAGCCCCGAGACATTCTCGACTGAGAACATCGAGGCTCAGAAAGAGCGCCTCACATGGATCGGCTATCCCAACGGCCTGGTATGGGCTCTCGACCCGAAGATCCAGAAGCTGCGTCCCCAGATCCGCGAGACCATGTGTAGCTCAATGCCCAGCAAATATTACTTTGACATTCAGGGTGAAATCGTGGGCGGTGCAAGCGGCTCTCCCGTATTCTGCTCAAAGACTGGCCGCCTCATGGGCATAGCCTACGGCCATCTTATAGGAGGCTCAACATACGGACGCGCCATCCACGCCAAGTATCTCAAGAAAATGTATGACGAAGAATTAGGAAGATAAAATTGATGAAATTATCCAAAGCAATATTAGCGGTACTGGCCGTGGGGGCACTGGCTCCCACAGCCACCGCCGAGACAGCCCGCTGGCTCATAAAGCCCGAGTATCAGGCTGTGTATCAGATGACCGATAAGCTCTACAAGGTTAAACAGTCGATAAAGAGCGGCATTGTCAGTGTGGACGGCCGCAAAATAGTCCCGCTGGCCTACGACTCCATTACCCCCTTCTCCGAAGGCCTTGCACTGGTGCTCAACGCCACTCCCGAGGGCAAAATGCGTATACTCGGAGTGGTGACCGAAGATGGCACCATGAGCAACGTGAACGATGAGCTCTACACTGATCAGTTTCCCTTCTTCTCGGAGGGTCTGCTCCCCGTGGCCAACGCCAAAGGCAAGGTGGGCTATGTTGATCGCAACATGCGCGCCATCGTCCCCTTCAAGTTCTCCAACCCCCACCCCTTCTCCAACGGCCTGGCAGCAGTGTCGAAAGACAAAGGCATCCTGGGCAAAGCCCTCGGCGCTGTAGGTGGCGACGGACTCATCGGAACCGACAAGGTATACTACATCAACCAGTTTGGCAAGGAGCTGAAACTCCCCCGCGAGATTGGCGACATATATCTGGGCACCACCTTTAAAAACGGCGAGGCTCTGGTGATGAACAAAGACCGCCAGTGTTTCATAATCAACCCCATGGGCTCGATGCTGAGAATGGACGCCATCTCCTCGCTCAAATTCGACGAAAAATACTGTCTCATAACCCCCGACGATGAGAAGGCTGCAGCCCAAGGCACCGTGGTATCGCCCATCACCATCTACAACGAAGGTCAGCTCTACGGCTACAAGTCGGGCGACAAGATCATCATCCCCGCCCAGTTCACCTCGGCCGGCAAGTTTACCGACGGGCGCGCCGTGGCTGCCAAGTTCAAGCAGTTTGGTATAATAGACCTCATCAGCGGCAACGTAGATGTGAAGATCAAGAAGGGCACAGCCCCTGCCACCGACGATATGGAGAGCGCCATCATTGACGTGACCGTGCCCAAGGGACTTGCACCCTACAATGTGACAGCCGACGTATATGACAGCGTGGGCAAGCTGGCAGGCACCGTATCGGGAGCCGCCAACGAAACCGGACGCCACACCCTCCCGCTCATGCTTCCCAAGGGCGACAGAGTGGTGCGCGTCAGCGTGGACGGCCTTGAGATATGGAACTCAACCATCAAACCTCCGGTTGAAAAGACTGTCGAAGTGGCTTCGGAGGATGGCATAGAAATATCGTTTGCATCAACCAAGGCCAAAGCCAACTCAAACGACGCTGCTGCAATCACCGTGACCGTTACCAACACTGGCTCCAAGCCCTACTCGGCTGCCGTGCGTGCCAGCGGCGCAAGTGCCTCGGTGAAGAGAGTAAACATCAAGGCCGGCGGCAAAGCCACCATCAATCTCTACTTCTCCAAGGTCACCAAGTCTGAGACCCGCAACGTCACCATCACCGTAGGCGATCACTCAGCATCACGCAAAATCTCGCTCGAACCTTTCTTCACTTTCTAATTGCCTCAGGATATGAAAAAGATTCTACTGGCTCTGGCAGCCTTCGGCGTGATATCCACTGCCATGACTGCCAAAGTGATTGAGACGATCACCATGCAGGACGGTACACGCTACGATGGCTATCTGAGCATGCAGTCGGCCAAAGGTGAAATCTACATTATGGCTGACACCACCATAGGCTTTGTGCCTCAGGCATACATACAGCGCATAGAGCGCCAGCCACAGAAGTATGAATATACCTCGACCGGCAAAAAGGTGATGGTAGGCAACAAGCAACTCTGCGACATCTACTATATGGCCGATACTCCAGTTGTCGAGGTCGAGATTGTGGAAATGCCCGTCGACTCTACTGCCTGTGTAAAAGACACCTTAGTGGTAAATAGTGCTATAATTCCGGAAAAGCCAAGCGTCAAAAAAGTCGAGGAGGTGCTCCGTAGCGTCGAGATACTCGAGGAAGGCTCTATGGTGAAATACCGCGACACGCTGACTCATGTAGTCAAGGCTCGCATGCCCGAAATCAGCATTATCACACGCGAGCTGCGCAACCCCAAGCAGATCAACGGTATGAACGATGTGATCATCACCAAGAACCTCCAGACCTACACCGGCCAGATCATCAGCACCGAGCCCGGCCGACTGGTGAGAATCAACGTTGACGGTCGCATCTACAGCGTGGCACCCTCCGAAATCGGTGTGCTCCGCCGCGAGGCTATCGACAAGGATGAGCCCATCATAAACCAGGCTCCGCTCGTAGAGAACATCTATCTCAAAAACAACGAGGTTCTTCACGGCGTAGTGCTCGTAGAGCAGGACTACAACAACGGCACATTCAAGTATGCCGACCGCAACAACCTGGTGAACCAGCGCAATCTCGCCGACATCGTCGAGATAGGCAAGGAGCCCAACAGCTTCTATGCTCCGCGCATGGAATTCAAGTTTGAGAAAGACTCCGTCTACCTCAACCGCGAGCCCATCAGCTTCATGAAGTGTGAGCGCAAGAAAGGAAAGCTCAGAGCCGCAGTTCCCACCGGAGCCATCCGCTCGGTCACCTCAGACCACGGCATGATAACCCTCGAGGGAAATGACAACGAAAGCATGAGACGTCTGCAGCTTGTAAGAGTGAGTGTGATCAATGATGAAATCAACATCGACCTGTCCACACTGAATGAACAATCCATAATGATGTCTACCCAGGATATCAATCCTAAAAACGGCATCCTCTCGCGCACGTTCTACGTAGCCCCGGGTGTCTATGCATTTGTCAACTCAGCCCAAAACGCCATCTCTATCTTCAGAGTGATAAAGTAAGAAAAGGGCAATCCATAAACCCACAGAGGCTGCAAGCATGTGCTTGCAGCCTCTGTGGGTTTATGGGGCGCGATGGGGATAATAAAAGAATTGACACGTGCACAACCTCGAAGAGGTGAAAATAGTTATAGTCCCACCACCTTGGTGTGGGGCAAAAACGGGAATTATAAGGAACGGCCTCGGAGAGGTCGATTAATGGACTCCCCGTCCCCGGAGGACGAGGCTGGGTTATGCGACCTCTTCGAGGTTCGGCTTACATCACATCACCCCTCTCACAATCGTCCCTGCTCCACGAGAGTGGCGACGCGCTCTATGATAGCGTCTTTGCGATCTTTTTCGGGATGGTAGGAAGTCTTGAGATTCACGCCGAAAAATCTGCCGAAGGTCTGCCAGAAGCCTGCTCGAAATGAACCCAGAAAAGCCTTGAGTATATTATAGCTACTCTGGTTTGTCTCGCGGTTTATAAGCTTGATGAGCATCTGAGCCTGGCTCTTGGTGAACTTCTTCAACACGGGCTTGTATTGCTCGAACACGGCTCCCTCCATCTTCTTCAGATGCTCTTCGCGCTCCTTCTGGGTGGGGAAGGTCTCGATATACTCATAGGTCTCTATGAGGGTCTCGCAGATGAGTTTGGCGTAGGGAAGGGTCTTGCGCACATCGCGCACTGTCTTCCAGTAGAACTCCTCCTCCTTTTTGTTTTTGAATTTCAGCTGAGGGAACACTGTGACCTCGGCCAGATAGAGCATCAGCTCCTCCTCGCCTTCATCGTTGACGATGAAGTTGTATCCTCTGATGGGCTTCACTCGTCCGCCGTCGGCCTCTATCTCTTCCACGCTGGGTATATCGGCACCAGGCTGCTGCGCGGCTGCAGGGATAGCCACGCAGAGAGCGATGAATACCGTTAGTATAGAGGTGAGGAGTTTGAGCTTCATGCTATTATAACACGCCCGGGTCACTCATGGTTGTGGGGAACGGGAGGATAATCCACGGTGTAGTGCAGACCGCGGCTCTCCTTGCGCTCCTTGGCCTGGCGCATTATGAGGTAGCCGACGTTGATGATGTTGCGCAGCTCGCATATCTCGCGCGATGCCTTTGAGCATTTAAACAGTTTTTCGGTCTCCTCATACAGAATGTCGAGGCGGTTCCAGGCACGGTCGAGGCGCAGGTCGGAGCGCACTATGCCCACGTAGGTGCCCATTATCTGTCCCACTTCCTTAATGCTCTGGGTGATGAGCACCATCTCCTCGGGGTGGCGTGTGCCCGAGTCGTCCCACTCGGGGATGTCGGTGCGCAGCTCATAGTGCTTCACGGCCTCCATGGCGTGTCGGGCGGCTGCGTCGGCATAGACCACAGCTTCAATGAGCGAGTTGGATGCCAGGCGGTTGCCGCCGTGCAGACCTGTGCACGAGCACTCACCCACGGCATAGAGCCTCTTGATGCTCGACTCGGCATTGCCGTCGACCTTGATGCCGCCACAAAGATAGTGGGCCGCGGGAGCCACCGGGATATAGTCCTTGGTGATATCTATGCCCAGCGAGAGGCATTTTGCATAGATGTTGGGGAAGTGGCGCTTGGTTTCTTCAGGATCCTTGTGGGTCACATCGAGATACACGTGATCGTCGCCGTAGAGCTTCATCTCCGAGTCGATGGCACGGGCCACGATGTCGCGTGGAGCCAACGAAAGGCGCGGGTCATACTTCTGCATGAACTCCTCGCCGCGCTTGTTGCGGAGCACAGCGCCATAACCACGCATGGCCTCGGTGATCAGAAACGAGGGACGGTCGCCCGGATGATAGAGAGCTGTGGGGTGGAACTGTATGAATTCCATATCCTTGACGGTGCCCTTGGCTCGATACACCATGGCTATGCCGTCGCCCGTGGCCACGAGCGGATTGGTGGTGGTCTGATATACGGCGCCACAGCCGCCGGTGGCCATCAGTGTGATGCGCGACAGGAAGGTGTCGACCTCGCCCGTCTCGGTGTCGAGCACATATGCACCATAACAGGTGATGTCGGGTGTGCGTCGGGTCACTATCTTGCCCAGATGATGCTGGGTGATGATCTCAATGGCAAAATGATGCTCGTAGACATCGATGTTTTTGTTGGCTCTGACGGCCTTGATGAGAGAGTCCTGGATTTCAAATCCGGTATTGTCGGCGTGATGCAGAATGCGAAACTCCGAGTGTCCACCCTCGCGATGCAGGTCGAAGGTGCCATCGGCCTTCTTGTCAAAGTCTACACCCCAGGATATCAGTTCTTTGATCTGCGCAGGGGCATTGCGCACCACCTTCTCCACAGCTTCGGGGTCGGAGAGCCAGTCGCCGGCCACCATAGTGTCGTGGATATGTTTGTCGAAGTCGTCGACCTCCAGATTTGTCACAGAGGCCACACCGCCCTGAGCCAGAGCGGTATTTGCTTCGTCGAGAGTAGTTTTGCAGACGAGGGCCACCGTACCGTGGCCAGCCACCTTGAGGGCAAAGCTCATACCGGCTATGCCCGACCCGATGACGAGGTAGTCATATTTCCTGATCATGGTTCAGACTGTAGATTTATCCGTCTGCAAAAATACTCAATTTTTGGGAGATTTTGCCATTTTCTCGAGTAATTCGGGTGTGAGCACGGTTCGCTTTTCGGAGAATCGCATCTTATTGAGGTCTAAAGCCCCCAAGGTCACGGCTCCCTCGATGGCAGGGCGATGTATCTTTTCAGGTTTCTTCATCTGGAGTGGTGTTAGGGTCCGATTTGTCGATAAGGGGCATGATGGCGTTGATGCCGAGGAGCACTGCCACATAGGTCAGCGCAAGCACGAAAAACTCTATGGGGAGCGGGAGGATATGGCCCAACCATCCGCCGCCCAGATAGCAGAAGAAGAGCAGCCAGAGCGTGGCCTGGACACACACGCACAGGGTGCACCACTTGTGGGCCTTGAAACGCTGATACCATATGCTCCAGAAGGTGAACGGGAGGCAGAGCAGATTGCACAGTGCCAGGCAGCGTGTCCACTGTGGGAACATCAGCAGACACAGCAGCGACACAGAGAAATATGAGAATCCCACTTCGCTCCAACCGAAGAGGCCGAAGAATTTTGAGGCCTTCAGCTCCAGTACGCTGTCGCACCCTCCGGCTTCAAGCACACCACACACGGCGTCGGCCGCTTTGGTGTGGATATGCAGCGACTTGCGCACCAGTTGCCACGTGAGCCACAGGCCGCCAATATCGAGAAGCATCACCAGGGTCATGGACCATGAGCTCCACAGACCGCCGGTGATGTAAAGGTAAGCGCCCAGGAGTATCACCGAAAACAGCAATACCCATTTCTTGGCGCTGTTGAAGAAGTCTATGCGGGCGTGCAGACCGTGGTGAGGCTCGACCGATTGGTCGGAGGGATAGGCCAGAAAGGCTGTGCCGTTCCACACACGCAGAAACTCGTCGCGCGGGATGCTTTCGCCCACGCCACGGGTTAAATAGCTGACGGTGGCGGGGCTCACACTGGTCACAATCACGAAGCCACCCTTAGTATAAGCCAGAAACGGGCAGGGCAGAGCATCGAGCTTCTGCTTGTCTGGAAGCCTGAGGCCCTCACTGTCCACGCCATATTCCCCCAGCAGCTTCTTCAGACCGAAGAGGCTGGGGAAAGGCATCGAGTTGAACCTGCGGTCGGTGTAGCCGGAGGTGAAAGGCACCCCCAGCAGCTCGAGCCAGTGGGAGAGGATGGTATTGCCGCGCATAGCCATGATGGGAGAATGCCTGTTAGATATTCTGCTCCACTTTGCTCAGAAGCACTTCGCCATCTATCTCGCCCGAGTGGCGCCACATCTCGCGACCGTTTTTATAGACAATAAATGTGGGGATAGACTCGGCCTTGGCCTCATCGGCAGCCTCCTGGTTCTGATCGATATCAAGCTGCACCACCTCGGCACGTCCGTCGAGGAGTTCGCGCACCTGTTCCACCACCGGCATCATACGCTGGCAGTGAGGACACCATGTGGCATAAAATTCTACCAACAGAGTGCCGGGTCTGGATATGAGTTCAGAGTATGTCATAGTGAAAACTGTTTTATGGTTTGTCCTCACTTATAACATTCCCCGAGAGGGTATAGTTTTGAAAAAGTATTCTAATTTTTGTGAAGATAAGCGCTCACTGCTCCCACCAGCAGGGCGCCTCCGGCTATGTTGCCCAGGGTCGAGGGGATGAAATTGGCAACGATCGACTGCCACACCGTCACATCGGCTCCCTCCATCATGCCCAGCGGTATGAAAAACATGTTGGCAATGCAGTGTTCATAGCCCAGAGCCACGAAGGCCATCACCGGGAGCCAGCAGCCCAAAGCCTTGGCGGGGAGCGACTTGCCACTCAGAGCCAGCCACACGGCCAGACACACGCACCAGTTGGCGCCTATGGCTTTGAGAAACACCGTCCACCACGACATCGACACCTTGGCCTCGGCTATGCGCACTATGGCGGAGTGCCAGGGATCTGAGCCGGTGAGCCCACACAGATATACCAGGAAGTAGGTAAAGGCCAGCGAGCCTATCAGATTGCCCAGATAGACCAGTGTCCAGTTGCGCACCATAGTGCCGGCGCCATGACGCCCGCGGGCCATCGAGGCTACAAGCACGGCGTTGTTGCCGGTGAAGAGCTCCGCTCCCATCGACACCACCAGGATGAGACCTATCGGGAAGGCTGCGCCGCTTAGCAGACGCTGCAGCGAGGGATTGGATGACGTGATCTCCGGAAAGCCGAAACCGAGTATCACCGACAGAATACCGCCCAAGGCTATGAATGCCCCGGCCATCGTGGCAGAGACCAGTAGACGGGGAGTGTCGGTCAAGGTAAGCTTAGCCTTGGCCTCACCGGCATTGGCGGCTGCAGCGGTAATCTCACGGGGTGACAACATATTCTGATAGCTCGGGATTGAATTCGCCTGAAATGAGACGCTTGTAAATGCGCTGGCATGCCCAGGCATCGATCGAGGCATAGACCATCTGCGAGGGGGTCAGTGTAGGGGCTTCCCAGTTGGTGAGGCGCTGGCTCTTTGAGATGCGTCCCCCAAAGATTATGGCATATATTTTCTGCAAGCTGGCGTCGGTGATACCATATTTCTTCACCATGTCCTGCAGCTCTATGAAGTTGTCGGGGGTGAAGGCCGAAATTTTGTGGAGCACGTGGAAATCGTCTTTCAGCGACAATCCCACCTTGAGCACATCGTTGCACTCCATGAACTCTTTGAGCTCCTGGCTGAAGCCGATTTTGTTGAGACGGAACAGAAAAGAGCGGTCTTCGGTGGCCACCTGAATGAGGGAGACCTTGTTTGTCACCCCTTTGCGGAAATTGGGTTTGGTTTCTGTGTCGAATCCCACTATATCCTGCTCACGCAGGTATGCGACGGCCGGAGCCACATCCTCCAGGCGCTCCACGAGGGTTATGGCCCCGTCAAACTTCACTGTCGGCAGTGTGGCTACCCGCTCTTTGGATATCGATATTGATACGTTGGTCATTTCAGTGTGCAAAGGTAGTCAATTTCCGCGACATCTCCATATTGATTTTCAGATTGTAGTGAGTGTCGTGTCGGGGAAGTTGCGCTTCAGCCATCGCTCTATGAAGCCCAGGGTATCCTCGGCTATCACGGCGTCGTTGTCGAAATATGTATTGTAGACCACCGTATCAAGCTCTATGCCATGGGCTTTCACGGCCTCGAGCGAGAGTAGGGTGTGGTTTATGGATCCGAGGCGCCCGTTTGTCACCAGTATCAGCGGCAAGTGGCGTGTGGCCACATAGTCGATGGCCAGAAAGGTGTCGGTGATGGGCACCATGAGTCCGCCGGCACCCTCCACGAGCACGCGGTCGTAGCGAGAGGCCAGCGTGCGGGTGGCCTCGTCGATCACGTTGAGGTCTATTTCTCGGCCGTCCAAGCGTGCTGCCAGCTGGGCTGAGGCCGGATAGCTGAAGATGACCGGGGCGGTGGTGTGATCGAGATCCTCGGGAAGCATCCCTATGCCCATCAGGCGGCGGTGCACTTCGATGTCTTCCGAGAAGTCGCTGTTGCCGGTCTGGATGAACTTCTGCGTTATCACACTGAGCCCGTCGGCTGCCATACGGGAGGCCAATATACCTGTGGCATAGCTTTTTCCGGCATCTGTGTCGATGCCCGACACGAAATATACTTTGCTCATTTCCTTTGCAATACTATGAATATGGGTTGATATGTGAGGGGAGCGCAGCCATCAGCGCGGAGTGGATAGTGTTTCATCAGCCTAAGGGCGCGCAGGCGGGCGCTGTCGCCACCGTCGAGGGCGTTGACGCCGGTGGAGCTGATGTGGCGAAGCACATCGAGGGGTGTGTCGAAGAGCAGTGTGCGCGTGGTCTCGATGAACCGCAGTATCTCTATCTCCGAGGGTATCATTTTCAGTATGGTCTCGGCTGTGGGGAAGCGTGAGACCCCTCCGGTCACCTCGCGCATGGTGGCGGGGCCGAAGGTTGACAGTGCCATGATGCCGCCGGGCCGGAGCACGCGTGCGCCCTCGCGGAGGAACTCAGGCAAGGAGTTGAACCACTGCACAGTGGAGGCTGAGAATATCATCGACACAGAGCTATCGGGGAGACTCTTTATGGCAGTCTCAGCATCGGTCTGCACCGTCGTTACCCCCTCAATGGCTCTGACCGAAGGGGTGATGTGAAGATCCCACACGGTGAGCGACGCGGGTTTTCTGCCCACAAGTCGGGCGGTGGCATGGCCCGTTCCGGCACCTATCTCGAGAATATTCTCGCCGTGGGGGGCAGGCGGTGGGAGCATCTGCAGCAGGCAGTCGGCTATCTCGTGCTGCACCACGGCATTGTCGTCGTAGGTGGTGTCGGCTTTGCCGAAGCGTTGTCTTACAAGATCCTTGTCGGTAAACAGGCCGCTGAGCAGCGTGGTGAAGTCGGGAAGATGTGCCCCACTGATTATCTCTGTCTGCAACGCGTTTCCCTCCCAGGCTCTGAGCTGCGCAGAGGTGGGAATTATGAGGTCTGAGTCGGCCACGATGGCGTGATCCCACACAAGTTCAGAGGGTTGCCGCTCGCCGATGGCTGTGAGCTCGCGGCGCAGGGCGTCGATGTCGCGGCCGGGTGTGAGCTTGGACTCTACGTGAGCATACCGGGCGCCCCCGCCACACATGCGCATCATGAACTTACGCAGGGTAGCCTCGGAGAGCCTTTGGGCTGTGGCGTTGAAGATGGTCGGCGGGATGCCACGTTCTTCGTCGGCAGGATAGAGGGTGCTGTTCACGGCTATGCGCGCTGTGATGGGCAGATTTTTGTGGCTCAGCATAAACTGCGACGCCGATGGCACTCCATAGCTCCAAGCCACCACCGCAATTTCCTTATAGCGGCCGAGCTGTGAGATCCAGGGAGCCTCGAGATCAGTGTAGTCGTAGGCTACGGCAGTGTCATAGCCGGCGATGCTCACGTCGCTGAACAGCCGCGGCCCGGTGGCCCACCCGGCGAAGATGAGCACAAGGCGGTCGCTCGCTTTGCGGTCTACAAACTCAAGATACATTCGGCAAAACGGTTTATATCTTCAATTTTCATTGCTGCTGATAGACTTATGCGCAGTCGGTCAGTGCCGGGCGGGACGGTCGGTGTGCGTATGGGGAGCACTTTGAATCCCTGTCGCAGCAGGCGTTGCGAGAGCTCAACGGCCTTGACGGGATCGCCGGTCATGTAGGGGAGAATATGGCTGGAATATTCGAGTCCGAGGCGGCGCGAAAGGGTGTCGGACAGACGGGCAAGATGGCTGCGCTCGGTGTCCATGTCGAGCATTTTCTCCACAACAAACCGGCTCCATGCTGCCTGTATGGGTGGAAGAGCCGTGGAGAATATGAACGAACGTGAACGGTTGACAGTATAGTCGCGCAGCGTAGCCGAGGTGATGGCAAAGGCTCCCATCGAGCAGCAGGCCTTGCCGAATGTGCCGATTACGACGTCAAACTCCTCTCCGCGCCCTGTGGCCTGACACAGACCAAGTCCGCCCGGACCGAGCACACCGAAGGCATGTGCCTCATCGATATAAAGCATCACCTTGGGGTGACGTTTCTTAATGTCGAGCATCTCCAGGAGCGGGGCGCTGTCGCCATCCATTGAGTAGACGCTCTCGGCCAGCACGAGGATGCGCTCAAAGTCGTTCTCGCGCGAGGCTATGATGCGCTCGAGGTGCCCCATGTCGTTGTGGCGGAAGCGGCTGAAAGGTGCGCGGCTCAGCGTGATGCCGTCTATGATGCTGGCATGCACCAGGCGGTCGGCCAAGATATATGTGTCGGGCACTGAGGCCAGAGCCGACACCATGCCGGTGTTGGCGTGATAGCCGCTGTTGAAGAGGAGCGCATCGCGGCCGTATAGACTGTCGAGCAGCGATTCCAGATGGCTGTATTCCTGCTGATTGCCGCTCAGCAGACGGGCTGCCGAAGAGCCTAAGGCTATTCCCGCGCCTCCGCTTTCCATAAACTCCTGCTGAAGCTCGGGGTGCGAGGCAAGCCCTAAATAGTCGTTTGACGACAAATCCACAATCCCCTCTGCGGTGGTTGCTGTGGGAATCTGCCTATGGTTGCCCGACTCGCATAGACTCTTGATAGTGGTTTCGTAGACGTTCATCTCACACACTCTATGGTCTGTCTCACCAGATAACGCAGGTCGTCGTCAGAGATAATATAAGGAGGCATTACGTAGACGTTCCTGCCGAAGGGGCGCACCCATATGCCGCGCTCCACGCAGCGTTTCTGGAACTCGCCCACATCCACAGGCTCCTCCATCTCCATCACCCCGATGGTGCCAAATACCCTCACCTCCTTCACTCCGGGCAGCGTGGCTGCGGTGGCAAATTCCTGGCGGAGAATCTCCTCGATATGGGCGGTTCTTGAGGCCATATCCTGCGACTGCAGCAGCCGGAGCGACTCTATGGCTATCGCGCAGGCCAGCGGATTGGCCATAAATGTGGGGCCATGCATCATCACTCCGGCCTCTCCGCGCGATATGGTGTCGGCCACGGCGCGAGTGGTGAGCACGGCGCTCATAGTGAGATAGCCGGCCGTGAGACCTTTGCCTATACACATTATGTCGGGCTCCACTCCAGCATGCTCCCATGCAAACATGCGCCCCGTGCGCCAGAATCCGGTGGCAATCTCATCGAATATCAGATAGATGCCCAGCTCGTCGCACAGTGCGCGGGCTTTGCGCAGATACTCCGGATGATAAAAGCGCATGCCGCCGGCTCCCTGCACCATAGGCTCCAGTATCAGGGCGGCCAGCTCGTAGGAGTGCTGCCTCATCATGGCCTCGAGAGGCGCGAAATCGGCATCATCCCACTCCTGCCAGGGCTTAATATGCGGAGCCGGGGCAAAGTATCTCACCGGAAGCGCCGGGCCGAAGGCTCCGTGCATGCCGGTGACGGGGTCGCAGACGCTCATGGCATTCCACGTGTCGCCGTGATAGCCGCTGCGGATAGTGATGAAATTGGTCTTCCGGTGGTCGCCCGAGCGGCTCACCGAGGCCTGCACAGCCATCTTCATGGCCACCTCCACGGCCACCGAACCCGAGTCGGCATAAAAGATATTGTTCATGGAGGGGGGTGCCACCTGGAGCAGCTTCTTACCCAGCTCGACGGCCGGGTGGTGGGTGAGTCCGCCAAACATGACGTGGCTCATGCTGTCTATCTGGCGTTTGGCGGCAGCGTTGATGGCCGGATTATTGTATCCGTGAATCACACACCACCACGACGACATGCCGTCGATAAGCTCGCGGCCGTCGGCCAGCCGCAGGCGTACACCCGAAGCCGACTCTACCATATAGGTGGGCAGGGGGTTGATAGTGGAGGTATAGGGGTGCCACAGATGCTGGCGGTCAAAGCCATCGTGAAGCACTGATGATTGGTCTACTGAAGAATTTTCCATGTCTTTACAGTATGCAAAATTACGAAAATCTCACGACTATTCTTCAGTATTACCCTCAGAAACCTCCGGAACAATTGATTTGACTTGGGTGTTTGATATTTAGAATTTGTTTAATAACTGTAAAATATGATATCACCCGCCACTCGCAACGGTGTCACCGTCGACTATACCTTTCTCATTGCTTACCTCGTGGGCCTGAGCGCTTTCGGGTCGTTTGTCAACGATATGTATCTCCCGTCGCTTCCGGAGATGACAGGCTATTTTCATTGCAGCGTGCCCACGGTGCAGCTGGGTCTTACCATGGGTATGGTAGGTCTGGGTCTTGGGCAGATGCTGCTCGGCCCCGTCAGCGACAAGTATGGCCGCAAGCCGGTGTTGATATGTTCGACAGTGCTTTTCATGGTGGCTGCCATTGTGAGTATCTTTTCGCCGTCGATAGAGTTTTTTCTGGGTTGCCGTTTCTTTCAGGGTCTGGGCGCCTCAGGCGGCTACTTCCTGGCACGCAGTATCCCCACCGATCTCTATGCCGGCCGGGCGCTGGCCAAGACCATGGCCATCGTTGGAGCCATCAACGGCATAGCACCCGCCAGTGCTCCGGTGTTGGGCGGTCTGCTTTCGCAGCACTGGGGGTGGCGAAGCGTGTTCATAGCCTTGACCGTAGTGGCCGCTCTGTTGCTGGTGTTCTCACCGAGGCTTAAGGAGACCCTTCCTGTGGCCGAGAGAACCAAGGGGAGCATCTGGAATGCTTTTAAGAACTATGCCGTGCTGGTGCGCAATTACCCCTTCATGGTGCATGTGCTCCTCAAGGGGTCGGCGTTGGGCATTCTGTTTGCCTACATCTCGTCGGCCCCCTTCATCATGCAGACTCATTTCGGATTTCGCGAGGATGTGTTCGGCTGCATCATGGGCGGCAATACGCTGCTGGTGGCTGCCGGGTCGATGGTGGCTCTGAAGTTCAAGCTACTCAAGGAGTCGGCCTTTGTTGGGGGCATGGTGCTGCTGGGGGCTGTGGCTCTTGAGTCGGTGGCTCTGCTATGCTTCGATTCGTTTTTGCTCTACGAGCTGCTGCTCCTGCCCATGCTTTTCTGCCTGGGAATGATATTTACAGCGGGCAATACGCTGGCTATGAACGAGGGGCGCAACTATGCAGGCGACGCCTCGGCAGTGCTCGGCCTGGGTGGATATGTGTTTGGCGCAGTAGTGTCGCCTCTGGTGGGCATCGGCAACATCATGCACTCCACCGCCTGGACCTTCATAGCCCTCTCACTCATCACCGCCCTCTTTGCCCTGCTCTCCAAACTCCTCCCTGCCGATCTAAATAAGTGAATAGTACCGACAGTGAGTCAACTGGATAAAATTGAGGAAACTCAATACATCTTGGGAAGAAGAGAGCCACGTAGAGCCATTAAGAAATTTTACTTCAGTTGAACTCTTTGCTGGTGGAGGTGGTTTAGCGCTTGGCATGCATTTGGCTGGCTTTGACCATATCCTTCTCAATGAATTTGATAAGGATGCATGCGCAACCCTTAATGACAACATGCCTGGTTGGAACGTAATTCACGGCGATATCCATGAGGTTGATTTTACTCCCTATCGTGATAAAGTAGACTTCCTTTCAGGAGGTTTCCCTTGAGGAAACGCGAGGAACTCTATTTTTTGAACTTGCTCGAGCCGTAATGGAGATTCGACCAAAAGTCTTTATGGCTGAAAATGTGAAGGGAGCTATTACATAATTTTCGGCTCCGTAGGGGTCGTGGAACCGTGCGACAATGCCTTTCCACTACCCCTACAGGGTCGCTCTTATAGCTATATATCTGATTCCCAGGGGTGAGTCCCTGGGCTATTTTGCCATGCCCCCTACAGGGACGTTTCCTACACCTCAACCCTGCTGCGATGTGGCTCGAAATTCATGCCGATTCCCTACAGGGGGATATTTATCGACATAGCAAAAAAACACACTGTGGGTGATTGGAACTCGCAGTGTGTCAGGATATTGAAAATAGAAGCTCTTTATTTCTTAGCTGCTGCGGCGCGTGCACGCATGGCGGCCATCACTTTGGCTTTGCCTACACGGATGTAGTCGACCAGCGGACGTGAGGCAGGGCAGATGTAGCTGCACGATCCACACTCGATGCAGTTTGCAATCTTCTGCTCTTCGGCATCTTCCCATTCTTTGAGACGTGAGAGTGTGGAGATGAGGAAGGGCTCGAGACCCATGGGGCAGACGTCGACACATTTGCCACAACGGATGCAGGGCTCGGCGGGGCGGCGGTGTGCATAGCGCGAGTCGAGCAGGATGCCCGATGTGCCCTTTATCATAGGTGTCTGTAGTGTGGAGGCCGTGCGTCCCATCATGGGGCCGCCCAGGATGATTTTCTCATATTCGGCCTCGGGCACGATAGTGGCCAGGATGGTTCCGAGGGGCACACGCATGTTGCGACCTTCGTTGCCGTCGTGGAGGGTGAGAACACGGTCGAGGATGGGTTCGTTGTGATATACGGCACGATACACGGCATAGGCTGTGGCCACGTTCTGCACGATGGCTCCGGTGGCAATGGGGAGGCCGCCTGAGGGGACCTCTTTGCCTATCACAGCTTCGATGAGCTGCTTCTCACCGCCCTGTGGGTATTTCACCTGCATCACCATCACTTCGAGTCCAGCCACATTTGCGGCGGCCTCGGTCATGGCGGCGATTGCCTCGGGCTTGTTGTTTTCGATGGCTATGACGCCGCGGTTCACGCCGGCGGCCTTCATAAGCAGGCTCACACCCTTGACGATTCGGGGAGCTTCCTCGCGCATCAGCTGGTCGTCGCACGACAGACATGGCTCACACTCGGCAGCGTTGATTATGACTACCTCGGCTTTCGATCCGGGAGGGGGGCAGAGCTTGACATGAGTGGGGAATGTGGCACCGCCCAGACCGACGATGCCGGCGTTTTTGATGAGCTCAATTATGGCTTTGCCGTCGAGGGCGGCCACCTCGGCGTCGGTGCGCTTGGGCGATTTGTCGGCCATGGCAGCAGCATCGGCGTCGCGGTCGGCTTCATCGCTCTTGATATAGATGGCCTCTACGGGCATGCCCTGGGGAGTGCGTGCCACGTCGACCTTGACTACTGTGCCCGAGATGGGGGTGTGGATGGGGGCTGAAACGAAACCTCCGGCTTCTGCCACACACTGTCCGCGGGTCACTTTGTCGCCTTTCTTCACTATAGGCTTGGCGGGGGCGCCGATATGCTGCGACACGGGGAGAACCACCTCGGCGGGAAGCGGAAGGTTTTCTATGGCCTTGCCGGCAGCGATTTTGTTTTCGGCGGGATGAACACCGCCTATTTTAAATGTATGCAGTTTCATGTGGATACGATGATTGGGGGAGGGGGAGGATTAAGCGTTCTCGGCGAGTGCGGGTTCGGGAGCGGGCTCGGCCTTGCGCACCGGGAAGTTTACGGCGTGGATGGCGTGGGTGGGACACACGGGCTCACACTTGCGACACAGCTTGCACTTCTCAAAGTCGATATACGAGAGATTGTTGGCGATGGTGATGGCGTCGTTGGGGCAAACCTTCTGACACTTGGCACATCCGATACATGCCACCTTGCACTCCTTCATGGCCACAGCGCCTTTCTCCTTGTTTGAGCAGGCCACATATACTCTCATGCCGCGCGGGCCTCTGTAGCGCAGCTCGATGATGGTGCGGGGGCAAGCCTTGACACAGGCACCGCAGCCCACACACATATCCTCGATTACTTCGGGCAGGCCGGTCTCGAGATTCATCTTCATGGCTCCGTAGGGGCAGGCCTCCACACAGTCGCCACATCCGAGGCAGCCGTTGGGACAGGGGCTCTCGCCGGTGCCGAGCGATGCCATGACGGCACATGAGGGAGCGCCTTCGAAGCGGGCCAGGGCCGGACGCAGGTCGCAGGTGCCGTTACACTTTATCACGGCTATCTTGGGCTTGGTTTCCGAGGCGGCGAGACCTACGATTTCGCCGATTTTTTTCATTACTTCTGCGCCTGACGAGGGGCAGCTGAGACCGTCGAGGGTGTCGGCGTTGACACATGCGACGGCAAAGTCACGACATCCGCTGCGACCGCAGCCACCGCAATTGGCGCCCGGGAGCAGAGCCTCTACCTGATCGATGCGCGGGTCTTCGTGGACATGGAAACGCTGTGCCACCAGATAGAGCACTGTGGCGCCAACGATACCTATGATTCCGAGGACGATGATTGATGTTAAGATTACGCTCATGGTATGTGATGAAATAAGACTGATATGTTCTGTGATAATGTGAATAGGTAGTTACTATATGCTTGGGGAGGTGGGGTGGAGGTCAGTGCACCACCTTTACCTGCCATGTGAGCTTGCGTGCAAGCTTGCGTCGAAACAGCCATAGGAAAAAGTCGTAGACTCCAAGGGCAACAAACGCCCACACCACCGACCAGGCTCCGGCGTCTTTGCACCCCAGGTTTATGCCCAGCAGTGTTCCCACAAATATTATCGTGGGGAGTATGAGAGCCCACCATGTGGCGGCTACTGTCGAGGCTGTGGCGGCTATCACCTCCACACGCTCCCCGGGGCTGTAGGCCGATGTATCGGGAAGGTCGATCACCACCGTCTCGCGATTGTCGCCCTCGCTGCTTTTATTGCAAAGAGCAACGACGGCACACCCGTCACACCGGCATTCGTCGTCGGTGAGAATGGTGAGCGAATTGGGCGATACGCGCTGTATCACCCCACGATGAGTAACATTCTCTTTCTTCATGGCTATTATCGGCCACAAAGTTAGTGATTTTTTGAAAATATCGCAACATAAAATAAAAAAACGGACATCCTAAACCTGGAGGGTGTCCGTCTTTTCGGTTTGTCAGTGCGGATTGCATCAGAGTCCGGGCTATTTGCCGGGCTCCATCTGTATGCGCAGTTTGTCCTCGAGCACTTCGAGCTGCTGCAGGCCGGATGCTCTCCACTGGGGCATGCCGTTTTTGAAGATGATGATTGTGGGCACGCTGCGAATCTGATATTCGGCCGAGAGATCGGGATTGCGGTCCACATCGATCTTGATGATGTTGGCGTCGTCGCCTACTTTGTTTTTCAGCTGTTCGAGCACGGGGCCCTGCATTTTGCACGGGCCACACCAAGTGGCAAAGAAGTCGACCAGAGTCGGCTTGCTGCCGCCTATTATCTCTTTAAATTCGCTCATAGTTTGGAATATATTATGGGGTTTCTGATGTTTTCCCTTATATAACACATGAGCGTGCCGCAAAGTTTCAAGAGCTTGTCCCATAATATATGTTAACGCTGAGGTCGCATCACTCGGGTGCTTTTGCAACAACGCGTTAAGGCATATTATGGGACAGGCTCTTACATCAATATTCCTGCGGCCACTTCGCGAGAGTGGAGGGGACGCAGGGCCTCGACGAGAGCCAGGCCGAACTGCAGGGCCGACGAGGGACCGTTGGAGGTGATGATGTTGCCGTCGCGCACCACGCGCTCGTCGGTCACATAGGTGGCTCCGCCGGCGCGGAGATCGTCGTCAAATCCGGGGTAGCAGGTGGCTTTCAGGCCTTTGAGTATACCGATGTGAGCCAGAAGCACGGCGGGGGCTGCGCAGATGGCGGCCACGAGGCGCCCCTGCTCGGCCTGGGTCTTGAAGAGCTGACACACCTCGGGGGAGGCGGCAAGATTTTTGGCTCCGGGCATGCCGCCGGGTGCCACCAGGAGGTCGGCGTTGCCCATATCTTCATCGTCGATCAGGAGATCGGCTTCGACGGTGATGCCGTGTGCGCCTGTCACGTGGCGCGATTCGCCCACGGCCACTGTCATTACATCAATACCGGCGCGACGCATGAGGTCAACGGGTGCGATTGCCTCGATTTCTTCAAAACCGGGGGCGAGAAATACATAGGTTGTAGACATATCGGAGTTCTTTTTTCTGAATTGTTGATTTGGGGCAAAGTTAGGCTTTTTGGTCGATTTTTGCTAATTTTGCGGCATGAAATCACGAAGTTTTTTAGTAATTTTCACCATTGTAGTGCTCTCGGCCGTCATGGGCGGGTGCCACCACAGACCCACTTACCGCATAGCTCAGGGTGGAGTGTGGAACACGCTGTATCACATCACCTACTCCTCCGACCGTGACATGTCGGATTCAATTCTGGCTGTAATGAAGCGTGTGGAGATGTCGCTCTCCCCTTTTGCCAAGAGCTCGCTCATATCGGCCATAAATCGTGGTGAGTCTGCCACGACCGACACTCTGCTGCGCCGGGTGTTTGAAGAATCCATGCGCATCAACGGCTTGAGCCACGGGGCATTCGACCCCACCGTGTCGCCTCTGATTAACCTCTGGGGCTTCGGCTACACTCCGGGCGATGACGAGCCCTCACAGCAGGCCATCGACTCGCTGCTGGCCTTTGTTGGGATAGACGGATGCCGGCTGACGGAGCAAGGGGAGATGCTGAAGAAGCACCCTGCCACGGAGTTTAATTTCTCGGCCATCACCAAGGGCTATGGCTGCGACCTGGTGGGCGAGATGCTACGGCGCAACGGCATAAAGAATTATCTGGTGGAGATAGGGGGCGAGATTGTGGCCCGGGGCATGAATCCCAAAGGGGAGGCATGGCGAGTGCAGATAGACGCCCCGATCGAGAGCGACACTGCGCCTCTGCACAATCAGCTCGCCGTGATCACCGTGAGCAACTGCGCCATGGCCACTTCGGGCAACTATCGCAACTTCCGCGAGACCGGCGCAGGCAAAGTCTGGCACACTATATCGCCGGTGACGGGACGCCCGGCTCTGACCGACCTGCTGTCGGCCACGGTGATAGCTCCGGAGTGTATCACAGCCGATGCGCTGGCCACATCGTGTATGGCCATGCCGGCCGACTCGGCCATGGCGATGATTGAGTCCATAGCCGATGCTGAGGCTCTGCTGATCACAGCCGACACCGTGCTGACGACCAAGGGATTCCCTATTCCAAAATCTTTCTGACGGCTTTTGCGTCGGCTGCCAGCTGCGCGCTGAGCTTCTCGGGGGTGGGGAAACGGCGTTCGGGGCGCAGATAGTCCACGAACTCTATCACCACATCCTCATCGTAGATATATCCGTTGAAGTCAAGGATATGGGCTTCGATGGTGAGCTCCGACTGGGTGGCCGAGCCTGTCACGGTGGGGCGATAGCCTATGTTGACCATAGCCTTGCGCCGTTCGCCGTCGGGAGTAATGGCATAGGCTGCGTAAGCACCCGATTTGGGTATCAGCGCCGACGGCTCGAGGGGACGGAGATTGGCCGTGGCGAAACCCAGTGTGCGCCCCAGATGTTTTCCGGCCACCACACGGCCACGTAGGCTGTAGTGGCGCCCCAGAGCGGCGGTGGCTTCACGCAGCTTACCCTCTGTGAGCAAATGTCTTATGTGTGAGGAGCTGACCGAACCCGATGTGCCGCGGTATTCGGGAGCCGACACCACGTCTATGCCCACACGGGCACCTATCTGGCGATATCCCTCGGCTCCTTCAGGACCATCGTGGCCAAACTTGTTGTTGAAACCGAGCACGAGTGCCTTGATGCCGAAACTGTCGTGGAGCAGGCGCAAGAATTCCTCGGCCGAGAGGCGACGCAGCTTGTCGTTGAAGCTCAGCAGTATCACATCGTCGGCTCCGGCCTGTCCCAGCATATTCACACGGTCTTCCAGAGTGGAGAGCAGCGGTGGAGCCGACAGCGGACGCACCAGCGACAGCGGATGGCGCGAGAAGGTGACGGCGGCGCTGCGCAGCCCGCGAGCACGAGCCTCGGCGTTGAGATAGTCTATGAGGAAGCGGTGGCCGGGGTGGACGCCGTCATACATCCCCACGGCTGCAATGCGCTTGGCTTCGTTGTCAGGTTGGGTGATCAGTTTCATTGGTTGCTGCAATTGTATTCGTTGTTGAGAATATCCATGAATTCCGTTCCGGGAGCCACGGTTTCGGCCTGGAAGCCGAGTGCACGGGCTGCCTCGACGTTGGCCTGCGAGTCGTCGAAAAACAGTGTCTCCTCAGGCTTGATGCCACAGTGGCGGCAGGTATATTCAAATATCTCGGGTTCAGGCTTGTAGCACTTGGCTATATAGCTGCAGACGGCGCCGTCGAAATAGTCTCTCATCTCCAGCCCCTCCTTGCGGAACTCGTTGGCTATGAATCCCTCCATCATTATGGGGTTGGTGTTTGAGAGCAGATACACCTTATAGCCTCCGCGGCGCAGGGCGCGCAGGTCCTGGAGACGCTTCAAGGGTATGCCGAGCAGAAATTTGTCGAAGGCTTCGTCGATCTGGGCGTCGGTCACGGGACGGGAGAACATCGGACGTATGCGACTGCGAAACTCTGGAGCGTCAATCTCGCCGCGCTCCAGCGCAAGGAAGTCGCCCTTCTGGCCGTAGACACCCAGAAACTCGTCGGCATCGGCCATGCCTAATTCCTTGAAAGCCTCCACACACCGGTTGCGGTCGAGGTCCATTATCACTCCACCAAGATCAAAGAGAAGATTCTTTATAGCCATATTTCAGTATATAGTTTTGGTCATGCAGGCCGGGATGTCCGGCCATCTGCGGAGAGAGGATGTTGTGGTCTTACTAAATTGTTTGGTCAGTGCAAATTTACAACAAATTCCCCGTACAAAGGGTTCTATAGGAGGATAAAAGTGTTAAAAAGTCTGTATTTTAAGACTGAAAATTAGGTGGACATTAATATTTTTTATATTTTTGAACGCTCACTCGGAGCTAACCGGTGCCTCACAGCCGGGTATATTGCGTAAGCATTTGTCATTCAATAGAAAAAATATCACCCTAAAAGAATCAGTTCATGAAACGGACATTCCTAATGCTGCTCGTGGCTGTGCTCACGGCCATGGGGCTGAGTGCCCAGACTGCCACCGACAGGAAGCAGTTTATGGTCTTCGGTGTAGCCTTCTACAATCTCGAAAACCTGTTTGACACCATCAACAACAACGGGTCATACGATTTGGAGTTCTCCCCTGCCGGCTCGCGCCAGTGGAACGGCGAGAAGTATTGGAGCAAGATCAACAACCTGGCGCGTGCCATCTCCAACATGACATCCAAGACCACTCCCAACGGCCCTGCCATAATCGGAGTGAGCGAGATTGAAAACAAGAGCGTGCTCAACGATCTGGTGCGTGCCGAGGCCATCAGGAAATGGCATCTGCAGGTTGTTCACCACGACTCGCCCGACCGCCGCGGTGTGGATGTGAGTCTTCTCTACAATCCCCGCATGTTCAAGGTGATAGACGTAACAAACCATACTCTGAAAATCGAAGGTTATGAGTCGTTTCGCACACGCGACCAGATGTGTGTCACCGGCATCCTCGGCGGCGACACTCTGAGCGTCATCGTCAACCACTGGCCTTCGCGTCTGGGCGGCCAGGAGCAGTCGAGCTATCTGCGCGAGGCAGCCGCCGACCTTTCCAAACACATTGCCGACTCTCTGTGGGCTCTCCGACCCAATCAGGGCGTCATCGTGATGGGCGACCTCAACGACGACCCAATGGATCGCTCGTGTGCCGTGAGCCTCGGTGCCAATAAGGACGAAAACAAGGTCTCGGACCACGGATTCTACAACCCCTGGTGGAAAATGCTCGACCGCGGCATCGGCACTCTGGCCTACAGGAGCTCGTGGAATCTCTTCGACCAGATCATCGTATCGGGTACACTGCTTAAGAAAAACAACCCCGACGGGCTGCAATACTGGAAATGCCGTGTCAACAACTTCGACTTCCTCATCGACCGCGAAGGCCAGCGCCAGGGCTATCCCAAGCGCACATTTGCTTCCGGACAGTGGCTCAACGGCTATTCCGATCACTTCCCCACCGAAATCTTCCTCATCAAATCAAAATAATGGCCGAGAAGAAACCATTTGTCATCACCGTGGGGCGCCAGTTTGGGTCGGGCGGCCGTGAGCTGGGCAAAGCACTGGCACGCGACCTGGGCATAGAATACTACGACAAGGAGCTCCTGGTAGAAGCGGCCAAGAAGGCCGGCGTGAACCCCGAGTTTTTTGAAAAAAACGACGAGCGTTTCCCCTCGTTTCTCCACGGACTATTCTCGTTCAGTATGGGCATGACCCCGATGTGCTACTACACCGGGGCTTCGTCCATCTCGGACGACGGCCTGTATAAATCCATAAGCGATTTCATCAAGCAGACTGCCGAGGAAAAATCGTTTGTGGTGGTGGGACGCACCGCCGACTATATCCTGCGCGACCATCCCAGGGTGGTGAATCTGTTTGTCCATGCCCCCATGGCCGAGTGTGTGCGCCGCATCACCGACCGCCACGATGCCTTCTCGCCCCAAAAAGCCGAGGCACTGGCCAGAAAAACAAACAAATGGCGTGCCGACTACTACAACTTCTTCACCGACAAAGAGTGGGGACGGGCCGACTCCTACCACCTCACCATCGACTCGTCGAGCCTCCCCATGGACCGCTGCGTAGAACTGGTGAAAGACTACATGAAACTTAGAAATCTAATCTGAGAAAATTCAATACAAATCAAACTATATTTATGAGAATCAAACTGTTTCTGCTACTGCTGCTGACGGCCGCACTGCCGTCGCTTGCTCAAAAGACAGGCGTAGCCGGCACTGTTGTCGACACAAGCACGGGAGCCCCCGTTGAGGGTGCAACCGTGATGCTCGACAATCAGGCTCTCACTGTCACCACCGGACCGACGGGAGTCTTCAGCTTCCCCGACGTCAAGCCTGGAGCCGAAGAGCTCATCGTGCTGGCCTACGGCTACAACGACTACACTCAGTCAATCGTAGTGCCCGCAGGCAAGGTCATTAACCTGGGCAATGTGAAGATTCAAAGTTCCAATGTGTTTGACACATTCTTTGAAGAACAAAACGATCTCCTCTTCGATCAGGCTGTGCTTGAGGATGAGGAAGGCAACATGCAGACAATCGCAGCCCTCACAGGCGCCAGCGACGACATTTACTACAACTCGGCGTCCTACGATTTCCAGCCCTTCCGCTTCCGTGTGCGTGGCTACGACTCGAAATACACCGAGACATATATAAACGGCATCTCGTTCAACGATCTGGCCCGCGGCCGCTTCAACTACTCCACTCTCGGAGGTATGAACCGCGCCTTCCGCGACCGCACCACAGCTCTGGGTCTCGGAGCTGCCGACTTCGGTTTCGGCAACATCGGCGGTGCATCGGACATCAACACCATGGCTGCCCACTATGCTCCCGGCTTCAACGGATCAGTGGCCTACACCAACTCCAACTACATGCTCCGCGCCATGGCCCAATATTCCACCGGCCTCAACAAAAACGGCTGGGCATTCTCGGTGAGCGGCATCGTGCGCTATGCCAACGAGGGTATCGTAGAGGGTACATTCTACAACTCTGCAGGCCTCTTTGCCTCGCTGCAGAAGGTCATCAACGACAAGCACTCTCTCAACCTCACCGTCTGGGGCGCTCCCACTCAGAGAGCCTCCAACCCATCTACATATCTCGAGGCTTATAAGCTGGCCGACAATTATCTCTACAACCCCAACTGGGGATATCAGGACGGCAAGAAGCGCTCGTCGCGCATCATCGAGACATTCGACCCCACCGTCGTGTTCAACTGGGTATGGAAGCCTCGCGAAGGCACAACCCTCAACACCGGAGCTGCATTCCGCTCGATCCACTATTCGACATCGTCGCTCTCATGGTTTGACGGTCCCGATCCCCGCCCCGACTATTACCGCTATCTCCCCTCTTATTATTTTGACAACGGCGAGCCCACAGAGACATCCGACTATTACACCGACCTTTGGCGCCACGACGAGAGCTTCCGTCAGCTCAACTGGGACTCTTTCTATCAGGCCAACTACCTCAACAACGAGTATGGCCGCGGTGGTGACCTCAACAAGAAAGGCGCTGCAAGCTACATTCTTGAAGACCGCCACAGCAATCAGGCCGACTGGGTGTTCAACTCGGTGCTCAACCACCGCCTCAACGCCAACATGACCCTCCAGGCCGGTGTGAGCGTTAACTATACCCGCGCCCACTACTACAAGACCATTCGCGACCTTCTGGGCGCTGAATACTGGATAGACATCGACAAGTTTACCGAGCGCGACTTCCCCTCCGACCCCGATATGCTGCAGAACGACTTGCGCAACCCCAACCGCAAGGTGGGCGAGGGTGATATCTTCGACTACAACTACTATATCAACGCCGTGCAGGCCACTGCATGGATCCAGAATCAGATCACACTGCCCCGCTGGGACATCAACTATGGTCTGAAGATAGGCTACACACAGTTCTACCGCGACGGTAAGATGCAGTCGGGCCGCGACCCCGAGAACTCGTATGGCAAGGGCTCTACCCACCGCTTCGACACCGGTATGCTCAAGGCCGGCGCCACCTATAAGATAGATGGCCGCAACTACATCCAGGCCCACGCTTCTTACGGCACACAGGCTCCCCTCTTTGAGTATGCCTACATCTCGCCCCGCTACAAGGAGCGCGCCATCGACGGTCTCGAAAACGAACGCATCCTCTCGGGCGACATCTCGTATATCTGGAACTATCGCCGTTTCCGCGGTGCCGTGACCGGCTTCTGGACCAATATGTATGACCAGACCGAGCGCACTTCGTTCTACGACGACCAGTATTCAACCTATATGAACTATGTGCTCAAAGGTGTGAACACATGTTATAAAGGTGTGGAGATAGGCATGGCCTTCAAAGTGACCCCCTCGGTCACCGTCAGCGCCGCTGCCACCTATGCAAAATATCAGTACAAAAACCGACCCGTGGGCACACGCTCGTATGAGAACAACTTCCGCCCCGACACCACTCAGGTGGTTTATCTGAAAAACTTCTATCTGGGCGGCACACCCCAGAAGGCTGTCAATATCGGCATCGACTGGGCAGCTCCCGGATCATGGTTCTTCAATGTGAACGGTTCGTGGATGGGCGATGCCTACGTCAACCTCTCGCCCGTGCGCCACGAAGCTCTCCCCAACCTCTGGGAGAAATATCCTTCGCAGGAGGAGCTCGAGGCCAAGATGGACGAACTCGCCTCGCAGGACAAGCTCAAGGATGCTTTCGTGCTCAATGCTTCGATAGGCAAGGTGGTCTACATCAACCGCAAGGTGTCCATGAACTTCAACCTCAACGTTGACAATATCCTCAACAACCGCAAGATTCAGACTTACGGCTATCAGCAGGGCCGCTTCGACTACACCAACTATGACGCCCAGAAGTATCCCAACAAGTATTCGTATGCCCAAGGCATCAAGGTATACTTCAATGTCGGTATCCGTTTCTAACCAATCTCCATTCCCGAACATCAGAATATGAAACCATACAAGACTCTTATTGCCGCCGCCCTCGCCATGGCCGCTGCCGGCTCGCTGGTGAGCTGCGACGACGACTTCGACCGTCCGCCGGTGATAACCCCGGTGGCCACATACGAAGTGAACACTCCGATATCTGAATTTAAGGAGATGTTCTGGAGCTATACCCAGAGCAATTCCTACACCACTATCCCGGTCAATGCCGAGGGCGACTCGATCATCGTGGGGGGACGCATCACATCGTCCGACCTGCAGGGCAACATCTATCAAACACTCGTGGTCGAGGATGAGACCGGCGCGCTCTACTTCGGTGTCAATATGTATGACATCAACGAGAAGTATCAGTATGGCCAAGAGGTGCGCATCAACGTCACCGGCATGATTGTGGGCGGCTACAACGGCCTGCTCCAGGTGGGCGGCATCTACAACGGCGGTCTCGGACGCATGGAAGAGGCCATGTTTACAACCCACGCACAGGTCAACGGTCTGCCCGACAAGGCCAAGGCCCAGGATATGATAGTAGACGTCACCATGGATCAGCTCAAGGAAGCCAATCAGACAGTGGCCGGCGTGCAGCAGTGGCAGTGCATGTTTGTGCGCTTCTCCAATGTGCACTTCAACGGCGGCGGCACACTTAAGTGGACCGACAATCCCGGCAACACCGGATACTCCAACCGCACCCTTATCGACGCTGCCGGCAACGAGCTCTCCTTCCGCACCAGCAACAAGTCGACCTTCGCAGGCGAAACCCTTCCCGCCGGAAACGGCAATGTAGTGGCTCTGCTCAGCTACTATAGAGACAACTGGCAGCTTGTCATGATGGATCCGGCCACCGACTGCACCGACTTCGACGGCAAACCCTCAGAGCCTTCGGGCCCCACGGGCGACGATATCTATGCCGAATCGTTCAAGGACGGCAACGGCGGATTTGTGATTGAGAATGTCACAGCTCCCACCCAGGTGCCCGAAATCTGGAAGCACGATAGCAAGTATGGCTACATGATAGCCACAGCCTATGCCAACGGTTCGAACTACGCCTCCGAGTCGTGGCTAATCTCGCCCATCATCGACCTGACAGGCCAGAAGAAGGCATATCTCTCCTACGACCAGGCTCTCAACTACTTCTCATCGGCCGCCCAGGCCAAGAGCGAGGCTCGCGTGGCCATCCGCGAGGAGGGCGCCACTGCCTGGACCATGCTCAACGCATCCAACTGGCCCTCGTCGCTTTCATGGGACTTCTCCACATCGGGCGACATCGACATCACTGCCTTCGTAGGCAAGAAGGTACAGATAGGCTTCTGCTACTCATCCACAGCCACCAAGGCCGGAACATGGGAGCTGAAGAATGTAGTGATACGCCCCACAGGCAATGCCGCTCCCTCAACCCCCGACATTCCCGACACCCCCACCGGCGATAATCTCTACTCGGCCCTCTCGGAGGATGCAACCTCGATAGACTGGACCTATGAAAACAACAGCACCGACGCCGTCGAGACCATCTGGACCTGGAAGGAATACAACGGTAAGCACTACCTCAACGGCAGCGCCTTTGTGAGCAACGTGGCATACGCCTCGACAGCCTATGCCATCTCGCCCGTCATCGATCTGACCGCCGCCACATCGGCCAAGCTGACATTCGACCACGCTGCTAAGTTCCAGACCACTCTCAAGGAGCTCTGCGGACTGGTGGTGCGCGTGGAGGGAACCACCGACTGGACCCAACTCACCATCCCCACATGGCCCGCAGCCGGCGCTTGGACTTTCGTGAACTGTGGCGAGATAGACCTCGCGCAGTTTGCCGGCAAGAAAATTCAGGTGGGCCTGAAATACGGCTCGAGCACTCAGGGCGCTGACACCTGGGAAGTCAAAAACCTCAAGATTACAAAGTAATCCGACAAAACGTAAATCGCAACAATGAGAAATCTCAAGAAATATCTGGGACTGCTCTTCATGGGTGCTCTGGCGCTGACTTCGTGCCAGAACGACTTTGACGACCCTCAGCTGGCTGTCCCCTCGTCGTCATGGCTGGCCAATGCCGACAACTTTGACGTCATGACCATTGCGGAGCTCAAGTCCACCTACTGGGAGGACGCCGAAAACTACTACAAGACCGTCGGTGAAGGCTCCAACGGCAAGCATATCCTGGTGAAAGGCCGCGTGATATCGTCTGACGCTTCGGGCAATATCTACAAGAGCCTCGTCATACAGGATGGCACCGGCGCACTGGCCATGTCCATCAACCAGAACTCCATGTGTGTCAAATATCGCCGTGGCCAGGAACTCGTGCTCGACGTCACCGGCATGACCATAGGCAAATATGCTTCGCTGCAGCAGCTCGGCGCTCCTGAGGACGACGAGACCTATGGCGCTCAGACCACATTCATGCCCTATGCCATATTTGAGGAGCACTCGCAGATGAACGGTCTCCCCGATCTGGCCGAAATTGACACCATCACCGTGCGCTCGTCGAGCGAGCTCTCCACCACCCCCGAGGGCCTGCGCAAATGGCAGTCGCAGCTCGTCAGATTCAACGATGTTGAGTTTGCCGATGCAGGCGTGGCCACCTTCGCACTCTCCAAGGAGACCGTCAACCGCACCCTCACCCTCTCGGAGGGCAACACCATGATTGTGCGCACCTCGGGCTACTCCAATTTCTGGAGCGATCCCCTCCCCACAGGCCGCGGCGACGTGGTGGGTATACTCAGCTACCACACCAGCGGCGGATGGCAGATTCTGCTCATCGACCGTGAGGGGTGTATGAACTTCGGCAATCCCACTAAGAACCCCGGTGCCCAGGATAATCCCTACACCGTCGACGACGCCATTGCCATCGAGGCCGGCGGCGGCACAGCCACTCAGGTTTGGACCAAGGGCTATATCGTGGGTGCTGTGGCTCCCGGCGTGCAGACCGTATCGTCAAACGATGATATCCAGTTCACTTCGACACCCGAGCTCGACAATACTCTGGTCATCGCCTCGGAGGCCTCATGCAAGGACTACACCAAGTGTCTGGTGATCTCCCTGCCCCAGGGCTCCAAGCTGCGCCAGTATGGCAACCTGCTCGACAATCCCTCAAACTATGGCAAGACCATTCTCCTGCAGGGCAACCTGGCTGAGGTGATGGGAACATACGGTATTACCGGCAACAGCGGTACATCGGCAGAATTCTCGATCGAAGGTGTCACCGTGCCCGACGATCCCGGCACAAAGGACGGCGACGGCACAGAGGAGAACCCCTATACCGTAAATCAGGTAATAGCTCTCAACAACCCTGGCACCACTTCGTGGGTGACTGGTTATATCGTGGGCTCGGCTGCCGATAAGACTGCCGACTCGTTTACCACAGCCACGGGCTCATCGGCCTCAAACACCAACGTCTTCATTGCTCAGACTCCCGGCGAGACTGACTACACCAAGTGTGTGGCCGTACAGCTCCCGGCCGCTATGCGCGATGCTCTCAGCCTCCAGAAGAACCCCGGCAACCTTGGCAAGATTCTCACCATACATGGCCAGCTCGTGAAATATTTCGGTATGGCAGGTGTGAAGGAGCCCGACCAGTATAAGCTCGACGGCGCCGGAACTATTCCCGACACTCCCACTGTCGACGGTGATGGCTCAAAAGAGAAGCCCTACAGCGTGCCCGAGGTGATAGCTCTTGGCAATCCCGGCTCTACATCATGGGTGGTGGGCTACATTGTGGGCTCGGCTGCCGACAAGACTGCCGACTCATTTACCACAGCCACCGGCTCATCGGCATCAAATACCAATATCTTCATAGCTTCGACACCCACCGAGACCGACTACACCAAGTGTGTGGCCGTGCAGCTCCCGGCAGGCAATCTGCGCAACGCCCTGAGCCTGCAGCAGCACCCCGAAAACCTGGGCAAGAAGGTGATGGTATATGGCTCTCTTGAGAAATACTTCGGTATGGCCGGTGTGAAATCGACCTCGGAGTATACTCTCGACGGTGCCGGCGGTGGTGAGACTCCCGATAACCCCGTTGTGGATGGCGACGGCTCGAAGGAGAATCCCTATTCAGTCACTTCAGCCATAGCTCTCGGCAACCCCGGCACCAAGGCTTGGGTTGTGGGCTACATCGTAGGTTCAGCTCCCGGCAAGTCGGCCGACACATTTGTGACCGCCACCGGCACTGATGCCTCAAACACCAACATCTTCATAGCCACCTCGGCCAATGAGACTGACTATACCAAGTGTCTGCCCATCCAGCTCCCCTCAGGAAGTATGCGCAACGATCTAAGCCTGCAGCAGCATCCCGAAAACCTGGGCAAGAAGGTGGAACTCTACGGCTCGCTCGAAAAATATTTCGGCATGCCTGGACTGAAGTCTACTTCAGAATATGAATTTAAATAATCTCATCCCGAAAAATGGAAGAGAAATTAGAAATATCTGAAATTTACAAGGCCGCACAGGTGCTTCGCGACGTGGCACGCCATCCACGCATGATAGGCCCCACACGCCTCAACCCCGATGCTGAGGTCTATCTCAAACCCGAGAACCTGCAGCACACCGGAGCATTCAAACTGCGTGGCGCTTACTACAAGATTTCTCAACTGACACCCGAGGAACGCTCCAAGGGCGTGATAGCCTGCTCGGCAGGCAATCATGCCCAGGGAGTGGCCCTCGCGGCCACTGCCAATGGCATCAAGTCGCTCATCTGCCTGCCGGCCGGTGCACCTATCTCCAAGATTGAGGCCACCCGCAGGCTGGGCGCCGAGGTGTGTCTGGTGCCCGGCGTGTATGACGACGCCTACCAGAAGGCTGTGGAGCTGCAGCAGGAACATGGCTACACATTCATCCACCCGTTCGACGACCTGAAGGTGATAGCCGGACAGGGCACTATAGGCCTGGAGATACTCGAGGAGATGCCCGACGTTGAAGCCGTCATTGTCCCCGTGGGTGGCGGCGGCCTCATTGCCGGCATTGCCTTTGCCCTCAAGCAGCTCAAACCCGACGTTAAGGTGTATGGCGTGCAGGCCGAGGGTGCCCCCTCGATGGAGCGCTCGGTCAACCAGGGTGAGCGCATCAGGCTTCAGCAGGTGTCGACCATAGCCGACGGCATCGCTGTGAAGGAGCCGGGTGTCAACACCTATGAGTTTTGCCGCCGCTATGTCGACGAAATCGTCACCGTCAGCGAAGACGAGATAGCCGCAGCAATCCTGGCCTTGATAGAGCAGCAGAAGCTCGTGGCCGAGGGCGCCGGTGCCGTCTGTGTGGCCGCTGCCATGTTCAATAAGGTACCCATCAAGGGGAAGAAGGCGGTCTGCGTGGTGTCGGGGGGCAATATCGACGTCACAAGCCTCAACCGCGTCATAACCCGCGGACTTGTGAAGAGCGGACGCAACTGCACCATCAAGCTCGACGTGGGCGACAAGCCCGGCATGCTTTCGGGCATATGCAACATACTGGCCGAAAACGGTGCCAACATCATCTCTGTGACTCACGAACGCAATTCGGATCTCACCTCGATCAACGGCTGCATACTCAGCATTGAGGTGGAGACACGCAACCTCGACCACATCTCGCAGCTCAAGAAGGCTCTCCAAGAGGCCGGGCATCATGTGGTGTGATCGTTGATAATATTGTAACAAGCGATGAAAAGAACCCCCTTGCTTCTTCTTGCCGGCGTTTTGGCCTTGAGTGCATGCAAGACCACGGAAGCCAACTATAAGGCGGCCTATGAGGCTGCTGTGGCTCAGCAGCGCGATGTGGCCGAGCTCGACTCTACCATCTATGGTGCTGTGCGCAAGCAGGCAGGCATGTCGGTGCTCAAGGTTGGGGCCGACTCGCTCCCGCTGCGCACCGAATATATCGGCTACACGGAGAATGGCGGAGCCTCTCGCTCCTCTATCCACCGCTACAATGTAGTGGTGGGTCAGTTCAAACAGGTGTTCAACGCGCGGCAGATGCGCGAGCGCCTCATGGCCAACGGCTATCCTGACGCCGTGATCGTGCACACGCGCGAGCCACTCTACTACGTGGTCACGGCCACAGTCTCGACCCCCGAAGAAGCCCTTGAGCAGTATAACCGTGTCAAAGCTGACCGCTCGATAGTGCTCAAAGCCCCCCTACCCTTCATTCTCCGTCCCGCCCATCTGGCCAGATAAGGAGAAACACATAAGGATTATATCAGCCCCGTAGGGCGTCGCGGAAATGCCAGTTAGCATGGTTCCACGACCCCTACGGGGCCGATTTTTTCATAACTATCTCAAGCCCTGGGGTGAGCCAATTACACAATCTTGCGGACTCGTAGAAGAGAGATGGTGGGCTACACCTTGGAGAGGCGATAATAGCCCCATGCCTCGGCATGTGGTATTGATGACCAAACAATTACGGCCGCGAAGAGCTCGCATAACCCAGCCCAACACCCAATGAGCAGAGCTCCCATTAATCGACCTCTTCAATGCCGTTTTGTGACCGATTCTCTTTACCCCATGCTGAGGCACGGAGAAATCATTATATCGCCTCTGTTAGAATAGTTTGCCATTTATCCAGCCCCTGTAGGGGGCAATAGCCCAGGGGATAACCTCTGGATGTCAGACAATTACCCACATTGGCGGCCCCGTAGGGCGTCGCGGAAATGCATGGATGGCATGGTTCTACGACCCTACGGGACCGATTTTATATAAGCAAACCGCTCCACAACCTCTGGAGGTTGCGGAGCGGTTGTTATTTCACAGGTTTAAATTCCTTGTCAGGAATTACTTGTTAGCCTGGATTGTGACGGCACGATCGAGAGAAACGAACTTCTCGCCCATGTCATTGAGGTTAGAGTTGTTGACAGTAACATCAAGCTGTGAGGGGTTAACGCCGTTGCGGAGAAGCACCTTTTCAACACCGTTGGCACGAGCGTGACGCAGACGGTCGTTGATAGCGTCTGTACCGGTGTAGTTGTCGGCCCAGCCACATACAGTGTACTTCTGGTCGGGGTTGTTCTTCATCACCTCAGCCACAGCACCGAGCACCTTGCTGTCTACGCGAGAGATGCGTGAGCTGCCGATGGTGTAGTAGATAGTGCAGAGGGGACCCTCTTCCTTCTGTACGATGGTCTGAACGGGACGGTTGAGGCAGTCGCGGAGCTGACCCTCGAGGTCGGCGATGCGGCCGTTGGCAGCCTGGAGGCGAGCTTCAACCTCGTCGCAGTTGGGGATTTCGGGGATAACGGGCACAATGGGTGCGTTCCAGGTGGCCTTGTTGAAGTTGTAGGTAAGACCGATGTAAGCCTGGCCGTCGAGATAGTTCTTGCGGAGGTTACGGTTGTCGTAGTCGTCGGTCAGAGCGATGAGACGGAGGTCGAGGTAGAGAGCAAAGTTCTTGGTGATGTTGAAGTTGTTGATAAGACCAACGTGAGCGGTCAGATTGTCATCACCACCGTGGTGCCAGCCGTCGCGACGGCCGTCGGTGTATTTGGGAAGGAACTGCCAGTTGTAGCCAGCGCCACCGTAGAAGATACCGTTGTAAACGCGGCCGGGACGATAGCCACACCACCAGTTGGTGAGGTTGAGAAGACCGTCTACATAACCGCCAAACTCGTTGCGTTTGTATTTGTCATAGTCTTCGAATGTGCCGTAGTAGCCGATGCCACCCCGCTTGCTGAGACCCTTCACTGAGGTGAAGTTAGCGCCTACACGGGCACCGAGGATGGGTGAGAACCACTTACCAACCCAGATGCCGGCGTTGGGTGAGAAACGATCGAAGAACTTGCGCTCGCTGTTGTCGTGCTTGAAGTAGTAGTTCATACCACCTTCTACAGATACGAACCAGTTGTCCGAGAAGCTATTGAAGAGATAGCCCTGTGCGGGATCCTCTACATAGCTGATTTCCTGGGCGCTCTGGGCCATTGCGCTTTGACCCATAAACAGAGCGGCTACCAAGCCAAGAAGGATACTTTTTTTCATAAATAATTAATTATTGGAAAATAGTTGAAATTTTCGCGTTTGGTTTTTTATTAACATGCAGGTTGCAAAGATAGCGTGGTGTGAGCCTTCATGCCAGGACTTATGTGTGTTGATACATAATCCGGTGTCAAAGGTATAACATTTTTTTGGATTAATCTAAATTAAAGCAAAAAAATCTTTCAACTTTTGACATTTTTACCAAGCTGAGCACAAAAAGAGGACAATTTGACCAGAATATTGGTCAAATTGTCCTCTTTAACATTTTTACTTACTTGCCGAGATAGGCCATCACCTGTGCCTTAACGGCGGGCATGGTGAAACCGAATTTCTCGTCGAGCACCTTATAGGGAGCCGATGCTCCGAAGTGGTCCAGGCCGAAGATGGCGCCGTCCGATCCCACAAGGCCACGCAGTGTGGAGGGAAGGCCGGCGGTGAGGCCGAAGGTGGGGACTCCGGGGGTGAGCACCGACTGGCGATATTCGATGGGCTGATTGTTGAAGAGGCCTATCGAGGGAGCCGACACTACGCGTGCCTTGATGCCGTCGGCGGCGATGGCTGCAGCCACCTCGCAGAGCAGCGACACCTCTGAGCCGTTGGCCACGAGGATGATGTCGGGGTTCTCTTCCTTGACCACAGCATAGGCACCCTTGCGGCTGCCGGCCTCAGCCTCGGCGAAGCGGTCGCCGCTCGAGGCGGGCAGATCGGGCAGATTCTGGCGTGAGAGAACCAGGGCCGAGGGGGTCTCGATGTTTTCCATTGCCATTTCCCATGCTACGCTTGTCTCGGCAGCGTCGGCCGGACGGAGCACCAGCATCGAGGGCTTGCCCGAAAGGTTGCGCAACTCTTCCATCAGGCGCAGCTGGGCTTCCTGCTCAACGGGCTCGTGGGTGGGTCCATCCTCACCCACACGGAAGGCGTCGTGTGTCCAGATATATTTGACAGGGAGCTCCATCAGGGCTGCCATGCGCACGGCGGGCTTCATATAGTCGGAGAATACGAAGAATGTGCCACAGGCACAGATGACGCCACCGTGGAGGGCAATACCGTTCATCACAGCTGCCATGGTGAGCTCGGTGACTCCGGCGTGCAGGAAGGCTCCGCTGAAGTCGCCCTTCTTGAAGGGATGAGTCTTTTTGAGGAAGGCATCGGTCTTATCGGAGTTGGCAAGGTCGGCCGACGATACTATCATATTGCCCACCTTCTCGGCCAGCACGCTAAGCACATCGGCCGATGCCTGGCGCGAAGCAATGTTGGCTTTGTGGGGGATGGCGCGCCAGTCGATGGCAGGAAGCTTGTTGTCGAGATAGTCATGGAGCTCCTTGGCCAGCTCGGGATTGGCGGCTTCCCAGACAGCCTGCTCTTGGCGGCGTGCCTTGACTATCCCACGCAGCTCCTGGCGACGGGCTTCATAGAGAGCCTTGACGTCGTCGAAGATAACGAACGGATTCTCGGGATCGGCGCCAAGATTCTTCATTGTGGCGGCAAAGTCGGCTCCGGCAGCACTGAGGGGCTGGCCGTGGGTGGAGCACTGGCCCTCGAAGTTCGAGCCGTCGGCTTTACGTACGCCCTTGCCCATGACGGTGTGGCCGATGATGATGGTGGGGCGCTCGGTCTCCTTCTGAGCCTCCTCAATGGCTTTGGCTATCTCGAGGGGATCGTTGCCGTTGCATTCGAGCACATTCCAGTGCCATGCACGGTATTTGGCAGCCACGTCCTCGGCATCGACGGCCTCGACCATGGTTGAGAGCTGAACCTTGTTTGAATCATAGAACATGATGAGGTTCGAAAGACCGAGGTGTCCGGCCAGACGTCCGGCGCCCTGCGAGATCTCTTCCTGCACACCGCCGTCCGAGATGAAGGCATATGTCTTGTGTGAGAGCCAGTTGCCAAAACGGGCTGTGAGGAAACGCTCGGCTATGGCACAGCCAACGGCCATGGTGTGGCCCTGTCCGAGGGGACCCGATGTGTTTTCAACGCCACGCTCGGGGTGAAGCTCGGGGTGACCGGGTGTGGGCGAACCCCACTGACGGAACTGTGCGAGCTCGTCGGTGGTGTAGTGGCCGAAGAGGGCAAGCACGCTATAGAGCATCGGCGACATATGGCCGGGATCGAGGAAAAAACGGTCGCGGGCTATCCAGCGTCCGTCGTCGGGATCGGTCACAAGATACTGCGAGTAGAGCACATTTACAAAGTCGGCACCACCCATGGCGCCTCCGGGATGGCCTGATTTGGCCTTCTCCACCATCGCTGCGGCTAAAGCGCGGATATTGTCCGCCGCACGGTTTACTGATGTTAGATTCATCTGGTTATTTATGGTTGTTGAAACTGATATTTATCGTATAAAATACAATTAGCTCCGGATCTGTGTCCGTGCCGTCAGCAAATTTACAAAAATATTCTTTAAATCGCCCAAAAATCCCAGGCATTTTGAGCGAGAAAGCAAAAAAAGACCGAAAATCAAAATCATCGGCTCTCACTATCCCTCTACCATCCATCCGTATCGGATAAATTACAACTAAGTTCATCGCCCCAAACACGCCACGAAAACCTCGGAGAAATAAGATAAGCCTTGCACAGACACGCTCTTCTCAAAACATTTCTCACTTTTTAACATGCGTTAAGCTCGGGGAGAAGGTATTTTTGCTAACTTTGTGACCTCTATGCACGTTTATAACTAAACCCTATAATCATCTTCTTACTCTTAAACAACCAATGACTAACTCAGGTAAATCGAACGGGCGCGTGGTGGCCATCGTGGCGATGTTTTGCATCTATGCCATGATTTCGTTCGTGACTAATTTGGCCGCCCCTATCGGCACCATCTGGGGCTACAAGTTTGCCGGCAATTCTGTGCTGGGCATGATGGGCAACATGATGAACTTCCTGGCCTATCTCTTCATGGGCATTCCGGCCGGCAATCTTCTTGTGAAAATCGGATATAAAAAGACTGCTCTCTGGGCCATGGCCGTGGGCTTTGTGGGCCTGTTTGTGCAGTGGCTCTCAAGTGTGGCCGGCACCGAGACGGTGGTTACGTCGATCAGCGGCAGCCCCGTCACCCTCAATTTCTTCATCTATCTGCTGGGCGCCTTCATCTGCGGTTTCTGCGTGTGCATGCTCAACACTGTGGTGTGCCCTATGCTCAATCTGCTTGGCGGCGGCGGCAAGACAGGCAACCAACTGCTGCAGAGCGGCGGTGCGCTCAACTCGCTGTCGGGCACTTTGACCCCTCTCTTTGTGGGCGCTCTCATAGGCCAGCTCACCTCAAAGACTCAGATGAGCGACGTGGCTCCGCTGCTGTGGGTGGCCATGGGCGTTTTTGCTGTGGCTTTTATAGTTATCTCCTTCGTGGCTATCCCCGAGCCAAACCAGAGCTCTTCGGGCAAGGAGGTGAAATACTCTCACTCGCCCTGGAACTTCCGCCACACTGTGCTTGGCGTGATAGGCATCTTCTTCTATGTAGGTATTGAAATAGGTATCCCAGGCACACTCAACTTCTATCTGGCCGACCAGGGAGCCACCGGCGCGGGTGTGGTAGGAGCGGCCTCCACGATAGCCGGCGCTATTGTGGCCATCTATTGGCTGCTCATGCTGGTGGGTCGCATGCTTTCGGGCTTCATCAGCGGTTCGGTCAGCACCAAGGCTCAGATCATCACTGTCTCCACCGTAGCTATCCTCCTGGTAGTGTTCGCTATTGTTATCCCCAAGCAGAAGGCCGTTCAGGTTCCTGCCATGGTCTACGACCCGGTTGAAAACACCACTGAGGTGCTCCGCACTGCCGGCGTTCCGGCAGAGACAGTCGTTGAGTTTATCGAATCGCCCTCAGCCGAAATGCTTGCTCCCTGGGCCGACTCCATCCATGAGGAGTTTGAGATAAGCCCTGAGCAGGTTGTCACCAACCTCACATCGGTTCCCAAGGTGCCCGTGAGTGCGTTGCTGCTCATCCTGTGCGGTCTGTGCACATCGGTCATGTGGGGTGGCATATTTAACCTTGCAGTCGAAGGCCTTGGCAAGTACACGGCACAGGCTTCAGGCATATTCATGATGATGGTGGTAGGCGGCGGCGTCATGCCCCTTATCCAGAACTGGATTGCAGGCGCAGCTGGCTACATGGCTTCCTACTGGCTCATAGTGGCAATGCTGGCATATATACTATTCTACGGTGCCATCGGTTCGAAGAATGTCAACACCGACATTCCCGTCGACGAGACCGACGACCCCCGCAACCTCTAATTGAGAAAAGATTATTTACAAAACCATCCCGGCCGCATAGCGACCGGGATGGTTTTGTATTATTACTCCTGTAGCGGATTGCGATATTCAGGGGGTGTGGCGGTGCGTTTGGGTTTGGGAGTCTTAGACTTTTTAAGGGGTTTCACTGACGGAGTCGTTTGTGTGTCGGGCTCCTCTATGTGGGCCGGCGTTATGAGCATCGTATCCGATACGCCTTGCGTGGCAACCGTCGTGTCATCTGGCCCACGTCTGCACTGCGGAATAATCATAACAAGAGCCACCACTATCAGTGTGGCTATAAACACGAGCAGCCCGCGCAGCTCCTTGGGGGTAATACCGGATGACATATATAATTAAAAAATTGGCCGCCGTCATGGTTGATCAACTTGACGGCGGCCAGGGGGATAGGGAGTTGGGGAAATGCTGTGTTATTCAGCCTTAGCCTCTTCTGCAGCAGGAGCTTCTGCGGCGGGAGCAGCGGGAGCTTCTGCAGCGGGACGTGAGGAGCGGCGTGAGCGGCGGGTCTTGCCGGCGCCCTTCTTGGCAGGCTTGTCATTGAGCATGTTCTCGTTGTAGTCTACGAGCTCAATGAAACACATCTTGGCGTTGTCGCCCAGACGGTTGCCTGTTTTGAGAATGCGAGTGTAACCACCATTGCGCTCGGCAATCTTCTGAGCTATTTCGCGGAAGAGTTCGGTGACGGCTTCCTTGTTCTGAAGATGTGAGAACACCAGACGGCGGTTGGGGGTTGAGTCCACCTTGGCGCGGTTGATAAGGGGCTCAGCGTAAACGCGGAGAGCCTTAGCCTTTGCCAGCGTGGTGAAGATGCGCTTGTGCATGATCAGTGAGATGGTCATGTTGGCCAGCAGCGCGTCGCGATGAGCCTTCTTGCGGCTGAGGTGGTTGAATGACTTATTGTGTCTCATCGTTGATTATTTCTCTTTATCAAGTTTATATTTGGAGATGTCCATTCCGAAGGAGAGGTTGAGGTTGGCCAGGAGTTCGTCGAGTTCGGTGAGCGACTTTTTGCCGAAGTTGCGGAACTTCAACAGGTCTGTCTTGTTGAAGACGACGAGCTCTCCGAGGGTCTCCACCTCAGCGCTCTTCAGGCAGTTGAGGGCGCGCACTGAGAGGTCCATATCTACGAGCTTCGATTTGAGAAGCTGGCGCATGTGGAGCACTTCTTCGTCAAATTCCTCTTCCTGATTCTGCTCGTCGGTCTCGAGAGTTATCTTCTCGTCGGAGAAGAGCATGAAGTGGTAGATGAGGATTTTAGCGGCCTCCTTAAGGGCATCTTTGGGGAGAATGGAACCGTCGGTTGTGATTTCGAGTGTGAGCTTGTCGTAGTCGGTCTTTTGATCAACGCGGAAGTTCTCCACGGTATACTTCACGTTCTTGATGGGGGTGTAGATGGAGTCGATGGCGAGGGTGTCGACCGGAGCTTTGGGGTCTTCGTTCTCCTCGGCCGGTACCCATCCACGGCCTTTATTGATTGTGAGGTCGATTGTGAAGCTTGCGCTAGGATCCAAATGACAGATGACAAGGTCAGGATTGAGCACTTCGAACCCTGCGAGGACTTTGCCAATGTCACCGGCTGTGAACTCTTCCTTGCCTGACACAGTGATGGAGGCTTTTTCGGAGTCGGTCTCTTCGACGGTCTGCTTGAGGTTTACCTTCTTGAGATTGAGGATGATGTTTGTCACATCTTCCTTGACTCCGGGAATGGTGTCGAATTCATGTTTCACTCCGTCGATACGGATTGACGAAATGGCATAGCCTTCGAGGGAAGAGAGCAGTATGCGGCGAAGGGCGTTGCCTATGGTGATACCATATCCGGGCTCCAATGGCTTGAACTCAAATTTACCGAATTGATTATCGGCTTCCAACATCAGGACTTTGTCAGGTTTCTGGAATGCTAATATAGCCATGGATCTTAGTTTAATTGATTATTTAGAATACAACTCGACGATAAGCTGCTCTTTGATGCTCTCGGGGATATCTTCGCGGGCAGGTACATGGAGGAACTTGCCTGCTTTGACTGTCTCATCCCATTCGAGCCAGGGATATTTGCTGTGGTTGAAGCCTGCAAGGGCGTCGCCGATCACTTCGAGCGACTTTGACTTCTCGCGTACGCCTACTACGTCGCCGGGCTTTACGCTATAGGAGGCGATGTTAACTACCTTGCCGTTGACAGTAATGTGGCGGTGAAGCACGAGCTGACGGGCTGCTGCACGGGTGGGGGCGATGCCAAGACGGTATACTACATTGTCGAGGCGGCTCTCCAGAAGCTGGAGAAGGATCTCACCGGTAATACCTTTGGCACGCGATGCTTTCTCAAACAGATTGTGGAACTGTTTTTCGAGCACACCGTAGGTGTATTTGGCTTTCTGCTTTTCACGAAGCTGCACGCCATACTCCGATGTCTTGCGACGCTTGTTGAGGCCGTGCTGTCCCGGGGGATAGTTCTTCTTTGTAAGGACTTTGTCCTCACCGAAGATGGGTTCGCCAAACTTACGGGCGATTTTGGTGCGGGGACCTGTGTATCTTGCCATTTTTGATTGGTTGTTTTGTTGTTTGCCTGCCTGGTGCTACACTGCCGAGGTGTATCGGAGTGCGTTTGTGCGCCCGGGTGCTCCGGAGTGACAGCCGCGGCCACAGAGAGGTGGATTGTTGTTGTGGCCTGAAATATTTTCATCGCGCGGGCACTGAGGCGTTGCCCGGACAGGCATGGGTGGTTGGGGGGTGTAAATTTAGTTTGTCTCGAAATTTACCGTGAGGCTTCCCTGTATGTGGGGTTTCGGATGGAGCGCGGCCTGAAGGATTGTGTGAAAGAAGAGCCTTGTTGAGTGTGGCTGACACGGCCGTCTTATGCTCCCCGACCTGCGGGAAGACCTGCAGTTATATTGTGGTCTGTGCGCTGAATTATACGCGACGACGCTTGGGAGGACGGCAGCCATTGTGGGGCAGGGGAGTCACGTCGACGATCTCGGTGACTTCGATTCCCATTCCGTGTACGGTGCGGATGGCTGACTCACGGCCGTTGCCGGGACCTTTGACATAGGCCTTTACTTTGCGCAGACCCAGGTCGTAGGCCACTTTACCGCAGTCCTGTGCGGCCATCTGTGCGGCGTAGGGAGTGTTCTTTTTGGAGCCGCGGAATCCCATCTTGCCTGCCGATGACCAGGAGATAACCTGACCCTCAGAGTTTGTGAGGCACACAATGATGTTGTTGAACGATGAGTGGACGTGCAGCTGACCGGCAGCGTCGACTTTTACGTTTCTTTTCTTTGCGGCGACAGTCTTTTTTGCCATATTACGATTTATTTAGTAGCTTTTTTCTTGTTTGCAACGGTTTTCTTGCGGCCCTTGCGGGTACGGGCATTGTTCTTGGTGCTCTGGCCGCGCACGGGAAGGCCGTTGCGGTGACGGATGCCGCGATAGCAACCGATATCCATGAGACGCTTGATGTTGAGCTGGATTTCACTGCGGAGATCGCCCTCTACCTTGTAGTCTGAGCCGATCACTTCACGCACCTTGGCGGCCTGGTCGTCTGACCAATCCTTTACCTTGATGTTTACGTCGACTCCGGCTTTGTCAAGGATGGTCTTGGCTGCGCTCCGACCGATTCCGAAGATATAGGTCAAGGCGATTTCACCTCTCTTGTTCTGGGGGAGGTCAACTCCCACGATTCTTACTGCCATATAGTTAGTTGACTAAATTTTTTTGCAAAGTTAATACTATTTTCGCATTGTCAGGGGGCTGAATCCGCCAAACGCAACACTAATTAGAAATCGTTTTAAAAATTTAACTAATCAGTGGATGCGATTGAGTCGGTTCGGCTCCCTCGGTCTTGACGATGCAAGTATTAGCCCTGACGCTGCTTGTATTTGGGGTTTTTCTTGTTTATGACGTAAAGACGTCCTTTGCGGCGCACGATCTTGCTGTCCGGAGTGCGCTTTTTGACAGATGCTCTTACTTTCATTGTCTGGTTATTGTATGGTTTTGAATGTGATAGTGTTGTGTCTGGGTGGAGAGAGTGTCGGGGTTCAGGCGGGGCCTGGGATTCATTTATTTGTAGCGGAAGGATATGCGGCCCTTCGAGAGATCGTAGGGCGACATTTCCACCTTCACCTTGTCGCCGGGGAGAATCTTGATGTAGTGCATGCGCATCTTGCCTGAGATATGGGCCGTGATTTCATGGCCGTTCTCAAGTTCAACACGAAACATTGCGTTCGACAATGCTTCGACGATGGTTCCGTCAAGTTCGATAGCAGCTTGTTTTGCCATATTGGTTCTGTTGGGTTATAGTTGGTGTCGGAGATGATTCTTTCAGATGAATCTTTCGCCCATAGCCTGCTGGATATAGTCGAAAGTTGTGAGTATCTCGGGCCCTTCAGGGGTGATGGTGATGGTGTGTTCATAGTGGGCCGAGGGTCGACGATCCTTGGTGCGGGTCTGCCAGCCGTCCTGGCTTATCACTATGTTGCGGCTGCCCAGGTTGATCATAGGCTCGATGCATATACACATCCCTTTTTTCAGCATGGGGCCAATGCCGCGGCGTCCGTAGTTTGGCACTTCGGGATCCTCGTGCATCTTGCGTCCTATGCCGTGGCCACACATCTCGCGCACCACACTGTAGCCTCGCTTCTCGCAGTAGGTTTGCACGGCGTTGGCTATGTCGCCAATGCGCCGGCCTTCCTGTGCGGCCTCGATGCCCTGATAGAGTGCTTCCTTGGTGGTGCGGCACAGAGCCATCACCTCGGGCGAAATTTCGCCCACCGGAAATGTGTAACACATATCACCGTTGTAGCCGTCGAGCTCTACCACTGTGTCGACACCCACAATGTCGCCCTCCTGCAGTTCCCTGCCTGAGGGGAATCCGTGAACCACAGTCTCATTGACTTCAATACAGAGTGTGGCCGGAAAACCGCCGTAGCCCAGACAGGCCGGGCGGCCGCCGTTGTCGAGCATAAACTCGCGTGCTATATTGTCGAGGCGGCGGGTAGTCACACCGGGAGCCACCCACTTGGCCACTTCGCCAAGTGTGCGGCTCACGAGTGTGCATGCCTGTCGCATTTTCTCGATTTCTTCGGGGGTCTTGAGATAGATCATTGAAGAATCTTTCCTGCTGTAACCGATTTTTTCAGAATTCTTATTATGAATTAATAGGCTGAGCCGGTGGTGCGACCTTTGATTTTACCTTCCTTCATCAGACCATCGTAGTGGTGCATCATCAGGTGTGACTCTATCTGCTGCAGTGTGTCGAGCACTACACCTACAAGAATCAGCAGTGATGTTCCGCCGAAGAACTGTGCAAAGTTCTGCGAGATGCCGAAGAAGCGTGCAAAGGCGGGAAGGATAGCCACGATGCCGAGGAAGATAGATCCGGGCAGTGTGATGCGCGACATGATCGAGTCGAGATAATCGGCTGTCTTCTTGCCGGGCTTCACGCCGGGGATGAATCCGTTGTTGCGCTTCATATCTTCGGCCATCTGAGTGGGACGCACTGTGATGGCGGTGTAGAAGTATGTGAAGGCTACGATGAGGATGAAGTATACCAGGTTATACCAGAATCCGTTGATGTCTGAGAAGGCTGCATAGAACCCCGACGAACCCTCTGAGCTGCCGAAGCCAGCGAGTGTGATGGGGATGAACATAATGGCCTGTGCGAAGATGATGGGCATCACACCGGCGGCATTCACCTTGAGGGGGATGTACTGACGGGCACCGCCATACTGACGGTTGCCAACGATGCGCTTGGCATACTGTACGGGCACCTTGCGTGTGCCCTGAACGAGCAGCACGGCGCCTACCGTTACGGCAAACAGAAGGATGATCTCTACCACGAACATGATCAGACCGCCCTGCGATCCAGTAGATCCCGGCAGACGTGATGTGAATTCATAGAACAGAGCTCCCGGGAGGCGGGCGATAATTCCGACAAGGATGATGAAGGAAATACCGTTGCCTATGCCGCGGTCAGTGATGCGCTCGCCCAGCCACATGATAAACATAGAGCCGGCGGCCAGGATGACCGTGAGGTAAGCTATGGTCCAGAAACCCATGTGGGCACTGCCTGTGGCAGCGCTCACCTGGACCTGGAGATTTACAAGGTAGGCAGGACCCTGGAGCAGAAGTATCAGCACAGTGAGATAACGTGTGTACTGGCTGAGCTTCTGGCGTCCGCTTTCGCCCTCTCGCTGCATTTTCTGAAACGAGGGGAGCACCATGCCCAGCAGCTGAATCACGATGGATGCAGTGATGTAGGGCATGATACCGAGGGCGAAGATTGAGGCCTGGGAGAACGCACCGCCCGAGAACATGTCGAGCAGCTGCATGAGGCCACTCTTGTTGGTGAACTTCGAGAGGGCGTCGAGATCCTCGGGCGAGATGCCCGGAAGAACCACGTAGCAGCCCAGTCGATAGACAAGCACCAGCAGGAGGGTCACGAGCAGACGTTTCCTCAGTTCCTCAATGGTCCAAATGTTACGAAGGGTTTGAATAAATCTCATTGGAAGGGGAGAGGGGGTTGTTAGATTTTAGTGGCGGTGCCTCCTGCAGCCGTGATGGCTGCCTCGGCGGCTGCCGAGAAGGCGTTGGCTTCAACCTCGAGCTTCTTTGTCAGAGAGCCTCCGGCAAGAATCTTGACGGGCTGCTTGCCGTTGGTGAGACCTGCCTCGATGAGAGTGTCGACGGTGATCTTCTCGATGCCGGCAGCTTCTGCAAGAGCCTCAAGCTCTGAGAGGTTGATGGGCTTGAAGACAGTCTTGTCGAGAGGTTTGAAACCGAATTTGGGGAGACGGCGCTGGAGGGGCATCTGACCACCTTCAAAGCCGATCTTACGTTTGTATCCTGAACGTGATTTTGCTCCCTTGTGACCGCGGGTAGATGTACCACCCTTGCCGGAGCCGGGGCCGCGGCCGATGCGGGTCTTGGTTGTGACTGAGCCGGCGGCGGGTTTGAGATTGCTTAAATCCATTGTTTCGTTGTGTTACAGGGATTGTTTATATATCAAGCGTTGGTCACTTCTACGAGATGGTGGACGGCCTGAACCATGCCACGGATCGAAGGGGTGTCTTCTTTGACTACCGAGTGATGCATTTTCTTGAGGCCGAGGGCGTCGAGAGTGCGCTTCTGCACTGCCGGTGCGTTGATACGGCTCTTTATCTGGGTGATTTTGATTTTTGCCATTTCAGATATGGTTTTTAGCCGTTAAACACTTTGTCGACCGATACGCCACGGTTCTGGGCCACCTGAGCGGGTGAACGCATTTCGCCGAGGGCGGCGATGGTAGCCTTGACGAGGTTGTGGGGGTTGGACGAGCCTTTCGACTTGCAGAGCACGTCGGTGACGCCGACGCTCTCAAGCACGGCACGCATAGCGCCACCGGCCTTCACACCAGTACCGTGTGATGCGGGTTTCAGTATTACGCGTGAGCCGCCAAACTTGGCTACCTGCTCGTGGGGGATGGTGCCTTTGTGCACGGGAACCTTGATGAGGTTCTTCTTGGCGGCCTCTACACCCTTGGCGATGGCTGCCTGGACCTCGTTGGCTTTGCCAAGGCCCCAGCCTACGATGCCGTTCTCGTTGCCTACGACTACGATGGCTGCGAAGGTGAATGTGCGGCCACCCTTGGTTACCTTGGTGACGCGGTTGATGGCCACGAGGCGGTCTTTAAGCTCGAGGTCGCTTGCGGACTTTACTTTGTTGTTCTTTACTGCCATAACGGTATATTAGAATTTGAGGCCACCGTTGCGAGCGGCGTCCGCGAGTGATTTTACACGGCCGTGGAAGAGGTAGCCGTTGCGGTCGAAGACCACTTCTGTTACGCCTGCGGCGATGGCTTTCTGTGCGATAGCCTCGCCGACTTTGGCTGCGATTTCACACTTGGTGCCTTCCTCGATGCCTTTTGATGAGGATGCACAGATTGTCTTGCCGGCCAGATCGTCGATGAGCTGTACATAGATCTGCTTGTTTGAGCGGAATACGCTCATGCGCGGACGCGCTGCTGTGCCGGAAATCTTGCCGCGGATGCGGGCTTTGATTTTATTGCGACGCTGTATCTTAGATACCATAGTATTCTTGACGTGATTTTATTATTTGGCACTAGCCGACTTGCCTGACTTGCGGCGTATAACTTCGCCGACAAACTTGATACCTTTGCCCTTGTAGGGTTCGGGCTTGCGCAGGGAGCGAATCTTAGCGCATACCTGGCCGAGGAGCTGCTTGTCGTCGCTTTCGAGGATGATGAGCGGGTTTTTGTTACGCTCGGTCTTAGCCTCGACTTTTACCTCCGGGGGGAGCTTTATATAGATGGCGTGCGAGTAACCCAGCGAGAGCTCAAGCACCTGTCCGTTGGACGCGGCGCGGTAGCCCACACCTACGAGCTCCATCTCTTTGCGATAGCCGGTCGATACACCTACAACCATGTTGTGGATGAGGGCGCGGTAGAGGCCGTGCTGTGCGCGGTGCTCGCGGTCGTCGGAGGGACGGGTGAGGGTGACATGGCCGTCGGCCACTGTCACTGTGAGCTCGGGATTTACTTTCTGGGTCAGGGTGCCTTTGGGGCCTTTGACGGTTACTACGTTGTCTGCGCCGACAGTCACTGTGACTCCGGCGGGAATTTCAATGGGGGCTTTACCTATACGTGACATGTTGTGTTTCCTCCTTTGATTAGTAAACGTAGCAGAGAACCTCGCCACCTACCTTGAGGTCGCGGGCTTGTTTGTTTGTCATCACACCTTTTGATGTGGAGAGGATGGCGATGCCCAGGCCATTGAGCACTCGGGGCATGTCCTTGTAGCCGGTGTAGCGGCGCAGACCGGGCCGCGATACGCGCTCAAGAGCCTTGATGGCGTTGACCTTGTCTACGGGGTCATACTTGAGGGCTATCTTGATAGTGCCGGCGGGATTCTCGCCTTCCTCAAACTTGTAGTTGAGGATGTAGCCTTGTTCGAAGAGAATCTTTGTGATTTCCTTCTTCAAGTTTGAGGCCGGGATCTCGACCACGCGGTGGTTGGCCTTGATGGCGTTCCTCAATCTTGTCAGATAATCTGCAATAGGATCTGTCATTGGTTGTTGTTGTTTAAATTGATTGGGGCGGTTCCCAACAATATTTAATACTCACTGTGTTTCGAGTGAAAGGGTTGGGGAGAGAATGTGTGGGGAGATGGTGTCTGAGTGGTGGAGAGGAGGGGGTGAACCGTTCCTGAAGTCGAGCGGCCGCCGCTGCTTGGGCTGAGGACCGGCCTCTGTCTGGGCCGGGGGCTCTTGCGAGCCTTGTGCCTGGGGGGCGGCTTTGAGTTAACGACTCTCGGGCCGTCGACTCTCACGAAGGGGTTCAGGGTTTATCTGCTCTCTGTGGAGGCAGACGGACTTTCTTACCAGGATGCTTTCTTCACACCAGGGATAAGGCCTGCCGATGCCATTTCGCGGAACTGAATACGCGAGATGCCGAACTGGCGCATGTAGCCTTTGGGACGACCTGTGATGGAGCAACGGTTGTGGAGGCGTACGCTCGAGGCGTTCTTGGGGAGAGCCTGCAGACCTTCATAGTCGCCGGCAGCCTTGAGATCGGCCTTCTTTTTGGCGTATTTTGCCACCAGTTTGGCGCGCTTTACCTCGCGGGCCTTCATGGATTCTTTTGCCATAGTGGTTGCTTAGTTTTTAGCGTTCTTGAACGGGAGACCGAACTCTTTGAGCAGTGCATAGCCTTCTTCGTCGGTGTTGGCCGAGGTGACGAAGGTGATGTTCATGCCCATGAGCTTGTTGATGGTGTCGATGTTGATCTCGGGGAAGATGATCTGCTCGGTGATGCCGAGGGTGTAGTTGCCACGTCCGTCGAGCTTCGAGTCGATACCCTTGAAGTCGCGGATACGGGGCAGAGCCACACGCACAAGTCTCTCAAGGAATTCATACATCTTGTCGCGACGCAGTGTGACCATCACACCGATGGGCATCTTCTTGCGCACCTTGAAGTTTGAGATATCCTTGCGTGAGAGGGTAGCCACTGCTTTCTGGCCAGTGATGGCTGTGAGCTCGTTGATGGCTGTCTCGATGATTTTCTTGTCCTGGGTAGCTGCGCCGAGGCCCTGGTTGATGACGATCTTTTTCAGCTTGGGCACCTGCATGGGTGTAGTGTAGCTGAACTTCTCGGTGAGGGCGGGAACGATGCGTTCCTGATAGTCTTTCTTGACGGTCTGGGTGCTCATTATTTAATCTCCTCTCCTGATTTTTTAGCAATACGGATTACTTTGCCATCCTCACGGCGTGTGGCTACACGGGTGGGCTTGCCTGTCTTGGGGTCGATCAAGGCAATGTTCGAGATGGCGATGGGAGCCTCCATCTTAACGAGGCCACCCTGGGGGTGCTTAGCGTTGGGCTTGGTGGCTTTGGTGACGATGTTTACACCTTCCACGAGAGCCTTCTGCTTTGCTGCGAGGACTTTGAGCACACGACCCTCCTTACCGCGGTCATCGCCGGCAAGAACATAGACGGTGTCGCCCTTCTTGATATGTAACTTGGTCATTACTTTACTGTTTTTGACGGGGTTTGTTATACCGTGGGGTTAGAGGACTTCGGGTGCGAGTGAGACAATCTTCATCTGGTTGGCGGCGCGAAGTTCGCGGGCCACCGGGCCGAAGATACGGGTTCCGCGGAGCTCGCCGGCGTTGTTGAGCAGCACGCAGGCGTTGTCGTCGAAGCGGATATATGATCCGTCAGGACGGCGGATTTCTTTCTTTGTGCGGACGACTACAGCTTTAGAGACGGTTCCTTTCTTGACGTCAGAGGAGGGGATTACGCTCTTTACGGACACGACGATGATGTCTCCTACTGAGGCGTAGCGGCGGCCTGTGCCTCCGAGCACGTGAATGCAGAGGGCTTCTTTGGCACCGCTGTTGTCAGCGACGGTTAAACGGCTTTCAGTCTGTATCATAGTTTATTTCACTTTTTCGATGATTTCGACCAGGCGCCAGCGTTTGGTTTTGGAGAGGGGGCGGGTCTCCATGAGGCGGACAGTGTCGCCGACAGAACACTCGTTGTTCTCGTCGTGGGCATGGTACTTCTTGGTTTTGTTCACGAACTTGCCATAGATGGGGTGTTTCTCTTTCCACTTCACCATGACGGTGATGGTCTTGTCACCCTTGTTGCTCGAAACGACCCCGATACGTTCTTTTCTGAGGTTTCTCTTTTCCATGTTTGGGAGATTGAGGGGTTTACTTGTTGTTGAGTTCACGAGCGCGGAGCTCTGTCTTTACGCGGGCAATCTCCTTGCGCGCGCGGGTGATCTTGGCGGGGCTGTCGAGGGGTGAGACGGCGTGCTGGGCTTTGAGCTGTATGTAGTCAAGCTCCATCTGCTCGAGGCGGTCGCGGAGATCCTGGGTGGTAACTTCAGCGAAACTTTCTTTCTTCATGATCGGTTACACGTTTTGGGTTGGGTCATAGTCGCGGCGAACGACGAACTTTGTTGTTACGGGGAGCTTCTGTGCTGCCAGGCGCAGAGCCTCTTTGGCTACTTCGAAGGGTACACCCTCCACCTCAATGATGATGCGGCCCGGGGTTACAGGCGCTACGAAGCCTTCGGGGTTACCTTTACCTTTACCCATTCGGACTTCGGCAGGCTTCTTGGTGATGGGCTTGTCCGGGAATATGCGGATCCATATCTGACCCTGACGCTGCATGTAGCGTGTCACGGCGATACGGGCGGCTTCTATCTGGCGACCGGTGATCCACTTAGACTCGAGGGTCTTGATGCCAAACGAACCGAAGGCCAACTGGTTGCCACGCTGCGCGAGACCTTTCATGCGGCCTTTCTGAGAGCGGCGGAATTTGGTTTTCTTAGGTTGTAACATGGGATTGAATCAGTTGTGGGTTTAACGGTTGTTTTTGGGTTTGCGGAAGCCGCCGCGGCGGGGAGCACCTGAGGCGCCCTGTGCACCACGAGCCTCTTTCTGGCCGTTGGTATAGTTGGGAGCGAGATCGCGCTTGCCGTAAACTTCGCCACGGCAGATCCACACCTTTACGCCGATCACACCAACTTTGGTGTGGGCCTCTACGAGTGCGTAGTCGATGTCGGCACGCAGTGTGTGCAGAGGTGTGCGGCCTTCCTTGAACATCTCGGAGCGGGCCATTTCAGCGCCGTTGAGGCGGCCGGCTACCTGTACCTTGATGCCTTCGGCACCTGCGCGCATGGTGGCTGCTACAGCCATCTTGACGGCGCGGCGATATGCGATCTTGCCTTCGATCTGGCGTGCGATGTTGGCGGCTACGATCTGTGCATCGAGTTCGGGACGCTTCACTTCGTAGACGTTGATCTGCACTTCCTTGTCGGTGATTTTCTTGAGCTCTTCCTTGAGTTTGTCAACATCCTGGCCACCCTTGCCGATGATGAGACCGGGGCGTGAGGTGCAGATGGTGATGGTGATGAGCTTCATAGTGCGCTCGATGACGATGCGCGAAACGCTTGACTTGGCGAGACGGACGTTGAGATACTTGCGGAGTTTAGAGTCCTCGAGCAGGGTATCGCCGTATTTCTTACCGCCATACCAGTTAGAGTCCCATCCGCGGATAACTCCCAAGCGATTGCTGATTGGATTTACTTTCTGTCCCATTTGTTAAGCTTTGGCGTTTTTGTTTTCGATAGTGTCGACGATGAGGGTCACGTGGTTTGCACGTTTGCGGATACGGTATCCACGGCCCTGGGGAGCCGGACGGAGACGCTTGAGCATGGGGGCACAGCCTACCATTACGCTCGAGACGTAGAGCTCGCCGTCGTCGGCTTTGCGCTCGTTCTTGGCCTCCCAGTTAGCGATGGCCGAGCGGAGCAGTTTCTCAACACGTGCGGCGGCCTCCTTGTTGGAGAATTTGAGGATGCCGAGGGCGCGGTTGACCTCGACGCCGCGGATCATGTCTACTACGAGACGCATCTTGCGGGGTGAGGTGGGTATGTTGAGCAGCTTGGCAAAGGCTATGTTCTTCTGTTCTGCCTTGCGAAGGTCTGCCGAGTTTCTTTTTCTTACACCCATTTTATTTTAATTCTTGCTTTTTTGACGTTTGAATTATTTATATCAGGGCCCGGTTTTTATTTCTTCCTGTTGCCTGAGTGGCCGCGGAATGTGCGTGTCGGGGCAAACTCGCCGAGTTTGTGTCCCACCATGTTCTCGGTCACGTAGACGGGGATGAATTTGTTTCCGTTGTGGACAGCGAATGTGTGGCCAACGAATTCGGGTGCTATCATCGAGGCGCGGCTCCAGGTCTTGATGACCGATTTTTTGCCGGATTCCTCCATTGCTGCGACCTTCTTTTCGAGCTTGACGCTGATGAACGGGCCTTTTTTCAATGAACGACTCATGAGGTATGCGTTGATTTGAATGTCAGATTACTTTTTCCTTCTCTCGATGATATACTTCGACGAATGCTTCTTCGGAGCACGTGTCTTGAGACCCTTCGAGTAGAGACCCTTGCGGGAACGGGGATGACCACCAGATGCGCGGCCTTCACCACCACCCATGGGGTGATCTACAGGGTTCATGACAACGCCGCGGTTGCGGGGGCGACGGCCGAGCCAGCGTGAGCGGCCGGCTTTGCCTGAACGCTCCAGAGAGTGCTCAGAGTTGCCCACGACACCGACAGTGGCGCGGCATGCGGCGAGGATCTTGCGGGTTTCGCCGGAGGGTAATTTGACAATGGCATAGGTGCCTTCACGCGAGATGAGCTGGGCGAATGTGCCTGCTGAACGAGCCATGAAAGCTCCCTGACCGGGACGCAGCTCTATGTTGTGAACGAGTGTGCCGACGGGGATGTTGGCCAGGGGGAGGCAGTTGCCCACCTCGGGCTGTGCCTCGGGTCCCGACATGAGCACGTCGCCCACTTTGAGTCCGTTGGGTGCAATGATATATGCCTTTGCGCCGTCCTTGTAGTAGAGGAGGGCTATACGAGCCGAGCGGTTGGGATCGTACTCGATTGTCTTGACAACGGCGGGGATGCCGTCTTTGTTTCTCTTAAAGTCTATGATGCGGTATTTGCGCTTGTGGCCACCACCAAGGTATCGGGTGGTGAGGTGTCCTTCGGCGTTGCGGCCTCCGGATGCTTTTTTGCCGACTGTAAGAGATTTCTCCGGTGTTGTAGCAGTGATGGTACCTTTGAATACACCGATTACCTTGTGTCTCTGGCCCGGGGTAGTGGGCTTGAATTTTCTTACTGCCATTTCTTATTAGATGTTGCTATAGAAGTCAATGGTCTGTCCTTCGGCAAGGTCGACGATGGCTTTCTTCCAGGCGGCGGTGTTGCCGCGGAGCAGGCCGCTCTTGGTCCAGCGTGATTTGTTTTTCGAACGCATGTTCATTGTGTTCACGCGGCTGACCTTGACGCCATAGAGCTTCTCTACGAGGCTCTTTATCTGATACTTGTTAGCCTCGGGAGAAACGGCGAAGGTGTAGCGATTGGCCTGCTCGCTGAGGCGGGAGGCTTTCTCGGTCACGATGGGTTTGATTGAGATTTCCATGTTTGCGTCTTGTTTTCTCTGGTTGGCTTAAAGGTTATTGATGACCTCGAGTGCACCTTCGCTGAGGATGATGGCGTTCGAGTTCATCACGGCATACGTATTGACGTCCTGAGCCACCATGGTTTTGGCGCCGGGGACGTTTCGGGCTGACAAAGTTACGTTTTTATTCTCAGACGGTAAAACCATCAGGATCTTTTTGCCCTCGACTTTAAGATTTTTAGCAAAATTTATAAAATCTTTAGTTTTGGGAGCCTCGAGATTGAGGTCCTCGACCACGATGATCTGAGAATCCTGGAGCTTCCAGGTCAGCGCGCTGCGGCGTGCCAGCTGTTTCACTTTCTTGTTCAACTTGAACCTGTAGTCACGGGGACGGGGTCCGAAGACGCGTCCACCACCTACGAGCACGGGCGAGTTGATGTCGCCGATACGGCTGCCGCCGCCACCTTTCTGCTTGTGGAGCTTGCGGGTGGAGCCGGAAACTTCTGAGCGCTCTTTGGACTTGTGTGTGCCCTGGCGCTGGTTGGCGAGATACTGCTTGACGTCGAGGTATACGGCGTGCTCGTTGGCCTCGGTGGCAAACACCTCGTCGGCGAGCTGTGCCTTGCGGCCGGTGTCTTCGCCCTTGATATTATAGATTGCGACTTCCATTTACTTTTCAATTAAAACGATTGAACCTTTGCTTCCGGGGATGGAACCCTTGATGATGAGTACGTTGTGTTCGGGCATCACGCGAACCACCTGGAGGTTCTGGACGGTGACTTTCTGGTTGCCCATCTGGCCTGCCATGCGCATTCCTTTGAACACCTTGGCGGGATATGAGCAGGCACCTACCGAACCGGGGGCGCGCAGACGGTTGTGCTGGCCGTGGGTCGACTGACCTACACCGCCGAAGCCGTGGCGCTTAACTACGCCCTGGTAGCCTTTACCTTTCGATGTACCCTGGATGTCTACGAAGTCGCCTTCGCTGAAGAGATCGACGGTTACGGTCTGGCCGGCCTTCATCTCTGCGTCAAATCCTTTGAACTCGGCCAAGTGGCGCTGGGGAGTCACTCCGGCTTTCTTGAAGTGTCCGGCCATGGGGGCGGTGGTGTGCTTGTCCTTCTTGTCCTGGAAGCCAAGCTGTACTGCCTCATAACCATCCTTCTCAGCCGTTTTCACTTGAGTAACTACGCAGGGGCCTACTTCGATAACAGTGCACGGCACGTTCTTGCCGTCGGCACTGAAAACGGATGTCATTCCGATTTTTTTTCCTATTAATCCTGGCATTTCTCTTTGATTTAGAAAATGTGAACTGATGGAGTTGTTTGTTGTTTTGTTTTTCTCAAGTCTGTGTGCTTAGACCTTGATCTCTACTTCTACACCCGAGGGGAGCTCGAGCTTCATGAGGGCGTCTACGGTCTTGCCGGTCGAGTTGTGGATGTCGATCAGGCGCTTGTAGCTCGAGAGCTGGAACTGCTCGCGGGCCTTCTTGTTGACGAAGGTTGAGCGGTTGACAGTGAAGATGCGGCGGTGGGTGGGCAGGGGTATGGGACCCGAGATTACGGCACCTGTGGCCTTGACGGTCTTCACAATCTTCTCGGCCGACTTGTCAACGAGGTTGTAGTCGTAGGACTTGAGTTTGATTCTGATTGTCTGGTCCATATTGTTAGTTGAATGAAAGTGTCTCTTACTTGATGAGGTCTACACGGCCCTGGCACTCTGTGAGCACTGCCTTGGCTATCGAGCTGCTCACTTCGGCGTAGTGGCTGAAGGACATTGTAGATGTGGCGCGGCCTGAGGTGATGGTACGCAGGGCTGTAACGTAGCCGAACATTTCGGCCAGAGGAGCCTTGGCTTTCACAACGCGGGCGCCCGAGCGGGAGGTCTCCATGCCTTCTACCTGGCCACGGCGCTTGTTGAGGTCGGAGATTACGTCGCCCATCGATTCCTCGGGGGTCACAACTTCGATCTTCATGATGGGTTCGAGCAGCACGGGGCTGGCTTTCTCGGAGGCTTTCTTGAATGCCTGGATGGCGCAGAGCTCAAATGAGAGCTGATCGGAGTCCACGGGGTGGAACGAGCCGTCGAGCACGGTGACTTTGAGCTGCTCCACGGGGAAGCCGGCCAGTACGCCATTCTTCATGGCTGTGGTGAAGCCTTTCTGGATTGAGGGGATGAACTCCTTGGGGATGTTACCGCCCTTAACCTCGTCGACAAACTGGAGGTTGCCCTCGAAGCCTTCGTCGATGGGCTCTACGCGCACGATGATGTCGGCAAACTTACCACGACCACCGGTCTGCTTCTTGAACACCTCGCGGAGCTCAACGGGCTTGGTGATGGCTTCCTTGTAAGTAACCTGCGGACGACCCTGGTTGCACTCTACCTTGAATTCGCGACGCAGACGGTCGATGATGATGTCGAGGTGAAGCTCGCCCATACCCGAGATAACGGTCTGGCCGGTCTCTTCGTTGGTCTCCACGCGGAATGTGGGGTCCTCCTCGGCCAGCTTCTGCAGGCCCACGCCGAGTTTGTCGAGGTCCTTCTGAGTCTTGGGCTCAACGGCGATACCGATAACGGGATCGGGGAATTCCATAGCCTCGAGCACGATGGGGTGATTTTCGTCGCAGAGGGTATCACCTGTGCGGATATCCTTGAAGCCTACGCCTGCGCCTATATCGCCGCAGCCGATCATTTCCTTGGCGTTCTGCTTGTTTGAGTGCATCTGGAAGAGGCGTGACACACGCTCCTTCTTGCCCGAGCGGCTGTTGAGCACGTATGATCCGGCCACAACGTCGCCTGAGTAGACGCGGAAGAATGTGAGGCGGCCTACATAGGGGTCGGTGGCAATCTTGAATGCCAGGGCACACATGGGAGCCTCGCTTGAGGGCTCGCGCACCTCTTTCTGATCGGGATCGTCGGGGTTGGTTCCCTCTACGGCACCCGAGTCAATGGGGCTGGGGAGGTAAGCGCAGACAGCGTCGAGCAGACACTGCACGCCCTTGTTCTTGAACGATGAGCCGCAGATCATGGGGACGACCTCCATCTTGAGGGTGGCAGCGCGGAGAGCGCGGCGGATTTCGTCCTCGTTGATGGTTGAGGGGTCGTCGAAGTATTTCTCCATCAGGGCATCGTCAAACTCGGCAACTTTCTCGAGCATTTTGTCGCGCCACTCCTCGGCTTCGGCCTGGAGGCCGGCGGGGATCTCCTCGATGGAGTAGTCGGCGCCCATGCTTTCGTCATGCCAGAAGATAGCCTTCATGGTGATGAGGTCTACGACACCTTTGAATGTCTCCTCAGCGCCGATAGGTATCTGAATGGGGCAGGGGTTAGCACCGAGCACTTCCTTGAGCTGGCGCACCACCTCGAAGAAGTTGGCACCCGAGCGGTCCATCTTGTTGACGTAACCGATACGGGGCACGTTATATTTATCGGCCTGGCGCCAAACTGTCTCCGACTGGGGCTCTACGCCACCTACGGCACAGAATGTGGCCACGGCACCGTCGAGCACACGCAGTGAGCGCTCCACCTCGACGGTGAAGTCAACGTGTCCCGGAGTGTCAATAAGGTTGATCTTGAACTGGCCGCCGGCATACTTCCAGAAAGTAGTGGTGGCGGCAGATGTGATTGTGATACCGCGCTCTTGCTCCTGCTCCATCCAGTCCATGGTGGCAGCACCGTCGTGCACCTCACCAATCTTGTGTGTCAGACCGGTGTAGAAAAGGATACGCTCGGAGGTAGTGGTTTTACCGGCATCGATATGAGCCATAATGCCGATGTTGCGCGTATATTTAAGATGGTCGTCTTTTGCCATTTTTGTAGCGGGTCTAAAAAAGAGTTTCGGTGAAAATGATTTTCTTTCCCTATGGGATTAGAAACGGAAGTGGGCGAAGGCGCGGTTGGCCTCGGCCATCTTGTGCATATCCTCTTTACGCTTGTATGCACCGCCCTGCTCGTTGAAGGCGTCTACGATCTCGGCTGAGAGCTTCTCGGCCATGGTCTTGCCGCCGCGCTTGCGTGCATAGAGGATAAGGTTTTTCATCGAGATAGATTCTTTGCGGTCGGGACGGATCTCGGTGGGCACCTGGAAGGTGGCGCCGCCTACGCGGCGTGACTTCACCTCCACCTGGGGTGTGATATTCTCAAGGGCTTTCTTCCACACCTCGAGAGCTGTGCGCTCTTCGTTGGGAAGCTTGGCCTTAACGAGCTCGAGAGCAGAGTAGAAGATGGTGTAAGAGGTGTTCTTCTTGCCGTCATACATCAGATGGTTGACGAACTTTGATACTCTCACGTCGTTGAACACGGGATCGGGGAGGATAACCCGCTTTTTGGGCTTTGCTTTACGCATTGTTTTGTTTAAGTTTTTGTTTTTGGTTGCTTGGCTGCTGCATCTTTCATCTTCAACGGTGTCCCCTCCGGGATGGCCGTTTACTCAACCTGATTTAGCCTTCCAATCAAATCAAAAACGAGAGGTTTACGACTCGGGTTTTAAATTTTGATTGCTTCTTAGTTTTCAGAAAAGGAGCGTCGTGTGGTTATAATTGGTCTTTGGGGCGAAGCCTGATTATTTCTTGGCTGCCTTGGGACGTTTTGCACCGTATTTTGAGCGGCGCTGTGTGCGGTCTTTCACTCCGGATGTATCGAGTGTGCCGCGCACGATGTGGTAACGCACACCGGGGAGGTCCTTGACACGACCACCGCGCACGAGCACGATTGAGTGCTCCTGCAGGTTGTGACCCTCACCGGGGATGTAGCTGTTCACTTCCTTGCCATTGGTGAGGCGCACACGGGCCACCTTACGCATGGCTGAATTAGGTTTCTTGGGAGTTGTGGTGTAGACACGCACGCACACGCCACGACGCTGGGGGCATGAATCAAGCGCGGGTGACTTGCTCTTGTCCTCAAGAGCCACACGGCCTTTTCTTACTAATTGCTGAATAGTAGGCATCTTAGTTTCTTTTGTTTTACTTATATGATAAAATTCTTTTGCTCTATGTTTTCTTTTGCTCGCCGGACGGCTCTCAGCTTAATGTGTCTTACACACATTTATCGCCCCGATACGACTGACCCTCAATAGGTTAGCCATATCGTGACGCCGGAGCATTCCTAAAGCGTTGCAAAATTACAAATTATTTCGCTAAATACCAAATACTTCTGAGAAAACTTTTCCAACCCCGATTTTCTTCCCATTAGTTTCGTTCAGCGGCGGTCGTTGCAGTCGGCTATATCACCCAGAGCCACCTGAGGGTTGAGATACTGATATTCCGATTTCTCACCGCGATAGCGTATGGCATTTTCCGGACAATTATGGCGGCAGGCTCCACAGGTCAGACACCTATCGGCTATCTCGGGGTATGGCTCAAACACAATATTGTCTATCGGGCAGACTATGGAGCATACTCCGCAACGGGTGCATTTGTCATGGTCTATGCTGAAGCGCTTATACGCCTTGGGCGACAGGGGAAAAAGCTTCATCCACCATGCAGCAATGCGCCCGAAGAGCGTGGGGCGTTCTGTCCACGCAGCGCGAGCCTCCACATCGGCCACTATAGCTGCAAGATGCTCTTCCACACGCTTTTTACCCACATTCTTCACCTGCTTCTCCACGTTAAACATGGGGAAATAATTGTCGACCGTCAGCAGCGAGGCCACATAGTCAAACGGCATCAGCTCCTGCAGCCGGCGCGCCGCCAGGGCCGGAGTGCTTCCGCAGGTGAGCACGGCAAAGAGATATGGTGCATGTAGCAGAATGCGTCCGAGCAGCTCGCGCACAGGCCCGGGGATATCGCCGAAATAGACAGGACACACCAGTCCTATCGCCTCATCGTCAGAGAGAATAGTGGTGCCGTCGGCGAGCAGACGCACAGCACTCATCACCTCGCCCCCGAAACGGCGCGCGGCAGCGAGCGAGTTGCCCGTAGTGGTAAAACAGATTATTTTCAAGGGGGGGGGTTACTCCTCGTTTCCGGCAAATTCCATCAGATAAGCCTTGATAAAGGGATCAAGGTCGCCATCCATCACACCGCCCACATCGGCTGTCTGGTGGCCGGTGCGGTGATCTTTCACACGCCTGTCGTCAAATACATAGCTTCTTATCTGCGAGCCCCACTCTATCTTCATCTTGCCGGCTTCGATCTTGGCCTGCTCCTGCAGACGGTGTTGCAGCTCCTTGTCGTAGAGTATGGAGCGCAGCTGACGCATGGCGTTCTCTTTGTTCTTAGGCTGGTCGCGGGTCTCGGTGTTTTCAATGAGTATTTCCTCATGCTCGCCGGTGTAGGGGTCGGTAAACTGATAGCGCAGACGCACACCCGACTCTACCTTGTTGACGTTCTGGCCGCCGGCACCGCCAGAGCGGAATGTATCCCACGACAGCAGAGCGGGGTCAACTTTCACCTCTATAGTATCGTCGACAAGCGGGGTTACAAACACCGACGCAAACGAGGTCATACGCTTGCCCTGGGCATTGTAGGGCGACACGCGCACCAGACGATGCACACCGTTCTCGCTCTTGAGATAGCCGTAGGCGAAGTCGCCCTCCACGTTTATTGTACACGATTTTATGCCGGCCTCATCGCCTTCCAAGAGGTTGGCTATCGAGGTTTTATAGCCATGGTCCTCACACCAGCGCAGATACATTCTCATGAGCATCTGCGCCCAGTCCTGGCTCTCAGTGCCGCCGGCTCCCGAGTTGATCTTGAGCACCACGCCCAGCTTGTCTTCCTCGCGGCGCAGCATATTTTTGAGTTCCAGGTTTTCAATCTTGGTGGTGGCGTCGGCATATAGGCGATCGAGTTCCTCCTCCTCCACAAGGCCTTCCTTTATGAAGTCGAAGGCAAGCTCCAGCTCACCTACGGCAGCCTCAACCTCCTCATAGCCCTCTATCCAGGCCTGGAGATCCTTGATTTTCTTCATCTGCGCACGAGCCTCCACAGGGTGCTCCCAGAAGTCGGGCACATGAGTGCGCAGCTCCTCCTCCTCGACCTGAATTTTCTTGTTGTCCACGTCAAGATATCTCTTGAGCGCAGCCTTGCGCTCCTGGGCTTCCTTAAGTTGTTCCTGGGTTATCATCGTGCAGAATGGTGTAAAAAAAGCGTTTTATCCACGAAAAAAGCCGAAACCCTGAGTGGGGAATCGGCATTTTCGCTGAGTGGGCGCTGAGGGATTCGAACCCCCGACCCTCTGCTTGTAAGGCAGACGCTCTGAACCA
>JAMPGA010000002.1:123160-163750 GCA_023664185.1 Muribaculaceae bacterium
CAACGACCCCCTGATTAACAGTCAGGTGCTCTAACCAACTGAGCTACTGAAGCAGGTTCTTTTTTGCTTTTTGCGCTGCAAAATTACACCAAAGTTTTCAACTGTGCAAACATTTTCGCGATTTTTTTTGAAAAAGGGAAAAAAGAGCCGATAGAAAGTCTTAATTCCTATCAGCCTCTCGCCACAATGTCGATTAGTCGGCCTCAAGGCCGGGAGCTTGCCGAAAAGAGAGAGGAAATAATGAAAAGAATAATCTACATTTAATATAATTTAACCATAATATATTTTTGTTTTTTAAAAAATATAAGTTTGCAAATGAAACAAACGGTGTGCTTGTCAACGAAACGGTAACCGACGGCGAATGTTATGAGTTGAAAATCAACTGTCCGGGGTTGTATCTTATTAAAGTGGAAGACTGCGTGTATAAAACCCTCGTGAAATAATGTTTTAGCGCCATGCGCTGAGGCGAGGCTCTATTAGTTGAGCTATCAACTTTTATCCCCCGGGCACAGTAGACCCGGGGGGATCTGATTATGTCAACCTTCCGGAGGTTTAAAGCATGTCGGGGCGGGAACAAATAGTAGGTGTAATTTAATCTGAAATTCTAAGGAGTAAAATTTTACAGCCTGATTTAGACCTTTTAGTTGCCAGATTGTTATAATAAATGAGTATATTTGCCGTTTGATTAGGCGAAAGCTCAGCCTCTGACATATTATTCACCCACGTTTCCGCCGTTTAGGATACTCATAATCAGCCGATATGAAAAAAATCATCATCTTTGCCGCCGCTCTGGTGGCGTTAGCCCTCCTGTCGTCGGCAGCCACAAGTAGCCGCAAGGTCGACATCTCGCGTAACCTCGACATATTCAATACCCTTTACAAGGAACTGCAGACATTTTATGTTGACTCCATTGATGCCGAGAAGAGTATCAACACTGCCATAGCGGCCATGCTCGACGACATTGATCCATACACCGAATATATCCCGGCCAAGGAGCAAGAGCAGTTTCGTACCATGACCTCGGGCGAATATGGCGGCATAGGCTCGATGATTCAGGAGACCCCCAAGGGTGTGATAATATCGATGCCTTATGAAAACAGCCCTGCCAGTCTGGCCGGACTCATTGCCGGCGACCGCATCATTATGATAGACGGCGACTCCACCGCGGGGTGGCGCTCGTCGAAGGTGAGCGAACGGCTCAAAGGGCAGAGCGGCTCCACGGTGACCGTAACCGTCAACCGCCCCTATACCGACGATTCGATAAAGACCTTCGAGATAAAACGTGCCAAGATTCAGATACCCTCCGTGCCTTATTGGGGCATGGTGCGCGACGACTCTACAGGCTATGTGGCTCTCAGCTCGTTTTCGGAAAAGAGCTATCCGGAGGTGCGTGAGGCCGTAGAGGCTCTGAAAAAGCAGGGCGCCAAGCGCCTGGTGCTCGATCTGCGCGGCAACGGTGGCGGACTGGTGGAAAGCGCCGTGCAGATTCTCGGCATATTCCTCCCGAAAGGTACCACAGTGCTCAACACAAAGGGCAAAGGTGTGCTCAATGAGAAGACCTACAAGACATCCGTGCAGCCCGTCGACACCGAGATTCCGCTGGCTGTGCTCATCGACGGCTCGTCGGCTTCGGCAAGCGAGATAGTCTCCGGAGCCCTTCAGGATCTTGACCGTGCTGTCATCGTGGGCAACCGCTCGTTTGGCAAAGGCCTTGTGCAGTCCACTCGCCAGCTCCCCTACGACGGCCTGCTCAAAGTGACCGTGGCAAAATACTATATACCCTCAGGGCGCCTCATCCAGGCCATCGACTACTCGCATCGCAACCCCGACGGCTCCGTGGCTCGCATTCCCGACTCGCTCACATCGGTATTCAAGACGGCCGGAGGCCGCGAGGTGAGAGACGGCGGCGGAATCACCCCCGATATCAAGGTGACTCTCCCCGAGGTGAACAGATTGACCTACAATGTGGTGCGCGACAACTGGGCATTTGACTTTGCCACACGCTACGCCGCCACTCACCCCACTGTGGCCAAGCCCTCGGAGTTTGAGATAACAGATACCATCTACGAGGAGTTCAAGGCATTTATCGACCCCGACCGGTTTGAATACGACCGCGTGTGCGAGTCGGCCGTCAAAGCCATGCGCGAGCTGGCCACAAGCGAGGGATATATGAACGACTCTGTCGAGGCTCAGATCAACATATTGGCCAACATGCTCAAGCACGATCTCAAGCACGATCTCGACATAAACCGCAAATCCATCTCGCCCTATCTGGCCGGCGAGATCATGAACCGTTACTACTTCACACGCGGGCAGATGGAGAACGCTCTGCTCACCGACGCCGACCTCGACTCGGCCATCACCGTGCTCCGCGCCCCGCGCTACCAGCAACTGCTCAAGCCCAAAGCCGAAGGCAAGAAATGACCACTATCACCACTCTACAGCAACTCTCCCACAACTTCTTGTCGGACGAGCGGAGCGCGCTCCTTGACAAATGGCTGCGCTCCCGCTCGGCCACACTTAACCTCTACTCACTCTCGGGCTCGGCTCCCGCCATGCTTCTCGGCGCCATGCCGGCGCGCAAGGTGCCCACACTTGTCGTGGCCGACTCGCTCGACGACGCCGGTTACATCTATCACGACCTCTCGCGCATACTCAGCGACGAGCAGGTGCTCATGTTCCCCTCCGGCTTCAAGCGCGACATTAAATACGGCCAGCCCGACCCACCTTCCGAAATACTGCGCACCGAGGCCCTCAACCGATGGCACTCGGCCAAGGATGCGCCACGCTATGTGGTGACCTATCCCGAGGCTCTGGCTGAGCGAGTGGCCACTCGCAATGACATCGACACCCATACCCTACATCTCGACACCGGCATGGAGCGCGATATGACCGACGTGGTGAAGTGGCTCAGGGAAAACGGCTTCACACCGGTCGACTATGTCTATGAGCCAGGGCAATTTGCCATGCGTGGCTCCATCATCGATATCTTCGGCTACAGCAGCGAGCTGCCCATGCGTATCGACTTTTTTGGCGACGAGATAGACTCGATAAGGCTGTTCAATATCGAGACCCAGCTCTCCGAACGCAAGCTGAAGAGTGTCTCCATCACCTCGGGCATAGCCTCGCAGGGTGGGGGAGAGTCGTTGCTCTCGTTTATCGACCCCTCCACACTCATAGTGGTGCGCGACGATGCATATACCATACAGCGCATCAAGGCCATATCGGAAACCGACTTCTCGCAGAGCGCCCTGATCTCGGGCGAGGGTGATTTCGACGCCCTGGACCGCGTGGTAGACCCCGACGAATTTGCCCGCGACCTGGTCTCGTTTCGCCGCATACGCTTCACGGCCGGAGCCGCACCCGAAGGCGTGGCAGGCAAGGATTCCATCGACTTTGGCTGTACTCCCCAGGTGCTCTATCACAAAAACTTCGAGCTGATAGCATCGTCGTTCGAAAAATTTATGGCCGACGGGTATACCATCAACATACTTTCGGACAGCGAAAACCAGTTTGACCGACTCAAGGCTATCTTTGATGACCGCGGCGACGATATACGCTTCACCCCCGTCACCCCCACCATCCACGAGGGCTTCATCGACCATCAGCAGCGGGTGTGTCTCTTCACAGACCATCAGATATTCGACCGTTTCCACAAATACACCCTCAAGAGCGACCGCGCCCGCTCGGGCAAATTGGCTCTGTCGCTCAAGGAGCTCAGCGCCATTGAACCGGGCGACTATATAGTGCATGTGGATCACGGCGTGGGGCGCTTTGCCGGATTGCTGCGCACAAATGTCAACGGTCGCACTCAGGAGATGATAAAGCTCGTCTATGCCAACGACGACATCATATTCGTGTCCATCCACTCGCTCCACAAGCTTGCCAAATATCGCGGCAAAGAGGGTGTGCCTCCCAAGGTCAACAAGCTCGGCACCGGCGCCTGGAACCGTCTGAAGGAGCGCACAAAATCTAAGCTCAAGGATATAGCCCGCGACCTGATACGCCTCTACGCTGCCCGCCGCGAGGAGAAGGGCTATGCTTTTGCTCCCGACTCATATCTGCAACAGGAACTGGAGGCTTCGTTTATCTACGAAGATACCCCCGATCAGCTCACCGCCACAAAGGCCGTGAAGGCCGATATGGAGAGCGATCGCCCCATGGACCGTCTCATATGTGGCGATGTAGGGTTTGGCAAGACCGAGATAGCCATACGCGCCGCTTTCAAGGCTGCCGCCGACGGCAAGCAGACAGCCGTGCTGGTGCCCACCACCGTGCTGGCCTATCAGCATTACAACACCTTTGCCCAGCGCCTTAAGGATCTGCCCGTCAGAGTGGACTATCTGAGCCGTGCCCGCACCCCCAAGCAGGTGAAGGCTATCATTAAGGACCTGGCCGAGGGTAAGATAGACATCCTCATCGGCACACATAAGATAATAGGCAAGGAGGTGAAGTTTAAAGACCTTGGGCTGCTGATAGTCGACGAGGAGCAGAAGTTTGGAGTGGCCGTCAAGGAGAAACTCAAGCAGCTCAAAGTCAATGTCGATACTCTCACCATGAGCGCTACCCCCATACCGCGCACTCTGCAGTTCTCGCTTATGGGAGCCCGCGACCTCTCGGCCATCAATACCCCTCCGCCCAACCGTTACCCGATAGTTACCTCGGTCAATGCCGGGGACGACGACATACTCTCGGAGGCCGTGAACTTCGAGCTATCGCGCAACGGTCAGGTATTCATTGTGAACAACCGTATAGAGGGTCTCTACGACCTTGAGGCGCAGGTGCGCAGGCTCGTGCCCGATGCACGCGTCATAGTGGCTCACGGGCAGATGCCCCCCGAAAAGCTCGAGCAGGCCATCATAGACTTTGCCAATCACGACTACGACGTGCTCATAGCCACCACTATTATTGAAAGCGGCATTGACATGCCCAATGTGAACACCATCATCGTAAACAACGCCCAGAACTTCGGCCTCAGCGAGCTTCATCAGCTGAGAGGGCGTGTGGGACGCAGCAACCGCAAGGCATTCTGCTACCTGCTGGTGCCTGCACATATACCGCTCACACCTGTGGCACGCCGGCGCCTGCAGGCCATAGAAAGCTTCTCGGAACTTGGCAGCGGCATCCACATAGCCATGCAGGACCTCGACATTCGCGGTGCTGGCAATCTGCTGGGCGCCGAACAGAGCGGCTTTATAGCCGACCTGGGCTATGAGACCTATCAGAAAATACTCAAGGAGGCTGTCACAGAGCTGCGCACCCAGGAATTTGCCGACCTCTCGGCCGACGAGACCGCCGACCGTGCCGGCGAGGACGACTATGTGGCAGACTGCGCCGTGGAGAGCGACCTCGAGCTCTTGCTCCCGGCCGAATATGTGCCCACCGAGAGCGAACGCATAGCCCTATACCGCGAGCTCGACGGCATTGTGAGCGAGGCTGAGCTCAACGACTTCAAGGCCAGACTCTCCGACCGCTTCGGCACTATCCCCGATGTGACCCTCGAGCTGCTGCGCATACCCACCCTGCGCCGCATGGCGCGCCGCCTGGGCATAGAGAAAGTGGTGCTCAAACAGCGCAAGATGTATACCTATTTCGTCGACGAGTCAAACAAGGCATACTATCAGAGCGAGATGTTCGGGCGCATGCTCAGCTATCTAACCGCCCATCCGCGCCGTGTGCAGATACGCGAGCGCGACGGTCGCCGCTCGTTTGCCATCGGCAACGTCCCCACAGTGGAGTCGGCCCTCGCCATCCTCACCGAAATCCTCGGCGACAAAGCATCTTAATAAAGAAGCCCAGGGTTCATCACAAAGCTGGAACCCGCCCCAGAACTGGAGCTCACCACAAAAACAGCCTCGGCGAGATCGATTAATAGGAGTCTCACACCCGGAGTGTGGGGCTGGGTTACGCGACCTCTTCGAGGTTGAGCACGCGTGTCCTCCTGGGTGGACATAAAAAACAACAGGGCTGTCATCACGACAACCCTGTTGTTCTTTAACCTTAATCTAATACCATGAAAACACAGTGCAAATAATAGTAACTACATCTTTATAACATGTGGAGAGGGTGAAAAGTTCGATGGTGAAGATGGGTTTAACACTCGTTAACTATTGAGGTCGGAATATTCTTTGTAATTTTACCGTCGAGAACAAACAACGAGCGTTATGGCTCAATGTGTTACAAACGTGTGACATTCTACCCGGGCCTTCAATCATAAATTCACAGGAATATTACATGAGCAAAAGACTTCTGTTGATCGACGACGAAGAGTCGATCTGCGAAATACTTAAATACAATTTGCGTAAGGAAGGGTATGAGGTTGACACCGCCTATAGCGCCGAGGAAGCCCTTGAAAAAGATTTGACCGTCTACGACCTTTTTATCGTGGATATAATGATGGAAAATCTCAGCGGCTTTGACTTTGCCAAGCGTGTGCGCAACGATGCCCGCACCGAGAATGCCCCCATCATCTTCTGCTCGGCTCTCAACGGCGAGGACGACACCGTGATGGGACTCAACATCGGCGCCGACGACTATATAACCAAGCCCTTCAAGATGAGCGAGGTGATAGCACGCGTAAATGCCGTGTTGCGCCGCACACAGATGGCTCGCCGCGCTGCCGAAGCGCCTGCTCCCGAGCCCCAGGCCGACCCGCTGGAGGCCAGCGTGACCTATCAGGGCCTCACCATCGACCCCAACCAGAAGGAAGTGTATCTCGACGGCGAGCGCATAGCCCTCACCAAAACCGAATTTGAGATTCTTTACTTCTTCCTCACACACCGCAACCGCATCTACTCCCGCCAGGAGATAATACGCCGTGTGTGGGCCGACGATGTTGTGGTCACCACCCGCACCATCGACACAAACATCACCCGTCTCCGCAAGAAAATCGGCGTCTATGGCAACAACATAGAAACTCGCCAGGGATTCGGTTATGGATTCAAGGAGAAGGATTAACTTCCACTGGCAGCTGTTCATCCCCCTGGCCACGGTGCTCTGCCTGGTGTTTGGGGCGATATTGTGGTATCAGTATAAGCGCGAGGCCGACTATCGTGCCGAAATCATCACCTCGCAGCTCGACCTGATAAACCGCCGTGTGATAAATACCTATGAGAACGACCAGGATCTGAAGCCGTTCATTGCATTTGTCACATCCTATTATGCCGACTCGCAGTTTGACGGTGTGAGAATTTCAGTCTATGCCGACGACGGGATGCTGAAATACACTCTGGGTGTGCCTCTGCCGTTCACTCCCGACCCCGAAAAAATAGTGAAAACCATCGACACCGGAGCCGACTCGCCACGCTATGTGCAGCGCAGCCGCGACGGTGAGCTTTATCTGCTATCGTCTACCCTCAGCCCCGACGGCAAGGTAAAGGTGGTGACAGGCATTCCCTATAACAGCGATGTTGACGATGCCATAAACATCGATGCCACTGTGTGGTATGTGATAGGTACATGCATGCTGGTGACGCTACTGGTGACATTCTACTTCACCCGTATGCTGTCGCGCAACGTGCGCCTGCTCAAGGACTTTGCATATCGCGCCGTGAGCGGCGGCAAGTTTACCGGGCTCGACAAGTTTCCGCGCAACGAGTTGGGCGATATCTCGCGCGAGATAATCACCCTCTACCGCGAGCGCGTCACGGCCATCGAGCTTATCAAGAAGGAGCGCAAGGCTGCAGTGCATGCCTTTGAGGAGAAGGCACGCGTCACACGCCAGATGACCAACAATATAAACCACGAAATCAAGACACCTGTGGGCATAATTCGGGGTTATCTGGAGTCGATACTTGGCGATCCTGACATGGATGCGGCCACACGCACTCGCTTTCTTGAGCGCATGCTCTCCAATGTGGAGCGCCTGTCAAACCTGCTCAACGATATATCGACCATGACCCGCCTGGAGAACGGCGGCGACAAGATAGCCGTGACAAAGGTGGATATGTATGACCTCGTATTCCAGATAGACTACGATATGGATGCCAACCATCTGGCCGGCTCGCTGGAGTTTGTCTACGACATTCCGCTCGACTGCTACGTATCGGGCAACCCGGGGCTTATCCAGGGCATGATATGCGGCCTCATACGCAATGCAGCCATGTATTCGGGGGGCACGCGTATAGGGCTGAAGCTGATTTCTGAGAACGAGCGCTTCTACGTATTCACCTTCTATGACGATGGCAACGGTGTGGCCGAGGAGCACATACCGCATCTGTTTGAGCGCTTCTACCGTGTGGACACCGGCCGTTCGCGCAAACAGGGTGGCACCGGACTGGGCCTGCCCATTGTGAAGAGCACCATCGCCACTCACGGTGGCACCATCTCGGTACACAACCGCACCACCGGAGGCCTTGAGTTCATATTCTCGTTGCCCAAGTGGAACCCCTCCGACGAGTGACGTATAGCGCGCCTCAGTCGAGCTTGATCTCTGCCTCAGCCATCTCATCGTATTCCTCCCAGCCCGGATCGTTCTCGCAGTAAACAGTGATGGGGAGCAGACGGAAGGGCTCGAGAGCTTCGTTGAGCTTGCGTCCGAAGATGTGGGTTGAGAGAGTGTAGAACACCCAGTCGCGCTTACCGTCGCCTGTGAAAATGCCCGTAAGCACTGCCACGGGGTCTTTCTTGAACTCCTTCTGCAGTGTTTCCTGCACCTGTTCCATCTCCTTGGCCTCCTCCTCCGCAGGCATGCCGTCGGGCGTGGCCGACTCGAAGCGCCATGTCACTTCGACGCGGATGTTGAAACGTGGGTTCGACCGGAATTTCTCCACATCCTTGCGTCCTGTCACCAGAATGGTTTTGCCCGTCTCCTCGCTTTCGGCCGGGGCAGTCCACCAAATGCCTGTATCTGTGCTCATATCTTTGGGTGTTAATTTTCGCAAATTTACACAAGAATTTTGATATTGCCCCACAATTGAAGTAATTTTGCACAAGATTATCACAATTATCACAGTTCAAAAAAACTTATGCTTGATTACATTGTATGGAACGCCGACCCGGTGTGGTTTCATATCGGTCCGCTGGCCATCCGCTGGTATAGTCTGGCTTTCATGGTAGGCTTTCTGGTGGGCTACGAGATAGAATCGCGCATATATCGCCACGAAGGAGCTCCCGAGCGCTGGCTGGGAATATTGCTCATGTGGACGGTGGCCGGAACCATCATAGGCGCACGCCTGGGCCATGTGTTTTTCTACGAGTGGGACCAGTATAGCCAAAATCCCATCGAGATTCTCTACGTATGGCACGGAGGTCTTGCCAGCCACGGAGGCACCATAGGTATTATTATAGGTGTGATACTTTACTCCATCCTCACCACCAAGCGCAATCCCCTCTGGACCTTCGACCGCCTGGTGATACCCATAGCCCTGGTGGGCGGCCTGATTCGTCTGGGCAATCTGGCCAACAGCGAGATATTCGGCCATGCCACCACTCTGCCCTGGGGATTTATGTTTGTGCGCTCCAGAGAGTGGCATGAGCTCTATCTGGGTCAAGCATGCCACCCCACACAGATATATGAGGCTCTGTGCTATTTCGCACTTTTTGCCTTGCTCATGTGGATGTATTGGCGCAAGAACGCCGAGGAGCGCCCGGGACTCATCTTCGGAGTGTTTTTCATAGGCATATTCTTGCCTCGTTTCCTGATAGAATTCATCAAAAATCCTCAGGTGGAGTTTGAGCAGACCATGACATTGAACATGGGGCAGCTGCTCAGCATACCCTTTATATTGGCCGGATGCCTCTTGGTATGGTATGCCATGAGTCATCCACGCAAACATATAGAATTTCCCAATCGTTTTGCCGACGAACCGGCTAAGTGATGATTAAAAAATGACAGAAATTCCGTAACTTTGCACATCAGAAAGCACAGAACACATTATGATTGACAAAATAAATCAACTCAGAGCCGAAATAGAGGCCCTCACAGCAGCAAACCTGCAGGATGTAGAGGCCCTGCGCATCAAATATCTCAGCAAAAAGGGTGCCATCCCTTCACTCATGCAGGATTTCCGCTCTGTCCCCCCTGAGCAGAAGCGCGAACTGGGTCAGAAGCTCAACGAGCTCAAGGAGCTGGCCACCGAGCGTCTGGCTGCGCTGCGCGAGGCTCTCGAGAATACCGACACCGTAGATTCTGACCTCGACCTGACCCGCACGGCCATCCCCTTCCCGCTGGGCACACGCCATCCGCTCTCGCTGGTGAGAGAGGAGATTGTGGCCATATTCTCGCGCCTTGGCTTCACCATAGCCGAGGGTCCCGAGATCGAAGACGACTGGCATGTGTTCTCGGCTCTGAACTTTGCTGAAGACCATCCCGCACGCGATATGCAGGACACCTTCTTCATACAGCGCAACCCCGACGTGCTGCTGCGCACCCACACATCGTCGGTGCAGACACGTGTCATGGAGAAGACCCAGCCCCCCATCCGTGTGCTCTGCCCTGGCCGAGTGTATCGCAACGAGGCTATTTCGGCGCGTGCCCACTGCTTCTTCCACCAGGTGGAGGGTCTGTATGTCGACGAGAACGTCTCGTTTGCCGACCTGCGCCAAACGCTGCTCTACTTTGCCCGCGAGATGTTTGGTCCTGAAACCAAGATCCGTCTGCGTCCCAGCTACTTCCCCTTCACCGAGCCTTCGGCCGAAATGGACATTTCCTGCAACCTCTGCGGCGGCAAGGGATGCTCCTTCTGCAAGCACACCGGATGGGTTGAGATTCTGGGTTGCGGCATGGTTGACCCCAATGTATTCGAAGCCTGTGGTATTGACTCAAAAAAATATTCAGGCTTCGCATTCGGCATGGGTGTGGAGCGTATCACCAACCTGAAATATCAGGTAAAGGATCTGCGCATGTTCTCGGAGAACGATGTGCGCTTCCTGCGCCAGTTCACAGCTGCTCACTGAGCATAAGCATATGACTGTAAAAGAGCGCTACCGACGTGTGCTCGAGTGGTTCGGTCAGGCCATGCCAGTGGCCGAGACCGAACTGCATTATGACTCTCCGTTTCATCTGCTGGTGGCCGTGATCCTCTCGGCTCAGTGCACCGACAAAAGGGTCAATATGGTGACACCTGCACTGTTCGAGGCCTTCCCAACACCACAGTCTATGGCTGCGGCCACTGTAGAGGATATATTCCCTTATATTAAATCGGTGTCATATCCCAACAACAAGGCCCGCTCGTTGGCCGGGATGGCCCGCAGACTCGTAGAGGAATTTGGCGGCGAGGTGCCCTCGGATATCGATCAGCTCATGAGCCTGCCCGGAGTGGGGCGCAAAACGGCCAATGTGATTCTGGCCGTGGTGTTTGACCGCGCTGCCATGGCCGTAGATACCCATGTATTTCGTGTGAGTGAGCGCATAGGCCTCACTACAGGCTCAAAGACCCCTCTGAGCACCGAGAAGACACTCACTCGCCATATTCCCGAACATCTTATACCCAAGGCTCACCACTGGCTCATACTCCATGGTCGCTATGTGTGTAAAGCGCGTCGCCCCGACTGTCTCAACTGCGGCCTCACCTCCGTGTGCCGCTATTTCAGCAGGCAGGATAAGAGTGGAGAATAAGAGTGTGTCTAATAAAGAATGTTAACGTGTAGGGCGGCCGCGTTAACCCCCTTTATTAGACACAATCTAAAGAGTCGACTGAACCACCGCGAATCAGTTTTTGTTAAAAAATTGGTGCAAGTTGGCGCTTTTTCGCTATCTTTGCCGACTGAAATGAGAAAAGGCCTCCAGCAGGGCCCTTTTGCCGTATCTACATACTCCACGATCTATGAAGAATCTCGTTATAGTAGAGTCTCCCGCCAAGGCAAAGACCATCGAAAAATTCCTGGGTAAGGATTATAAGGTGATGTCGAGCTACGGCCATATCAGAGACCTTGGCAAGAAGGATCTTTCCATCAAGGGTGAAGGTGACTTCGAACCGATTTATGAAATACCCTCCGACAAGAAGACTCTGGTGGCCGATCTGAAGAAGGCAGCCAAGAGCGCCGACATGGTGTGGCTGGCATCTGATGAGGATCGCGAGGGTGAGGCTATAGCATGGCACCTCTACGAAGTGCTTGGCTTGAAACCCGAAAATACCCGGCGCATAGTATTTCACGAGATTACTAAAAATGCCATTCTGCACGCCATAGAAAATCCACGCGACATAGACCTGAATCTTGTGGATGCCCAGCAGGCGCGCCGTGTGCTGGATCGTCTGGTGGGTTTCGAGCTTTCGCCCGTGTTGTGGAAGAAGATACGTCCGTCGCTCTCGGCCGGACGAGTGCAGTCAGTGGCAGTTCGTCTGATTGTAGACAGAGAAAACGAGATAGATGCCTTCAAGTCGGAGCCATACTACCGTGTCACCGCTCATTTCGAGCTTCCCGGTGGAGTGCCCCTTCAGGCCGAGCTTTCGCGCCGTCTGCCCGATGCAGCCAGTGCACGCGAGTTTCTGGAGGCCTGCGCAAAGGCCACGTTCAAGGTCACAGATATCAATGTCAAGCCATTGAAGAAATCGCCCGCGCCCCCCTTCACCACCTCCACCTTGCAGCAGGAGGCCGGCCGCAAGCTGGGATTCTCGGTGTCGCAGACCATGATGATAGCCCAGCGCCTCTATGAGGAGGGATATATCACCTACATGCGTACCGACTCGCTCAATCTCTCATCGCTGGCCATAGGCACTACCTCTGAGCTTATCAAAAAGGAGCTGGGCGAGCAGTATCTGAAGGTGCGCAAATACCACACCTCATCCAAGGGCGCACAGGAGGCTCACGAGGCCATCCGACCCACCTATATAGATCGTGAGACCATCGACGGCAGCGACCGCGAAAAACGCCTCTACAAGCTGATACGCTTGCGCACACTGGCTTCGCAGATGGCCGATGCCGAGCTGGAGAAAACCACTGTGGAGATCTCCGTTGGCTCGCGCAAGGAGCACTTCACAGCTTCGGGCGAGGTAGTGAAGTTTGACGGCTTCCTGCGTCTGTATCTTGAGGGAACCGACGACGAAAACGAAACCCAGCCAGGCGAGGTGACTCTGCCACGTATGGAGGTGGCCGAAATGCTCACTCCAGTAGATATCACTGCCACCGAGCGCTTCACCCAGGCTCCTCCGCGCTACACCGAGGTGTCGCTGGTGAAGAAGATGGAAGAGCTAGGCATAGGCCGTCCTTCAACCTACGCCCCCACCATCTCTACCATCCAGAACCGCGAATATATAATGAAGGGCGACAAGACCGGTGTGAAGCGCGAATACGATGTGATGACCCTCGACTCGAAGGGCAAAATCAAGGATTCCAAGCACACCGAAAATACCGGTGCCGACAAGGGTAAACTTATACCCACAGATACCGGCGTGATAGTCAACGATTTCCTTACCGAATATTTCCCCGATATCCTCGACTACGACTTCACCGCCGACATGGAGGCCAAGTTTGACCGCATAGCCGAGGGTGACGCTAACTGGAAGAACGAAATCAACACGTTCTACACACTGTTTCACCCGGAGGTTGAGAAGGCCAACGGGTCGCGCACGGAGCACAAGGTGGGCGAACGCCTGCTGGGCAACGACCCGCAGACCGGCGAGCCTGTCTATGTCAAGATAGGACGTTTCGGCCCCATTGCACAGATAGGTTCGGCCGATGAGGAGGACAAGAAGCCACGTTTTGCCTCGCTGCGCAAGGATCAGAGTATCTTTGATATAACCCTCGAGGAGGCTCTCAAGCTGTTCGATTTGCCCCGCCAGGTGGGCACTTACGAGGACAAGGTGGTCACAGCAGCAGTGGGGCGTTTCGGTCCTTACATTCGCCACGACGGCAAGTTTGTGAGCATACCCAAGTCCATGTCGCCTACCACCATCACTCTTGAGGAAGCCATCGGGCTTATAGACGCCAAGCGCCTGGCCGATGCAAACAAGGTGGTGAAGACCTTCCCCGAGGATCCGGAAATAAGCATCCTCAACGGTCGCTACGGTGTATATATCTCTTACAATAAGTCGAACTATAAGATACCCAAGACCGTAGCCGACCCCTCAGCCCTCACCCTCGATGAGGTCAAGGCCATAATCGCCGCACAGGACGCTGCACCTAAGAAACCCAAACGCACCAAAAAGTAATGTCGCCCCGCAAGATATACTCCACCAAGCCCGGAGCCGAGCGCAATCCCTTCAAGCCCGACGTGATAGAGACCTATCGGGTGGAGCAGGAAGCACCGCTGCTCGAATACCTCAGCACGGCCATGCCGCAGCGCAAACGCACCGCGGTGAAAAACCTATTGGCTCACAATCAGATTGCCGTCAACGGTGTGCCGGTAAAACAGTTTGATACCCAGCTTAAACCGGGCGATGAAGTGAAGGCCAACCTCACCCGAGAGTTCCGCCTGTTTTATCACCGTCGGCTCAAGATTGTATATGAAGATGACGATATTCTGGTGGTAAACAAGGGCTACGGACTCCTCTCCATGGGCAACGACAAGGTGAAGGAGGGCACAGCCTACAGCATATTGAAGGAATATCTGAAGTGGCAGGATCCGCGCAACAAGATATTCATAGTCCATCGCCTCGACCGCGACACCTCAGGGCTCATGCTCTTTGCCAAGTCGGAAGAGGCCAAGAATCGTCTGCAGCACAATTGGAACAATATGGTGCTCTCGCGCAAGTATCTGGCCGTAGTCGAGGGCACACCCGACCCTGCCGAGGGGGAGGTGCGCAGCTATCTTGCCGAAAACTCACGCTATGAAGTCTATTCCACCGACAAACCCGGCGAGGGGCAACTGGCTGTGACCCGCTATCGCACCATCAAGAGTGGCAACGGATTCTCGCTCATGGAGGTAGAGCTCGACACAGGACGCAAGAATCAGATAAGGGTTCACATGAAGGATCTGGGTCATCCCATCACCGGCGACCGCCGCTATGGAGCTGGCTCCTCGCCCATTCACCGCATGGCCCTCCATGCCCAGACGCTCCGCTTCGTCCATCCCATGACGCGCAAAGATATGAACTTCTCAACCCCCATCCCCATCTCCTTCCAGAAGCTGGTGAGCAGGTGAGAATCGATTTTACCATCAAAAACAACCTCCCTGAGCTATGTGCTCGGGGAGGTTGTTTTTTTTGATGATGTAGGGAGGGATTATCTTACCATGGTCTTGACGGTAGATGTGGTGCCGTCTGAGTAGGTGATTACCTTGATAAGTATGCCCTTGGTGTCGGGAGCCACGCGGATGCCCTGGAGGTTGTAGCAGGCGGTGGCTACTATCTCGCGCTCGGCTACTGCTGAGGTGATGGAGCTGGGGGTGCCGACCTTTGCGGTTACGGCTGCGCCCAGACCACCCATCTCATTGGCCGCACGCACTGAGTAGGCCGATGCTGTGGCTGTATCGATGGCTGTGTTGAAGATGTGGTAAGGGTTGGTGGTGAAGGCTATTACTTTGCCGTTCATGCACACAGCCCAGAGGGATGTGTAGTCGCTGTTGTCCCAGGTGATGACAGAGCCGTCGGTCACAACGTTGGTGGGCTCGGGAGCCTGCTCGGTGGCCAGAGTGGGATCCCAGTCGTCGCCGTCGCCCATTACATTTGCCAAAGTAAGAGCCTCGGCCTCAGCCTTGGTGAGCACGGGGTTGTTTGTGTGGCCGTCGCCGAAGGTCTTCTTGCGGTCCTTGAGGTCGATGACGGTGCCTTCGCTTGTGGTGGAGTTATACTCGGCAAAGCGTGCAGGCCATCCACCCGACATCTCGCCCCAACCGGCGGCCGAGGGTTTGCATGTCATCTTGGTGTTGATGAAGAGGGCCGAGGGAGTGCCGCTGCCCCAGGGTCGTCCGAGGGTAAAGTTGCCGTCGGTGCCTTTCTTCTCGCCTACAATCTCGCATTCGTTGAACACATATCCATGCTTGCGGGCCTGCGAGGGAGCGCAGATATAGCCCTTGGTGTCGGCATGCTGGAGTTTTACGCCCTGATAGAAGACGTCGCCCTTGCCGCAGAGGAAGTCGGTGGTGCCGCGAAGCACGCCACCCTCAAAGTAGAATTTGCCGTTCTGGTTGTTGGATACATAGGTGTCCTGGTAAGCCCAGAGGCAGGCGTCCTTGAAGATGGTGCGATCCGACTTGTCGTTGAGCACGATGTCGCGTCCGCGCGAGTCGCCCATGGCCGACTTGAGTGTGAGGTTCTGGAAATAGCAGTTGGTGGCTGTCTTGTTGAGGTTGATCACGTCGCCGTTGCCAATGCCTTCAAGTACGTGGGCTTTGCCATACTGGCCGTCGACGTAGACGTTGACAATGTCGTTGGTGATGACAACGCCGTCCATGCTCTCGCCGATAAACGAAACGTTGCCCACATTAATATATGTGGTGGGATCGGGATATGCTTTACCGTCGCTGCCGTTCTTAGTGGCGGTCTTGGATGACTCCAGCTTGTAGTTGCCATTCTTTATGAAGATGCGGAAGCGCTTCGATGCGTCTGAGCGAGCCTCCGAGGCGGCTATGGCCTGGTTGAGGGTGCCGTCGTCGGGCACTACGAAGTCGTAGAGTGCCTTGGCCACGGCGGGTTTGTTGCGGGTGGTGAAGTTGATCTTTATCTCAGCAGTTGTGGCGTTGTCACAGAGGTCCATCACAGCACCGGCGGGGAGAGTGAAGGTATAGTTCGAGCCATAGCTGAGGTTCTTGTAGTTGAACATTACGGTCTTGCCTGACACGCTTCCTTCCAGCTCCTGGCCGCTGAGGTTGCCCTTAACGCCCTGTTTCATCTTTACTTTCTCGTCGAAGTTGAGCACGATCTTGCCGGCAATCGAGGCATTGTCGGTGCCCTCAGCGGGAACCTGGCTGACGAGCACGGGAGCTGTGCCGTCGTTTATGAGTTGGGGAGTGCCCAGGATGTAGATGGCTCCGAGTGCTATGCCGTCGTTGTTGCTCGAGGTGCCGTTGATGGCCGAGCTCTTGTCGGCTATCCAGCGTATGGAGACCTTCTCCTGGTTGTTGAACTTGGCGGGGAGGGTGAATTCGTAGGGTGTCCATGTCTTGGCGCCCTGAAGGGTCACAGTGCCCAGGCGTGTCCACTCGGCGTCGTCGGTCGAAGCCTCCACGTTATACTTGCTGTAGGCATTATAGTTGTAGAGCATCGAGCCCTTCACGCTCATGCCGGTGAAGGCAGCGGCGTTGACGGTGGTTTGCCAGTAGTATTTACCCAGTCCTTCGGTGTTCCAGTTTACGGCAGCAGGAGCCCCTTCATAGCCTCCGGAAGCCTGCTGGCTCTTGTCAAGCCAGCCGATGGAGTTGCCGTCGGCATCGCGGAGCACGAGGGTCACAGCGTCGTTGTCGGTGGCATAGAAGTCGGCCGGACGACCCGAGCCGCCTGACTGGTAGAAGTCCCAGGCCACGACGAAGTCTTTGGCTGAGAAGACGCCTGTGATATCCTTATTGGCGGTCATGTTGAACGATATCTCGCTCGAGCTCTGGCCGTCGCTCCAGTTGGTGAATGTGATCACCTCGTTTGATATGGCCGAGAGGGTCACTTTCACGCCCTCTTCATACATCATTTTCTCGCCTACCATAGTGGGAGCGGGCGAGGGCTGTATCTGATAGATGTTGGCTCCACCCTCCACTGAGTAGGTCAGCTCGTAGGTGTTCACCTTTGTCAGGTTGGCGGTGAGCTCGGTGTTTGACTTTACTGTGTATTTAAACGACAGATCCTTGCTCACTTCCTTGCCCGAAGCATCGGTCCAGTTTACGAATTTGTAGCCAAACAGGGGCTCGGCAGTGAGGGTCACCTGCGAGTCCTCCTCATACTGGTCGAGCTGAGGGTTGACAGTGATGTTGGCGCTTCCGTCGGGGTTGGCCTTGGCCGAGAGGGTATATTTGTTCACGTTCACTGTGGTGCCGTTGACCTTGCCAATGATGCGCACGTCTGAGTAGCCTACTCCCTTGGAGGTATCAAAACCGTTGTTTACCACGAGGCTGAAGCCTTCGCCCGAAGTGAGCTTCTGCTGCTGCTCGGCTGTCAGGGTATACTCGTAGTGAGTGGTGTAGCTGGGGTCGCTGCCGTACTTGTCGTCGGCCTGAGTCTTGTTGTTGCGGTGAGGTGTGATTTTGCTGAACTCAATGGCCTGCTGACCGTTTACTTTGCCCTGCACGCTCACACAGCCCACAGAGCCGTCGGTGCCCATGCGGGTCACGTAAAACGATATTTTCATGGGGGTGAATGTGAGTCCCTTGGCGGGCTTCACGGTCCACTTCATGAGGTCGGAGGCTCCGTTCTTTGAGCCTATCTGCACAAATTTGATATCGGGACACATCTTGGTGCCGTTTGTAATCCCTTTGTAAACCTGCCCGTTGATGTCGAAGGAGGCCTGCGAGATGGCACCGTCAGGCGAGGTGGTGACATCCTGCATGTAGTTGTCCGAGTTGAACGCCCAGATGGCCGAGGCGTCGGCATTGTTGAAGGTGGTCTGAGCCGATGTGTGGAATACCCCCACCAGACACGCCAGCAACATTGCGAGGCGGAATAACTTCTGTGTCATGGTAAAAAATCCTGAAAGATGATGAATTGGTTTTAGAATAGTCGGTGTAGGAAGTAGAGCCTCAGTCTACCTTGTAGAGGTAGCCGAGGTTCATTTTCACATCGTAAGCAGACTGCTGGTTTTCCACTCCGGTGAGGTCATAGAGCTCGAAGTGTCCGCTGAAAGTGGTCTCGCCTGTGGCCAGGTTGAAATTCAAAGCTATGTCTGAGGCCGAGCAGTCGGGCATCTCTTTGTCGGTGGTGGTGTAGAGCTTCACGCTCTGATCTTCGGCGGTTGAGAGGGTCAGGCCGCTGTCGGTAAAGGTGACGGGCATATCCTTGATCACGATATTGCGGGTGAGCATGTTATACTCAAAACGGGCATTGTAGAGGGTGATTCGAGCCGTCTTCTTAATGGGCTCGATAGTGATGGCCACGAAGGCATCGGTGTTCTCGTTCTGGTATGTCTGGCCCGAGGGGTAGACGCCTTCATACACCTCAGCAACGCTCTCACCCACCAAGATAGTGGTGACGGGGTAGGTGACGATGTGGTATTTGTTGTTTACAGTGTAGTCAAACAGGTAGAGGGGGCAGTTCCTCTGATCCACGATGCGTGTGGGCACCATCTTGAACGAGAAATTACTGAACACATAGCTGCTGCCGACGTTGGTGGGCACAAGATCCTTGGCGTCAACGTAGTAGTAGGCCGTCTCGAAGTCGTATTTGTAGTTGAGCGTAGGGAACTTGAACGACATGCCGAAATAGCTGGATGAGAGCTGGATGTTTGACATCTCCAGGTCCAGAGTGGCATTGAGCTGCTCGAAGGTCATCTGATATGAGGGGTTGCCCGAGATGATCTCATCGCCGGTCTCGAGGTCGACCACGCGGTTGAAACATTGGTCGCCGCCATAGGTGAGCATCACTTTCTGCGAGTTCTCCTTGTCGTCGGAGAGGCACGATGTGGTGAGCAGCGCAGTCATGGCTATCAGGGAGAGATACTTGAGTGTTTTCTTCATTTTATTTACTTGTGTTTTCTGATTTATAATACAAAGTTACTGGATTTTCGCAATAATTCAGCTATATAAGTAGTTAAAATTACACAACATAGATGCCTTTGACGGAAAAACGCTTCATTTTTCACAATAATTGCGTAACTTTGCACATCCTTGGGACGATGACACACACTTCCGAGGCAAAACACACACCCTGATACTATCGACACAGAATGAAAATAGGACGCATACTCCTCCTGGCTTTGGCATTGGCTACCGGTGTCCCCGACGGTCTGACGCAGACCAAGCGGGCGCTTGTGATGGGGCTGGGAGAACAGATGGACCCCTCGTGGCAGAAGATAAATGGAGACCGGGACGTGCCCCTGGTCGAGTCAATGCTACGCCAAAACGGTTTCAAGGATATCACCACGCTCGTCAACGCCAAGGCCACCAAACAGGCCATAGTGAAAAACTTCTCCCGACTGGCTTCAAAGTGCAAGCCGGGCGACATAGTATATATCCATTTCTCAGGCCACGGGCAGAAGATGTCGGATGTGGAGAGCGACGAAACCGACGACCCCTGGGATGAGGCTTGGATACCTTATGACGCTTACCGCACTTACGGCCTGAACGACCATGGCGAAAAACACCTCTCTGACGATGAGGTCGATGCTATGCTCACAGTGCTCTCCGAGAAGGTGGGCTCGACAGGAGCGGTGGTAGTGGCCGTAGATGCCTGCCACAGCGGCGATGCCACCCGCGGCCCGCGCGCCCGCCTCACGGCCGTGCGAGGTGTGAGAGACCGATTCATAATCCCCGAGGGCTACTTACCCCGCAGCCGTATGGTTCAGGAGCGCGATACTCAACCCTGGCTCACACTGAGCGCCTGCCGCGACTATCAGCTCAATGCCGAGCACCCCGACGGCTACGGCAGCCTCACCGCCGCGCTGTGCAGTCTCTGGCCGCAGTTTGACGCCGAGACCGACAATCAAACCCTGCTCAAGGCAGTGGCCGCCCACATCCGCAAGAGCGGCATAGGCCTCGAAGTGCCCCAGACGCCGCAGATCGACGGTAATGACGCCATATCATTTGCCATAATCTTCAAACCTCTTTCCAAATGAACCATTCCACTCAGACAGATGCTGCCTATGTCAGAGCCTTTCTGTGTGGAAACGATAAGCTCCAGGCTGCCTGCTATGCCGCCTGTCGTCGGACCTTCGACCGGATATCGCGCTACCTTCAAGCCTCGCTCGACGATCTGGAGGATGTGTATCACGAGTCGTTTGAAGCCCTCTGGAATGCCATAGACTCAGGCATAATTTTTGTGGAAGGCTCGGGGGTGAAGATCAGAGGCATTGACCCTCCACAACGCCCGCTCAATGATCTGACAGGAGCATATTTCGCCGGAATTGTCCGCAATAAGTATCTGGAGTTCTGTCGCGCACACGATCGCATAGTCAAGATAGACGAAGCCGAGTTTCCCGTCTCCACCGAGACCCAGCCATATGAGGATGTCGACGAAGATATCGACTCCTTCAAAGACCGACTCACGATGATGGCGCTCAACTCAATGTCGCGCAGCTGCATCGAAATCCTTACAAAATTCTATCACGAAGGTAAATCGCTCAGCCAGATCCTGGCCGAGCGCCCCGAAAACCAGTCGTATGACGGTTTGAAAACACGCAAGACCAAGTGCCTTAAGAATCTCAAGGAGAAAATCATCACAATCTTCAAAGCCAACGGCTTAACCCCACCATGACAATCACACCACAGAATACACAAGAATATATGGATCGCTATCTTATGGGACAAATGTCCGATGAGGAGGAACGCGGTTTCAAGGCCCTTCTTGAGTCAGACTCCGGTCTGGCTGATGATATGGGTCTGATGTGCCGCATCATGCGCACTATATCCACCCGAGCATGCCGCTATGAGCGCATGGAGCGGTGGGACAACGAAACTTGCCCGGCAGCAGCTACCGCTGCTGCTCCGGCCGTACCGACCCATCCATGGATGCGATGGGTGGCCATGGCTGCATCGCTGGTGCTTGTAGTGGTGCTCTCGGCCATGTTTATCACCTATCGCAGCGGGGATGGCCAGTCGGCTCCCGTGAAGGGTGTGGCTCCCGCTTCGGCCACATCGGCCATGCGTGGTGGCAGCGATGATGTGCTGGCTCTGGAAAACCAACTGAACGATATCAACAAGGCGGCCACTTTTGCACTGTCTGATATCAACACCACCATCAGCGGTGCTGTGCCTCAGCAGGGATTGCGACCGGAGGAGGCTGAATATGAACAGATACTCCTGAACCATGACGTCTATCAGCTGCGGTGGCTCCGCATAAAGGCACTGATTTCAGCAGGCCGTATCTCAGAGGCCAAAATAGCCCTCAAAAAGTATGCCGCCGAGGATGGCTACAATCAGGATGAAGCAAAGAAACTATTAAAACAGTTTGAAGCCGAATGAAAAAGATGTTTTTGGCGGCTCTGGCCGTTGTGGCTCTGTCGCTGTTTGGCGTGAAGGCTACCGGAGCCGATACAACCGAAATAGACCCCTCGCTGCCCCACGACTCGCTCCTGTCCATCGGCACCCATTATGAAGAGCTGGGGACGAAGGCCGAGAACGAAGCTCTCTTTAAGGAAGCCTCGAAATACTATACGCTGGGTATGGAGGCTTTCAAGGCTGCCGGCGACTGGGGTGGCATGGCCAAAATGCAGCTGAAAATGTCGACCATTTACGACCGCATGTTCAGGATGGAATCGTCGGTTGCCGCCATTGACCGTGCCGAGGAGTATGCACGCCGCAGTGGCGACGGTAAGATTCTTTTCAATGTGTTGGTGCGCAAGAAAAAAGTGTCGCGCGAGCTCAACTCTTACTCCAACTATCTCTCGGCCTCTACATCGATCGACTCGTTGAGCAATGCCACCGACGACCCGTCCATACGCCGCGATGCCATCGACGATATGGCCGAAACAGCCGAGGAGGCCGGCGACCTGGAGAAGGCCATCGCTATCTACGAGGGGTTGCTGGCGTGGCAGGACTCCCTGCCGCAGACCATGGAGCGCGATGTGGTGATAACCTCCGTGCTCGACAAACTCGCTTATCTGAATCTCGACAACGGCAATTATGACAAGGCTCTGACGGCGGCTCTGCGCAATGTGGGCATGAAGAAGAGCGGCGACACCAAGAGCGTCCTGGGATTGGCGCTCACGTTCCACCGACTCTCGTCGATATATGCAGCCATGCAGAACACACTTATGGCCGTCAGCTATGCCGACTCCATCCTCGATGTTGCGGCTGCCACTGAGCAGCCCTTCTACCGTGCCTATATGCACCTGCTGGGGGGCGTTTCGTTCAAGCAGACCGACTCGCTGGATCGCGCCGTCGACTGCTATAACCGTGCTCTCGAATACCCCGGGCTGGAGGTATCGGTGCATGGCCTGATAGGCAATGTGTATCACCGTCTGGGCAGCAAGGAGAAGGCTCTGGAGCACTTCCTGCGCTATGCCGAGCTGATGCAGGAGCGCAACGGCGAAAATTCGCTCGAATATGCCTCGGCTCTGCGCCATGTGGCCAACATGAAGGCCTATAACGGCGATCTTGACGGTGGCTGCGAGGCTTACATGAAATCGATCAACATCTCTCACGACAATCTGCGCGAGCGTCTGCGCTTCCTCCCCTCGGGCATGCGCGAGAGTCTGCTGGGCGATTTGACGGAGTCACTCTCAAAGATGACCCCCTTCGGCATATCATCAGGACATACCTCCGACGAGTTTGCCCTCAAGGCCTACGAGGGGCTTCTGCTCACCAAGGGTATGCTGCTGGCCTCCGACCAGTCGACCGCCAGCCTGATACAGAAACACGGATCGGCCTCCGATAAGGCCGATTATGCTATGATGCAGCAGTTGCGCCATCGCATCCAGGCCCTGCGCGGAAACCCTGAGTGGACCGACTCTGTCACAGCTCTCTCCCACAGGCTTCTCACCATCGACAATCGTCTGGCCGCCAACTGCACCCGCTATGGCGACGTCGGAGCCTTTGCCTCGACCACCTATTCTGATATCGTGGGCGCGCTCCAGCAGGATGAAACTCTTGTGGACTTCACGGACTATGAGCTATATGACGGCTCGCGCCAATATGCTGCCTTCATAATCCGCAACGATATGGAGTATCCTCTCCTCGTGCCCGTATGTCGCCAGGATCAGATAGACTCGCTCATCGCGGCCAATGGGGGGTTCATTAGTCGCCTCTACGAGTATGAGGCCGCCGAGTCGCTGCGCCAGTTGTGTCTCGACCCGATACTGAAATATGCCACCCCCGACAAACGTCTTTATATAGTGCCTTCTGGCAGGCTCCACTCCATATCGTTTGCGGCCATTCCGCTTGCCGACTCTCAGCTTGCCGGTGAGCGCTACAAGATGTCGCGCCTCTCCTCAGCCCGCAGGCTCCTGGAACCCTCATCGATGCCCGACGATCGCACCGCGCTCCTATATGGTGGCATCACATATAATATGGACGACGATGAAATGGCTCTGGCGAGTCTACCTATTGACAATGATATGGCCGCTGCCTTCATTCCCCGCTCCCCGTCGGTGCACTCCGACACACTTCCCTATCTTCCCTACACGCTGCGCGAGGTGAATGTGATAGCCACCCTACTGGCCGATTCGGTGAAAAGCGTCACTCCGCTCACTGGCAAGCGCGCTACGGAAGCATCGTTCTTCTCCCTCTCCGGTAATGCTCCGGCCATACTCCACATGGCCACACACGGCTTTTATTTCGACCCTGACGACCGCACCAAGGCCAAGGGTCTCGCCGGAGTCACCGACCCCATGAGACTGAGCGGACTGGTGATGTCGGGCGGCAATGCCGAGTGGACCGGTCAGCCTCTGCCACCCACTACACTGGGCGGACTGCTCACAGCCGCCGATATAGCCCGCTGCGACCTATCGGCCACATCGCTGGTGTGTCTGTCGGCCTGCAACACGGCCCGAGGCTCGGCCGCTACATCCGAAGGTCTCTACGGCCTGCAGCGCGCTTTCAAGAAGGCCGGAGCCGGAACGCTGGTGATGAGCCTCTGGGAAGCCAGCGAGCTTTCTACTACAATGTTTATGGACAGCTTCTATAAAAATCTGGTGTCAAACGGTTTCTCTCGCCACAGAGCCTTCACGGCAGCCCGCGCTGAGGTGAGGAAACGTTTCCCCGAACCATACTACTGGGCAGGGTTTATAATGGTTGATTAGTTAAATAATGTTAAGAGTAATGTGTTTTTTAGCATGATTATTTGACATTAATGAAATAATGCCTACCTTTGCATCAGTTTTTCATGGTATTAGATTTAAGGTAAGAAGATTATTCGTCGTGATGACGGATAATTTTTTTTTATGCTCGTTTCTCAGTAACTTTGCAGACGATATGAAACGTTTCCTTATCCTGCTTGTCAGTGTCCTGGTCAGCGTGACGGTTGTGACAGCGCAAAGTCGCCAAAACAAACCGGTGGCCTCGACAGCCTGGTATCCGATGCCCCCGCTGGGGCTTCATGAGGCGGCCGGGATTGACACTCTCACATACAATCTGTTTCAGATGGCGGTGCCATCGTCAGTCTCCCCGGCCTTTGCCACTACAGGCAACCAGGCTTCCGAGGGGATAAACATGATATATATGGACCGCGAGCCTATGAGCCGATTTTTCTTTCTCGACTCCAAACAGTTCTGGCTCCCCACACAGCGGAGTCTGAGGTTCTACAACACAGCCATCCCCATGAGCATCGTGAGCTATAGCACAGGCGGTGGCCGTGAGCTGGCTCAGGACTGGTTTAAGTTCCTGTTTTCGGGCAACTTTTCGCGACGCGGCCAGGTGGGTCTCGATATAAACTATCCTTACTCCAAAGGCTCATACAATCATCAGGCTGCCAAGGGGTTTAACTGGCGATTGTTCGGCTCGTATATGGGTGATCGCTATGAGCTGCAGGCTTCCTACGACACCTTCAACATGCTCAATCAGGAGAACGGCGGTGTCACCGACGATCTCTATATCCTTGATCCGGCAGTCCTACAGGGTGGACTCTCCAAGATCAATCCCCGCTCCATACCCACACGGCTCAATGGCTCAACATCGCGTGTGCGCGGCAAGAATCTGTATATCAATCAGCGCTATAAGGTTGGCTTCTGGAAGGAGCTGCTCGATTCGGTCACCGATACTATCGTGGGCCGGGAGTATGTGCCGGTGTCGAGCTTCATATGGACATTCAAATATGGCGATGCCCGTCACCGCTTTCGCAATACCAATGCCAGCGATGAGTCGGAATTCTGGGAGAATCATTATTTCTCCGACGACCATACCGCCGATCTGACCCGCACTGATTATATGGAGAATACCGTAGGTGTGTCGCTGCTCGAGGGTTTCAACAAATATGCCAAGGCCGGACTGGCTGCATTCCTAACCCACGAAATGCGCACATATTATCAGACCCCGGATACTCTGCCACTCAGCGGCTCCGACCGTCCGGCAGGTCTCACGCCTTACCCATTCGACCAGCGCATGGCCCACAAGGGGAAGGAGACATTCGTTTATGCCGGTGCGCAGCTCACCAAGCAACAGGGGCTTACCTTCAACTACGATGCCACCGTCAAGCTTGGTATAGCCGGAGCGGCCGCCGGAGAGATTTTTGCCGATGGAGGTATCACCACACGCATACGTCTGTTGGGCGACACCGTGAGTCTGCGCGGCTATGGCAGCTTTGCCAACGAGTCGGCACCCTATCTGATGGAACATTACGTGTCGAACCACTTTATCTGGAAAAACGATTTCGGTAAGATAAGACGTCTGCGCTTCGGGGGCACCCTCACCATACCACACACAGGCACACGCATAAATGTGGCCGTGGAGAATGTGCAAAACCATATATATTTCGGTTCCGACTTCCTGCCGGTGCAGAACGGCGGCAGTGTGCAGGTGCTGGCCGCACGCCTGGAGCAGAATCTGAGGTGGAAAGCCCTGAACTGGCGAAACACCGTGATATATCAGACCACCACAAATGAGTCGGTGATACCGCTGCCACAGCTCTCCATCTATTCCAATCTGTATCTGTGGTTCAAAGTGGCCCATGTGCTCGATGTGCAGCTTGGCGTCGACCTTGATTATTACACACGCTATCATGCACCTGCCTATCAGCCCTCCACTATGGCCTTCTGCAATCAGCAGGAAATAAAATGCGGCAATTATCCCTTCATGTGTGCCTATATCAACATGAAGCTCTCCAGGGCGCGCTTCTTCCTGGTGTGGTCACACGTCAACCAGGGCATCTTCGGCGGGTCGGACTACTTCTCCACACCTCACTATCCCCTCAACCCGCGCCGTTTCCAGATGGGAGTGAGTGTAGATTTCCTGAACTAACTAAATGCCCACTTCATGCGTTATAATAGCATGAAGTCTTTTCGTGTAATACTCATCCTCGCATTGGCGATAATATCCGTCGGCGTGATAGCCACCATAAACTATTATCGCAATACCGACCGCCACCCGGCTTACTCGTATCAGCCGGCAGGCGGCGACACCATTAGTGTGGCCATAGCTTATTCGCCCATGTCGCTCTACCGTTACGGCGACTCGATAACCGGGTTCAACTACGAGATGATGCGTGGCATGGCGGCTGAGTATGGCGACAACGTCAAATTCTTCCCTGTGGCTACCGTCGACGAGGCTCTCGAGAAGCTCCGTCAGGGGTGCTTTGACGTGGTTATGGCCGATATACCTATGTTTGCTTCCGGCAAAGAGCATTATCTCTTCACCAAGCCAGTCTATACCGACCGCCAGGTGCTCGTGGGACGCGACACCATAGCATCAACGCTCGATCTGGCCGGAAAAGATGTGTGGGTGGCTGCCGGCTCGCCTGCCGTGAGCCGTTTGGAAAACCTTTCGCGCGAGATAGGCGACTCCATCCACGTCCATGTCAGCCAGGAGTATTCGGCCGAGCAGCTGGTGATACTTACGGCCAAGGGAGAGATACCGCGTGCTGTGGTGAATCAAGAGGTGGCACGCCGTCTGAGCGAGCATTATCCCGACATTCGGATTTCGGATAATATCTCGTTCTCGCAGTTCCAGTCGTGGATACTCGACCAGCGCTCCAAGGCTCTGCTCGACACCCTCGACTCTCAGATAGAACGTTACAAACAAACCCCCGCCTACCATGCCCTTACCGAAAAGTGGGGAGTGTGACGAGGTGATATGGACAATCCGGCTTGGGAATTATGCAAGTAGTAATAGCAAGGGTGTTTCGAGCCAATCAGTCAAGGATACTGATGGCAGCGAGAGAGGGTGAGTCGGTAATGTTCACCTCCAGGGTTGGCAATCAACGCAAGAGATGTTGTGATGTGGTTAAGAAAATTGTGTCTGGGATGGGATTAGAGTGATGATTCAACCGATACTTATTTAGCCAGTGCCACTGCGGTGACGCGGGTGGGGGAGAGGCAGGGGTAGTCGATGGTGAAGATCATATCCCGTGCGGTGGCTGTGCGCATGTCGGGCGTGAGGGTTATCTCAGTGAGCCCCAAGCCAGGAGTGAGTGCGGCTTTGTAGACTGCCTCCTTGGCCGTCCATGCCTGTAAAAGGGTGGATATGAGCTGAGGAATGTAGGCCGACTCAGTGTGATTGATAAACTTGCCGGCCACCCGGAGCAGCTGTGGGCGCGCCGTCTCGCTGTCCACTCCGATTATGCCTTTGAGGGTCACGGCCAGGACACACTGGTCTATGCTATGCGATATTGAGAAACCACCGCTATGATGGGTGCTCACTTCGGGCGCCCCGTCGGCATTGTGAGTAAGAACTGCATCAGGACCGAAAACCTGCCTCACAAGCGTCACGACAGCCCGGCGCTCACACTCCCGGCGATTGCTGCGATCGGCTTTAGGGATAGGGGCGAAATACAGTCGGTACATTCAAAGAGACTTCAGCATGGTGAGTATATCGCGCTCCACGGCCTGTACCACCGGCGCCAGTGAGTCGGGGGGTGTGTTCTCGGCCACATTCATGCTGAACACTCCCGAGAGTATATATCCGTGGCCCACGGCCAGCAGATGCAGCGGTGTGGTGAGCGAGGTGCGTGTAGTGAGCATGATGCAGCGCCATCCGTCGGTGGAGACAAGCTCGGTTTTTTCGCCCGGAAGCCCGGCGGTGTCCAGAGCCATACGCTCCAGACGGTTGTCTACCACAGCGGCCTCATCGTTGGTATTGACGGCGTTGAGCGTCAGGTAAATGCGCCCTTCAGCGAACTCGGGATATGAAATGTCTATCCATTTGTCAGAGCCACGGTTGGTCACAGAGGTCTCGGCTCCGGCATTGACGGCAATCTTTACCGGTAGCGAGTCGATGGAAGTGTAGGTGGAGTCGGGCATCTCGATGCGGGGATAGCCCTTTGGGAGGGGGGAGCTATGCCGAGAGTCAGTGCCTTGGCAGCCACACAGGGTGAGCAGCGTTCCAGCCACAAGGATAGGCGCAAGGGCTCTCATTGCTTGTGGTCGGTCTGGGCGGCGTCGAGAACCTTGACGCGCACGTTGACTATGCGGTGATGGCGCACGGACAGTACCAGAAAACGGCACTGACCGTAGGCTATCGACTCTTTTTCTTTCGGGAAATCGCCCTTGATGGCCAGGAGCATGCCGGCCAGGGTTTCGCAGTCCTCGGTGACGGCTGCAAACACCTCGTCTTCGAGCCCGGTGACGCGGAAGAAGTCGTTGAGCAGCGTCTTGCCCTCGAAGACATACGAGCCGTCGGGCAGTGAGCGGTAGGTCTTCTCCTCCTCGTCATACTCATCGTCGATATCGCCGACTATCTCCTCGAGCACATCTTCGAGCGTCACAATACCTTGAGTGCCTCCAAACTCGTCGATCACGATGGCCAGATGCACGCGGCGCGAGCGGAAGTCCTCGAGCAGGTCGTCGATCATGCGTGACTCCGGCACAAAGTAGGGCTCTCTCATCAGCTCCTGCCAGCGGAAGTCGGCCGTATCGGTCTTGCCCACGAATGGGAGCAGGTCGCGCGAGTAGAGCACACCTTTTATGTTGTCCATCGAGCCTTCAAACACCGGCAGACGGGCAAAGCCACTGTCGATCACCACCTTCATCACTTCGCTGAAGGTCAGATCCATGTCGAGTCCGGTCACGTCGACGCGCGGCGTCATCACCTCGGAGGCCGTGGTGTCGCCAAACTTGAGGATCCCCTCGAGCATATCCTTGCTTTGCGAGTCGTCCACCCCCTCGGCTATCTCAAGCGCCTGCGAGAGGTCGTCGGCGGTCACGGCCATCTCCTTCTTGGTGACCACACGGTTCACTATTCCCGAGCTCTTCACCAGTAGTGTAGCCAGGGGATAGAACATCTTGACGGCAGCATCCAGCGGCCCGGCGGCCATTTTGGCCCAGCCGAGATTGTTGGAGTTTGCATAGAGTTTGGGGAGTATCTCGCCGAAAAGCAGTATCAGGAATGTGAGGATTACAGTCTGCAGTATAAAGCTCCACACGGCGCTCATGCCGTCGAAAATAGGGCCGAGGGCAAAGGTGCAGAGCACAACAATGGTGACGTTGACGAGATTGTTGGCTATAAGTATTGTAGCCAGAAGCCTATCCGGCTTTTTGAGCAGTGCCAGCACTTTGCTCTGCTCGTTTTCTTCTTCAAGCTCGTCACACTGGGTGGGCGTGAGCGAGAAGAAGGCAATCTCGCTGCCCGATACGAACCCGGATATGAAAAGAGCCAGCACAGCAAGCGTGAGGGCTACTATCTGGGCGGCGTCGAGCGGAGCCACAACGCATGGCAGGGTCAGTGTGTTGACTATGTCGGTCAGGATATTTGCTGCGGCCTCAGTGGCCGGTAAAGGGTCTGTGTCCAAATCTTTGGGTATGAGTGATACAATGGGGTGATAGTAAAGCGACGGCAAATTTAGCGATTTTTCTCCACACTGTCAAACAATCTTTAGGTTGAGCAGCTGAAAACCGTCGATGGTTTCGGTCTGGAGGCGTGTGCGTGGGGTGGCTGCTATGGATGGTGCGACGGTGGGGAGCAGCACTATATCGCCCATCTTTATGGTGGTGAGCCGGCTCACGGCGGCAATGGCTTCGGCGATGTCGGAGGGTGAGAAGGGCAGCCTTAGAGTGGTGTCCTTTATGGTGAGCTCGCCTAATTCAGCAAACCGCTCGGGCTCCAGCCACTCGCCACACACCACTGATGCATCCATGCCAGAAAGCAGTCCAGGAGCAGGGTGGCCTGGCAGAGTGAGGCGCAGCCCAAGTGTCAGAGCATCGTAGTATCTGTGGGCAAACCGCGGCGACACACCTTTGCCCAGACGGTTGAGCCTCACCGCTACATGGGGCTCCAGCACCCATCCGCTCCCTTCCTCGGGGAAAAACATCGGGCGCCCCGGCAGCAGCAGTGCCGAGTCGGGCATAAAATCGGCCTCGGCCTCTGGAAGAATGTGGTCAAAGACTATGATCTTCATCGGTCGGGCATGCGGTTGTATATCATCGCCAGATGGGCGTAAATAGATGTGTTTTGGATTATTATGCCCGGGTCGGCCTTGATGTGGAACGGTGTGAAATTCCACAGTGCCTTTATGCCGGCGCTTATGCAAATGCGGGCCACGTCGGCGGCAACGGGTGCGGGCACGGCTATGATGGCAATCTCGGCGCCCAGCTCGCTACGCAGATCGGGCAGGCGGCTGATATCGAAAATCGGCACATTGCCTATCTCGCGCCCTGTCACGGCGGGGTCAATGTCGAAGCCGGCCACAATCTCCAGACCGTAGCGCGACAGACCCGAGTCGGTTATGAGCGCACGCCCCAGGCTGCCCACTCCCATCATCACTGCCTTGTGGCGGCGGTGAAAGCCCAGGAAATCGTTGAGGCCTTCTTCCAGCTGGACCACATCGTAGCCTATTCTTGTTTTACCCTTGATATTCAGATAACTGAGGTCTTTGGCTATCTGTGAGGCGTCGACGTTGAGCTGCTGCGAAATGGCGGTCGACGATACATACTCCACCCCATCGGCTCGCATCTTGGAGACACAGGCCAGATACCAGGGGAGCCTGCCGATGGCGGGCTCGGGAACTGCGGGGCGTTTTTCGTTTTCCATCATTGTCACTGAACGCGATTTTTTTGAGAGGACAAAAATACAACTTTTTTTTCTAAAATTTAGGGTCTGTCCCATAATATACCGCGATTTTTGCGTAATTTTGCCTATCCTAAACCATAACCATTACTGCATGGATCGTAAAGTCAGAGTAAGATTTGCTCCCTCACCCACAGGCCCTCTCCATATAGGCGGTGTGCGCACCGCTCTCTACAACTATCTCTTTGCGCGCCGCCACGGAGGCGACATGATACTGCGCATCGAGGATACTGACTCACAGCGCTTTGTTCCCGGCGCCGAAGATTATATCAACGAGGCTCTCGCATGGCTCGGCATCAAGATTGACGAAGGAGTGCGCGAAGGCGGAGCCTATGGACCTTACAAACAGAGCGAACGCCGCGACATATATCGCGAGCACGTAAAGCTCCTGCTCGATGCCGGTAAGGCATATTATGCCTTCGATACCCCCGCCGAGCTCGAGGCCGCACGTGCCGCCACACCCAATTTCCAGTATGATGCATCGACACGCATGTCCATGCGCAACTCCCTGGCTCTTCCCGCCGATGAGGTCATGGCCCTGCTTGATGCAGGTACACCTTACGTGGTGCGTTTCCTGATTGAGCCCGGGCGCGATGTGGAGGTGAACGACCTGCTGCGCGGCCGCGTCACCATCAACTCGTCCGTGCTCGATGACAAGGTGCTCTACAAGAGCGCCGACGACCTGCCCACATATCACCTGGCCAATATCGTCGACGACCATCTCATGGAGGTGACCCACGTGATCAGAGGCGAAGAGTGGCTCCCCTCGGCTCCGCTCCATGTGCTTCTGTATGAGGCCTTCGGCTGGGCTGATACCCGCCCCGACTTTGTGCATCTGCCTCTGCTGCTCAAGCCCGACGGCAAGGGCAAGCTCTCCAAGCGCGACGGCGACCGTCTGGGCTTCCCGGTGTTCCCCCTGGAATGGCACGACCCTAAGAGCGGCGCCATCTCGTCGGGCTATCGCGAAAGCGGCTATCTGCCTGAGGCCGTGATAAACTTCCTGGCTCTGCTGGGCTGGAATCCCGGCGACGACACAGAGATAATGTCGATGGATGAGCTTACGGCGAAATTCTCGTTTGACCACTGCTCGCGTGCAGGTGCCAAGTTTGCCTACGAGAAAGGTCGCTGGTTCAACCACGAGTATCTGCAGATGGCCTCCGATGAGCGTCTGGCCGAACTCTTCAAGCCCGTTCTCGAGGCTCACGGCGTTAATCCCGCTGACTTTACCGACGAATATATCACTGCAGCCGTGGCTATGGTGAAGGGGCGCATCAACTTTGTGGCCGACCTCTGGGATCAGGCCCGCTTCTTCTTCACGGCTCCCCAGACTTATGCCGAAAAGGATATACGCAAACGCTGGAAGCCCGAAACCCCGGCCATAATGCAGGAGCTGATCGGTGTGCTCCGCGCCCTCCCCTCGTGGAAGAGCAAGGAAGCAGAGCCTATAGTGCTCAAATGGGTAGAGGACAACGGCTACCATCTGGGCAATGTGATGAATGCCTTCCGCCTCTGCCTTGTGGGCGAGTGCAAGGGCCCACACATCTTCGACATCACAGAGCTGCTTGGCCCCGATGAGACAATAGCGCGCATAGAGCGTGGCATAGCCGAAATCGCATTGCCCGAACAGTCATGATAAAAGTCGGAATTATAGGAGGCTCGGGCTATGCAGCCGGCGAGCTGGTGAGAATACTGATCAATCATCCCGATGTGATGCTCATGTGGGTGCACTCGCGCACCGTGGCCGGGCAGCGCATAGTCGATGTGCACCAGGGTCTGTATGGAGAGATAGATATGAACTTCACTTCCACCATCGATCTTGACTCCATCGATGTGCTCTTCTGCTGCCGCCCGGCCGGAAAGACACGTGAGTTTCTGGCTTCGGTAACTGTGCCAGAGAAGCTCAAGATCATCGACCTGTCGCGAGACTACCGCCTTGAGGCCGACGACAATGAGTTTGTCTATGGCCTCTCCGAGCTCAATCGAAAGCCCATGGTGCGCGGTGCCAAGCGTGTGGCTAATCCCGGATGCCTTGCCATGGCCGTGGAGCTTTCGCTCATACCTCTGGCCAAGAACCTCCTGCTAAATTCCGATATACACACCACCGTCTTTACCGGCGCCACCAGCGAGGGTGCCGAACGCCGTCCCACCACCCACTATGCCTGGCGCAACGACAATGCCGTGGTCTATCGCCCATTCCGCCACACTCAGGAGGCCGAGATTCTGCAGACCCTCAAAGCCATGCAGCAGAGCTTCAACTCACGGCTACACATGCTCCCCGTCCGCGCTCCCTTCTCGCGCGGCATTATGGCTGTGACCTGGCTGGAGTGTCCGCTCGAACTCCCCGAGGTGATAAAGATATATCAGGACTATTTCTCCGACCATAATTTTACATTCATCACCTCGAAGATCCCCGACCTGAAGGATGTGGTCAACACAAACAAGTGTATCATCCACCTCGACAAGATAGACGGGCGCCTGCTCATCACGGCTGTCATAGACAATCTCCTCAAAGGAGCAGCCGGCAATGCTGTCCACACCATGAACCTTCTGTTTGGCCTCCAGGAAACCACCGGCCTCACCATGAAGCCAGTGGCGTTCTGATAATTGAGAGTTGGGAATTGAGGTTGCAATGCCCACGAGTCTCTCGATTCAGATTTTCCGTCCATACACCTTATTATATATAGGCTGCCGAAAGGGCACTGACAGACAAAACAAATGCTCAAACCACGTATGAGCATTTGTTTTGTCTGTTTCTTTAGAGCCTGTCCCATAATATATGTTAACGCTGAGGTTGCATACCTCGGAGGGATTTTGGAGGTGGCGAGAGGGAGCAATACTGTGGCATTGTGACGGAGCGCCAGCGCCAAAAGCACCTGAGAGATGCGAGACGGAGTATTTCAGCATTAACATATATTATTGGATACGTTCTTAATCTTCTTTTTGTCAAATTGCCACGAAAAGGGCCATTCTACTTTACACCGCGACGGATTTAACACCAAATTTAACATTATTTTACATAAATACTTCCATACAATCGTTAAAAAAGTGCTAATTTTGCATTCATATTGCATTTCTATCCGTCAATTATCATATTTAAATACTTTTATTTATTCGTTTTTACTATTAGGTATGAAAAAGCTGTTTCTACTTCTTGCAGTTATCATCACCTTTGCGATAGGCGCAGCGGCTCAGAACCGCACCGTGACCGGCGAAGTGGTGAGCGCTGACAACGGCGAGCCTCTGATGGGCGCGACCGTGATGGGAGTGGGCTCGAAGATCGGAGTCGTCACAGACCTTGACGGCAACTTCTCGATTACCCTTCCGGCATCAGTAAAGAAATTGACTGTCTCCTATGTGGGTATGAATACCCAGGAGGTTGACATCACCGCAAGCCCCATGACCATTAAGCTTGAGAGCTCAAATATGCTCGATGAGGTCATCACAGTGGCCTACGGTACAGCAAAGCGCTCTTCATTCACCGGCTCAGCCTCAGTGCTCGATGCCTCACAGATTGAGTCAGTGCAGGTGACCAACCCGGTCGACGCTCTCAATGGCCGTGTGGCCGGTGTTCAGCTCAACAATGTATCGGGTGCTCCCGGCTCAAACCCCACCATCTATATCCGCGGTATCTCTTCGATCAACGCTGGCAACGATCCTCTCATCGTGCTTGACGGTACCCCCTTCTCGGGCGACCTCAACACCATTTCGTCGCAGGATATCGAGTCGATGACCGTGCTCAAGGACGCTGCTTCCAACGCCCTCTACGGTGCCCGTGGTGCCAACGGTGTCATCCTCATCACCACCAAGCGTGGTAAAGGCGATGCCAAGGTGACTTTCGACGCCAAGTGGGGACAGAACTCACGCGCCGTGCAGGACTACGACGTCATCTCGTCGGCCAAGGGCTACTACGAGGCTTATGCCACAGCCCTCTCAAACAGCCAGTCGGCCGCTTGGGGTCTCGGAAGCAAGCTCGAAGGTGCCGAACTTGACGACTTTATCAACAAGAACCTCATCAACAACCTCAAGTATCAGGTGTTTGGTGTGCCCGAAGGTGAAGCTCTCATCGTAAACGGCCGCCTCAACCCCAATGCCTATCCCGGCAATGTGGTGAACTATGAGGGTCAGGACTACATGCTCCTCGCCGACAACTGGGAAGACTATGCATATCGCAAGTCGCTGCGTCAGGAATATAACCTGAGCGTGTCTCAGGCCACAGACAGGGGTTCGTTCTACTTCTCGTCAAGCTACCTCAACAACGAGGGTATCTCTACCAACTCGGGCTTCGAGCGTTTCAACGCCCGTCTGTCTGCCGACATCCAGGCCAAGCCTTGGCTCAAAGTCGGTGCAAACATGGCATTCTCACACTACAACGTGAGCAACTTTGGCGACGACGGTAGCGCCTCATCGTCGGGCAACATCTTCGCCGTGGCTTCATCGATGCCCCCCATCTATCCTCTGTTCGTTCGCGACGGCAACGGCAATATCATCACCGACAGCAACGGCATCCAGGTGATGGACTATGGCGACGGCATGAACGCCGGCCTCGACCGTCCCGTCTTCTCGCAGGCCAACCCTATCCAGGCCAACATTCTTGACACCAACACAAGCAAGGGCAACGCATTCAACGGCAACGCATTTGCCGAAATCCGCTTCCTGCACGACTTCAAGTTCACAACAAACAACGCTGTTTCTCTCGACGAGACCCGTTTCAACTCTGTGACCAACCCCTTCTATGGCATGTATGCCGACTCAAACGGCTCTATCACCGTTGAGCATCAGCGCTATATCGACTGGACCTTCCAGCAGCTCCTCAACTGGACCCGCTCATTCGGCAACCACAATGTATCAGCCCTCGTGGGTCATGAAAGCTATCAGACCAAGACATACGACGTCTATGGCATGGCTTCAAACATGCTTCTCCCCAACAACAAGGAGCTCTCAGGCGCCATCGAGTCAAACCAGAACGGTTCGTCGATCTCTCACTATAACACTGAAGGCTGGTTCGGCCGTGCCAACTATGACTACGACGGCAAGTACTTCGCATCGGCATCTTATCGTCGCGACGGTTCGTCACGCTTCCACAAGGATCACCGCTGGGGTAGCTTCTGGTCGTTTGGCGCAGCCTGGATCCTCTCTAAAGAGAAGTTCCTGCAGGATGCATCATGGATCGACATCTTGAAGCTCAAAGCATCTTACGGTGAGCAGGGTAACGACCGCATCGGTAGCTACCGCTACGTGAGCACATATAAGATCGTAAACTCAAACGGTGTTCCCGCCGCTGAGCCCAGTACCCTTGGCAACCCCAACATCACTTGGGAGAAGGGTGGCAACTTCAACGCCGGCGTTGACTTCGAATTCTGGAACAACCGCCTCGGTGGTACTGTGGAAGGCTTCGTGCGCAAGACATCTGATATGCTCTTCCGTCGTCCTCTTCCCCCTTCATATGGTTACACCGGTTACTACGACAACGTGGGCGATATGAAGAACTATGGTATCGAAATCGACCTCCACGGCGATGTTTACCGTTCGAAGGACATCAACGTAGGCCTCACCTTCAACATGACATGGGTGAAGAACAAGATCACACGTCTGGCCGCTCCTTCAAAGACCATGACCTGCGACGGTGTTGACGGCTACAGCTCAGGCTCGTTCTACTATGGCGAGGGTGAGTCGCTCTACACCTTCCGTCTGCCCCGCTATGCCGGTGTCGACAAGGAGACCGGTCTGGCCACATACTGGAAGACTGTCACCGATCCTTATGGAAACAAGAGCGAGGTGCGCACCACCGACTACAACTCACTCTCGACTGCCGACTATCACCTCTGCGGCTCGGCTCTGCCCGACGTATATGGCGGCTTCGGTGTGAACGCCGATATCTACGGCTTCGACGTGCAGGTTGACTTCAACTATCAGATCGGCGGCAAGGTTTACGATTCGACCTATGCAGGCCTCATGAGCTCACCTCTCCAGACCTCAACATCACCCTTCCACAAGGATGTGCTCAAAGGCTGGACTCCCAATAACACCAACTCTGATATCCCACGCTTCGTGTATGGCGACGAATTCAGCGCCCGTAGCTCATCGCGCTTTCTGACCAACGCCGGCTATCTGGCTCTCCAGAGCATCAACGTGGGCTACACCATCCCCACCAAGCTCACCAAAAAGTTTGAGGTAGACCGCATCCGCGTTTACTTCACAGCCGACAACGTGGCCATCTGGACCAAGCGCAAAGGTCTTGATCCCCGTCAGGGCATGGCTCAGGGCTTCACCAACGGCTCACGCAACCAGGCCATCACAGGCTCATCAAGCTCAGCTTACTACTCTCCCGTCCGCACCCTCTCAGGCGGCATCAACGTAACTTTCTAATCAATAAAAGTTTCGAAAACAACAATGAAAACCAAGATAATAGCCGCGCTGACTCTTGCAGCAGCCTCGATGACCGCGCTCACAGGCTGCATGGAGGATAAGGATCCCATGGGTGGCACCATCACTCAGGATCAGCTCAATGCCACCACCAAGGCCGGAGGATCCACACTGGCTGCCATCCCCTCGATGATAATCTATGTGAACACAGATAACTCCGACCATCACTGCGACATAGGTTATGCCGGTATGATGATCATGCGCGACCGCATGACCGGCGATATGACCATCAACTGCAACGGCACCAACTACGACCAGTTCTCATACTATGCCCAGGGCTATAACGATGAGGGCTACTGGATGCCTCAGCTCATCCTCAACTACTATTCGAAGCTCATCCTTGCCACCAACAAGGCTGCTGCCACTTTCCCTGCCGGAATCGAGACAGAGGATGGCCAGGGCTGCCGCGCCATCGCGCTTGCCTACCGTGCACTCGCTTATCTGGATGTGGCCCGCTGGTATGAGTATCTCCCCTGCGACAAGACCAAGGCTGAAAATGCTTATGGCAACAACGTGCTCAACCTCACATATCCCATCGTGACTGAGGAAACCACTATGGAGGCTGCCACCAACAACCCCCGTGCCACACGCCAGCAGATGTTTAAATTCATCAAGAGCGATCTCGACTATGCTGCCGAGAACATTGAAAAGGCTCCCGAAGAATACAACACATTCATATATCCTAACCTCGCTGTAGTCTACGGCCTGTATGCACGTCTCTACATGTGGGTTGAGGACTATGCCAAGGCTAAGGAATATGCCGATCTGGCTATCTCGACACACGGAGGCTCACCTCTGACCGAGGCTCAGTGGACCGATGCCAAGTCTGGTTTCAATACCCCCGACGGAAACACATCATGGATGCTTGGCTCGCAGCTCACAGCCGAGAACCGTGCCGTCACCACAGGTATCTGTAACTTCGTATCGTTCCTCTCACCCGAGGCTACTTATGGCTATGCTGCAGCCGGTGCCGAGTTTGACATCGACTACAACATGTATACCCGCATCAACAACAGCGACTTCCGCAAGCTGTCATGGTGTCCCACAGCAATTACCCTTCAGAACAAGGTTCAGCTTAACGGACGCACCGATGCAGCTTCGAAAATCTCTTTCTGCAACAACCACAAGCTTTGCGCCATCAAGTTCCGTCCCGCCGACGGTGAGACCAAGACCTATCAGGTGGCTTCAGCAGCAGCTCAGGCTCTGATGCGTGTCGAGGAGATGTATTTCATCTCCATCGAGGCTCAGGCTCATCTTGATGCCGCTGCAGGCAAGTCGGCTCTCGAAAGCTTCATGAAGACTTACCGCTATGCAACATATTCATGCAAGGCTACCGCTGCTGATGATGTGATTGAGGAAATCGTGTTCCAGAAGCGTGTAGAGCTCTGGGGCGAGGGTCAGACTCTGTTTGACATCAAGCGTCTCAACTACTCTGTAACCCGCGGCTATATGGGAACCAACTGGTACAAGCAGGTACGCTTCAACACCGAAGGCCGTCCCGCATGGACAAACCTCGTATTCGTTCAGACCGAGGGTAACTCCAATAAAGCGATCACAGAGTATAACAACCCCAATACTACAGGTGTTTACGATCAAATTTCCGATAGCGAGGTGGGTTGGAATGCTGACAACTGGTAATTTCTTAGACCATCACTTAGATTGAATTAACTGCCGTTCCGGCTCCAGAGATTCTGGATCCGGAACGGTTTTTTTGTGTTTGAATGCTATTTTTTTGTAATTTTGCATTTGCCATGGAGACCACCACAGTGCTGAATATACCCATCAGACGTATCACCCTCCAATCTCTGCTTGAGAGCCTGGAGAGCGGTGTGCTCGTCACGCCCAATCTGGATCATCTGGTGAAATTGCAGACCGACCGCGAGTTTTTCAATTCCTACATGGATGCCGAGTGGATCGTGTGTGACAGCCGCATACTTAGTATGTGCTCGCGCCTGCTGCCTCAGCCTATACCGGAGGCCATACCGGGTAGCTCCTTTTTCACCCACTTCTATATGCATCATGCCGCCGACCCTGAGTGTCGCATCTTTCTGCTCGGGGCACGCCCCGGCGTGGCCGACGAGGCCATGAGGCGTATCAATCAGAAGGTGGGACGCGAGATTGTGGTGGGAGCTCATTCACCATCGTTCGGATTTGAAAAAAATGCAGCCGAGTGTGCCGGGATTGTCGATATCATAAACGCCTCCGGTGCCACAGTGGTGCTCGTGGGAGTCGGTGCACCAAAGCAGGAGAAGTGGATCGCAGCACACCGCCACCTGATGCCCGGTGTGAAACTTTGGATGGCCTTGGGCGCCACAATCGACTTTGAGGCCGGCAACATTAAGCGTGCTCCTCGATGGGTGCAGAAGCTCTGCATGGAGTGGTTCTACAGATTTCTCAAAGAACCCCGGCGCATGTTCCGACGCTATTTCGTGGACGATTTGCGTTTCTTCGGCTACTTTGCCCGACAGCTGATGGGAAGATACAAAAATCCTTTCGGAGATAGATAAATTAATATGATAGTCCGTAATTATACCTAAAAATATTTGGCAGAATTGGCTGAATTT
>JAMPGA010000002.1:163850-198326 GCA_023664185.1 Muribaculaceae bacterium
ACGATAAAAAAAGCAGTCAGACATCTGCCTGACTGCTTGATTTTCGGTGAACCGCGTGGGGCTCGAACCCACGACCCCAACATTAAAAGTGTTGTGCTCTACCAGCTGAGCTAGCGATTCTCCATTTGCTCAAGGGTCTTCCCCTTTTTGCGCTGCAAAGTTAGACATTTTTTTTTCACTGTGCAAGTTTTTTTGAACTTTTGTTAAGAAAAAGTTTCAACCTAAAGTATTCGGCATGCTTTGATATGCATTTATAAAGCTATCCATCAGCATATTGCACACCGATCAACGTCGCTTTTCGTGTGTGTATAAAAAAATAGCCATCGGAGTTTACGATGGCTATCTTTTTTATAGAAATCCTTTTTGAGGATTATTTCACTTCTACTGTGGCTGTGGCGGGTTTGACTCCGTTTGCCGAGACGGTAAACTTGAGTGTACCGGGGGTCTTTGAGCTGCGTGCTATTGCTGTGGCTGCTCCGCTAAACAGATCCATCTCAGGTTTCTGAAAGGAGCGCAGCGATGTTGGATCGCCATTGGCTGTGGCTTCGAAGGTTCCTGCACCTTCCACCTTGAATTTCACTTCGCGGGTGTCGGTGGGCACGATGTTGCCATCCTTGTCGGCCACCTGGACGGTGAAGTATACGAGGTCGTCGCCGTTGGCTTCAAGCTCCTTGCGGTTTTGGCTCACCACGAGGTGGTGGGGCTTGCCAGCAGTGCGTATGATTTTTGTTTCGGCGGGGGTACCGTCGGCGTTATAGGCCACTACTTTCAGTTCGCCGGGTTCATAGACGGTTTCATTCCACATGAGTCTGTAGCGATTCTGCACGGTAGAATCGTTCTTCTCTCTCATGCCCTGCGAGCGACCGTTGATAAAGAGCTCAGCCTTAGGATAAGAAGTGTAGACAAACACCGGTGTTATCTCACCTTCACGGCCTTTCCAGTTCCAGTGAGGAAGTACGTGGAGGGTGGCATCTTCTTTGTTCCACTTAGAACGGTAGAGGTAGTAGCGATCTTTGGGGAGGGATGCGAGGTCGATAATGCCGAATACAGAGCTATGGCTGGGCCATGCGTCGGTATCGTAGGGCGATGGCTCGCCCAGATAGTCAAATCCGGTCCAAACGAACTGTCCGATAACCCAGGGATGATCATCGTCGCGTGCGAAGTCAAGGTCAGGGGTATTGCTCCAAGTACACGATTCGTTGTCATAAGAGTTGCTCTGATTGTCGGAATGCATCACAACGTGGTGCTCGCCAAACTCTACGGGGAAGTGATACACACCTCTTGAACTTACGGTCGATGCTGTCTCCGAGCCCAGAATGAGTTTCTGGGGCAGTTTGGCATATGCTTCTTCGTAGCGCTGCGGCTTGTAGTTGAAGCCGGGAATATCGGTGGCAGCAGCAAAGCCATTGTCGAGCACGGCATTGATCTGGTCCATGCCGTTGGTCACGGGGCGAGTGGGATCGAGTTCGTGAATAATATCCTGAAGCATCACGAGTTCGTCAATACCGTCGGGTCCCCACTGCGAAGGCACCTCGTTGCCCGAGCTCCACATCACCACCGCAGGCGAGTTGCGGAAGTGTTCCACCATATTGGTCACATCTTTCTTGGCCCATTCGTTGAATACGGAGCCATAGCCGTTGGGCGATTTGGGACGGAATCCCCAGTCGTCGAAAGGTTCGATCATCAGCATCATGCCAAGTTCGTCGCAAAGCTCAACGAGCTCGGGGGCCGGCATATTGTGAGATGTGCGTATAGCATTTACGCCCATATCTTTGAGCAGTTCTATCTGATGGCGCAGAGCCGAGCGGTTGACGGCAGCGCCAAGGGGACCGAGATCGTGATGGTTGCAGACGCCCTGGAATTTGGTGACCTCTCCATTAAGGAAGAATCCCTTCTCAGGTATATATTCTATAGAGCGGATGCCAAAGCGGGTGTCATATGAGTCCACCTGCTTGCCGTCTACGCTCAGAGTGGTGTGGGCGGTGTAGAGCGAGGGGCTTTTGGGGCTCCAAAGTTCGGGTTTATCCACAAGGAAGTTCTGCACAAACTTTTGGCCACGAGCCACGTAGACCGAGGTGTCTGATGAAACCTTCTTGCCCTGAGGGTCGAGAATTTCAGTTGCCACGGTCACCTTCTCTTTCTTTGCGGCGCCGTCGATCTTCATTTCAAGTCTTACAGATGCATAGTCCTTGCCGACACGCGGAGTGGTGACATAGGTGCCCCACACAGGAATGTGGATTTTCGATGTATTCACCACATGCACATTTCTGTATAGTCCAGCTCCGGGATACCATCGTGAAGCCTTCTCGAAATTCTCCAGATCTACTTCCAGCAGATTATCGCCAGGCTTTATCGCGTCATCCACGTTGACATAGAATGTATTATAGCCATAGGGCCAGAACATCACTTCCTTGCCGTTGACTTTGACATGGGCATTGCTCATGGCGCCGTCGAATATTAGTGTGACGGAGCGGCCAGTAGTGTCGGGCACCTCAAATGTGGTTTTGTAGGAGCCTTTTCCTATAAAGGGTAGGCCGCCGGTACGGCCGGTCTTCGTGGTCTTGTCCTTCTCGCCGTTCTGCTCCACGGCCACCACCTGCAGGTCATTGTTGCGGTCAAAGGGGCCATAGATAGCCCAGTCGTGGGGCACACGTACGGTCTGCCATTTTGTATCGGCAGTCGGAACACCTTTGGTAAACTGCCACCCATCGTTGAGAGTGGTGACATTTCGTTGAGCTGAAGCCGAGAGTGTCAGCCCAACAGCCATAGATAGCCAAGTAAATCGTTTATTCATAGTCAGTTTTTAAAAGAATTCAAAGCATTAGTCGGGCGTCCGTCTATGAAACACCCCTTGTCATATCCACCATTATATCCGGCTGGTGCTTCCGGTTCCCAATAGAATATGCCGTCGACATATCCCAGCGACTGAGTATTGTCTTTGATGCGCGATATCATGCGGTCGGCCGTGTCGCCCAAATCATATCTCATACCCACTTCGCATATCACTACGGGCTTGCCATAGCGAGTGTGAAGAGTTTTGATATTTTCTATCATCGTATCGGTATCCTTCAGCCACGCATCTGGTTCGGGGTAAAGCGACATGCCTATCATGTCATATTTCCCTCCATGTTCGGTGAGTATTCCGAATATATGATCATATCTCCATAGGTCGTTACCCTTGTCCAGGTGTACTATCACCTTGGCATCCGGGAATATGGATTTCACGGCATCATATCCGGCATTTACCAGGGCAGCGAAATCGGCAGGACGATCGTCTTTACCCACCGGCCAAAGCATACCCTGAGTGGTTTCGTTTCCAACCTGCACCCATTCGGGGGTTATACCCTCGGTTTTAAGTGCTGAAAGCATTTCATCCACATGCTGCGTCATGGCTTGCTTCAATCCATCGACATCGAAATTTTTCCATGCTTCAGGAGTAGGTTGATGTCCTGGGTCGGCCCACGTGTCAGAGAAATGGAAATCAATCATAATCCTCATGCCCAGGTCGTGGGCACGTCGGGCTTTTGTCATCACGTCGGCCACATTGTTCCAGCCTTCCGCAGGGTTTACCCATACTCTCAGACGTATGGCATTTACGCCACATTCATCCTTGAGCAATTTCATCAGCTCGGTCTCCTTGCCGTTGGTGTCATAAAACTTGTGTCCCTCTTTTTCGAGCTGAGTGAGCCAACTCACGTCGGCGCCTTTGGCATAGGTAGAAGTTGTGATTTCCGACCCTCCGGGCTTGGAGCCGGGATTCGGAATATCGTGATGGGTGCTATGGTCTGAACACCCGGCCATAAGAATGGCAGAAAATACGAAAGTGAATATTAAGGAAAGAGTAAGTCGTTTCATTAATCGTTAGAAAGATGATTATATATGTCTGTCAGGCTTTGTATATACAAAGTTACAAAATATTTCCTTAATTTGCAACTCCCATATGGTAAAAAAGCTTAATGGCGATAAAAAAATATAGCAAAGGCGTACAATCGGTTGTAATGCACACCTTTGCTATAGTTATTTTATTCTCTTTATCACTTTAGCGGGGTTTCCGGCAACGGCAGTGTTGCTTTCCACGTCTTTTGTGACCACACTACCCGCTCCGATCACGGCGTTATCCCCGATAGTCACGCCCGGAAGTATCGTGACACTACCGCCTATCCAAACGCTATTGCCTATGGTGACAGGCTCGGCCCATTCAACTCCGGTGTTACGGGATTCGGAGTCGAGAGGATGACACGCGGTATAGATGCTGACATTTGGCCCTATGAACACATTGTCGCCAAAGGTCACCTTGGCCTCGTCGAGGATGGTGAGATTGAAATTGGCGAAAAAATTATCGCCTATCTCTATGTTGCAGCCATAGTCACAACGGAAAGGCTGGTTGACATGATGATTCCCCCCCACCCTTCCAACAATATCTCTGAACAGACTTTTCAGCGCGCCGGTGTCTGAAGGGTTCATATTGTTGAACTCCCAGAGGCGCTGACGCATCATTTCAAGTCGGCGGATAAACTCGGGGTGAACGGCATTATACACCTCTCCGCCAAGCATCTTGACCCACTCGCTTTCAAATACGTTGTCCATCGTGTGCTTAGTGTTTATTCAAAATATCCTACAGGAAGGTTCATCATAGGAATTTGCCCCTCACCCAGTCCAAGAGCCTTCTGAAGTGCAGCCACATCCATAGAAGCGCGTGGCACTGTGGCCAAGCCGAGCCCTGCAGCGGCTACACAGGCATTCTCAGTGACAATGCCGGCATCAATGGCAGCCATCATCATGCTGCGCTGGTCGGTAGATCCGAATTTGTCCATATCGGCCACGATGAGTAGGCTCACAGGGGCTGTCTCTACAAATTTCTGGCGTCCTGCCACGAGCTGACGGAAGTCGCCGTCGGCCACATGGCGCAGTTCATTTTTTAGTGGCACATACTCGTATGCGCCCTTACTATCTATCACAAACACTCTTATTTCCTGTTTGTTCTGGCAAGAGGGAGCCGTAAGATGTCCATCCTCACGGTTTTTACCCATAGTGGCCCAAAGCAGGTTGGAAAGATCCTGGGGAGCCAGCTCGCGGCTGCTGTATTTACGTGTTGATTTGCGTTCGGCAAAAGCCTTCATCACCGGCATGCCTTTGTCTGTCTCAGGTGTGGGAAGCTTGACGTCGTCCGCTGCAAATGCTGCCATTGATGAAAGCAGCATGACTGATGATAATAATATTTTCATATTCTTCGTATTGTTAACGATCAGAGTTTGCCTTCATCGGCATATGAATATGTATTTTGTCGGGCTATGATAATATGGTCGAGTACACGGATATCCAGCATAGCTGCCCCCTCCTTTATCCGACGTGTCAGTGTGTCGTCCTGCATGGAGGGCTTTGGATTGCCCGAAGGATGGTTGTGCACCAGTATTATACCCTCGGCCAGACAGTCGAGCGCACGCTTCAGCAGCAATTTCACATCCACTACCGTGGCGGCCGTGCCTCCCTGCGATACACATCTTTTATATGTGACACGATTGGCACGCGACAAGGTCAAAACCCAGAACTCCTCATATTCGAGCTGTTCGAGCAGCGGCTGCATTATTCTCACAACATCGGCACTCGAACGAATCAGAGGATCCTCGTTCAGGCTGGCCTGTTCGCGGTTGCGCCGTCCGAGCTCAAAAGCCGCCGCAAGGCTCACAGCCTTTGCCGGGCCTATGCCCCTGTATTTTCTCATGAGCTCGTTCATTGTCAGACGCGCCAACTTGTCGACCCGACCGTCACAGTCGTTGAGCAGCGATCGCGCCATATCTACCACCGACATCCCCGGCAGGCCGCCACCAAATATGATTGCTACAAGCTCGGCATCGCTCAAAGCACGTATGCCCTGCGAGAGAGCCTTCTCGCGGGGCTTGTCATCATCGTTAAGTTGCCTTACGGGTATAGAGCTGAAATTCATGTCACTTTCCTTTACGTATCAGTATTTCCTCCTCAATATCGCGTCCTCTGCCCAGAAGTATCTTGCTCATATAGGCCTTGATGAAGCCTGTGCCATAGCCCGTAATCTGTATCACACTGGCCGGAACTGCCTTCAAGGCTATCACCAAGGAATGAGTGGTGACAAGGGCACTCACAAAAATGGCTATCAGATAAAATGCCAGAGGCAGCAACCACCAGTGGGATACGAAGATGCCGAGAAGAAGCAGTATAATTCCTATTACAACGGCCACTGCCGGAAGTGTGTGTACCAGCTTCATTGAGCCGGGATATAGAAGTTTAAGCGTGATTCGCGACATGCCGAAGACATGAACCTGACGGAAAAATTTGGCAAAGTCGACCCTGCGCTTATGATACACCTTAGCCTGTGGAAACAATCCTATCTTGAATCCGGCCTGACGGATGCGTGTGCTCATGTCGATATCCTCGGAAAACATTTCCCTGAAGCCACCTACCTTTTCGTATACCCGTCGTGAAAAGCCCATATTGAAAGTACGAGGTGTAAATTTCTCCATGCTCACCTTGCCGCCGCGTATGCCACCGGTGGTGAGAAATGAGGTCATTGCAAAATTTATGGCTTTCTGGGTGGAGCTAAACGACTCATGGGCAGCATCAGGCCCTCCAAAACAGTCAAGGTCTGAACCACGCAGTGCCTCAGAGAGCACTTCAAAATAGTCGGGCGGGATGACACAATCGCTGTCGAAGAAGATAAACCATTCACCCCGAGCCCGTTCCATGCCATAGTTTCGAGCTATGGAGCGCCCCTCGTTGGGCTTGAAAAAATACTGAGCCTGCACTTCGGGATACGCTTTCATCTCATCGCCACACGGCTCTGTGGAGCCATCTTCCACTATCACCACTTCAAAGTCCCGGCAGGTCTGCTCGGCAAGGCTCTTCATCAGATCGCGCACCTCGTCAATACGGTTGTAGACCGGAACTATCACCGAAAATTTTGGCTTATTCTCCATAGCTTCAGCTCATTCGATTTTTATAATCCTGATAATCAAACTGTCTGAGGTATTCACACTCCCCATCGGCTCGGCAGAGCACAATGGCCGGATGCTGGATGCCGTTAAACATAGTGGTTTTCACCGTGGTGTAATGGTTCATATCTTCAAGCGTGAGTCTATCCCCCTCGGTGAGTGACTTGGGGAAGGTCCAGCTGCCCACATAGTCGCCACTCAGACAGGAGTTGCCTCCAAGGCGATATTCCGGCAGACCCTCTTTTTCAGGCACACTCTCTGTTATGGCCGGCTTATAGGGCATTTCAAGACAGTCGGGCATGTGGCATGCAAATGAGGCGTCGATAATGGCTGTCTTCACTCCCTGGTTTTCCACTACATCGAGCACAGAGGTCACCAGATCGCCGGTGCGCCACATGAAGGCACTTCCCGGCTCCATCACTATCTTTAGCCATGGATAGCGACCTCGGAAAGCCTTAAGCAAGTTCACCAGATGACCTGTGTCATACCCATCGCGTGTCATGAGATGTCCGCCACCCATATTCACCCATTTCAATTGAGGGAGCCATTTTCCGAACTGCCGTTCAAAAGCCTCGAGCACACGCTCCAGGTCGTGGGAATCGCTCTCGCAAAGGGCATGGAAATGAAATCCTTCCATCCCGGAGGGAAGACCGTGACGGTCGAGATCTTCAGCCGTAACTCCAAATCTCGAGCCGGGCAGAGCAGGGTTGTAGATTTCGGTTTCAATGACCGAGCACTGCGGATTGACCCTCAACCCAGCCGACACACCAGCATCAAAAGCACGGGCGCCGTATTTCTCAAACTGAGCCAGCGAGTTGAAGGTGATATGTGTGGCCCGCTGCAAAAAATCATCAATAGTAGCCTCGGTATAAACCGGACAATACACATGTGCCTCACCACCCAGCTCTTCATTGCCCAGACGCAATTCGTTGAGCGAGCTGGCCGTGAAATCCCTGTTATATTCCCTCACTATTGGGAATGTGCGCCACAAGGCATTGGCTTTGAAGGCCATGATTATATTCACCTCGGCCTCCTTCTCCACACGGTTGATGAGCTCGAGATTGCGGCGCATGCGCTGCTCATAGACTATATAAAACGGAGTTGGGATGTCGCAGACTTTCATAGGATGTCGAATTTGGCAAATTTAAGAAGCAATACTCTCTGCGAGCCGTCCTCAAAAGTCACGTCGATACGCGGACCCACAGAGCCTTCAAGCAGAATCTCGTTGATGATGCCGTTGCCGAATTTGGGATGGCGTATAGACATACCCTGCTCAAGCTCGCTAACATCGTGAGTATCCATGCCCCCCGAAGCGGCAGGGTGTGGACGCGAGGACATGTCACGTCTGATCTCACTGAGCGAGCGGGCTGTGTGAAGCATATTATCTGAAACCGGACTGCGGTTGACAGTTCTTTTGGGCTGAGCCTCGTGGACATGCAGATCAGAGCCCGACGAACGCAGACATCTCGAATCTATCTCTCGCAGGAAGGGTGAGATGTTGGTGGACATATATGTGCCATTTCTGAAACGCTGCATGGCATAGCTCATCATGCAGAACTTCCTTGCACGGGTCATGGCCACATATAGCAATCTTCGCTCCTCCTCAATGTCGGCCAGCGAACCCTGCGACATCGACGAGGGGAACAATCCATCCTCCACACCAACGATAAAGACGTTGTTAAACTCAAGCCCTTTGGCCGAGTGTGCAGTCATAAGAGTGACACGGTCGTTGGAGTCGGAGTCGTCGGAGTCCTGATCGGTTGAAAGTGAGACTGTGGTGAGATAGCCCGACATATCAGGATTCTCTTCACCCTGCTCGCGTGCGGTCTCCACATACTCTCTAACACTGCTCAGAAGCTCGTTTACATTCTCGCGCTTGGAGATATTTTCGGGGGTAGTGTCATAGTCAAACATGTTCAGTATCCCCGAACGCTTCAGTATATGGAAAGCCAGGATATCGGCGGTGACTTTCTCGTCGTCCATGTTCAGGAACTCCTCTATTAGAGAGGCAAACGCCTGTAGTTTCTTGCGGGCAGCCCCTTTCACCTCGGACGGGATCAGTTCGGGGGTCGTGAGTACATACCACAGCGAACGACCATGCTGAAAAGCTACTCTTGTGAGGCGTTGCACAGTGGTTTCGCCAATGCCTCTTGCAGGGTAGTTGATGACACGCTTCAGCGCTTCATCGTCATCAGGATTGACGGCCAGGCGGAAGTATGACAGGGCATCCTTAACCTCTTTGCGCTGATAGAACGACAGGCCACCATATATGCGGTATGGTATGCTGCGTTTTCTAAGCGACTCCTCGAGCACACGGCTCTGAGCATTTGTGCGATACAGTATGGCAAATTCGCTGTAAGGGTCGCCCGAGGTGGTGCGTCGCTGCGATATGCGTGCCGCCACTTTGTATGACTCTTCCATATCAGTATAGCATTTCACCACCTCGATCCTGTCGCCCGACTCATTCTGTGAGAATACCGTCTTGGGTATCTGCCGACTGTTGCGCGAGATGAGGCTGCCGGCAGCATTGACTATATTCTGTGTTGAGCGGTAATTGCGTTCGAGCTTAAACACCTTAAGCTCAGGGAAGTCCTCACGCAAATTCAGTATATTGCCGATATTTGCGCCTCTGAACGAGTATATACTCTGGGCATCATCGCCCACCACACACAGAGCACGGCTGTTCTTGACAAGTTTCTCCACTATCCTGTGCTGGCAAGCATTGGTGTCCTGATACTCATCGACCAGAATGTATCTGAACTTTTTCCTGTAGAACTCCAGTACCTCAGGGAATTTATCGAACAGGATATTTGTATAATACAGAAGATCGTCGAAGTCCATAGCCTCGGCAGCTTTGCAGCGTTCGCAATACATCCTGTAGATCAGCGCCAGCTTGGGGCGACCGTCCTTGGCATCGGCAGCCATCATCTCCTTTGACTCCGCATATGTCGTGGGAGAGATAAGCCAGTTTTTGGCTCTTGAAATCTCGCCGAGCACTGTGGCAGGCTTGTAGACCTTCTCGTCGAGCTCCAGCTCTTTCACTATGCTCTTCACCAGATTCTTCGAATCTGCGGTGTCATATATGGTAAAAGCGTTTTTGAAGCCCAACAGCGGGGCCTGGGCGTGGAGAATTTTGGAGAAGATGGAGTGGAATGTACCCATCCACAACTGCGAGGCTATATCCTCGCCCACAAGACTCTGGATACGGTCGCGCATCTCACGGGCTGCCTTGTTGGTGAATGTTAGGGCCAAGATACTCCATGGCGGAATACTTTTGTGGAGCAGGTGCACTATCTTATAGGTGATCACGCGGGTCTTTCCCGACCCCGCACCGGCTATAACGAGCTGTGGGCCGTCGAGATATTCGACGGCCTCACGCTGTTGCTCGTTCAGTTCGTTGAGATAATTGTCTTCGTTGACTTCCATCAATTCTTGAATTCCTTGACCTTAAGGTGGTCGCCGGTATCGTTTACAATAGCGCGATAGTAGCGCTCGTCATAGCCCGGGAACATGGGTGAGGGGCACATACCCTCAGGTGTGCGTTCAAACTCGCCATCCTTCTCGCGCTTCACATTGCCATCCAGATATTTCACCAGCAGATAGTCGCCGAGGGCTTTGTAGTTTTTCAGATAGCGGGCCGATGCCATGTCGGTATGAGCCTGCAGAGCCTTTGCGGCTTCTGCGGGGCTGACAGAGGCAAGCGCTGTCTTGAGTGAGTCGACTTCAGCTTCCAGACGGCTCTCCTCGGCTTTCTGCACACGGCGTATATCGGGGATCATATGCGAATAGCGGTGATAAGCCTGGTTGGCCACATAGTTGTTCACCCAGAATGCGGCATCCCACGAGAGGGTGAGAATATCACCGTTACCCACGGCAAATTCGTGAGGCACAGTGGTCACAGCATTGTATACGGGGACGTAGACACATGTATTGGTATCATCAACTCCAAACCAGAGAATGCCCTTCATGCCCTCGGGGTGAGAGGCATTCATCTGCGACACAAGCGAGAAGCCGGTCTGCTGAGTGGCTGTGGCGCGCTCGTTCAGATACTCCACGCCGTCTACTTTGAATGTCATGGGTCTCCAGCGGTAAGGCACCTGATAGGGGCCGGCACCAACGTCTTTGGTCATATCCATGGGGGTATCCTCAAAATGGTCGCGCATAGCCCATTTCATATCGTTTACGCTCACTTTGCGATCGGGTTTCACACAGAACGGCATCACCTCGCCCTCCGATTGCAGAATCCAGGGAAGGTAGCGATCCATACCGTCGGCAAAACGGTTGAAGTAGCTCCAGACACGGCCGTCACAACCGCGTGTGGCTGTTCCATCGAGCACACCGTAGGCGGTGGAGAATGAGAAGTCCTCATCTTTGCCGTTATAGTAGCCCATCTTTCTGGCAAAGTCGATCACGTCGGGCGAGTAGATACAGTTTCCCTTATCGTTGAGCGGGAAACGGTGTATGCGGGGGAAATTGGCATGGCCCGAGATGCAGTCGTCGGGCACACGGCGTGCCACCCAAACGGCACCCTTTTCCTTTCCGCCCTTGCCTATCATCTCCATAATCCAGGCCTCGTTGGCATCTGCAACGGTAAACGACTCACCTTCCGAGCAGTAGCCATACTGTTTCACCAGATCGGTCATCACTTTGAGAGCCTCACGTGCTGTCTTTGAGCGCTCCAGGGCTATGTATATCAGCGACCCGTAGTCGATGAGTCCGGTAGAGTCGGCCAGCTCCTCACGGCCGCCCCAGGTGCTCTCCACGATGGTGAGGCCATGTTCGTTCATATTACCCAGTGTGGTATAAGTCTGCTCAGGCTGCGGAATTTCGCCCAGATACTTACCGGTATCCCATTCCACCACCTTGCGCATTTCGCCGGCTTTGTGAGTGGCACCGGGAGTGTTGTAAAGCTCGCCATAGAGAGTATGTGAATCAGCGGCATAGGTGACGAGCACAGAGCCGTCGGGGGTGGCATTCTTGCCGGCCACCAGACTTGTGCAAGCCCATATCGCCGATGGAGCCATCAGTGAAATGGCTGTGAGTGTAGCTGCTATTTTCATCTGTATGTTTTATGAAAGTCTTTATTAATGTTGCAAAAATAGTAATTTTTTTGCAGAATTTTGAGGATTTCACATCTTTTTACTACCTTTGCCATTGTACGATTCAAATATCATCCAAAGCTAACATATTCATTTACTTAATCAACTATTGTTTTTATGAAGAAGTATATCGCAGAAATGATTGGCACCTTCGTCCTCGTCCTGATGGGCTGCGGCAGTGCCATATTTGCCGGTATCGGCCTGGGAACCACCGGATATGGTGTCACCACTCTGGGCGTAGCCATGGCTTTCGGACTTTCAGTGGTGGCAATGGCTTACACCATCGGGGGCATCTCGGGATGCCATATCAATCCGGCCATCACTCTTGGAGTATGGGCCAACGGCCGCATGAAAGGCTCGGAGGCCGGCATGTATATGCTCTTTCAGATAATCGGAGGCATCCTTGCATCAGCTCTTCTCTATCTGCTGGTACACACCGGAAATGAAGCCGGACTGAATGCCATCTTCAACAGCACCACAACAACCGGGGCCAACTCCTATCTGCCCGGCAACGTAGTTCCGGCCCTCGTAGCCGAAACGGTCTTCACATTCATTTTTGTTCTCACCGTGCTCGGCACCACCGACTCCCGCCAGGGCGCTGGCAATTTTGCCGGACTTGCCATAGGTCTATGTCTGGTTCTTGTGCACATTGCCTGTATACCCATCACCGGCACATCCGTCAACCCGGCGCGCTCGATAGGCCCGGCCATTTTCTCGGCCATAGAGGGCAATTGTGTGCCTCTGTCGCAGCTCTGGCTCTTTATCGTGGCTCCTTGCTTTGGCGCGCTGCTGAGTTCGGCAGTATGGACATTGATCAGCTCTGACAAACGCTAAAGGTCATGAATCTCAACGGACGACGCGAGAGCAGCAACGTCAGCGACCAGCGCGGACGGCGTGGCGGTGGCCCGGGGCTGAAAATAGGTGGCGGCATCGGGGCTGTGATCATTGCTGCCATAATAGCCTGGATTTCTGGCGGAAGCCCTCTGGACATCCTCTCATCAGCTGGTGGCCAGCTGATGAACAACGCTTCATCAGACTACTCATCGACTGAGTATATCCCCTCGCAGCAGGAAGAGGAGCTGGCGGCTTTCTCACGCAAGATTCTTGCAGGCACCGAAGATGTGTGGACACGTCTCTTTGCTGAGCAGGGACTGGAGTATGAGCCCCCGACGCTCGTTCTGTTCACCGATGCCGTGCGCTCAGGCTGCGGCGACGCATCGGCCTCGACCGGCCCCTTCTACTGCTCGGCCGACGAGAAGCTATATATCGACCTATCTTTTTTTTACCAATATGAGGCGCGACCTGGGAGCTGACGGAGATTTTGCTTATGCCTATGTAATTGCCCATGAGGTGGGCCATCATGTGCAGCATCTGCTCGGCACTCTCGACGATGCCCATGCCCGCATGAGCCGTATGAGCCAGACCGATGCCAACAAACTAAGCGTGGCGCTTGAGCTCCAGGCCGACTATTATGCCGGTGTCTGGGCTCACTACGACAACGAGATGTTTGGCTCGCTCGAAGAGGGCGACGTAGAGGAAGCCATCGATGCTGCCCAGAAAATTGGCGACGACTATCTGCAGAAACGAGCGCAGGGATATGCCGTTCCTGATTCGTTTACCCACGGTACCTCGGCCCAGCGCCAGCAGGCTCTGCATTCTGGCATACTCACAGGACAATTTCCCCAATGATAATCCACGACAACTATACTCGGAAACGCCGGAAGAGATCCCCCTTCCGGTGTTTTTCATCGATGGAAACCCTATGATATTTTTATTTTTTTAACACAAATAGTCTCAGCTCTACCGAATTTAATTGCTAAATTTGCAAAAATCAAACCGACAGAGCTGACAAACCAGCAGCCTCTGTGAGGAATTACGTCAGCTCTCAGACGAACTCTTCTCGTCTCTCTCCCGGCATCATTTACTCTCTACCTTAGATTACACAACCTTAACACGCTTACCTCTCTACCTCCTTCTACATGAAACGACATATACTGCTGTTTGTGCTTGCACATTGCTTCGTCATAGGTCTATGCGCACAATCCACCGCCCCTCTCCCCTCATCAAAGAGCGGGATACTTCAGCTTCTGGATCAGTTGCTGGAAGAAAGGCATGTGCTTACCGCCACCCGGCGTGCTGAGGCCGACTCAATACGCTCACTCCTGCGCAACACCACCGACACTTTTGAGATGAAACAGCAGCTTTATGCCCTTTCAGAGGTATATAGCGAACTCTCCACCGACTCTACCATAGCCGTCAGCGAGCGTGGATTTGAATTGAGCCGTGACACTCGCGATACCATCATGGCTCAGAAATTCCTCATAAACCGCGCCCGGGGATACTTCTATGCCGGCGCCATACACGATGGTCTGCGCGATCTCGAACATGTGGAGAGTGTGGGTCTTAAGCCTGAAAACAAGCTTCTGTTCCATCGGCATTGTACCATAATACATGTCACCATGGGGGCATTCTATGAATTCCTCCCTGTGACAAACGAAAATATGACCCGAGGTCTCCAGGATGCCAAGAAATGGGCTCAGCTGGCCGAACCCGATTCGCCTGAATATTACTTCGCCCAGGGGTTAGCTTATATGTGTGAAGGCAAACCTCAGCTTATGGCCGCCACACTCCACGACTGTCTGAAAAAATCGAATGTAAACGACTATTGGTACAACCGTGCCGCCATTACCCTGGGGGAATATTACCGCGCCACGGGCAACAACGATGAAGCCGTCTACAATTATGCCATCGCCGCAATCTCCAACCTCTATAACGCCAATCTCGAAGGTGTAGCTCTGCTGCGCCTGGGCGAACTTCTTTACACTCTTGGCGATGCCGGACGAGCCTACAGATACCTGGCTCTTGCGCTTGAGAAGGCTGTGTTGGGTGGCCAGAATTTCAACCTCATGCGCATAAACGAGGCATATATGGAGGTGGGGAAGGTGATCGACAGCCGCAAGAACCAGCGATTCTATCTCCTCGTGGCCGGAGCTCTTATACTGGTGATATTACTTGCGGTTGTGGTAAAAATGACCATTGATAACCGCCGTCAGCTCATCAGAACTAAAAAAACCGAACAGCAGCTGGCTCGTGCCAACATGGCCAAGGAGACGTATATATCGGAGTTCATGAACTTGTGTTCGAGCTACATAGAAATCTTGGAGGACTACAACAAAGCCTGCAGCCGCAAGCTCAGCGCCGGACAGATAGATGAGCTAAAGACTTTCCTTAAATCAGGCAAGGTGATGGAAAAGGCTCGGTCGAAATTCTACGACGTCTTTGATGAGGCTCTCCTGCAGCTGTTCCCCGACTTTGTTGAACAGGTGAACCGTCTGCTTCAGCCCGACAAGCGCATAGCCACCGAGCCAGGCATGCTTACTACCGAACTGCGTGTGGCAGCCTTCAGCCGACTCGGCATTGAGGATGCTGCAGTAATAGCCCGCTTCCTCGGAATCACCACCAACACCATCTACACCTACCGTAACAAACTGCGCACACGCGCCATAAACCGAGCCACAATAGAGGAAGATATACGCCGCATAGGCAATGTTGGCCCGGTCTGACTCCGCTCTATACAGCTTTGATTTCGGTTTAGATTAATGAGCAAAAGCCATTATTCCAATTCGCTATCTCACAATATTTTATTTTTAAAATCTTTTTTACATCATTTATATTTAGCTTCACAAGGCTTGCACAGCGCATGTGCAAGCCTTAATTTTGCAACATAGATTTATTGGTTATATCGCTTACGCAATAAGATAAGGTACATGATTCATTTAAGGTAATATGATTTGGGTTTGAGATAGACAGATAAAAAATTTTCACAATCGTTAGATTCAAGTCGTCGGGGGCGTCTTCGTGAAGAAGACTACCCCGAATTTTTTGTCTGGGAGAAGGCCGTTCATTAAACGATTTTTTGTAACTTTGCACCAAATAACCCCCTTAAAGGACACCATGAAAAAAACTGTATTTCTGATCCTCTCCCTGCTGCTCGGATTTTCGGCCAAAGCACAGGACATGATCACTCCAACACAGGCATGGGATTCAATCTATCCCAGCATCGAGCGTCAGATACATGCGCCCCAGTTCCGCGACAAGGACTATCGCATCTTTGATTACGGAAAAGTCTCGAAGACAAAAGGTTATCTCTACACAGAGCTTATCAACAAGGTGATTGACCGCTGTTCAGCTGAAGGTGGAGGCCGTGTCATCATCCCGAAGGGCACCTGGCTCACAGGCCCGATAACCCTTAAAAGCAACGTAAATCTTCATCTTGAGGAAGGCGCTACCCTGCTCTTCACTTCCGACCTCAAGGAGTATCCCCTCGTATACACCCGCTGGGAAGGCATGGACTGCTACAACTATCAGCCCATGATATATGCTTTCGAGCAGGAAAACATAGCCATAACCGGAAAGGGTACAGTTGATGGCGGTGCCAGCAACGACAACTGGTGGCGCATGTGTGGCGCTACAAAATTTGGCTATGAATTCAACACAGGCATAATCTCTCAGCGCATAGGGCGTCCCATTCTCATGGAATGGAACGAAAATGGTGTGCCACTGGAAGAGCGTAAGATGGGCGACGGCTATGGTATGCGCGTTCAGCTGGTGAACCCCGTGAAGTGTAAGAATGTACTTATTGAGGGCGTGACTCTGCTGCGCTCACCTTTCTGGGTGATCCATCCCCTCTTCTGCGAGAACCTAACTGTTAAAGATGTGCATATTCAGAACGATGGCCCCAACGGCGATGGCTGCGACCCCGAATCGTGCAAAAATGTGCTCATCGATGGTTGTTTCTTCGACACCGGCGACGACTGCATAGCCATAAAAAGCGGCCGCAACCGTGATGGCCGACTTGCTGCCACTCCCACAGAAAATGTCATCGTGAGAAATTGCCAGATGAAAAATGGCCACGGCGGCGTAGTGGTAGGTTCTGAAATCTCAGGTGGATTCAAAAATCTCTTTGTGGAAAACTGCGTTATGGACTCACCCGAGCTGGAGCGTGTGATACGCATCAAGACCAACTCGTGCCGAGGTGGCATCATTGAGGATATCTTCGTGCGCAACGTCGAAGTGGGTCGCTGCAAGGAAGCCGTGCTCAAAATTAATCTCGTCTACGAGAAAAAAGAGCTGTGCGAGCGCGCCTATCCCCCCACAGTGCGCAACGTGATTCTTGAAAACGTCACCTGCAAGGAGTCGAAATACGGTGTGATGATGGAAGGATTCGACGACATCTGCAACATCTATAACATAGAGGTGAAAAACTGCGACTTCTCAGGCGTCAAGACCGATGGCAATTCGATCAAAGGTCTCACTCGCGACATCATTTTCGACAACCTCACCATCAACGGCAAGCCCTGCCTGGAGGGACAGCCCATGTCGATGCGCATGAGTCTTTCCGAGCTCAAGCGTTGGCCCCTGTCATGGCAGGCCGACCACAGCAAACGCCCCAAATGGAGCTATTCTGTGGGCGTTGATATGGAGGCTCTGATGGCTGTGGCTCGCAAACACAATCACGATGCCATCCGCGACTATGCCATATCTTATCTCGACACTCTGGTGACTCCCGAAGGTGAGATTCTCACCTACAAAGCAGCCGACTATAAGCTCGACGATGTGAAAAACGGCACTCTTCTGCTCGAGGCTTACGAGCTGAATCAGGATCCCCGCCTGCTCACTGCCGCATCCGCCCTTTACAATCAGCTCACCACCCAACCCAAGACCAAGGACGGCGGTTACTGGCACAAGCGCATCTATCCCAATCAGATGTGGCTCGACGGTCTGTATATGGCTCAGCCCTTCCTGACAGCCTATGCCAACAAGCATCTCGAAGGAAAAGCGCGCCAGGAGGCTTTCGATGAGGTGGCCCACCAGTTTCTGACAGTGGCCAAACACACCTACGATCCCGCCACCGGTCTATATCGCCACGCTTGGAACGAAACCAAAGATATGTTTTGGGCTAACAAGGAAAACGGCCAGTCACAGCACTGCTGGGGTAGAGCACAGGGATGGTTTTTCTGGGCTCTCACCGATGTGCTCGAAAAATTCCCGACAGACCATCCCAAACGTCCTGAGCTTGTAGCTCTCCTGACATCAATAGCAGATGGCATCGTGAAATATCAGGATCCCCAGACAGGCGTATGGTATCAGGTAATCGACGAGAGTGGACGCGACAAAAACTACCGTGAGTCGACCGCCTCGGCCATGTTCTGCTACAATCTTCTCCGTGCCGTGCGCTTAGGTCTCCTCCCCGACTCTTATAAGGAAGCCGGTGTGAAGGCTTACAACGGCATACTGAAAAACTTTATCACAACAAACACCGATGGCACAGTGACACTGACCGACTGCTGCGCAGTGGCCGGCCTGGGTGGCGGCTCGTCGGAGCGCCGCAACGGATCGTTTGAATACTACATTTCCGAGCCCAAACGCCCCAATGACGCTAAAGGTGTAGGCCCCTTCATCCTCGCCTCGCTCGAGATGGAGGAGATGTAATTGAGCATCCTACAGGTAGATCTTTAACAGAGCCACACTTCAAAATAGTGTGGCTCTGATTTTTTCCCATCTTTGAAGCAGGTGGCGAAGTGAGCCTTTACTGCCTTGTCGTTCCTTACACCCCAGTTATGAAAAGAATCCTGGCCATAGACTATATCCAGGGGCTCTTTGCCAGCGCCACAGATGAGGATCACACGGAAAAGACTATTGATGCCATCACCGAGATGCTGCGTCAGCGCCACAAAATTAAGTATGGCGAGGACAACGACTTCGAGATACGCTCGCAGCAGAAGCTGAGAGAGATGATGAACTCTACATCCGATATGATAGGTATAATATTAGGTCCTGGCTTGTCACCGTCATAGCCCACTGTCCCGTCTATATCCAACTCTACTCGGTGGCACTGTCGTTTGCAGTGTGCACCATCACAGGTATCTTCTTCGGGTGGTATCCCGCCAAGAAGGCATCGTCGCGCGGATCCCATCGAAGCCATACGCTACGAATGAACAACTTTGCAGCCGACGCCGTTAGAATATTGTAATCAAATCAAAACAATATATCTATGCGTCGCTACAATTCCGAACATCACACCCTGGGTGCTGTGCTTTTGGCTCTGATAGCCGGCATGGCACTCTCGGCTTGTTCCAGCTGGTGGATAGGCTCGGGAGGCTGGGGCGTGTCTGAGACTCTCCCGGGCGGTCTTAACGTGGGTATCAACGGACCGTTTCCAGGACAAGGCACTCCACCGCCACCTCCTCCGCCACGTGTTCCCTATCCCTACTGACATATTTTTCGCGAGCCTATAGCTATGTTCTGAGAAAAATAATTAAATTTGCGAAAAATATTTCGTACAGATGAAAAATCTCATCACTCGCGCCCTCTCGGGTGCCGTATATGTGGCTCTTATCTGCGCTGCCGTTCTGCTGGGCGGATGGTTGTTCATTGGCCTTTTCGCACTGTTTTCTGTGCTTGCTCTCAACGAGTTCTATCACCTCAGCAATGCCACTACAGGAGGAGAGAATACCACTACACTGATTATCGACCTCATCGGAGGCCTTCTATTGACCATAGGGTTAGGGTGTCTGTGTGTGTCGCGCGCCACATTCTTCATCGGGTGCATCCTGTGCGCGACCTATCTGCTATATCTCATAGTCAGACTTGTGAGTCAAATTTATATCCACGAGGCTTCCCCACTCAACAACTTGGCCTATTCCTATATGGGACAGATCTACATAGCTCTGCCGCTTGGACTGATGTCGATATACTACACCTTCCCCGGGGGTACTCATCTGCTTCTGGCTATGTTCATAATGATTTGGCTGTCAGATACCGGCGCTTACCTTGTGGGCTCGGCCATAGGTCGGCACAAACTCATTCCGCGCATCTCTCCGGGCAAGACCTGGGAAGGCTGTGTGGGTGGTGTATTGTTTGCCATCGGCTCGGCATTCGTGTTCAGGTACTGTTTCCCCGACTACTACGACACAATTCCTCTGGTGTTTCTCTGCGGGATGGGACTTATTGTGGCTATCTTCGCCACCTGGGGCGACCTTGTGGAGAGTCTCCTGAAACGCACACTCGGTGTGAAGGATTCAGGCAACATCATGCCCGGCCATGGCGGTATTCTCGACCGCATTGACTCGCTTCTGCTGGTCATACCGGCATCGCTGCTCTATCTCAGCATAGTCAGCATATTCATAATGCTGTAAGGGATCGTCATCCCCCTCCTCTACCTGACATTACAATACTTTATCATACTTACTTTAACTCCAACAGAATGAAAAAACTATTCTTTATTGCGGCCGGGGCGCTGGTGGCTCTTACGGGTTGCAAAGGCTCGGACAAGACCGCCACAGAGCCCACTGAAGACGATGTGATACTCCACGCATGGTCGTGGAGCTTCGACACCATAGCCGCAAACATGAAGGATATTGCCGAGGCCGGATATGCATATGTCCAAACCTCACCGGCCAACACCTGCTATGTTGGCGAGGAAGGGGGCAAAGCCCTGTTCTCGCAACCTGGTGACTCTGTGACAGGCAAATGGTATTACTACTATCAGCCCACCGACTGGAAGATAGGCAACTATCTGCTGGGCTCACGCGATCAGTTTAAGGCCATGATGGACTCTGCAGCCAAATATGGTGTAAAGGTGATCGTGGATGTGCTCCCCAACCATACCGCCGTAGACCACACCGCCGTACTCCCCGATCTGGATGCTGCCGTGGGTGGACATGAGAAACTTTTTCACGCCAACGGCTTTAACGATATCATCGACTATAACGACCGCTATCAGTGTACTACCGGCAAGATGGGAGGACTGCCCGACGTGAACACCGAGAATCCTGATTTCCAGAAATACTATATGGCCTATGTCAACGACCTCATCAGCCTCGGTGTGAAGGGCTTCCGCTATGATACAGCTAAGCATATAGGCCTCCCCTCCGATCCACTCGACTCGCTGGCCACACGCAACAACTTCTGGCCCGTGGTGCTGGGACAGGAGTCGGTTGACGGTGTGAGTCTGGCAGTACCCGGCGACTCGCTCTTCATTTACGGCGAAGTGCTCCAGGACAAGAATGTAAAGGAGGACGAATATGCCGAGCTCATGCGTGTCACAGCCAGCTCGTATGGCCATACACTACGCACTGTGTTGGAGAAAGGCGATTTCGGAGCCGACTCCCTGCTGACATGGCACCACAAAGCCACCCCCGACCGCCTTGTCACCTGGGTTGAGAGCCACGATACATATGCCAACGAGCATGAGTCGGCCGACCTGACCGACGAGCAGGTGCGCATGGGTTGGGTGTTCCTGGCGTCGCGCCAGCACGGCACTCCTCTCTTCTTCAGTCGTCCTGCAGGTAGCACCCGCCAGAACTACTGGGGCAACAATCTCACCGGTGCACGCGGCAATGATGAGTTCAAGAATCCGCAGGTGGTAGCCGCCAATAACTTCCGACGTGCCATGCACGGACAACCCGAAAACATTGTGGCTGCCAACAATGGCTCAGTCGTGGGCGTGGAGCGCGGCAATGCCGGAGAGTCGCTCATCAACTTAAGCCAGGAGACCCAAAATGTGGATATGCCCACATCGCTCCCCACAGGCACTTATACCGACAAGGTGAGCGGAACAGAGTTCAAGGTGGCCGACGGCAAGCTGACCGGCACCCTTGCTCCTCTCACTTCCTACATCCTCTATAGGTAAGCATCCGAAAACATTCCACTCAGCCCGCGTGTTAAGGTAATATAATTACACTTCTCACGCGGGCTGTTGTTATGGAATCATTCATCGATATACTCAGGTCTTATCCTGTACTTGCACTTTTTCTCACCATCGGGTTGGGCTTTCTGCTTGGGCGCCTGCGCATAGGGTCGTTCAAGCTGGGAAGTGTGACAGCCGTTCTGCTTATCGGTGTCGTAGTTGGTCAGACCGGCATCAAGCTTTCCGGCCCAATCAAGATGGTGTTTTTCATGATGTTCCTGTTCTCCATAGGCTATAGCGTGGGGCCAGGGTTCTTCAGATCGCTACGCGGGTCGGGACTGCGTCAGGTGATATTCGCTGTGATTCTAAGCACCAGTTGCTTTGCTGTGACGCTGGCCATTTCATATCTATTCGGTTATTCCAAAGGTGAGACCGTCGGGCTGTTTTCGGGAGCTCAGACATGCTCTGCGCTGCTGGGTGTGGGAGGAGAGGCCATTTCCAAACTCCCTATAGCCGATGCCCTGAAGGAGCGTGAACTTTTCATTATACCCGTTTGCTACGCCGTGACATATATTTTCGGCACGCTCGGCACAGTGATAATCCTCGGTACGCTCGGCCCAAAGCTGCTCGGAGGGATCGACAAGGTGAAACGTCTCACCGAAGAGCTGGGTAAGGAGCTCAACGACACATCGTGGCAGAAAGATCCGGCCAACATAAATGCCCGCCGCGCTGTGCCCTTCAGAGCCTACAGACTCACAGATTCTTATTTCAGCTCTCATCCTACTGTGAGGCGGACAGAGCAGTATCTCAGGGAGAATCAGCTTCCCATCTTCATAAGTCGCATAGACCGCGAGGGGCAGATAATATTACCTTCGCCGGAGATGACTCTGCATCCGGGCGATGAAATAGTTGTGAGCGGTCAGCGGCGATTTATGGTGAAGGCTGCCGATTATCTGGGACATGAGGTAGACAATCACCGTCTGCTCACCTACCCTGTGGAGAGGCTTCCTGTCACCATCACATCACGGCAATACACCGACCAAAGGCTCGAAAAAATCATCCGTGCCAACTTTATGCACGGTGTCTCGATCCGGGGCATCACACGCGCAGGCAAGGAACAGAGGGTAGCTCCCGACACCATGGTGCATAAGGGCGACATAATCACACTGCTTGGCACGAGCGACACTGTCGCGGCGGCAGGCTCAAAGCTGGGCCACATAGATCGCCCAACCAATGCGAGCGACCTGATGTTTGTAGGTCTCGCCATATTCATAGGCGGATTTCTTGGGGCTTTGAGTATCTGGATAGGTGGCATACCTTTGAGCTTCGGCACCAGTGGAGGCTCGCTGGTGGCAGGCATTGTATTCGGATGGCTACGATCGCGCCGCCCTACCTTCGGACAGATCCCCCCGGCGGCACTGTGGATCATGAACAATCTGGGACTGAATGTCTTCATAGCCGTTGTGGGCATTGAGGCGGGTCCATCGTTTGTGGCCGGACTCAAATCCGTTGGGTGGATGCTGTTTTTGGCCGGCGCCGTGGCCACGACATTGCCGCTACTGCTGGGCTTATGGCTGGGGCACAGGGTGTTCAAGTTCAATCCGGCCATCACGCTGGGTTGTTGTGCAGGCACACGCACCTGTACAGCTTCTCTGGGTGCTATCCAAGACTCTCTGAGCAGCACTCTCCCGGCTATGGGCTACACTGTGACCTATGCTGTCAGTAATATCCTCCTGGTTGTATGGGGACTAGTCACTGTGATGCTTGTGCCGTAGTATTAAACGTACTCTTAACCTTTTATAACCCATTTTAACGCATTGATTCTAAACCAACACGGCCGAACCGATGTTTTTATGATACAAAGGCTTCTAAAAAGAGCCTGACAAACTTAAAAATCAACCGTCATAAATACTAACTGATATGGTATATACACTTCCCGAACTCCCCTACTCCAGCGAGGCTTTGGCGCCCGTCATTTCGCGCGACACCATCGAGTATCACTACGGCAAGCACGAGCGCACCTATATCGAAAACCTCAACCGCCTCATCAAGGACACAAAGTATGAGGACATGGAGCTGGAAGACATAATCCGCACAGCCGACGGAGCCATCTTCAACAATGCTTCGCAGGCTTGGAATCATATTTTCTACTTCTTCACCTTCTCGCCCGACGGCAACCACGATCCCGAAGGGAGACTGCGCCACGCCATCGACGAGCAGTTTGGAAGCCTGGAGCAATTCAAACGCGAGTTTGAGGAGGCCGGTACTTCGATATTCGGATCCGGTTGGGTCTGGCTGTCGAAGGACAAAGACGGCAAACTCTTCATAACCAAAACCTCGAACGCGGGCAATCCTCTGACCGATGGACTCACCCCACTGCTCACATTCGATGTGTGGGAGCATGCCTATTATCTCGACTACCGCAACCGCCGAGCCGAGGCTCTGAAGGAGTGGTGGAAGATTGTAGACTGGGACATAGTATCAAGCAGATATCTCTGATGAAATAAGGAAATTGTTTTGTTCAACAAATATATAATACAGCACTGATAAGCATAATGTGATGAATGGAGAGAGAGGCAGTCGTGAGACCCCCTCTCTTTTTTATGTTAATTTTTTTTGCTACTTTTGCAGTCGCAAAAAAAATGACACATACTACCAAGACTGACGAATCAAGGCTGGGACTGATCGGCCTGACGGCGCTGGTGTTCGGCATGATGGTCGGAGCCGGCATTTTTAATATACCGCAGAACATGGCTGCCGGAGCGGGGCTGCCGGCCGTTATCGTATCCTGGATTATTACAGCTGCCGGGATGCTTCTGCTTGTCTTTACCTTCAAAAGTCTTGCCGACCATCACCCCGAGCTCGATGCCGGCATATATCAGTATGCCCGCGAGGGTTTTGGGGCGTTTGCAGGTTTTCTCACAGCATGGGGCTACTGGCTTTGCACCTCGTTTGCCAACGTGGCTTATGCCGTGATGCTCAACGACACCTTAGGGGTGTATTTTCCCCGGCTGCTCGATCATGGCTGGCCCACGGTGGTATTTGGCGGGACGCTGATATGGATAATGTTTTTCATTGTGATAGCCGGAATGCGCACGGCCAAGCTGCTCACCACGCTACTGTCAGTGCTCAAGGGTGCCACCATTCTGATAATCATAGCATTGCTCATTCTGAGCGCGCAGCTCGACCTGTTCAGCACGGCTTTCACCTCAGTCGACCTTGAAGTTGGCTCGTTTATGGCTCAGATTAAAAGCACAATGCTTGTGACACTCTGGTGTTTCATAGGCATCGAAGGAGCGGTGATCATGTCGGGGCGAGCCCGACGAAGCCGCGACATAGGCAGGGCAGGCGTGGCCGGGTTTTTCTCGTCGTGGATACTATATGTGCTCATTTCAGTGTTCTGTTTCGGCATCATGACACGTCAGGATCTTGCAGGGCTCGAGGATCCGTCGGTGGCATATGTGATGCTCAACACCTGCGGTCCGTGGGCCTATTGGCTTGTCATAGCCACTATAGTCATATCTCTGAGCGGCAGCTGGGTGGCATGGACACTGATATGCGCCGAGGTGCCCTACTGCGCGGCCAGGGTGGGCATATTTCCACGCCGTTTCCTCAGGCTCAACACTTGTCGCATGCCCGCTTTCGGGCTGTTTGTATCGAGTGTGATAATGCAGTTGTTTCTTATTCTGGTGGCTGTGGCCGACAATGTTTATCTCTCGGCCATAAGCATTACGGGCATGATGGTACTTCCGGCCTATCTGATGAGCGGGATGTATCTGCTCAAGCTCTCCTTAGCCAACAAAAACAGAGCCGGAATCCTGATGGGAGCCGGCTGCACTCTGTTTTGCATGTGGATGATATATGCCGGAGGGCTTCAGCTGTTTATGGAGACGTCGGTATTCTATATGGTGGGGCTTTGGTTTCACTTTCGGGCACGCCACGAGAGGGGTATATACCGCATGCCCTCGAGCGAGCGATTGGGTCTGACGCTGCTGATCATGGCATCGCTGGCCTCTGTGGCTTTGTGGGTGAGGTTATAGTTCGAATCCCGACTTCTCAGGGAAGCGTTTCTGGAGATAGCGGGAAGAACGGACGCGGTCGTCGTCGGTGGCAAATTCCGAATCGTTCATGCAGAAAAATACCGGCTTCATCTGGTCGAGCAGCTCATAATGATCGGGCCGGTGAATGTAGACGTGAAACGATGTGTTTCTGTCGACAAATAAAATGTGGGCACGGTTCTTGATAATTGATGCATAGATATACAAGTGCCTTTGAATATCGTGACTTTCTCTTACATGACTTTTAATAGTCTGAGCTAACTCTGGAGTAAATTCTCTGTATGTTTCGGCAAAATCGCTCTTCAGATAGGCATCAATATTGTGGTGTGATTTCCAGCTGATGTATCGGCCAAATTTTTTCTCGACAGCACGCGAGGCATTCTCAATGATCTGACTATAATGATTGAGCGGTCGGCGCTGTATATTGCGCCTCACCCAATACACCAGTTTACGGAACGGTCGTTTATGAGCCATGCGGATATATGGCAAGCCGTCGGGCGCAAAAAAATCGGATGGTGACACCGGTCGGTTGAGATACGTATCGTCGTTGCCGTAAAGGAAGTGTTCCGATAACCCCGGGATGCGGTGAATGAAGTGTTCAAGCACCGTAGAATTAAAACATGGGAGGCTCTCGGGCGGAAGTATCTCGGTATGATCCACTATCTGAACCCGTGGATTTGATATGTCGAGCCAGCAGGGCACCTGATGGTCGGTGACAATAAATATCTTGCGGATCCAGGGAGCATAAAGCTCAAGCGAACGAAGGCTGTATTTAAGCTCATCGTTGTCGGCATAGCGACCCTTGCAATTCTGGTTTGAATTGTCTGTTGCGCCGATAAAGGCATTCCGTTTGGCTTGCCATACAGGGTCGTTGCCATTTACCCAAAGATATACAAAATCTATTTCCATTATAGTTCAAATTCTGACTTTTCGGGGAAGCGTTTTTCAAGATATTCCACCTCGCGCCGGCGATCCTGGTCGGCGGCATATTCAGAGTCGTTCATGCAGAAAAGCATCGGGTTGGAGCGGTCGAGCTTGATGTAATGATCCGGACGGTGTATGAAAAGGTGAAACGAGGTGTCTCTGCCCACAAACCGCTTATGCGCCATCCCCTCGGCCAGGGCTGCATATGAGTATAGGTGGCGCTGATAGTCGCGATCGCTCCTGACGTGGTGGGTGAGCATGGTGTCTATCTCGCTTTTGAATGTCTCGTGTATGTGGCGGTAGTTGCTCTTGAGATAGGCGTCTATGTTGTGGTGACCCTTATAGCTATAATACTTGCCAAACCGCTGTTCCACAAGGCGTGCGGAGTTTTCGACCTTCTGATTGTAGTGGCTCAGTTTTTTGTGTCGTAGCTCGGTGCGTAGCTTTATAAGCAGTTTTCTGAAGGGGCGACGATAGGAGAACCGCATTAGCGGCAGTCCGTCGGGGGCATAGAAATCTGACGGCTGGACAGGGCGGTTGAAAAACATATCGTCGTTGGCATAGAGAAACCGTTCGCTCAGATCGGGAATGCGATAGAGAAACTGTTCTATCAGCGTGGAGTTGAAACACGGGAGGCTCTCCGTAGGGAGAATCTCTGAGTGATCCACGATGCGTATTTTCGGGTTGGAGGTGTCGAGCCACTCGGGCACCTGGCCATCGGTGACTATGAAGATACGCCTCAGCCAGGGGGCATAAAGCTGGGCTGAGCGAAGACTGTATTTGAGCTCGTCGTTGTTGGCATAACGGCCTTTACAGTTCACGGCCGACCCTTCTACAGCCTTGCCTATCACGGCATCGCGCTTGGCCTGCCATGTGGGATCGTTGCCGTCTACCCAGAGATAAACGAGATCTAAAGGGGTATTATTATCGGGATTCATCTTCAATCTTCTGTCTGATGGCTGGAAAATGTTCGAGTATGGCTCGGAAGGCTGCAATGTTTCGGTCGGTACCGGTCTTGAAATTGGTGGTTTTCAGCGATAGGGCTTTGGGTTTGCCCAGGCTTTTGGGCTTGTTCAGGCCGAACGGCACGGGTATGATGCGACGGCCGTTGGTCACTGCTGCTCCCCAAAACCATATATCGTCGGTGGTGGGAGCAAGAGATGTGAACAGCTCGGGACTGAGCATTGTGGGCTCGAGTGAGTGAGGCGGATAGAGCACTCCGGCACATCCGGTCTGTATATTGCAGTATGCGCGGTGAATACGTTTTCGCAGGAAGGCATACCAGCGGTATTTGGGCCATTTCTTATAAGCCTTGTCGAGGAGAATGCGTTTGGCTCGATGAGCCAGTATATCGTCGGGATACTGGCTATTGAGCTCAAGAAGCATCCTGAGCATGTCGCGGTGATATTTCACATCGTCGTCAATGGTGACGATGATGGCATCGGGAAAATCGATAAGCGCCGGGATGAGTTTGCGATAGGAGCGTATGTTAGTCGGATAGTCACGTATTTCAAAGCGCGGTTCAGTGCGCTCAAGCTCAAGAAGCTCTTGGGGGACCGGGATGCCGGCTTGCTCAAACTCGCTGTGTGTGAGATAAAGCACCACCTTGTCAGGAAGCACTGTGCCGCGTAGCACCGACTTAACCGCCCCGGCTGCATATGGGGCTGCTGCCGGAAAGGTTGTCAGCGATACGACTACCTGTGGGTTGCTGTTTGTTGTGTTCATGGCCTGTGTGACTGGTATGACAATACAAAGTTAAGGAATAAGCCACGATTAAAAAAACGAGTTGGGGTAAATTTTTGAAGATGATGTTTCTGTGATATCAAATTTTTACATAACTTTGTAATCTCGGAAACCAATGTCAACACATATCCATGAACAAGATAATCAGCAAGGAGCATTTCTCCGAAAAGGTGGTAAAGTTTGAAGTGGAGGCTCCACTGATAGCCCGTTCCAGGCGTCCGGGCCATTTTGTGATAGTGCGCACCGGCGAGGGTGGCGAGCGCATACCGCTCACCATAGCTGATGCCGACCCAGAGCGCGGCACCATAATGCTTGTGGTTCAAGCCGTAGGACTCTCCACCACCAAGATAAACGCCCTGGAGCCCGGCGATAGCTTCACTGACATAGTGGGCCCGCTCGGCCAGGCTACGCATATAGCCAAAGTGGGCACCGTGGTGTGTTGCGGCGGCGGTGTGGGTGTGGCTCCCCTGCTCCCCATAGTTAAAGCCATGAAGCAGGCGGGCAACAGAGTGATTTCCATACTTGCAGCCCGCTCTGCCGACCTCATCATACTGCAGGACCAGATAGCCGAATGGAGCGACGAGGTGATAATCATGACCGACGACGGCTCGGCTGGCGTAAAGGGGCTTGTGACGGCCGGAGTGGAGGCTGTAATAGAGCGTGAGAAGGTTGACCAGGTGGTGGCTATAGGTCCCGCCGTTATGATGAAGTTCGTAGCCCTTACCACTCGCAAATATAATGTGCCGACAATGGTTTCGCTCAACACAATCATGGTCGACGGCACCGGCATGTGTGGAGCCTGTCGAGTCACCGTGGATGGCAAGACCCGTTTTGTCTGCATAGATGGTCCGGAGTTTGACGCCCACAAAGTGGACTTCGACGAGATGATAATGAGATTGAAATCCTATAATACCCCTGCAAAATGAACACACCGGATATAAACCGCGATACCCCCTGGCGCGAGGAGTTGAGAAAAGCAAAAAGCGTGAAGGAACGGTCGGCAATACCCCGTGCCCACATGCCGCAGCTTCCGGCATCTTACCGTGTGACATGCAATGAGGAGGTAAATCAGGGTCTCTCGGAGGAACAAGCCGTGCTCGAGGCATCGAGATGTCTGGATTGTCCGGATCCACAATGTATCACCGGCTGCCCGGTGAGAATTCATATTCCGGCTTTCATAAAAAACATTGAGCGCGGTGAGTTTGGCCAGGCTGCCAGTGTGCTGCGCATGACCTCTGCCCTGCCGGCTGTATGTGGACGTGTGTGCCCGCAGGAAAAGCAGTGTGAAAGTCGCTGCATATACAATAAGATGAAGAAACAGCCGGTGGCCATAGGCTATCTGGAGAGGTTTGCTGCCGACCGGGCTCTTGAGGATGGCAAGCATGAGCCACCTGTAATGAGTACACCCACGCTCGACACCAAGATTGCCGTTGTGGGCTCGGGCCCTGCCGGACTCTCTTTTGCCGGACAGATGGCTGCCTACGGCTATAGGGTGACAGTGTTTGAGGCACTTCACGAAATAGGCGGCGTGCTGAAATACGGCATACCGGAATTCCGTCTGCCCAACTCGATTGTGGAGTCCGAGATCAACGCCTTGCGCAATGCCGGAGTGGAGTTTGTGAAGGATGTGGTGATAGGGAAAACTCTTTCCTATGACGCACTCCACGAGATGGGTTTCCGGGGGATATTTGTAGGCTCAGGCGCAGGGCTGCCTCGGTTTATGGGTATTCCGGGCGAAAATTATATAGGTGTGATGTCGAGCAACGAGTATCTCACACGTATCAATCTCATGGGAGCCGGTCGGCCCGGCGAGGATACCCCGGTGCTGAAAGGCAACAGTGTGGCGGTGATTGGCGGAGGCAATACTGCCATGGACTCGGTGAGAACCGCGCGACGACAAGGCTCGGAAAAGGTGATGCTGATATATCGCCGCAGCGAGGCCGAAATGCCTGCCAGAATTGAGGAGGTAGAGCATGCTAAGGAGGAGGGCGTGGAGTTTATGACTCTGTGCAATCCCATAGAGTATCTGGCCGACAAGAATGGCCGAGTAAGAGCCATGAAGGTGCAGCGCATGGAGCTGGGCGAGCCCGATGCTTCGGGCAGACGTTCGCCAGTGCCCATTGAAGGAGCTGTGGAGGAGATAGCCACCGACCTTGTGCTTGTAAGCGTGGGTGTTTCGCCCAATCCTCTTATTCCTAACAGTTTCTGCGACTTGGAGATATCGCGCAGAGGCACAATCGTGGTCGATGAGGAGACTATGCGTTCCACCGTCTCCGACATATATGCCGGCGGCGACATAGTGCGCGGTGGTGCCACTGTGATTTTGGCTATGGGCGACGGACGCCGTGCAGCCCAGGGCATGCATGAAGCTTTATCTAAACAACAATGAATCTGAAGACTTTAATTATACCTCTATTGGCTCTGATGCCCGCGGTGGCTGCCGCCGACACTGTCGACGAGGCGGTGGCTGCCGCCAAAGCTGCTCCCCGCAACAGGGCTTTGAGCCGTGCAGCCGGCGATGCGCTGAAGGAGGCCGGCCGATATGGCGAGGCCATGAAATATTATCTGCAGTCGGACAACGCCGGTAATCTCGGCGCTGCCGAATGTGCGTTTTATCTCTATGACTTCAGCCGCGCCTCCGAGCTGCTCGACAAATATCTTGCCAAACGCACTAAGGCCGAAGCAGCTAAAGATCTTGACTTCACATATAGGCCCGATGCCGAGCCCTCAGACTGGACTGACTATCTGCGCGAGCGCATCTCGCTGGGCGAGTCGATGCTCGACCGCGTGGAGAAGATCCAGGTAATAGACAGTATAAATGTGCCGGCCGAAAGCTTTTTTGAATACATGCGTCTTGCCAAAAGCTCCGGCCGAGTGTTGGGCGAGGAGAATGTGAGAAATTTTGTGACCGACGAGACTCTCGACCGTCTGGGGCTCTCGGACGTGACAGGCACAGGCTTCATGACCGAAAACGGCGATGACATCATCTGGACTGCCACGGATCCATACGGCAACCCCCGCATCTACGAGACCACACGTCTGGCCGACGGAAAGTGGGACACCCCTACCCTTCTGTTTGGCTATGAGTCGATTTTCGGCAACACCAACGGCTCGTGGGTGTCGGCTCCTTTCCTGATGAGCGACGGTGTGACAATGTATTTCGCAGCCGATGGCGAGGAGAGCCTCGGAGGGCTTGACATCTTCATCTCCCGGCGCGACGGCGACCGCTTTCTGCAACCGTCAAATATAGGTATGCCCTACAACTCGCCGTTCAACGACTATATGTATGCCATCGACGAGGAAACAGGCACCGGATGGTGGGTGACGGATCGCAACGGCCTGACCGACTCGGTGACAGTCTACACATTCATTCCTCAGGAGCTGCGCATAAATTATCCGGTTGACACTCCCGACCTTACCTCATATGCCCGCGTGGCATCGATAGCCTCGACCATTGAGCCCGATGCCGACCACTCTCGTCTGCTCAGAAAAATAGCCAACCTGGGTCAGCGTGGCAATGCCTCGGCCAGAGAAGAAGAATTTGAGTTTGCCCTGCCAGATGGCAAGATAGTAAGACGCATGGCAGATCTACGCACACCAATGGCAAGGAGAGCCATGCAGGAATATCTAAACGCCCGCAAGGAAATAGACTCCCTGAAGGCTAATATGGCAAAAATGCGTCTGAAGTATGCCAACGGCGATGACTCATATCGCCACGAGATAATACAACTGGAAGACAAGATAGAAACCCTCTCGGGTCACCTCTTGGAACTCTCCAACAATGTTGTGACTGCTGAAAACTAATCCCACCAAAATACATTTTTACGATGGAAATTACCATAATACTTCTTGCGGTGGCCATAGTGGTTTTGCTATGCATATTCTTCTACTATGTCCCCTTCTTCCTGTGGATTTCAGCCCAGGTGAGTGGTGTGCGCATATCGCTCATACAGCTGTTCCTGATGAGAATCCGAAAAGTGCCGGCTGCGGTGATAGTGAGAGCCTTGATCGAGGCTCACAAAGCCGGACTCAGCGATGTGAACCGCGACGACCTCGAGGCCCACTATCTGGCCGGAGGCGATGTGGAGAAAGTGGTTCACGCCCTTGTGTCGGCCTCTAAAGCCAACATCGACCTGGATTTCAAGATGGCCACAGCCATCGATCTTGCAGGGCGCGATGTATTTCAGGCTGTGCAGATGTCTGTCAATCCCAAGGTGATAGAGACACCTCATGTCACCGCCGTGGCCAAAGACGGCATCCAGCTGATAGCCATAGCCCGTGTGACTGTACGCACCAATATCCGCCAGCTGGTGGGCGGAGCTGGCGAAGACACTGTCCTGGCTCGTGTAGGCGAGGGTATCGTATCGTCGATAGGCTCTTCGGAAAGCCACAAACAGGTGCTCGAGAACCCCGACAATATCTCGAAACTCGTGCTGCGCAAGGGACTCGACTCCGGCACGGCATTTGAAATTCTCTCCATTGATATCGCCGATATAGACATAGGCAAAAACATCGGTGCCACTCTGCAGATAGACCAGGCTCAGGCCGACAAGAATATAGCCCAGGCCAAGGCCGAGGAGCGCAGAGCTATGGCTATAGCCCTCGAACAAGAGATGCGCGCCAAGGCCCAGGAAGCACGCGCCAAAGTGATTGAGGCAGAGGCCGAACTGCCACGCGCCATGGCTCAGGCGTTTCTTTCGGGCAACCTCGGAATAATGGACTATTACCGCATGAAAAACGTCGAGGCCGACACCACAATGCGCCAGAACATAGCCAATCCGCCCACATCAGCAAAATGATAGACGTAAGAGAAATTATAGCGTCAACAAAGGCTTATAACCTTCATTCCCACACACAGTTCTGCGACGGTCGAGCCACTATGGCTCAAATGACCGCGCAGGCTGTGGAGGAGGGATTCAAGCACTGGGGTTTCACACCCCACTCCCCTATTCCATTCAAATCTTCGTGCAATATGGAGCACGACAAGGTGACCCAATACATCCAGGAGTTCAACCGCTTGAAACAGGAGTATGAGGGGAAAATAAATCTATATCTCTCCATGGAGATAGATTACCTCGGCGAAGCCTGGGGAGCGAACAACGAGTATTTCAAACACCTGCCACTCGACTATAGGTTGAGCTCAGTCCACTTCGTCCCCACACGCGAAGGAGAGGAAATCGACGTAGACGGACGCCCTTGTCATTTTACCGACAAGATGCACCAGTATTTCAACGACGATATCCGATATGTGGTCGACACATTCTACCATCGCACTCTCAAAATGATTGAAGCCGGAGGCTTTGACATCATCGGGCACTTCGACAAAATATCCTTCAACGCCTCGGCATTCTCGCCCGGCATAGTGGAAACTGCTTGGTATAAAAAGCATATCGACAATGTGATAGACGCCCTGCTGGCCACCGACATAGTTGTAGAGATCAACACCAAGTCGTGGCTCCCCCACCCTGAGTCGACCCCTGTACAACAATCCTCACACATCCCCTGGCTTTTCCCCTCGCCCGGCATCATAAAGCGGCTCGTAAAAGCAGGTCTGCCCCTCGCCGTCAACTCAGACGCACATTTCCCCGACCGCCTCAACACCGGCCGCCCCCAAGCCCTCGCCCTGATCGAACAAGCAGAATCTATCTAAAATCATAGATTTGCTGAAACACCTCACCGAAACGAGCCTACAAAAATTACCGTATCAGCACAAAATATTCATATACACACATTCAAGCTCACCAAACACCCGAATTACACAAAACGCTGATATCCAATAAATGACCATAAATTATCAGTCCATATTCCCGACATAATCAAAATAAAAAACACACAAACTATAAAAAAACTCCAAAAAAATTTGGCAGATCAAAAAAAAGTCCATACCTTTGCAGTGCAAAAACAAAAAAAGGTGCCATAGCTCAGTTGGTAGAGCAAAGGACTGAAAATCCTTGTGTCCCCGGTTCGATTCCTGGTGGCACCACGTTAAAAATCGT
>JAMPGA010000002.1:198426-284321 GCA_023664185.1 Muribaculaceae bacterium
AACTGCACGGGGAACTGCTCGTTGTTGACGATGCGGGCCAGACGGTCGAGGTCGGTGAAGAGCAGGTGGGCACGCTTGTAGGTGGCGAAGCGGCGTGCGAAGCCTATGATGAGGGCGTTGGGGTTGATCTTCTCAAGGATTTTGATGACGGCCGAGGGATCGCCCTGGTTGGCAAGCCATTTGGCCTTGAAGTCGCGCTTTACGAAGTTGATAAACTTGTTCTTGAGCTGTGTGCGCATAGCCCAGATCTCCTCGTCTTTCACCTTGAAGATGCCTTCCCAGGCCTTGGGGTCGCTCTGGTGTGAGAACACCTGCTCGCCCAGCTTCTCGGCATAGAATGCTTTCCACTCCGAGGCTGCCCATGTGGGCATGTGGACACCGTTGGTCACGTAGCCCACGTGGCTTTCTTCCCAGGTATAGCCCTTCCAGAGGCCGGCAAACATCTTCTTCGACACTTCGCCGTGGAGCCAGCTCACACCGTTGGCTTCCTGGCAGGTGTTGAGGGCGAAGACACTCATCGAGAAGCGATCCTGGCTGTCGGGATTCTCGCGGCCCATGTTCATGAGATCCTGCCATGAGATGCCCAGACGTGCGGGGAACTCGTTGAGATACTTGTGAGCCAGACCCTCGTCGAAGTAGTCGTGGCCTGCGGGCACGGGGGTATGGACGGTGTAGAGCGACGACGAGCGCACCACCTCGAGGGCAGTGTTGAAGTCGAGACCCTTTTCCTGTACATAGTCGGTGAGGCGCTGCAGGTTGAGCAGAGCAGCGTGACCCTCATTGGCATGATAGATGGTGTTGTTGATGCCGAGGCGTTTCAGAGCCAGCACACCGCCTATGCCGAGCAGATACTCCTGCTTGATGCGGTTTTCCCAGTCGCCGCCATAGAGCTTGTGGGTGATGGGGCGATCGAACTCCGAGTTCATATCGAAGTCGGTGTCGAGCAGATAGAGCTTCATGCGGCCCACGTTGACGCGCCAGATGTGTGAGTAGATGATGCGGCCGGGGAAGGGCACCTCGAGAATCACGGGGTGGCCGTTGTCGTCACACACCTGCTCGATGGGGAGCTGGTTGAAGTTCTGGGGCTCATAGTTGGCTATCTGCTGACCATCAACGCTGAGAGTCTGTGTGAAGTATCCGTAGCGATAGAGGAAGCCGATGGCGGTCATGTCGACGCGCGAGTCGGAAGCCTCCTTGATATAGTCGCCGGCCAGGACACCCAGACCGCCCGAGTAGATCTTGAGGCAGTTGCAGAGGCCATACTCCATGGAGAAGTATGACACCGAGGGGATATCCTTGCGCATGGGCTCGGCCATATAGGCCTTAAACATGTCGTAGACGTGGGCGATGCGATCCATCATCTCCTTGTCGGCCATAAGCTCATCAAGGCGCTCTGACGAGAGCTGCTGGAGGAGCATCACAGGGTTTTCGCCTGTGGCACGCCACAGGTCGTGGTCAAGGTCGCGGAAGAGGTTCTTGCCCTCGCTGTTCCAGACCCACCAAAGGTTGCGGGAGAGTTTCTCAAGTGGTTTCAGCGCCTCGGGGAGCTGCGACTTCACAGTGATGTCGCGCCACTGGGGGGCGTTGGTGTTGCTTACAGGAAGTTTCATATTCTGTATGATATAATGAGATTCTTACTTGACTTTGTCGAACGCTATGCAATAGGCTTCCTCATAATATTTTATGAAGTTGGCCCATGAAGCACGCGCTGCGGTGGTGCGGGCGGCGGCAGAGATGCGTGCCAGCTCGCTGGAAGCCGTGCAGGTGAGATATCGCAGCGAGCGGGCTATGCCGTCGACCACGTCGTGGTAGTTTGAGTCGCCGCGTCCGATGACGTTGACGCCGCATGCCTCAAACTGGTTGTCAAATTCGTCGAGCACCCACTGTCCGAAGCCCGAGAGCGAGGTGGTGACGGTGGGGACACCGAAGGCCACACTCTCCAGTGGTGTGTAGCCCCAGGGCTCATAGTAGGATGGGAATACCGTGGCATCGGCTCCGATGAGCAGATCGTAATACGAACGGTCGAAAATTCCGTCGGTGCCGTTGAGATAGCAGGGCACATATATCACGCTCATTCTGGGGTCGATGGCGCAGAATCCGAGCTGGCGTATGCGGTTGATGATGGGATCTGAGCTGTCGTTGTGGAGGCCGTGGGTGATGATGGGATCGGACAGCGGTGTGTCCGGGGCGATGCCGGGGTTGTCGAGGCGGGCACGCAGATCGGAGCGTGGGTCGCCGGCCCAGGCAGGCACCATCACGAAGGCCACTATGTTGCGGCAAGCATCCACAGTGTGGCGCAGAGTGGCGCAGGCATCCAGAAAGACGTCAATGCCCTTGTTGCGATACTCGCAGCGACCCGAGGTGATGACGATGAATGTGTTGTCGTCATAACGGTGACCGGTGAGGGAGCTGGCCACACGGAGCATGGAGTTGCGGGCTGCAGCACGCACGGTGTCAAAATCCTTGGTGGCAGGCACAAAGCCCTTCTCAAAGCCATTTGGAGTCACCACATCGGGGCGGCGCTCCAGCAGCTGCTCACACTCGCGGGCGGTGATCTCGCTCACGGTGGTGAATGCGTCGGCCTGGTGGGCGGCAGCCTTCTCCAGCGAGTGCTTGGCCTCCATGTTGAGCTCGAGGGCCATCTGGTCGCCATTATAGTTGGCCATCTGGTCGTAGAGAGGCTTGTTGTTGCCACATATGCTGCGGCCTATGCTAGTGGCATGGGTAGTGAAGACGGTGGCCACCTTGGGCAGTTTCCATTTCACATAGAGCAGACCCATGCCTGTGGTCCACTCATCGAAATGAGCCACTACGTCAAATTTCACCTTCTTAGGTCTTCCTTTCTGTCCGGGCTTGCGGAGGCTGCCTTCGGGCATACCGTAGCCCGAGGCGAGGATAGATTCTATTACTATGCCTGAGGCGTGAGCAAAGGCACAGCCTTCGTCATAGTCGCCATAGGCGTGGAGCGAGTCTACGCCATAGCGGCGCCACATCTCGCCATAAAATTCATCTTTGACGGCATACATGCCATCAAACTTCACGAGCACTGCAATAGGGCGGCCGGGCACCTCCCAGCGGCCCACTCTGACGCTAACGCCCTGAGGCAGCTTGGCCTCACGGGCCCATTTGCTCAACCCATGGATGGATGACTCCGTAAACCAGGGTGAGGGGGTCTCATCCGACCATACATCGGGACCGATGAATATGGTCTTGTCCTTGTTGACTTTCTGAAGTGTCTTGGCTTTAGTGGAGAGCACCGTATAAATGCCTCCAATCTTGTTACACACCTCCCAGCTTACTTCAAACAGCAGGTCCGGGGTGCATGTAGCAGAGTTGTTGTCCATAACCTTAATGTCAAATTATTTCTGTTTCAGTCGGCAAAGATAGTAAAAAAATTTGGATTATAGGCTAAAGACATCGAAAAAACCACACAGCCTCACACGAGCACGAACTCGGAGAGGTCGATTAACCACGACGTCCGGGGAAGAAACAAAACCTCGAAGAGGTGACCCCATTCCAAGGTGCTATAAATATCATCACCTCTTCGAGGTTCTGCCGTGCGCAAATTCTGCTTACCTTTATTATACCTTACCGCACGCAAAAACGCCCTCGGGGGTACCCCGAAGGCGTTCATATTGGGATTGGGATTAGATTACTTAACCAGTACCTTGGTCACCTTGTTGCCCTGACGACGGATGTAGATACCGTTTTCGGGGTTCTCAACGCGGATACCCTGGAGGTTGTAGTATTCTACAGGAGCCTCTTCATCAGCTACAACATCCTCGATACCGACTGTGCCTTTTTTCAGCTTGTAGCCGATACCATTGAGGTTGTAGGTCTGAGTAGCATATACTGTATACTTCTTGCCCTTAGTCAGCTCTACAGTTGTGCCGGTGTATGCATTGTTGCGGGGATCCTTCACTGTCTGATCAGCTGCGAGAGCCCATGCGCCGAGCACCTGTGTCTGAGCCATGGGGGCTGCATATTCGCCCTGCTCCATCACCATCACTGAATACTTGTCGTTAGCAGCGAATGTGAAGTACTGGGTCATGGTCAGATTGTTTTGGGGCAGATCGTCCTCAGTAACGGTGAGCTTGGGATCGATCTCAACCTTGCGGAGACCGAAGATCACGAGTGTCATATCCTCCTTGGGCTCAACCACGATAGCAGTTGTCTCCTTGTGAGCTTTGCCTGTGGGGGCTGATGCTGAGGGAGCAGCGTCTACGAGAACCTGGAGGCTCTTAGTAAAGGTCTGGCCGAGATAAGTCTGAGCATAGCCGTTGAGCTTAGCGCCATCGTTGGCGGTCGACATCACTACATAGTCGTCATCAAGGAATACACCCTTCTTTGTAAGAACCTGGGTTCCCTCGGTGGTGTAAGCGGCATCGATAATTTTATCTACGGGGAAGTCTTTGGGAGCAGTGAGAGCGGGGTTGCCAGCGTAAACATAGGTTACGTTTGAAGCAACTGTAATCTTGCACTCGGCTACGGTCTTGATATACTTGTCGTTTCCGGCAAATGTGGCAGAGATAACGGTCTCACCAAGCACACCTTCTTTCAGGGTTACAACGCCTGTTGAAGCGTTGACAGTGGCAAGCGATGTGTTGCTCGATGCGTAGGTGACGGGGAGATTTTCAGTGTTGGTGAGGACGGGCGATGTGAAAGCGTCGCGTATCTTCAGAGCAATCACGGGATTGGGATAAGAGATAGGAGCAGGCTCACCAGCGTCCTCAACAGTACCTGTCACTACTACATTAGCGATACCAAAACCTCTCACCTTATCTGCACCCCATACATAGAGATATATCGAAACAGGCTCAGTAGCCTTTTCTATACCTGTTATGTTGTAAGAAACATTATAGTTCTTATCTGCATCATCCTCACTTTCGTTACCTCTAACAGGAGTGATAGGATTCGAGAAAGAACCACTTATTGCTGAAGTCTTTGATCCAACCTTTGCTTCAAGATAATAACGAACCGATCCACTTTTAGAGCCAGAAATGTTAAAGGAAATCTTCGAAGGTGTTACCGCCTTATCCTGCGCGGGTGTAAGCTTAAACTCAAGATATGCACCATCAGGACATGACGAGGCACCCTTACCACTGGGAGCATTGTAGCCGGTAACCTTGATATCACCACTGGAAGGCTTGACAGTTCTTACTTTCTCCTCCGAACTAATGGCACTTCCTACAATGAAAGTACCCGAAACACTAGAGGCCGCAGAGGTCGGGTCAACAGTAGCGGCTGGAGCGACCTCGCTACCTTTAACTCCAAAAGGCCAAGTAGCTGTGAAACTCTCAGCATTGGCAACTCCTGCACTTACAAGGAGACCAACGAGAAGAGTAAAAATTTTTCTCATAAGATGAAAAATTTGAAGTTAGATTTAATGTGATTTATTATTTAATTCGGTGTTAGTGGGCCATAAGTATATACTACGGCCTTTATCTGTGCAAATATACGCAATAATTTACAATACAAACGATGCGTTAACGTTTTTTAACGGATAAAAAGGAGATTTTATGTGAATATAGATAGATGAGGTTCTGTTGGATACAAATTCCGAGGTTTGAGGTATAATTATCTCCACCTCTTCGAAGTTCCGTACGACAAACGCCGACGTGCATGTCTATCAATATTTTCTGTACGATCCTCTCATGGGTATGGACGAAAAAAGCCCCGGGGGCAGTATGCCTCCGGGGCTCGGGTGTATTCGGGGTTATCTAATCTTACTGATTATTTAACGAGAACTTTGACAACCTTCTCGCCAGCCTTCACTACGTAAACACCGGGGAGAACGTCGACGCGAGCGTCGCCAACACCGTTGTAGAGAACCTTACCGTCAACAGCAACTACTGAGACGTTGAGACCCTCAGCACCGTTCACGATGATAGCACCGTTTTCGGTAGCAATGGTGAGGTTGTTGCCTGTGATTTCGTCGATCTCTGAGTAGTAGATCTTAACGCTGTTAGAAGCGCCAGATACTGACTTCTCGTAAACTACTGTTACGTTGTATGTGTAGCGGGTCTTGTCAACAGCTGTTGTGTCGAGATACTTGGTATCTGTTACGAGAGCATCGTTGATCTTGACACCGTTACGATATACATTGTAGCCCTTGATGGCAAGGTAAGCAGCCTTCATAGCCTTCGGGGTGAAGGATACGTCGTCGAGGAGGAATGCAATCACATCGTTTGATGTGCAGTGTACTGCGAAGTACTTAGCACCCTCGGGGATGATGTAGGCGTACTGTGACCAGTTGGTAGATACGTTAGAGATAGCCTCTACGAGCTTGAATGACTCAGGCTTGGTGTCCTTGGTTGAGTAGAGGAACTCGAAGGACTCAAGACCATAGGTGTCATTGAGGCTGCGAACGTAGAACGAAACGATCTGACGCTTGCCTGAGAGTTCGGGTGAGATAGCCCAGTCATCGTTGAGACCCTTGATAGCAGCAAGAGATACGAGGCTCTTCACACCTGACTTGCTCTCGCCAAAGACATCCTGAGTAAGGAAGCCGTTGGGAACTGAGGGGAAGTCATACTCTTCGATTGTGTAGTTGCGTGACTCATCGAGGTCGATAAGAGTCCAGTCACCGAACTTATTTGAGTAAGCAGCAGCATCCTCAAAGTCCTCGGTGATCTGCCAGGGAGTAGCGTTCTTGGTGTCGGGCTCTGTCCATGTCAGCTCTACGCCGGTGGGGAGTGAGTTGGCATTGAGAGTTGTAACGACGGGAGAACCATCGACAACGGGAGTTACAGAAACCTCAGCAGTTGTGTTGTTTGTGAGGTTCTCGTCGGCCTTGAAGTTAACTACAGCCTTGTAAAGAACGGGCTTGGTAGCCTCGAGCTCGAATGTGCGGTTGAAGTCAACTGTTGTAGACTTGAGATAAGAGAGATTATCGCCAGCCTTAGTATCGACGAGCTTGTTGTCGGCATAGAGAGCAACCTCATAGCCCTTAGCAACCTCGTAGCCGAGGCTCTTAACGTCAACCTGTACGGTGTAGTCCATACCTGCATTTACAATCTGAGGAGCGTTGATTGTAGCCTCGAGATCGTTAGCAAGGGGTGAGAATACCTGGAGGTTGTCTATGAGAGTGGAGACATAAGCAATGTTGGTTATTTCGAGACGAACCTGAACATCCTTGCCTGCATAAGCAGAGAGATCAAGGAGTACCTGGCTCCACTCACCCTGAGCACCGAGAGCTGCTACTGTAGTCTCAGGCATGAGGATCTTGAACTCTTCCTCTTGGGGGGTCTTGATACCTACAGAGATGGTGTTGGTGTTATCATCGCCACCTATGTTGTATGTGTAGAACGAGAGCTTGGGAGCAGCCATACCCTTAAGCGAAATCATACCGGTAACATATTTGCCGGAGCCACCGGGGATGTAGCCGAGGATAGTCTGCTGGAGTGCGCAGGTAAGGTAGTTGGAGTCACCATCAACGCCGGCAGGGCCACCAGTGATACTGAGATACCAGCTTACAAGGTTGCTTTGGAGATAGTAAGCATACTTATTCATATCTTCAGTGCTGAAGGTATTGAGATATTCCGTGTAGGCTGTACCTACGGGCATGGGACCAACCTCAACAGCCTCGCTATCGCCACGCTGAGTTGTAGCAACTACAGAAGCGAGTGCAAATGCCTGACCTTCGGGCTCGCACATCTTAACTGAGATAGCAGTCTCCGATGTAGTATGTGAAACGGTATTGCCGTCGTAATCCCAGTATGTAACGGTGTAAGTTACATCTGAAGCCTCAAGGGGCTGACCGGTTATGGTCTGAGTAACAGCGGGCCAGTGGATTGAGATCTCACCGGGAGTGCTGAGCTCCTCGATGTAAACAGCAGCTACGGGTTCGGGATAGTTGATGCCGACATAAACTGTCTTGCTCTCCTCGATGCCCCAACCATTAACATTCTTGCAAGATACGGTGTAGGTGTACTCACCTGCAGCGGGAACATTGTCAGTGAAGGTGTAGTTGGCAACACCATCAACGAAATCAACAGCCTGATCGAGTACAGAACCGTTGCGCGAGATCTTAATGTCTGTGATCTTAGTCTCATCTGTGAGAGCAGCGCCGCTGAACTCAGTTGAAGGAGCTGTGAATGAAACAGAAACCTTGAGGTCGCCGTTGAGAGCGGGAGTTACAACAAGATTGTCAACAGCAGCAGGAACATTAGCTTCACCTTCAGCAATATTGATGTTAGTAACATAGAGGTACAATTCATTTGCATCAGAGATACCATGGAAGCCGAAGTAGTAGTTGCCTGTAGCCTCAGCAGTGAAATATCCTTCGGGAGTAATAGCGTCTTCGCGAGGAACAGCCACTACAGTGGGTTCAACAACAGTTGTTGTCATAGCTGCAGCGGTGGGCGCTGTACCAACCTTAACTTCGATGCGCTCGGGATAGGTTGCTTTGTAAGCATAGGTATCGAAAGAAAGCTTATAAGTCTTACCCTTCTCAAGACGAACGGGAGGTGTAATCATCCAGTCGTCCATATCGAGTGAAGTATTGTAGCTAATACGAGCTGCCTTATAAGCAGCATAGTAAGTCCAAGCCTTATTGTCGTCATTTGCGTCGATGACTGTCATGGTTGAGAAGTCAGCGGCAGTTGCAAATGTATTGGTGTAGGGAGTGTTGTAGTAGCCAAGAGCAACGGTGTTCGACTTAACTTCCTTAGAAGTAGACACAGTACCCTGAGCATCTTTGTAAGAAGCAGTTACGCCATAAGCATATGTCTCATATGTGCCCTGGGGCTCAGTGATGCGCTCAGCCCACATGAGCTCATTGGTGGTGACAGCCTTGCTGGCATCCTTCACACCATTATAATAAGGAGTAACGGTGTAGGTAACCTTAGCGGGGTCGATATAACCACCATCGGTGCTTGTCTTAACTGCAGCCCACTCAACAGTCATACGACCACCTACATAAGTAAGGGTAACAAACTCTGTATCAGTGGGAATACCTTCGCCAATAAACTTCGAGATAGTAACCTTAGGACCTTGACCCTTGGCGTTTGTGAAGTATACTACGAATGTATAGTTGTCAGCTACGGGAACATTGTAATCTACAATAACTTTAGCACCGTAAACAGTGGGGCCTGTAGAGATAACCTGACCGTTGCACTCAACTACATAAGTAAGGGCACCTGTACCGGCTTTGCCATCATATGTGTTGGCGGGAGCCATGAAGGTGAGTTTGCCTTTGAGCGAACCCTTGTCGTAGGTAAGAGCGAGGTCGGTAGCTACATTAGGCACACCAGCGTCGATGGTGGGCTTGATAGCAAGACCGAGCACCCATTCGTTGCCGGGGAAGTCATAAAGCTTTGTAGCAGTACCTTTCTTAAGATCGATTTCAGCGATGTAGCCTTTATACCATGCGTCGTATACAGTCCAGAACATACGGCCGGTATTATCGATAATAGCAGAGGCAGAATCCCAAGGTTTGATACCAGTAGTAACGGCTTTGCCAGTCTTGCTATCGGTAACAGCGGGAGTTGCAACACCTGTAGTCTTGTTGATCTTAACGAGAGTAGATGTCTTGGCATCGTTCTCAAGTACACCATAAAGAGTGCCATCAGCGGCAGCAGCAATACATGCATACTGATCAGCTACATTGGCAATCTTGGTAGCAGTAGCAGACGTAGGTCCAAATTTGAGTTTTACGAGTGCCAGTTTATTCATATTCTGATCAGTATAGCTGAGGGCATATACAGTCTGAGTAGAGGCATCGTAAGTCATACCGCCACCGGCGAGTTGAAGATAATTGGTAACAGCATAGCTTGCTACTTCCTCACCAGAGTTGATATCGTAGCCGGAGATCCAGAAATAGTTGCCATCTTCCTGGGCTTTTGTACCAACTGCCCAATATGTATCCTCAACGAGGACGCCGCCGTAGGAAGCATCTAAGCCTTTGATCACCTCAGTAAAGGTCTGGTCCTTTGCTGTGGGAATGGTGTAGAGACCTACATTAGCTGTGGTGTTCCAAGAATCAGATGCAATAACTGCACCAACGATCTTGGGCATGCTTGTGGCTGCCTTAAAGGGAACCTTAGTCATAGAAGCCCTCTGCGAAAGCAGTGAAACGTCGCGCATTTCGAAGCCTGCGTAGCCACGACGACCCACTCTCACAGGAGCATTCTTAAGGCTTGCGGCCTCAATCCTGTAGGGATTGGGTCCGTCGAAGACCTTCTTCAGCCCCTCTGTTTCGGCCCATGCTGTTGTAGCAACCGAAGCGATGAGTGCTGATGAGAGAATTCGTGTAAGAACTGTTCTCATAAAATGAATAGAAATGGTTTCAAAAGATTAGATGCTGACCCGAAGCCGAAACCGTTAACATCCGGGATGCCGAAACTTAATTTATTTGATTTGTTTTTTTTGTTTCTATGGGTGTGCGGAGAGATGAATTTGCACTGTGGATGTGTTAAGATACACACATCGTCGCGCGGGTCAAGAGGGTTGACGGGGCGCGACCTAAGGGGTTCAGAGAAGAGTTTTAGGTTGTTAAATGATGTTGGTTTAAGGGTTTAACGGTTGAATGTCGATGAATGCATAGCGGCCTTTGGTCAAGACACAATAGTCCGCATACAATGAACGGCATTGCAAAGGTAATCCTTCCGTGGGAATTGTGCAAACTTTTTAAACATTTTTTTATTGTAAATTCAGAGATTAACTAAAATGAGATTTGAGAAGGGAGAGTTGAGAATGGAGAATTGACCATCGCCATGTGCAGAACCTCGAAGAGGTGAAAATAATTATAGCCCCTCCACCTTGGTGTGGGGTCAGAATGACGTCATGCGAAACGGCCTCGGAGAGGTCGATTAATGGCGGCGTCCAGGGGAATTACGCGACCTCTCCGAAGCCGTATCTGATTGTTAATCAAAGCCCCACGCCGAGGCGTGGGGCTTTAATCATTTTCAACTCTTCGAGGTTGAGCGGCCGAAGGGGGAATCCGAGTCAATCAAACAGAGGCGGGACACGTGGAGATGGTCAATTCTCCACTCTCCACTCTCCATTCTTACATTACCACCTTGGTGGTTGTGTTGCCTTGGCGGCGGATGTAGATGCCGTGGGTGGGACGGTCGATGCGGATGCCCTGGAGGTTGTAGTATTCAACGGGGGCGTAGGCGTCGGAGGCCTCAATGCCGAGGATGGCGGAGTTGGCGGCGGTCTCTACGGCTATTTCATTGGAGGTGACCGACGAGTTGGTGCCGTCGGTGGCCTGGATGGTGTAGTGGTAGAGGGTGGAGGGGTTGAGGTCTTTTACGAGATATGACTCTACGTTGCCTGTGTGGAGGTTTTGATATCCGGCCACGGGGCGACGTTCGGGCTGGATGCCATAGGATACAGCTATGTCGTCGATGGCTATGGAGCTCCTGGTATCGGTGAGCTGGGCTTCGATGCGCAGACGGTTGGCGCCGGGCACGTTGATGCTCAGGGAGCTAACACTTCCGCCGACTTCGGCAACGACAGGGATGCGTTTTACCACCTGCCAGTTGTTGTTGACGGCTGCGTAGACTACCAGCTGGTCGGATGCAGAGGTGTTGGAGCCGCGATGCCAGAATGAGATGTCGAGCACGTCGGCTTCGTAGGCTGGAGTGGCTATATAGTCGAGCGACTGAGTCAGGCGCAGTGAGGGGATGGCTTTGCCGGCATAGGGCTCCATGGCGTAGGATGAGCGGCTGTTTGACTCCCAGCCCTCGGGGAGGTTGTCGACGCCATTGGCAAAGTCGCACACCTGTGTCAGAGAGCCTTTGGGGACTTTGATGAATACGTTGAGAATATAGTCGGTGGCCTGAGGGAGCTTTTCCCATGAGGCCATAAATGAGTTGTCGGTGATCTCAAAGGGCTCGAGAGCGTTGACAGTGAGCTTGCCGATGGGCATATGGCCAGTGGTTACGGCTATTTCGGGGGATTCCTCGGAGGTCTTGCTGCCGAGGGCCGATGCAACAGTATAATAATAGGTGGTACCGGCTACAAGGCCTGTGACACGGTAGGTGGTGACAGAGCCGACGTTGCGCGACTTGTAGCCGTCGACATACACACGTCCCTCCTCGCCGGTGACGGTCTTGTCAGGACGGGTGAAGACAGAGATGAGATAGGTGTGGCCCTGCGAGCCGCGCCATGAGGCTGTGAAGCTTTCTTCGTCGTAGGCCACAGTAGAGACCTCCTCGGGAAGCACAAGCTCAACAGCTTCACCGCCACACACCTGGAAGGTGATGACGCCGTCGGTCTCGGTGATTTCGGTGAGGGGCATATTGAGGTTCTGGCCCGACCAGGTCTTCATGTTGGGGGTGCCGGAATCGGTGAAAGAGCTCTTTTTGGCAGTGCCGGGGAATGCGTCGCCTGCGCGCGAGCTTTCAGACTGTGTGCCGTCGGCCTCCTCGATGTCGACATACTGATGCGAGGGTGTGTTGTTGACCACGTTGTTGTTCCAGACGCTGGAATTGTAGTCGATATGCCATGCGAGCATGCCGTGGCCGGGGATATATTTGTCCCACGATTCTTTCTGACGGTTTTCAAAGAGGAAGAACTCGTTGGCGCTGGCGGTCTTGATGATAGCTGCTACGTTCTGGCCGATGGCGGGGAGGGTTACGTCGGCGGGGCCGTTGAGCACGACGGGCTCGAGCCAGCCGAGGGCGTAGCGCTCAAAGGCGCCGTAGAGGGGCGGGGTGCGGCCGTTGTTGTTGTAGGGGCCGTAGTCCATGCACGACCATGAGCCGGGTGTGAACGACGAGGTATAGCTTGTGGCATAGAGATCGGGGAGACCCATGACGTGTGAGAACTCGTGGATAAAGGTGCCGACGCCGTCGGGGCCTGAACCTTCCCACTCGTTGGAGCATGCGTAGCGCGATACGTAGACACCATCATAGCGGGGTTTTGAGCCTACACCGTATTCTACATTCCAGGCGTGGGGCCACACGGTGCTCGATGAGCCTCCGGAGGCCTCGCCGCGGCCAGCGTAGAAGACGAAGACGTTGTCGACCTCGCCGTCGCCGTCGCGATCGTATTGCGAGAAGTCGATTTCAGAGTCGAGCAGGTCGCAGGCGTCTTTCACCATATGGGCGGGGCGCTGGTCGTTGCCGCTATAGTCGTTGCCGCCATAGTAGGCCATGTTGTGGGGAAGGGTGACGGGGCCGTAGACGTCGAAGTCGGGGTCAAACTTGCCGCTCGAGACTTCGAGGAAGAAGTCTTTGGCTGAGCCTGTGCCACCGCTGGTGTTGAAGCCCTCCTCGTTGAGCATGCGCGAGAAGTAGTCGTGGGGGTTGGAGAGGTTCATTTTCACGTCGGTATATTCCACGAGTATCACGAGACCTTTCTGGGTGCCTGAGGCAGGGAAGTGGGTGCCGGGGAATAGGCCGGGACCTTTGCGGGGAGTGTTTGCGTCGGTCTGGGCAAATGCGGGGGTGGCGATATGGGCTGTCTGAGCCATATTGCTGAGTCGCGCCTGGGCCGCGGTGGTCATGGTGGAGCGCACGCGGTTCATGTCGACGGTGGCGAGGAACGAGCGGGCGGCTGCCGAGCGGGCGGCAGGGGGTGTGGCGACGATGCCGGAGTTGACGGTGGCGCCAGAGGCGTCGACGTTGGCATAGTAGAAGGTGTCGCCTTCGTTGACCAGGTAGTATCCGTCCTCGCTCACGTAGAAGTGGTGGAACTCGTCGCCGTAGAGCTTGACTTTGATTGTGGTGCCGTCAGGCTGCTTCATCTCGAGGAGCCCGGGTTTTGCCGGGACGGCCATGGCCGCCAGCATGCAAGTGGCCATCAGCACGGAGGCCATGGTCCGTCTTATGGAGATATTCATAAGGGATGTTGCAAGAAATTTATAGTCTATTAAATTAAAGGTGCAAAAATACGAAAAAAGGTGGAATTTTGCAAGCAAAATTCCACCTTGTTAGAGAATTGAGTGTTGAGAATTGACCATTGCCACGTGCACAACCTCGAAGAGGTGAAAATAATTATAGCCCCACGCCGAGGCGTGGGGCCAATTCTTCATTCTCAATTCACATCTTCACTCTCTCAGAGCGTGCGATACTGGCGTGAGTAGCGGAGCACCTGGGGGAGGTAGTCTTCGTCGTAGGTGATGGTGACGTCGGTGATGTTGCCGTCGGCGTCGAGCACGGGGGTGTAGACGGGGTTGACGAAGCCTTTATAGGGGGCTATGTTGAGCTTGGCGTAGCGCTCGAGCACTTCCTTATGGAGCTCGGGGTCTACCTTGACGGCATATGTCTCGACGAGGGCCTCGCCGGCGGCATAGTCGCCCTCGCTCTTGATGCGCTGTATCTCGCCCAGGAGCTGGCCGAAGAGGTCGCGCAGACGCTGGTAGTCGTTGATCTGGACGAAGGTCTTGCCGTCGCGCTTGACGAGCTCGATTACATTGTCGGGCTTGCCTTTTTCATAGACCCAGCGGGCTATGAGCTGGCGGTTGCGCATGTGGGCTTCCTCGATGTCCTTGCCGGGCTCCACGCGCATCAGCTGGGTCATGAGACCGTTGAGGATATATTTGTAGTATTCAGCCTTGTAGGCGTCGGGGTCGTCGAGCAAACCGAGCTCGAGGAGCTTGGGATCGGCCAGGTAGTAGAGGGCGAAGAGGTCGGCGCGTGTCTCCTCGAGGGTTGAGCCGTGGGCGCGGAGGGCGTCGGGGTCAACACCGGGCAGGAGGCGTCCGGAGGCATGGCCCAGACACTCGTGAAGGTCGGTGTGGAGGTTGTCGGTGATGAAGAGATACTGATCCATGAGGTCGGATGTGGCCTTGTCGATGACAAACTCCTCGTTGAATCCGTTGCCGTGGGCAGCCTGGTCGTAGGCTTCGGTGATGTTTTCGAGTGTCACCGACTTAGAGCCGTGGGCTGCGCGTATCCAGTTGGCATTGGGGAGGTTGATGCCGATGGGGGTTGAGGGGTAGGAGTCGCCGGCGAGGATGGCAGCGGTGATAACCTTGGCCGAAACGCCCTTGACGTTGTCTTTGCGGAAGCGGGCATCGACGGGGGAGTGTTCCTCAAACCATTTGGCATTGCCGGCTATAACCTCGGTGCGGTGAGAGGCCTCGTTGTTTTTGAAGTTTACGATCGATTCCCATGAGCCGGTCATGCCCAGGGGATCGCCATAGCTTTCGATGAAGCCGTTGATGAAGTCTACGCGCGAGTCGGTGTCCTCGACCCAGGCGATGGAGTAGTCGTCAAACTCCTTCAGCGAACCTGTGGTGTAGTAGGATATGAGCTTGTTGATGATGTCGCGCTGGCGGTCGTTTTCGGCATACTCGGCGGCCTTGTTTAGGGAGTCGACTATGCGAGTGATGGCCGGGGAGTAGTAGCCGTCCACCTTGTAGGTCTGCTCCACGATCTTGCCGTTTTCCTTGGCTATGCGTGTGTTGAGGCCCCACGATACGGGTGTGAGGTCGGTGGTGTCCTTGAGGGAGGCATAGTAGTCCTCAACCTCTTTCTGGGTTATGCCGGGGGTATAGAGGTTGTTGGCCGAGGTTGCTATAAGGTCCTGTCCGGCGGCCTGGTTGACGCGCTTGGGCATGACGGTGGGGTCGAAGATGACGGGGAGCAGGGCATCGAGGTCGGCTACCTTGAGGGAGTCGGGCAGAGCGGCGGCCTGTTCAACCAGGAAGTCGCGCGAGAAGGTGGGCTGGAACTTGTCCATCGAGTAGTGGTGATGGATGCCGTTGGCAAACTCTATCTGCTTGAGATACAGCTCCAGGCCTTTGAAATCGGCCGAGTTGCGGTCGCCCTGATAGTTGGAGTAGACGTTTTCAATGAGGTCGCGGATGGCCAGATTGTATCGGCCGTTCTGGTCCCAAAGGATGTCGCGGCCGGCGATAGCGGCCTCGGTGAGATAGTAGATGAGGATGCGCTGGCGGGGTGTAAGTTCCTCGAAACCGGGCACTTTGTAGCGCAGCACTTCGATGTCGGCAAAACGGTCCACGGTGTAGTCGAAATTGTTGTCGGCCCCGGCGGTATCGGCCTTGTTTGATGAGGCGCACGAAGCCATCAGCATGGCTGCACCGGCAAGGGCGGGAATTAGTGATTTAAGCATAGAAACGGGTATGATTGGAGGGATATGTTGATCGGATTAGACCCACTCTTATTCCACGGCCAGCACCAGGCCTTTGAGATACTCGCCTTCGGGGTGATAGATGTTGACGGGATGGTCGGCGGGCTGGGTGAGCTGGTGGAGTATTCTGACCTTGCGGCCTGAGCGGGCGGCGGCGGTGAAGACGGCCAGGCGGAACTGCTCGCGGCTCACGGCTTGAGAGCATGAGAATGTAAAGAGGATGCCGCCGGGGGCTATCTTGCGGAAGGCGGCCTCGTTGATGCGCCGATAGCCCACGAGGGCGTTTTTGAGGGCGCTGCGGTGTTTGGCAAAGGCCGGAGGATCGAGAATGATGAGGTCGTAGGCCGAGTCGGGCATGTCGGCCAGATACTTGAAGGCGTCGACGGCAAACGACTTGTGGCGCTGGTCGCCGGGGAAGTTGAGCTCGATATTGGCATCGGTGAGGGTCACAGCCTTGGCCGACGAGTCGACCGAATGAACCAGCTCAGCTCCGGCGCGCATGGCGTAGACCGAGAAGCCGCCGGTGTAGCAGAACATGTTGAGCACACGCGAGCCGCGGCTGTAGCGCTCCACGAGGGCGCGGTTGTCGCGCTGATCCACGAAGAAGCCGGTTTTCTGCCCCTTGAGCCAGTCGATATTGAAGCGCAGACCGTTTTCGACGGCAATGTTCGTGTGGAAGCCACCTATAATATAGTCGTTCACTGGATCGAGGCGTGCCTTGAAGGGGAGAGTTGTCTCGCTCTTGTAGTATACGTTGACGATTCCGGCGCCGGGGAGGCGTGTGAGCTCGGAGGCCAGGATGTGGCGGGCATAGTGCATGCCGGGGCTGTGGGCCTGGAGCACGGCGGTGTCGCCGTAGACGTCGACCACGCAGCCGGGCAGAAAGTCGCCCTCGCCGTGCACGAGGCGGAAGGTGGTGTTGTCGGGGCGTATCAGGCCGAGACGCTCGCGCAGGGCCCAGGCGGCGCGCAGACGGGTGGCGAAAAACTCCTCATCGATCTTCTCGGCAGGGTCGGAGGTGAGTATACGCACCGCAATGGAGCCTATTTCATAGTGACCGCGCCCCAGGAAAGTGCCGTCGGACGCCAGCACGTCGACCACATCGCCCTCCTCGAGCCCTTCGGGCAGAGAGTATATGGCACCTGAAAATACCCAGGGATGAAATCGGAGCAAGGAGTCTTCCTTGCCGCGTTTGAGAACAATCTGCATAATCCTTTTTTCCTTTGACCGTTATTTAAAGAAGGCTCTGAAGATATCGTTGCCGTTGGCATAGATGAGGAGCAGGAAGAGGAAGCCCATGCCTATATACTGGGCTGTGACGAGGACGTTGAGGGGCACTTTGCGGCCTGTGCACATCTCCCAAAGCAGAAACATGATGTGACCGCCGTCGAGTGCCGGGATGGGAATGATGTTCATGAATGCCAGAGCCAGCGAGATGAAAGCCGTGATCTCCCAGAACGAGAGCCAGTTCCACTTTTCGGGAAACATGCTGCCGATGGCTCCGAAGCCGCCCAGCTGCTGCACGCCCTCTTTTGAGGCCACATGCTTCATCGACTTGACATAGTTGGTGAGTGTTGAGGTGCCCAGCGCCCAGCCGCGGGGGATAGACTCGAAGAAGCCGTATTTCTTGGTTACGGCGGGATAGACCTGGTCGATGGGGCGCAGGTTGAAGCCGAGCTTGCCTGTAGGGGTCGGGGTTATGGCAAAGAGCAGCAGGTCGTCGTCGCCACGGATCACGCTCACGGTGGTCTCCTGTCCGGCATGCTCCTTGAGGGCAGCCTCGAGCTCGGTGTAGGAGGGGGTGATGGTATTTCCGACGGTGACGATGCGGTCGCCCACCTCAAGGCCGGCTCTCTGTGCGGGCATGCCATTTACCAGCTTGTCAATATAGACGGGGAGGCGATAGGTGAGGAAGCCCTTGTCGTCGTTGAGGCGGAAGATGAAGTCGGAGGGTATGGCTATGTTTACGGTGTCTCTGTGCTGGCGCAGCACGGTGACATTCTTGGCCTCGACCATCTTGAGCATATAGTCAGAGTCGGCGGCATCGAGCTTCTTGCCGTCGGCTGCCAGGGGGATATCGCCGTTGCGGAATCCCACAGCCTGAGCGGCGGGCACAAAGTCGAAACCCTCGGTGGCGGCATCAAAGGGTATGTATTTCTCACCCCAGTGCTGGGCTATGCCCACATAGATGGCCACGGCGAGCAGGAAGTTGAAGAGCACGCCTCCGGCCATCACCAGCAGGCGCTGCCATGCGGGCTTAGTGCGGAACTCCCAGGGCTCGGGGGTGGCTGCAAGGTCGTCGGCACTCTTGGTCTCGTCGATCATGCCGGCTATGTCGCAGTATCCGCCCAGAGGCACCCAGCCGATGCCATAGACGGTGTCGCGCCAGGTGGTCTTGCCGCCGGGGGTGGCGGGATGAGGCTTGGACACACGCACGGTGGCGGCGGCTTTCTCCTGCTCAGTGCCGTCGGCCGCAGTCTTGGAGCTGGCTATAAACTTCACCACTCCCTCACGGGGATAGTATTTTACCAGCGAGAAATAGGGATTGAAAAAGAGATAGAATCTGTTGACCTTTATGCCGAACAGACGCGAAAAAAAGTAGTGGCCGAACTCGTGGATGACTATCAGCAATCCGAGAGCCACCACAAACTGCAGAGCCTGTATGAGAAATGTTTGCATTTAAAAGTGTGTCTAAGTGATTGGTTTATCAATTCTTACCAGCTCACCCGAGCTTGTCCAGGCAGTAGCCCAGAGTGGCGTGGTGGGTGTCGACATAATCGGCTAATGTGGGCGATGAGATGTGGGGAATGTGCACCAAGGCATCGGTGATGAGGTCGTAGATGCCGGGAAAGGATATGCGCCCCTCCAGGAAGGCAGCCACGGCCACCTCGTTGGCGGCGTTGATCACACAGGCCGTGTTGCCCCCTTCGTTGAGGGCGCGGTGAGCCAGCGTGAGGCAGGGAAATTTCACGGGGTCGGGTTTCTCGAAGGTTAGCGAGGCATAGTCGGTCAGTCCCAGCGGACGCTCGGCCGAGGGGAGGCGTGAGGCGTCGCCCAAAGCGTAGCGGATGGGCAGGTGCATGTCGGGGATACCAAGCTGGGCCTTGACGGCGCCGTCGATAAACTCGACCATAGAGTGGACTATGGACTGCGGATGCACCACGGCCTCAATGCGGTCGGGCTCGATGCCAAACAGCCAGCGCGCCTCGATAATCTCGAAGGCCTTGTTGAGCATGGTGGCAGAGTCGATGGTGATCTTGGCACCCATGGTCCAGCGCGGATGGCGCAGAGCCTGGGCAGCGGTGGCCAGGGCGGTCTGCTCGGGGGTCCATGTGCGGAACGGGCCACCTGAGGCCGTGATTATCAGCTTGGCCACTGTGGCGGGGTCTTCTCCCACCATACACTGGTATATTGCCGAGTGCTCGGAGTCGACCGGTATGACTCTCGACTTTGACTTTGACAGCAGCTGTGTCACCAGCTCGCCGGCCACCACGAGAGTCTCCTTGTTGGCCAGGGCTATCTCCTTGCCCGCACCGATGGCTCGGACAGTGGGGAGCAGGCCGCTATAGCCCACGGTGGCAGTCACAACAGTGTCGAAGTCGGGACGTTCCATTGCGTCGGCCATGGCGTCGGCACCCGCGGCTGTCTCTATGCCCAGAGGCGATAGAGCCTCGCGCAAAGCTGCATATTTGCTCTCGTCAGCAATGATGGCAAGAGCCGGGCGATGCTGACGCGCCTGGCTCACAAGCATATCCACATTGCTGCCGGCAGCGAGCACAGTGGCCTTGAAGCGGTCTGGAAACTGCGATATGATATCCAGTGTCTGGGTGCCTATCGAACCCGTGGAGCCCAGCACTGCTATATTGTGAGGCATAATTCTATTTTGCGTTTTAAGCCACAAAGTTACAAAAAATTCCCTTACATCTCTTCGTCGCAACTCTCTTTCACATTTTTTGGCATGGTTTTTGCTTGAAAAATCGTACATTTGCATCTTGAGAGTGTGTCTAATAAAGGATGTTAACGTGTAGAGCGGCAAAGAGTGGCCGAGCCGAGATAACTTTCTTTAATTCACACTCGTTAAAACAATATTTCATAAATAACAAAAGTCTTATGAGGCTGCATAACGCCAAAAGGAAGAATGATTTGTCTTCCCTACGCGTTAACACCCATTATTAGACACACTCTATATGACTGAAAATCCTATAAATACAACAGAGATTGCTTCCATGCTCCGCGATGGACGCATCTCCGACACTCTTGCGTCGCTCTCAAACGCCGCCGGCGGTCTGCGACAGCTGGCGGTATATGGATCAGAGATCGAACGTCTGCGCAGCCAGTATGGCTACATGGCCGACTTTGCCATGAGCGGCCGCCCCGATCCGAGCCTTGACGAGTCGATGAAGGAGCTGAAAGCCTCCATTCTCGCGCTGGCCGATGCCATGTCGAGAACCGTCATAGCCACAGATACCCCCACATTATATTATTCTCTTGTCCGCACCGCTCCGGCCATGCCCCGCAAGCATCTGGTCGAGGTAGTGGACAGATACTTCCAGCTCAACCAGAAACTCCAGCTGGCCTCTCTGGCCGAAAACCCGACTGAGGCCTCTGCATCGCTCAACATGAGGGCTGAAGCCTGCGAGAGAGCGCTGTTCAACCATATCTGGACTACCTATCCCCTATCCCCCTCCGACGCCGAGGCTTACCGCTCGCTGCTGGACTCCCCGTCGCTCCCCGACCACGTAAAGGCTCTGGCCGTCAGCGCCATGACTCTGGGCGTGATGGAGTGGCACGACGAGCTCCGCCTCCACCTGCTGATGGACGGATACGACTCCGACAATACCGCCGTGTCGATGCGCTCGCTCTGCGGTCTGCTCATGGCTATGTGGCAGTGGCGCGACAGACCCATGAGCCGCAAACTCACCAACCGTTTCGACGTCCTGAGCGAGCTTCCCTCATGGCCCTCGGATGTGCGCATGGCCAACATGCAGTTCATTCGCGCCCGCGACACCGAACGTCTCACCCGCAAGTTCAACGACGAGCTGCTGCCCGAGATGATGAAACTGCGCCCCGAGATTGAGCGCCTCAACCGCAGCAAACCCCTCGACATGGACAGCCCCTTCCCCGAAGAGAACCCCGAATGGGCTGAACTGCTGGAGAAAAGCGGTCTGGCCGACAGACTAAAGGAGATGCAGGAGATACAGGAAGAAGGGGGCGACGTGATGATGGCTACCTTCTCACGGCTCAAGACTTTCCCGTTTTTCAACGAACCGGCCCACTGGTTCATTCCTTTCCACTCCGACCGCTCAGAGCTGCAGACCGATGCCGACTCGGGCATCGCGGCGCTGGTAGACATCATAGTCAACTCTCCGATGTTTTGCGACAGCGACAAGTATTCCGTGGCCCTCTCGCTCAGCTCCATGCTCCCGGCACAGCGCGACATGCTCACGTCGCAGCTCAGCCTGCAGGCCGACCAGTTTGAACAGATCCGCGCCGCCGGACTAAACAAATCCTCCGACACGGCCGAGCAGATCCTGATAAACTATGTGCGCAACCTCTATCGCTTCTACAAGCTATTCAGGCGCAAGTCTGAGTTTCGCGATCCATTTGCCTCGGGCATGAATCTGCCCGCGCTCCCGGCTCTCAGCCACATATTCGACGACCTCGACACGCTGCGCCTCATAGGTGAATTCTACTTCAGACGGCGCTATTATGCCGATGCCTTCCAGGTATTCTCGCGAGTGGACCGACTCACCACCCCCGAGGCCGAACTCTATCAGAAGATGGGCTACTGCCAGCAGGCTCTCGGCAATCTCAACGAGGCCATACGCTTCTACGAGCAGAGCGAGATGCTCAATCCCCACTCGCGCTGGACACGCCGCCGCCTGGCCTCCTGCCACACTGCCGCCGGCAACCACGAGAGCGCCCTGCACTATCTGAAAATGCTGGCCGAGGGGAAACCCGACGATGCCTCGCTGAGCCTGGAGACAGGCCTCTGCCTGGTGAAACTGAGACGCTTCGACGAGGCTCTGGGCGAGCTCTTCAAGGCCGAATATCTCGGCGCCGACTCCCCCAAGGCGCTGAGAGCAATAGCCTGGTGCACTCTGCTCGGAGGCGACTATGAGCGCTGCCGCACATTCACCGACCGTGTGCTCTCGCTCCCCGACCCCACCCCGCGCGACCATCTCAACGCCGGATACCTCGACCTGCTCACCGGCTCCCCCTCGCAGGCCGCCGGCCACTGGGCCAACTCCATAGCCGCCCGCGACTTCGACATGGCCGCATTCAGAGCCGACCTGACACGCGACGCGGCAGCGATACCCGCTCTCAAAGCCATCAATCCAATCACCATAGCCATCGTGGCCGACCGCTCCTCGCAGATGGCCTCCGACAAAGGACACCGCATATAATAAATATAATGTTACGATCAAGCATTATGGCTGCATCAGCCGCCATCACTATCATGACACAAGCCCAAAATCCATTTTTCAGCGAATTCACAGACACTCCCCACTCCACCGCTCCGTTTGACCGCATCGAGATATCCCACTACGAGCCGGCCATAGACCGCGGCATAGAGCTTGGCCTCAAGGAGATAGACTCTATCGTCAACAACCCCGAAGCTCCCACATTCCAGAACACCGTTGCCGCCATGGCCCGCTCAGGCCGCGATCTCGACCGTGTGCTCAATGTGTTCGGTCCCCTGTTGTCAGCCCTCAGCGACAACGATATGATGGAGCTGTCGCTGAAAGTGAATCCCAAGCTCACCAACTACTCCACCTCTATCATCCTCAACCCCGGCCTTTGGGAACGTGTCAAGGCCGTCCACGACAACACCGACACTCTGAGCCTCGACACCGAGGATCGTATGCTTCTACAACGCGTCTACGAGAGCTTCATAAACCATGGTGCTCTCCTGAAGGGTGCCGACCGTGAGAGATACAGCGAAATCATGAGCCAGCTCTCTCAGCTCACCACCCAGTTCAGCCAGAATGTGCTCAAGGAGCTCAACACCTACGAGATATGGCTCAGTAAGGAGGATCTATCGGGGCTTCCCGAAAGCTCCGTCGAGGCTGCCGCGCTGGCCGCCAAGGAGAAAGGCCGGGAGGGTGAATATCTCTTCACGCTCGACCAGCCCGTCTACATGGCTTTTATGAAATACAGCGACCGCGCCGACCTGCGTGAGAAGATGTATCGACTCTATATGGGCCGAAACCAGAAGGGGGAATACAACAACCTCCCCATAATGCAGGAGATCGCCAAGCTGCGCCTCGAGATGGCAAATCTGCTGGGCTACAAGACTTATGCCGACTATGCCCTGGCCGACAAGATGGCCAAGAATCCGGCCAACGTATACAAGCTGCTCCACTCTCTGCGCGATGCCTACCGCCCTGCTCTCGACGCCGAGCTCCGCGAGCTCAACGAGTATGCATCCAGCCTCGAGGGCAAACCCATGGAAATTAAGCCCTGGGACTACAGCTATTACTCCAACAAGCTGAAAAACGCCAAGTATGCCTACGACGAGGAGGAGATGCGCCCATATTTCGAGCTCGATAATGTGATAAACGGCGTCTTCGGACTGGCCACAAAGCTCTACGGACTCACATTCGAAAAGAATCCTCAGATACCTGTCTACCACCCCGATGTGACAGCCTTCGAGGTGAAGGATAAGGACGGATCGTATCTCGGAGTTATCTACACTGACTTCTTCCCCCGTGCCTCCAAGCGTCCCGGCGCATGGATGACCGAGTTCAAGAGCCAGGAAATCACCCCCGACGGGGTCAACTCTCGTCCGCACGTGAGCATAGTGATGAACTTCACCAAGCCCACCGACTCAAAGCCGTCGCTGCTCACACCCTACGAGGTGGAGACCTTCCTCCACGAGTTCGGCCATGCTCTGCACGGACTCCTGGCCAACACTCGCTATGCCATGCTCTCGGGCACCAACGTGCTGCGCGACTTCGTTGAGCTCCCCTCGCAGTTCAACGAGAACTACCTCACTGAGAAGGAGTTTCTCGACGGATTTGCCCGCCACTACCAGACCGGTGAGCCCATCCCGGCCGAATATGTGGAGCGCATCATAGCATCCTCGCAGTTTGGAGCCGCCTACAGCTGTCTGCGCCAGCTCAACTTCGGCCTCATCGACATGGCCTGGCACACCATAACCGAGCCCGTAGCCGATCCAGCAGCCTTTGAGGCCCAGGCCGGAGCCTCGGTTGAGATATTCGCACCGATCGAGGGCACAATGTCGTCGCCCACATTCAGCCACATCTTTGCAGGTGGATATGCTGCCGGATACTACAGCTACAAATGGGCCGAAGTGCTTGATGCCGACGCCTTTGCCCACTTCAAGGAAAACGGCATATTTGACCCCGCCACAGCCGACTCGTTCCGCCACAATATACTGGAACGCGGTGGCACAGAAGATCCTGCCGAGCTCTACCGCCGGTTCCGCGGACACGACGCTACAATCGACGCCCTGCTCAAGCGCGACGGCATCCAGGCACCCGCACCCTCACTCCCCAACGACCTCCACAACAAAGACTAAACTCTAAAGCATAATAGAAACATCCAAGCCGCTGATACGGGTTCTCGCAACCTGTGTCAGCGGCTTGTTTTTCAACAATAACGTTCTTATTTCACTATGAGGTGCCACCGGGGTGGCGATAACATTTTTTCCTGATGCAAAATTACTTCTAATATTCCATAGTCAAAATACCGAAAATCCATGATTTTCACTATCTCAAACACACCTCCTTGTAATCAAAATCAATTAGTGCTCAAATTTTTTCGCTTCAAACGCTTGCCATATCAGCAAAAAGTAGTACCTTTGCAGTCGGGTAAGTCCTACACGACCAGCTCCCCGGGAACTCCGCCAGGTCTTGATCGAAGCAACGGTACCGGGTCGTAGCGGTGCGATGTAGTAAGCTTACCCTTTTTTGTGTCCATACGTCAAGAATCGCCTCGGAGCCCTGTTTATTAACGTTTTTAACACCGTATTGTTAAATCTAACGGTTTGCATTGGTTTGGTTTGAACAAAAAAAACTTGTGTGGTGTTAAAGAATCATACAAGTCTAACTAAACTTTCATGTTTCACTCTAACTTATGAGAGTAATGAAAAAGCAACTGTTAATTATGGGCGCCGTGGTCGCATCGCTCGCGGCTGCCAACGAAGTCAAGGCTCAGGACGCTGTGGTAGTGGAGGAAACCTCCGTGACTACGTTCGAGCAGGTAGAATGCAAGGACATCTACACAACCGGCTCATGGCGCAACAACTGGTATCTGCAGCTCGGCGCAGGCATCCGCTCTCCCTTTGTGGAGAACACCCCAGGGTCGCCCGTTGAACATCGTCGCCTTACTGCTGTCTACAATCTCGGCGTGGGCCGCTGGATCTCACCCTACCTCGGATTCCGTTTCTCGGCTTACTATGGCTCTATGCATTGGAACCAGGGCGTGACAGCCAAAGCCAAGACAGCCAACCTCAATGTTGACTTCATGTGGGATATGTTCAACTCGATCGGCGGCTATAAACCCGACCGTGTATTCTCCATCGTGCCTTATATCGGACTGGGCTCCACATTTGTATGGGACTACCATCCCCGTATAGGCAATGTAGAGGGTGATGATGGCCGAATCAAGAGCAACCAGTGGCTCTTCCCGGTTTCTGCAGGTCTGCAGCTGCGTTTCCGTTGCAGCAACTATGTTGACATCTTTGCCGAGGGTCGTGCTTCGCTCTATGGCGACAACTTCAACAATTTTGCCTTCGGCAAGCCCGTCGACGTCGACTTCTCGGCTGTCGGTGGTATCACCATCTACTTCACCGGCTCGAAGTTCCAGAAATACAATCCCTGCGAATATCTGAACGCTCTGAACGCCGCCAATGCACAGATCAACGATCTGCGCGGTGCTCTCGCCACCACATCGGCAGCTCTCGCAGCAGCCGAGGCTCAGCTCCCCTGCCCCGACGTGCAGCCCATACAGCAGACTGTGATACAAGGCACAAATATCTTCCCCACCGTGCGCTTCAAGATCAATTCGGCCTATGTTTCATCGGAGGAGATGGTAAATGTCTACAACATTGCCGAGTATCTCAAGGCTAACCCCAACACCAATATTGTGATCCGCGGCTATGCCGACAAGGACACCGGCACATCGGCCTACAACATGAAGCTCTCTAAGCGTCGCGCCCAGGCTGTGGCCGACATCCTCACCGGCGACTACGGCATTGATGCCTCACGCCTCGTGCTCGATGCCGAAGGCTCTGACGTGCAGCCCTACGAGACCAACGCCTGGAACCGCATCGTGATTTTCGCAGTTCCCGAATAAACTGATACAGAGACCGCGAGGCTGCACTCGGCAGCCCCGCGGCCTCAATGTAAATGAAGTCTTACAAACGAGACCTCTTCTCTTTCCTCAACAATAATTCGACGATCCCCCGGCGGGTGCTACTCAGCACCACCGGGGGATTTTCGATTATTTTTTCACTACCTTGACGCCCCCTTTGATGTAGAATCCGGCGGGGAGAGGAGTGCCGGAATCAATGCAGATTTCATCACGTTAAGAGATATCTAAGAGGTATATAAGATTGGTTAAAACTTCTTGGATGTGGCATATATGCCCAGAGTTGAGCCTGTAAAGCCACGGTTTTCAGGCCTATGGCTTTGCCCAGTGTTTTCACATCGGCACGCGCCAGCACCTAGTGGCCAAATACAGAGTCGGCCTTGCAAACAATAACACACGCTGATTTTTTTGACAAAAAAAAGACCCGGCCGTGGGTCGCTGGTACCACTATGGCCGGGTCGGGGTCTTGTGTCGGGGGATGGACTGTGAATGTCTGCCATCCCCAAGGTCTTTACGGCTAAAGACCTTCTTGGTAACCGGTGCCGTGTCCGTCTCTCCCCCTTGCGGGATGTCGTAGACGCTTCGCCGGCTTTGTCACGGAGCTGAACTCCATATAGCCCAGAGCCTGTGGCCGAGTGGGCTACCATTTTGAAAACCTACGGGAACCGAAGTTCTTTCGTGCTTTCATCTATACTAACATCCGGTCCAGCCAAAAGGTTTCTCCAGCCGTGTGAAATAGTGCTTAATTTGTTTAAAGAAAAAAATCAGGGAGCGGGTGGTACTGGTTTATGTGAAATCACCCGAAGGGCGATTCTCTATATAACCGCATGAAAGCGAGCCTGAGAGCTGGCTTACGGATATATAGAGATACACCATTCGGGCAAGGAGCATACTCACTCCAACCTCGAGGCTATTTCTCTGAACTTGCGCTGGATCTCGTCGTTACAGAGGTTGCCGATGCTCCCTTCGTGGGTGTGGTTAACGGTTCGGACGGGCTGGTAAGTGCCGTTTTGCACCTCAAGGCCCACCTTCTTGTAGGCTTCTCTGAAGGGCATGCCCTGGAGCACCAGACGGTTCACCTCCTCGACGGTGAAAAGATAGTCGTAGCGCGGATCGTCGAGGATATCTTTGCGTATTCTGATATGCTCGAGCATGAACACAGCCATATCCAGACACTCCACCATCTCGGTGGTGGCCGGGAAAATTATATCCTTGAGCAGCTGGAGGTCGCGGTTATAGCCCAGCGGCAGGTTGGCGGTGAGCAGCGCTATCTCATTGGGCACCGACTGCAGACGGTTGCACTTGCCGCGCATTATCTCGAAGACATCTGGATTCTTCTTGTGTGGCATTATCGAGGAGCCTGTGGTGAGCTCGTCGGGGAAAGAGACAAAACCATAGTTCTGACACATCCACATGCACACATCCATGGCCAGGTGGCCCAGCGTGGAGGCTATCGAGGCTATGGCCATGGCCGCGGCGCGCTCTGTTTTACCGCGCGACATCTGTGCGGCCACCACATTGTAGTGCAGGTCGGCAAACCCGAGCAGCTCGGTGGTCATGCGGCGGTTGAGCGGGAACGACGAACCATAGCCCGCAGCTGAGCCCAGAGGGTTCTGATTGGCTATGTTGTAGGCCGCTACGAGCATCTGCATATCGTCGGCCAGCGACTCGGCATAAGCTCCGAACCACAGCCCGAACGACGATGGCATGGCCACCTGCAGATGGGTGTAGCCCGGCATCAGAGAGTCATTGTGCTCGTTGCTCAGGGCTATGAGCTTGTCGAAGAGGCGCTCCACGGCTTTGCCAATGGTGCGGAGCTCGTCGCGCATGAACAGTTTGAGGTCAACCAGCACCTGGTCGTTGCGCGAGCGTCCTGAGTGAATTTTTTTGCCCATCTCGCCCAGCCGCTCGGTGAGCATGAACTCCACTTGCGAGTGCACATCCTCCACACCCTCGGCTATCTCAAAGCGTCCGGCCTCGATCTCAGCGGCTATCTCGCCCAGACCCTCAAGCAGCTGCTTGAGCTCGGCAGATGTGAGCAGCCCGATGCTCTCGAGCATACGTATATGGGCCATCGAACCCTGCACATCGTAGCGTGCCAGGCGCAGATCCAGTTCACGGTCGGCCCCGACGGTAAACTTCTCTATCATCTTGTCGGGCTCAAAGCCCTTGCTCCAAAGTTTCATTCAGCGATGTTATAATTTTCTCGTAAACAGGGATGGCTCTCTCAATCTCGTCCAGACACACAAACTCGTCGGCGCTGTGCGAGCGTGCCGACTGGCCCGGACCTATCTTGAGCGAGGGGAAATGATACATCAGCGACATATCGCTGGTTGTGGGGGAGACAAACGGCTCGAGTCCCAGGGCCATACACTCTTTCACCAGAGGGTGAGAGCGCTCTATGACCGACGGGCGCACCCGAGTGGAGCGGGGAGTAAGCTCGGTGTAAGGGCTCACGGCTCCCCGCAGCAGGCTCACGGTCTCCTCGTTGGGACAAGTGTCCACAGTCCTTACATCCACCACCCAGTGGCAGCTATCAGGGATGACGTTGTGGGCTCTGCCGGCCTCAATCATGGTGACATTGAGATGCAGGCCGCCCAGCACGGGAGAAATCACCGGAAGCTCCAGAGAGCGCAGGCGGTTGATATCGTCTATAGCCCTATACAGGGCATTTTCCCCCTCATTGCGGGCAGCATGGCCGCTGACTCCGCTCGTCACACAGTCGAGCACCACAAGTCCCCTTTCGGCCACTGCCGGCTGCATGCCGGTGGGCTCGCCAACGATGGCGGCCGAGATTTTCACACCCAGGCGCTCCATCTCGGGGAGGAAAGCCCGCATACCCTTCTCTCCGCCCATCTCCTCCTCGGCTGTGAGAGCGAGCAGCAGATTGATGGGCAGAGGCGTTTGGTGCAGACGCAGAAATACCTCAACGAGGCTCACCAGCGAGGCTCCGGCATCATTGCTGCCCAGACCGTAGAGACGCCCCGACTCAACAGTGGCATCATAGGGATTGCGGGTATATGAAGCCGCCGGAGCCACGGTGTCGTGGTGGGAGTTGAGCAGCAGTGTGGGGCGCGAGGGGTCGAAGCCTCCTGAGAAGGCATAAACGTTATTGTGGATCCTTGACGGAGCCGCACCATGCTCCTCGAGATAGCTGAAAAGCAGTGAGGCCGTCTCGTCCTCATGCCTCGACACTGAGGGGGTGGCTATGAGGCTACGCAGCAGCTCAATGTAGCGCGAATAGGTCAGCGTCATAGCCTGATGGTGGTGCCTATCGGGGTGTTTAGATTGTCTGCATGCTTTATCTCCACCGATTTCACACCCTGCTCCACGGCCTTGAGGGCATTTTGGATCTTGGGTATCATACCCTTGCTCACCACTCCCTGCTCCTTGAGGTTTTCAAATATCTCAGGGGTAATCTCAGGGATGATCGAGTCGGGGCGGTCGATATCGGCCATCACACCCGGATGCTCAAAGCAGTAGATCAGCTTAACGTCATAAAAGCTGGAAATTTCCGTAGCGATTGCCGAGGCTATAGTGTCGGCGTTGCAGTTGAGCAGAGTGCCCTTACCATCGTGAGTGATGGAGCAGAACACAGGCACACCACCTGTCTGCAACAGATCGAGGATGAACAGGCCATCCACCGAGGTTATATCGCCCACATATCCATAGTCCACAGGCTCTTTAGGCCTCATCACAGCCCGAATGGAATTGCCGTCGACGCCACTCACTCCCAGCGAGTAACACCCGGCAGCATTCAGCATGGAGACAATGCGTTTGTTGAGCAGACCGGCGTAGACCATGGTGACAACGTCGAGAGTCTCGCGCGAGGTGACACGCCGCCCATCAATCATAGTGGTGGGTATTCCAAGCCGTTGGCTCAAGCGTGTAGCCTCCTTGCCTCCGCCATGCACCAGCAGCTTAAGGCCGGGGAGTGCTTTAAACTCCTTGACGAAACGCTGCAGGGTCTCGGGCGAGTCGACCACATTGCCCCCAATCTTAACTACTGTAAATTCGCGGCGGCTCATAGCGATTCAAGCAGACGTTTAATTACCACCTGCGCCGAGATTTCGCGGTTGGCGGCCTCGGGGATAACTATGGAGCGCTCCGACTCTATGACGTCGTCAGTCACAATCATGTTGCGCCTCACGGGCAGGCAGTGCATGAAGAAGGCATTGTCTGTAAGACCCATCTTCTCGGCGTCCACAGTCCAGGAGCGGTCGGTGGAAAGCACTTTGCCATAGTTGGGATCGGCATAGGCCGACCAGTTTTTGGCATAGACGAAGTCGGCGCCCTCGAGCGCATTGCGCTGGTCATACTCCACACGTGCACGCCCCACAAACTCGGGTGCCAGCTCGTAGCCCTCGGGGTGGGTTATGACGAAATCATAGTCGGTGGCGTTCATCCACTCGGCAAACGAGTTGGGGACGGCCTGGGGCAACGCTCTGGGGTGAGGAGCCCACGTCATCACCACTTTTGGGCGAGATTTGGTCTTGAACTCCTCGATGGTGATAAGGTCGGCAAAGCTCTGTAGGGGGTGGCGTGTGGCGGCCTCCATGGAGAACACCGGCCGGCCGGAATATTTGATGAACTGGCTTATGACGCGCTCCTCATAGTCCTCGGCTTTGTCCTTAAGCCCGGCAAACGAGCGCACGCCTATGAGGTCGCAGTAGCAGCCCATCACCGGGATAGCCTCGAGCAGATGCTCGGCCTTGTCGCCGTCCATGATGACGCCGCGCTCTGTCTCCAGCTTCCAGGCGCCCTGGTTCACGTCGAGCACCATCACATTCATACCCAGGTTCATGGCAGCCTTCTGTGTGGAGAGGCGTGTGCGCAGACTGGAGTTGAAAAATATCATCAGTAGCGTGCGGTTGCGCCCCAGCTCGGTGTGGGCAAAACGGTTTTTCTTGACCTCAAGAGCTTCTTTTACGGCCAGGTCAAGAGGGCCTATATCGTTGACAGTGGTGAATTTGTTCATGCTTCGAGGAGTCTTTCAAATGCTTGGAGGAACGTGTCGGCCTGCTCTGTGGTCAGCCCCAAGGCGGGGAGAAGACGCACAGTGTGCTTGCCGGCACCTCCGGTGAATATCTTTTCTTCAAACAGCAGACGCTTGCGGAGTGCTGGGGCATCACCCTTGATTTCGATGCCTATCATGAGTCCGCGGCCGCGCACCTCAACTATCTCGTCGAGGCGCGAGGCCATCTCGGTGAGACGGTTGAGCAGATACTGGCCTGTCTCGGCTGCGTTGTCCACAAGATGCTCGTCGGCCATCACATCGAGCACGGCTATAGCAGCCGCACATGCCAGATGATTGCCGCCGAAGGTGGTACCGAGCATACCCTTCATGGCATCGATGCGCGGCGATATGAGCACAGCGCCCATCGGGAAGCCGTTGGCTATGCCCTTGGCACAGGTGATGATGTCGGGGCGCACACCGGCGTGCTGGTGGGCAAAGAACTGGCCTGTGCGGCCATATCCGCTCTGTATCTCGTCGAGTATGAGCAGCGTGCCGGTATTGTCGCAGATGGTGCGCAGGGTGCGCAGAAAGTCGTCAGCCACCATGCGTATGCCGGCCACACCCTGTATGCCCTCAACCATCACGGCGGCAAACTCGCCGGTAGAGAGGCGTGAGCGCACGGCGGCAATGTCGCCCAGCTCCACAAACTCCACATTGTCGGTGCGGTTGAAGGGGGCCTGGATGGCAGGATTGTCGGTGGCAGCCACAGCGCCTGAGGTGCGGCCATGGAAGGCGCGGTCGAAGGCCAGTATCTTTTTGCGTCCGGTGGCAAAGGATGCCAGCTTCATGGCGTTTTCGTTGGCCTCGGCGCCCGAGTTGCACAGGAAGAGTGCATAGGAGTCATATCCGCTCTGGCGACCGAGGCGGTCGGCCAGCTGCTGCTGGAGCGAATTTTTAACTGAGTTGGAATAGAAACCCAGTTTACCCACCTGCGAGGACACTGCCTCGACATAGCGGGGATGGGCATGGCCTATGGAGATCACGGCATGGCCGCCGTAGAGGTCGAGATAGCGGGTGCCGTCGGCGGTAAACACATATGAGCCCTTGCCGCTCACGGGCTCTATGTCGTAGAGAGAATAAACGTCGAATAAAGTCATTTAAAAAGCGGATGGTTTGAGTCGGAGCCCGGCCTTGCAGTCGAGCCCGAACATTAGGTTCATGTTTTCCACAGCCTGGCCTGAGGCTCCTTTGAGCAGATTGTCGATGGCCGAGGTGACCAGCAGCTTGCCGCCGTGCTTCTCCAGGCTGATGACACACTTGTTGGTGTTGACCACCTGCTTGAGGTCGACGGGCGTGGTAGAGATGTGGGTAAAGGGAGCCTCGGCATAAAACAGCTCATACAGCTCCCTCACACGGTCGAGGTCGGGCTCCACGTCGACCACAGCGGTGACGAAGATGCCGCGAGCAAAGTTACCGCGCAGGGGTATGAAGGTGAGGTCGGGCTCGGCGCCACCACCCACTTGCGCAAGTGTGCGCTTTATCTCGGCCAGGTGCTGGTGAGTGAAGGGTTTGTAGACGCTCAGATTGTCGGTGCGCCACGAATAGTGGGTGGTGCTACCCGGCTTCACTCCGGCACCTGTGGAGCCTGTGATGCCGTTTATACAGGCTTCTTTCAGCAGGCCGGCGGCTGCCAGAGGGAGCAGCGCCAGCTGGATGGCTGTGGCAAAGCAGCCGGGATTGGCCACCTTGCGGGCTGTGGCTATGCGAGGGGCGTTGACCTCGGGGAGGCCGTAGACGTATCCCTCTGACTCATCGCGGAAGTCCTGGGCCAGATCCACCACCCCGAGAGTCGGGGGCATGGTGTTCTCCTCCCAGAATTTGTGGCTGAACCCGTGTCCCTGACACAGAAACAGTACATCCACGCTCCGTAGGTCAAAGCTATCGGCAAAGCGCAGATCGGTCTCGCCTATGAGCCCTTCATGCACGGCCGAGAGTGGCGCCCCGGCATTTGAGGTGGAATGGACAAACTCTATCTCCACGTCGGGATGATTGAGCAGGAGGCGCACCAGCTCACCGGCGGTGTAGCCGGCACCCCCTATTATACCGGCCTTTATCATTCGTTCTTGCCGTTGCGTTTCTGGACGTTGTGATATATCTTCATGGGGTTGGCCATAATCTTGGTGAACCCTTTGACATCGTCGGCGCTCCAGGCCTTGTTTACCTCGCCATATTCGCCGAAGTCGGTCTTCATGAGATCGTAGGGCGAATCTACGCCCACTAGAGTATAGGAGAGCGGGCGGAGGGTGATTTCTACGGTGCCGTTGACGTTGCGCTGCGAAGTCTCAAGATAAGCCTCCATCTCGCGCATCACGGGGTCGAGATACTGGCTCTCGTGCAAGAACATGCCATACCATGTGCCTATCTGGTCTTTCCAGTACTGCTGCCACTTGGTCAGGGTGTGCTTCTCGAGCATCTTGTGGGCGGCAATGATGAGGATGGGACCGGCGGCCTCAAAGCCCACACGCCCCTTTATGCCGATAATGGTGTCGCCGATGTGCATGTCGCGACCTATGCCGTAGCGCGATCCCAGGCGCTCCACCTCGCGTATGGCATCCACGGGATTGTCGTAGCTCACACCGTTGACGGCCACAGGCTCGCCCTCCTCAAAGGTAATGGTGAGCTTCTCCTCGCCCTGGGCTGTCACCTGGCTGGGATATGCCTGGTCGGGCAGAGTCTGCTCGGAGTGGAGTGTCTCCTTGCCGCCGATAGATGTGCCCCAGAGGCCCTTGTTGATGGAATATTCCATCTTCTTGAAGTCGGCCTCTATGCCATGCTTGCGCAGATAGTCTATCTCATACTCTCGTGTCAGGGTCATGTCGCGTGTGGGGGTGATGATCTCGATCTCGGGAGCCAGTATCTGGAATGTGAGGTCGAAACGCACCTGGTCGTTTCCGGCGCCGGTCGAGCCGTGAGCCACGGCATCGGCTCCGATCTTCTTGGCATACTCAATTATGGCCATGGCCTGGAATATGCGCTCGGATGATACGGAGATGGGATATGTGCCGTTGCGCAGCACATTGCCGGCTATCATGTAGCGTATGGAGCGGTAATAGTAATCTTTGGTGACGTCGAGAGCCGCATGTGAGGCTGCACCCAGAGCCAGAGCGCGCTCGCGGATGCGCTCCAGCTCGGAGTCGGTGAATCCGCCGGTGTTGGCTATGGCTGTGTGCACTTCATATCCGAGGTCTTCAGAAAGATATTTTGCAGCAAACGAGGTGTCGAGACCTCCGCTGAATGCCAGTACTACTTTTTTCATTGTTTTCTTATTTCAGATGAAGGAGCGATTTGATTTTGTTTCCTATCCACATAGTGTAGGGGCGGCTCTTTGAAGGGCGCTCCAGGCGCGCCTTGGGGTCGTAGAGCATACCGGTGCACAGGCACATCCTGCGGTTGTTGCGCTGGAGTATATCGTAGTTTACACAACCCTTGCATCCGGCCCAGAACTCATCGTCGTCGGTGAGCTCGGAGAAGGTGACGGGCTTGTAGCCCATCTGCGAATTGAGCTTCATGACGGGCAGCGATGTGGTGATGGAAAAAATCTTGGCGAAGGGAAACCGAAGTCTCGCAAGCTCAAAGGTCTTCGCCTTAATGCGGGCCGCCAGGCCCAATCGTCGGAACTCGGGGTCCACGATGAGGCCCGATGTGGCCACATAATCACCATGTTCCCAACTCTCTATGTAGCTGAATCCTATCAGCCTGTCGTCACAGAGAGCCACCACGGCCTTACCGCCTGTAATCTTCTTGGCGATATACTCCGGCGAACGGCGCGCTATGCCTGTGCCGCGCTGGAGGGCCGACTCATAGATGAGGTCTACTATCTTCTGGGCATGTTTCACATGCTCTTCGGTGGCAAACATCACCTTAATTTGGTCGTTGTTCATCCTTAGACTAATGTTGTTAAGCTGTGCTTCGTGATTAAAAAATTTTAAGTATATGAGGAAAATTGTGCAAAGTTACAAAAAATATTTCAATTTCTTTCAGAGTTTGAAATTTTAAACGCCAAAAATTGTAAACACCAAACATATTAAGGACCATAAATGTTTAAAGAATGTGAACATTTTCATCCTCATATTAAACATACTTCAGAATGAGAAAATTATTTGCTGAGGGTATCGGAACCATGTTTCTGGTGCTACTCGCCTGTGGCAGTGCTGTTCTTGCCGGCCCCTCGATCGGAGGTCTTGGCATAGGTCTGTGTTTCGGTCTTGTGCTTGTGTGTCTGTGCTATGCCATCGGTGGCATATCGGGTTGCCATGTCAATCCGGCCGTGTCGATAGCCATGCTGCTCTCCGGGCGCATGAAGGCCAGCGAATGTTGCGGTTACATTGTGGCCCAACTCCTCGGCGCCACCGTCGGCGCAGCGTTCCTGTATTGCCTCACCGAGCTTGGACTCGGCTATAATTATGGTGGCACCACTGCAGCCTCAGGCAGCTATCTGGCCACTAATGTGCTCCAGCCCGGCGCCACCCCCATGATGGCTCTCCTCACCGAGGGGTTGCTCACGTTCTTCTTCGTGCTCATAGTGCTTGGAGCCACCGACTCTCACACATCGTTCACCAAGTTTGGCGGCATAGCCATAGGTCTGGGTCTCGGACTGGTAAATATCGTGGGCATCCCCGTAGACAACTGTTCGGTGAATCCGGCCCGTTCATTCGGCCCCGCTGTATTCGACCCCACTGCATGGCCCGACTTCTGGATCATGGTTGTAGGCCCGCTGATAGGCGCCGTCATTGCAGCCCTGGCCTGGCGTGCACTTACCCCTGCCCCTGCCCCCGACTCGGTTGAATAAACCGTCCCTCCGACACAATATTAAAACACACGGTCTCTTGTGCGAGAGACCGCGTGTTTTTTGTGTGTACTTTGGATTTATAAAATTGCCTTTATAGGTATACAGTGTGTCTAAAATCGCCACAAAATTTTATACAATACCTAAATCTCCTCCAAATTAACAAGGATCGTTTAAAGGAATCATTCCCCTCATCTGTCGCGCATCTGCAAAATTTGTTTTTATATATTTGTCATTTTTTATTAATTTTGCGGTTTGAAACAGTTGTATTTATCCGCAATCAACAAAAACATACGTGGAAACAAAGTACATATTCGTAACGGGAGGCGTTGTGTCCTCACTTGGAAAAGGTATCATATCATCTTCGCTCGCATGCCTGCTGAAAGCACGTGGCTACAGAGTGACGATACAGAAATTCGACCCCTACATCAACATTGACCCCGGCACCCTCAATCCATATGAGCATGGCGAGTGCTATGTCACAATAGATGGTCATGAAGCCGACCTTGACCTGGGTCACTACGAGCGTTTCACCAACATCCGCACCACCCGCGCCAACAACGTGACCACCGGCCGTATCTATCAGAGCGTCATCGACAAGGAGCGCCGTGGCGACTATCTGGGCAAGACGGTGCAGATCATTCCCCACATCACCGACGAGATAAAGCGCAACGTCATGGCGCTGGGCAAGACCGGCCAGTTTGACTTTGTCATCACCGAGATAGGTGGCACGGTGGGCGACATTGAGAGTCTGCCCTTTCTCGAAGCTGTGCGCCAGCTCAGATGGGAGCTGGGCGACAACTGCCTGTGCATACACCTCACATATGTCCCCTACATACGTGCAGCCAAAGAGCTGAAGACCAAACCCACCCAGCACTCCGTGAAGGAACTGCAGCGCCTGGGCATCCAGCCCGACATACTCGTGCTCCGCACCGAACACGACATTCCCGCACCCACTCTGAAAAAGATAGCGCAGTTCTGCAACGTCTCGGCCGACGCCGTGGTGCAGAGCGTTGACGCTCCCAGCATCTACAAAGTGCCCATGATGATGCACGCACAGAAGCTCGACGAGACCGTGCTGCGCAAGATGGATATCGACCCCTCGGGAGAACCCGATCTGAGCTCCTGGCGCAACTTCCTGGAGTTGATGGACTCGGCCGAGGAGACCGTAACAATCGGCCTGGTGGGAAAATATGTGGAGCTGCAGGATGCCTACAAGTCGATAACCGAAGCCCTCTTCCAGGCTGCCACATATAACGGCCGCAAGCTCAACCTGAAATATATCCACTCCGAAAAGCTCAACGAAGGGAATGCCGACGCCCTGCTCTCGCCGCTCGACGGCGTGATAATAGCCCCCGGATTCGGCCAGCGAGGCATCGAAGGCAAATTTGTGGCCCTCGAGTGGTGTCGCACCCACGATGTGCCCACCTTCGGCATATGCCTGGGCATGCAGTGTATGGTGATTGAGTTTGCACGCAATGTGCTCGGACTCAAGGAGGCCAACTCCACCGAGATGAACCCCAATACCCCCGACAATGTCATCGACCTGATGGAGGACCAGAAAAGTATCCACAACATGGGTGGCACCATGCGTCTGGGTGCCTATGACTGCCGCCTCACTACGGGATCGCGCGCGGCCGCCGCTTATGGCAAGACTGATATCAGCGAGCGACACCGCCACCGCTTTGAGTTTAACAACGACTATCGCGACCGCTTCGAAAAAGCCGGCATGAAATGCACCGGCGAAAACCCCGCCACCCACCTGGTGGAGGTGGTGGAGCTCCCCGACCACCGCTGGTTTATAGGCACACAGTATCACCCCGAATACTCCTCGACGGTGCTCTCTCCCTCACCGCTGTTTCTCGACTTCATGAAGGCAGCCATAGCTTACAAGGAATCAAAATAACCAAAAAAGACACCCATAATTCCCACACTGACATCGAATAATGGACAAAAACACTCTCACGGGCCTGCTGCTGATGGGCCTGGTGTTTCTCGGATTCACATGGCTCAACAAGCCCAGCGCCGAGGAGATTGAACGCCAGCGCCAGGAAGCAGAGCGCATCGAGGCCGAATCGAAAGCCAAGTCGGCACAACCCGCGGCTCTGACCCTCGACTCCATCACTCCGGCCGAGACATCGACCATAGCCGCCACCATCCGCGAGCTCGGCACCACCGACACCGTGGCCGGCACCTCGATGCTCAAAGTCGGCGCCGTAGACCTCTCTGTAAATGCCGAGGGCAAAATCAACGGCACCATCGAGGCCGACGGCAAGATTATCCCCGCCGACTCCCTCCTGGCCAACCGCATCTCGGGGCTGAAACGCTCCACAGCCTCGGCAGCCCTCACAGCCCTGCGCGAGGCCATGAGCACCGCCGTGCGATATCGCGGATTTGCGCGCCACCTCTCGGGCGACTCCTCGACCGTGACCCTTGCCAACAAATATCTCACCCTCGAGCTCTCAAACAAAGGCGGCATCATTTCAAAGGCCACCCTCAACGATTATAACAGCTACGACTCCACCGCCGTCACCCTCATGGCGCCTGAGACCGACCTCTACAGCTTCACACTCACGTCGGCCAACCAGCGCTTCGAGACCTCGGAATTCTACTTCACACCCGTGCAGGAGAACGACTCCACCGTCACCATGCGCCTCGACCTCGGCGACGGCGCCGTGTGGGCTCTGCGCTACACCCTCCCCGCCGACTCTTACCTGGTAAACATCGACGTGATACAGAGCGGCATGGAGACTGTGATACCCACATCGGTGGCCACCATGGATCTGAACTGGTATCAGAAGATGCGCCGCCTGGAGGCCGGACGTGTGTTTGAGGAGCGCAACTCGGCTCTCTACTACATGTATCCCGACGGCGACGTGGAGAATCTGAGCGAGAGCGGCTCAAAGCAGAAGGAGGTAAACCAGCGCCTGAAATGGGTGAGCTGCAAAAACCAGTTCTTCTCGGCTGTGCTCATGGCCCGCTCCAACTTTGCCGCCGCCAACCTCAGCAGCGTGGAGCTGAAAGAGAATCCCGACTTTATCAAGGAGATGAACATAGGCCTCACCGTCGACTACTCGGCTGCCCTGGCCAATCCCGCCAGCTTCACCATGTATCTCGGCCCCAACTCATATCCCCTGATGAAGGCGGTGGAGACCGAGATATTCCCCGAGGAAAACATGCACCTCACCAAGCTGATACCTCTGGGCTGGCCCATATTCCGCTGGATCAACACGCTGATCATCATCCCCGTGTTCTCCTTCCTGGGCTCGTTCATATCAAACTACGGCATCATCATCCTGCTGCTCACCATCTTTATCAAGATTATCCTCTATCCCTTCACCTACAAGAGCCTCATCTCGCAGGCCAAGATGCGCCTACTGGCTCCTGAGATAAAGGTGATAAACGATAAATATCCCGGCCAGGAGAACGCCATGAAACGCCAGCAGGAGACCATGGCTCTATACTCGCGCGCCGGAGCCAACCCCATGTCGGGCTGTCTGCCCATGCTGCTGCAGATGCCGGTGCTCATAGCCATGTTCTGGTTCTTCCCCTCGGCCATCGAGCTGCGAGGCGAGTCGTTCCTCTGGGCCAAAGACCTTGCCGCGCCAGATGCCATAGTGTCGTGGACAGCAAACATACCCTTCATCTCCTCAACCTTCGGCAACCACATCTCGCTCTTCTGTCTGCTCATGACAGGCACAAACATCATCTACACCTATCTCACCCAGCAGTCGCAGGGGTCGGCAGCAATGCCAGGCATGAAGTGGATGATGTATCTGATGCCGCTGATGTTCCTCTTTATCTTCAACAACTATGCCGCCGGCCTGAGCTACTACTACTTCCTGTCGCTGCTCATCACCATCGTGCTCACCTACATCTTCCGCCACGTGGTCTCCGAAGAGAAGATGCGCGCCAAGATGGCTGCCGAAGCCAAGAAGCCCAAAAAGAAAGGCTGGTTTGCCACAAAGCTTGAAGAGGCTCAGAAACAGCAGGAAGCCATGCTGCGCGAACAGCGCAAGCGCCAGGGTGGCGGTAAGAGGAAAAACTAATCTCTCTCAACTCCCCGACTCTCGACTCATGACTATATGCCATAAAATTATTTTGGTCCTGACCGCGGCTATGGCTGCGGCCGGGACTCTTTGTGCCCGCACAGTGGTGATCGACGGCGATATCGACGCCGCCGGGCTCCACCAGATAGCTCTCTCGTCGGCCGACGAGCCCATAGAGCTCCTCGACCTCACCAAAGCCCGCATCACCGCCTGGCAAGGGCGTCCGCTGGCTTCGAACCACACCCGACATCCGGCTGCCACCCTCCCGGCCTACTCACTGAGCGGCCTGCACGCCACTCGGGTGGTGCTCCCAACATCAATCACGGCCATTGGCGACGGTGCGCTCATGGGCTCGGACATCGAGATAGTCGAGGTCCCGGCCACGGTCACCGACATGGGCAAATGGGTATTTGCCGGATGCCGCCGACTCCAATATGCCACTGTCTACGCCTCAAGCCTCCCGGCTCACACCTTCGAGGGGTGCACGCAGCTGCAACACGTGGTGCTCAGCGAGACGCTCACCTCCATAGGCGACGACGCCTTCCGCGAATGCTCAACCCTGGAGTATCTCGACCTCCCGGCCTCAGTGGCCAGCATAGGCTCGCGGGCTTTTGCCCACAGCGGCCTGCGCAACATGCACATGCGCCATTGCACCCGCCTCACCGCACTGGGCGATGAGGCATTCGAAGGATGCACTCAGCTCACCACCGTCATCCTGCCCGACCAGCTCAGGCAGATGGGCATAGGTGTCTTTATGGGAGCCTCGGCACTGCGTGTGGTGAATCTGCCCAGCCAGCTCACCGAGATACCCATGCTTACACTGCGTGGTGCCAAAGCCCTCGACTGCGACGGCCTGATACCTCCCGCCACCGCTACAATAGGAGATTTCGCCTTGTCGGGACTCTCCACCCCCACCACGCTCACCCTCCCCGCCTCGCTGAAACATATCGGCACCGAAGCTCTCTCGGGCTGGACGTCGCTCAAACAGATCGATGCCTCCGAGCTCACTGAAGTACCCACCCTTGGCAGCGATGTCTGGGCCGGCATAGACCAGTCGAAGGTGAGCCTGACGGTGTGGCAACGCATAGCCTCGCTCTATATGGCGGCCCCACAGTGGTGCGAATTCAACATTGTAGAGAGCGGCATCGACAACATCTCCGACCCGACCCATGGGGGTAAACCTCAGCTGAAAGTGCGCTTCGAAGGCTCGGATCTGCTGGTCGAAGCCGACTCTGAGATCTTGCGCGCCACAGTCGTAGACCTCAACGGCATCACAATAGCCACCGGCGCCGGTGCCCAGTCGCTGAGACTTGACACCTCGGCCGCCACATCTCCATTCATCATCCTGAGTGCCGACATTGCCGGCAGCGGCACGGCCACCGTGAAACTAATCAGACCCTGAACACCTTGTACCGTGGGAAAGAACAAACTGAAGAAATTCGCCGAGATGGAGACGCTGAGCTGCGTCTACCAATACCCGTTTGACACCCTCCGCAACTCGGGAGGCTGCTCCTTGAAAGGCAGATGGAACCGGGATGTGTTTCACAACGACAACCCCATAACCCTTGAGCTCGGATGCGGAAAGGGTGAATATGCCGTGGGTATGGGGCGTCTATATCCCGGGCGCAACTTCATAGGCATCGACATAAAGGGCGCACGCATGTGGACAGGCGCACGCCAGGCCACCGCCGAGGGGCTCGACAATGTGGCTTTCCTGCGCACATCCATACATCTGCTCGCCGAGTTTTTCGCCCCGGGCGAGGTGTCGGAAATATGGATTACATTCCCCGACCCACAGATGAAGAAGGTGAACAAACGCCTCACGGGCACACATTTTCTCGACATCTATTCCAAGGTGCTGGCTCCCGACGGTGTGATAAGGCTGAAGACCGACTCACCCTTCCTCTATGCCTACACCATGGCCATGATAGAGCACAACCATCTGCCGCTGCTTTCCGCCACCGACGATCTCTACCACTCGCCCCTGGCTGCCGAGGTGCCTCCCATCACCACCTACTATGAGCAGCAGTGGCTCTCGAGAGGCATCCCCAGCAAATACATAGCCTGGAGACTACCCCAGGGCACCGTGCTCACAGAGCCTGAGGTCGACATCGAGCCCGACACATATCGCTCCTTCGGCCGCGGCACTCTGCAAGGGTTCTGAACCATCTCAGTTCCACAATCGTTATCACTTTAAAGTTTCAACTGTTTATTCCATTCAGGAAATGCAATTATATCCTTCGCTTATCACCGACACACTCTCTACCGTGCGCTATCCCGGCACCGGCAAGAACATAGTAGAATCCGGAATGGTGGCCGACGATATCCGCATCGACGGCGACACCGTCAGCTTCACCCTCATCTTCGACAAAGCCAAAGACCCCTTCATGCGATCGCTGGTAAAGGCTGCCGAAGCCGCTATCCACACCCACATATCTCCCGATGTGAAGGTCACCATCAACACGGCCTCGCGCCAGCCTGCCCCCGCGGCTCCTGCCCCCCTGCTCCCCGGTGTGAAAAACATCATAGGCATATCATCGGGAAAAGGTGGTGTGGGCAAGTCGACCGTGGCCGCCAACCTGGCTGTGGCTCTGGCTCGCGAAGGATATAAGGTGGGGCTGCTCGACGCCGACATCTTCGGCCCGTCGATGCCCAAGATGTTTGGCATCGAAGACGAGCAGCTCTTTATCCACGATGTAGACGGCCGCCAGATGATAATACCCGTGGAGCGCTACGGAGTGAAAATTCTCTCGATAGGCTTCTTGGTTGACAAGGAGAAAGCCGTGATGTGGCGCGGCTCAATGGCCTCCAATGCCCTCAAGCAGCTCATCGGCGAGGCCGACTGGGGCGAGCTCGACTACTTCCTCATCGACATGCCTCCCGGCACCAGCGACATACACCTGACCCTGGTGCAGACTCTGGCTATGACCGGCATTGTGGTGGTTACCACTCCCCAGGAGGTGGCCCTGGCCGATGCACGCAAGGGCATAGCCATGTTTATGGACGAGAAAATCAATGTGCCCATACTCGGACTTGTAGAAAACATGGCCTACTTCACCCCCGCCGAGCACCCCGACGAACGCTATTATATATTCGGGCGCGAGGGGGGTGTCCGGCTGGCGCAGAAGCTCGGCGTAAAGCTACTGGCGCAGATCCCGCTGGTGGCCGGCATAGCCGAGAGTGGCGACTCGGGCGAGCCCATAGCTCTTGCCGACTCCCTCACTGGTATGGCTTTCAACCACCTGGCTCACGAAGTGACCGAGGCTGTAGAGACCCGCAACAACACCCTGCCACCCACCATCAAAGTAGAGCTCAAGCACTGATTTTTTCCACTCCTTCTCACCTCTATACCCATCCTCACGTTGTCATGAAATCATACTTACTCGCAGCGGCAGCCATCACTCTGAGTGCCGCAGGTACATTTGCCGAAATACCTTCTGGCTACTACAACAAGCTCGACGGCAAGACCGGAGCGCAGCTGAAGCAGGCAGCCTATGAGACTGTGAGCCCCCATACACAGGTGTCGAGCTACTCCAACCTGCCGCGCTATTTCCAGACCACCGACGTCTATCCCGAGTCGATGAAATGGTGGGACATGTATTCCGACGTGACCCGATTCGCCCCCAGCTTCTCGGGACTGAACCGCGAGCACTCTCTCCCCAAAAGCTGGTGGAAGGTAAACAACGATGTGGAATATACCCCGGCCTACGTGGATCTCTTTCACCTCTATCCGGCCGACGGCCCTGCCAACCAGGCCAAATCGAACTATCCCCTGGGCGAGGTCAACATGACCTCGGGCGTAAAGTTCAACAACCAGGTCTCGGTCGTGGGCTACCCCGTGAGCGGACAGGGTGGAGGCGCTCCCTATGTATTTGAGCCCGACGAAGAATACAAAGGCGACTTTGCACGCACATATTTCTATATGGCCACTGCCTATCAGAACCTGCAGTGGAGCACCTCGGGCCAATGGATGCTGCAGCGCAATGCCTATCCCACACTCAACCCTTGGGCTGTGAACCTGCTGCTGAAATGGCACAGAGAGGATCCAGTGTCGCAGAAAGAGAGCCAGCGCAACGAGGCTGTCTACTCTTATCAGAACAACCGCAACCCGTTTATCGACTTCCCCGACCTGGCCGAATACATCTGGGGCACCAAGGTTGGTGAGCCCTTCAAAGTTTCAAACGGCACCACACCGGCCGGCGACCCCATACTCACGGCTCCCGTGGCCGGCACCACACTTGACTTCGGCGAAGTAGCCGTGGGACAGACTGCAAAGTCGCTGCTGCTCATCAAGGGCGAAAATCTTACAGCACCCCTCTCCATAGCCCTCAGCGGCACCGACAGAGCCATGTTTACCGTGGCCGACAGGACTGTGTCGCAGCAGCTGGTCAACTCTCCCACAGGCTATGAGATGCAAGTTAGCTACACCCCCACAGCCATCGGCGAGCACACCGCACGCATACTCATCTACGACGGCGGCCTCCCCGGCACAGGCATATACGTATACTTTAAAGGTGAGGCCCTCCAGGCACCAACCCTCTCCACACTCACCGCCTATCCCGCAGCCGACATCACCTCCACCAGCTACACAGCCTCATGGAGCGCAGCCCCCGAGGCCGTAGACTTCTACACACTCTACCGCACACGCTATCTGGCCGACGGCAATGTGCAGAAAGAGGAGAGCGAGACCGAGGAGACACAACTGACCATCGACGACTTCGACACCTCCACCCAGGAGTCATACTATGTGTGCAGCTCCCGTCTGGGTTATCTCTCGTCGCCCTCCAACGTAGTCTTCGTCTACCACTCAGGCATCGAAAATCTTGAGATCGACAAACCCATCACCGTCATGAGCTATCCCGGGCTGATACGCATAGTCACTGACACCGACCACACCGGAGCACGCCTCTACGACGCCGCCGGCCGCATGGTTATGACAATCGGCGACATCGCAGCTCCCGGCACCGAACTCAACCTCGAGCCCGGAGTTTACTTCCTCGTCACCAACGAGCATTCAACCCCCGTAAAACTTGTGGCAAGATAACACTAAAAAGCGCCTTTTTTTAGCTAAAATTCAAAATTCTTTTCAAAAATTTGGAAAAGTGACGGATTCATTGTAATTTTGTCAGTCAAAAGTCAGTTCTGTATACAATCCAGGCATACGTCCGACCCAAAACAGACAATAATATATCCATCACGATTTACAAACATAAGTAAACCATCATGAAGAAGTTCTTATTCATGGCACTGGCTCTGACCGGCCTTCTGAGCATCACCACAGCATGCTCAGACGACGATTACACCAGCAACCTTCCCATCTACGATTCAGGCGACTTTGAGAGCCGCGTAGCCAAACCTGCATGGGCCGACGGCATCACATGGTATGACAACGCCGACCTCGACAATCTCTATAACTCATTCAAGTCGGCCGACCTCACATTCAAGAACGTTGGCTATTATGAATACAAGGAAGGCATGAACTACTCGACAGGCAAGGAAGAGTACTACTGGTACTACTACAGCGCCAGCGGCTCAAGCATCTTCCTTATCGACGGTAAGTTCTACTTCACAAACTTCGCCACAAAGCTTGCCAATCTCTCATGGTCAGAGCAGATTCAAGCAGCCTACAATGCTGTATGGTCTCGCTACCTCACCCGTTCGAGATTGACATACACATTCATGGTTCCTGCTGAAGGCACTTTCGGCACCAACGGTGCTCTCTCCATCGACGGCGAAAACCACCAGATGGTAGACCTCGTTGCAGAATTCGACAATGGCGACGGCACAACAACCCCCGGATACTTCGTCATGACCGACACCGAGAACAAGTGGCTCCGCTATCAGATCAACGGTCCCTACACCGACGACGAGTCGATCATGAAGACCAAAGTTATCATTGTGCAGGATGTGCGCCAGCAGGTGCTCGACAATCTTGACCTCATCGAGAAATATTTCAAGGGCAACCTCGTTTACTGCCCCGACTTCGACAAGGATCACGACGTAGACATCAACGTAATCCGCGAAGCTCTGAAATAAATCAGAAGTTCCCCATGCTCAAAAAGCCCCACGCATCAGCGTGGGGCTTTTTGATTATCAATTAGATCTATTTCCTCAACTGTCCGGTTGCGTTGAGATATTCGCCGCCGGTGATCATGAAAGTACCGACAGAGGCGATATACTCGTCCTGGGCTTTGACGTAGAGGGTCTGTGCATCAAGCAGATCGGCTATCGTGTTCATGCCGGCATCGTAGTATGCGCGTGTGATGCGCAGATTCTCGGCGCTCTGATCCATAGCCTCGACTGCTATCTCCATCTTGCGGTAGGCACCGGCGAGATTATCCCACTTGTCGGTCATCTCAATCTGCAGCTTCTGGCTCAGGTTTTCAAGCTCCAGGCGGGCATTTGTCACCTCAAGATTGCGGCGCTTGATGGCGTGGGAGCCTCCCCACCAGCCCGACAATGGCACAGACACCGTCACCATCACTCCGGCAAAGTTGTGGTTTTGATTGAACACGTCGTGGTAGAACCACCCGGCCCCAACGCCAACCGTGGGGAGATTGCGTCCTACCTCCATTTTCTTCTCCAGTTCGCGAGCCTCTACATTTTTCACCAGCAGCTTATGGTCGGCAGTAAGAGGAAGCGCCTCACTGCTTTCCACATAAACATCGTCGGGAAAAGTAGGCAATTCCAGAGGTATCCTTGCATCTATATCTACGGCTGTTGAGTCCATGCCCAGACCCATCTGCTGAGCCAAGAGCATCCTCATCAGTGATATGCCGTTGTCTACATCCACCAGTGTACTGCGATACTTGTTGCGCTGCAGCTCCACTTTCAGATAATCGTTTGCTATGACGATACCGGCATCAACAGCAGTTTTGACGTTAGCGCCCAGAGTGTCGAGCATGGTTATGGCACTCTCCAGAGTGCGCCTTGTGGCTTTCAGCGAAGCCAGTTGCCAATATAGGCGGCGGGTCTCCAGAATCACATCGTCGGTCTGCTGCTCCCGGCGTATGGAGGCCACCTCCTCGCCTACACGCGCCAGCTTGTTGCCGTTTACTATCTGGCCACCGGCAAAGACGGGCTGCACTGCCCATATCCCGGCCGACTTACCTTTGTTGATAATGCCGAGGGTAAAGAGATCGAGCACATTATATTGTATGGCGTCATGGTTGGTCTTGAACGCCGTGGCGCCGGCCTGCACCGTAGGAAAATATTTGCTGAACGCCTCCTTGCGTGTCTGGACGGCGGCAGCCATATCATTGTCGGCCATCTTCACGGCAGCATTGTTGGCCACAGCCATCTCAACACATTGCTCCATCGAATAAACCGAGTCGGGAGCCTGTTTTCCCACAGCCCCGGCCGGGATCACGGCCGACACTGCGAGCAGCGGCATTATTAATATCTTGTTGGTCATATCTTTGAGGTTGTTATCACATAAGATGAGTTTCAAGAGGCTCGGGAAGGGGCCTGTCGGCACCCTTTATGCGCCGTTTCATAAGCATATAAGCCACCGGTATCACGGTGAGAATATATATCATGGTGACTGGCGTTCCCCAGAATATCACCACTCCCATAGGCTTCCACAGAGCGCTGTCGCCCAGAATCATGGGGAGCACACCCATTGTGGCCGCTGCCGAGGTGAGGAAGATGGGGCGCATTCGGCGCTTGGAGGCATTGAGCACGGCCTGAACCACCGGCTGCCCCTGGTTGCGCAGCTCCTCGGCATAGTCGAGCAGCACTATGGCATTGCGCACCATGATACCCATCAGCGAGACTATGCCAAGCACACAGGTCAGCGACAGAGCTGTGTCCTGAAGGATGAGGCCGAAGGCTGCACCCGGCAGACATAAAATCAGCGAGAGCACAAGCAGCAACGCGGTGTCAGACTGAGCATAGTGGAGAAGCAGGATGAAGAAGATCACCACCACCGACATGGCCAAGCCGCCGAGAATCTCGGGAAGGGTGTCCATATTCTGCTCCCACTCGCCACCGCGGGTCACTGTGACGCCGTCTGGCAGCGGGATTCTGTCGAGGCTATCCATAAGAGCGCGTGTGCGGTCTATCACATTTATATTACGCTCCACCTGGGCTATCACCGACACCGTGGGCACACCGTTGTAGTGCTCCAGCTTTCCGGGATGCCACACGGGGCTCACATCAGCTATCTGAGCCAGGGGCACAGAGCCTAATCCCAACACAGGCATAGGCTCGCGCTCAAGCTGGTCGATGGTCGATTTTTGACCCGTTGAAGTCTTGAGGGTGACGGGGATACCGTAGTCCCCCTCCCACACAGTGGCCACGGGGAGCCCTGCGGAATAACGCATGGCCAGGGAGGTCTCGAGCAGCGTAGAGTTGAGCCCCATACGCCCAGCGCGAGTATTATCGGGGGTCACAGTGGCTGCCGCCAGCGGATTGTCGAGCGAAAGGCGCACACTGCGCAGGCCGGGCACCCCGCGGGCCACGTTGGCAGCCGAGTCGGCCAGAGCGTGGAGCGTGGCCATATCAGAGCCTGAGTATCTGATCTCTATGGGGTTGGAGGCCTCAGAATAGCTCAGTTGTTTAAACTTAATGAACGCATCCGGGAAATAGCTTTCATAGCGTCCGGTATACTCGTTGAGCACATCAACCGTGGCCTGGTTGCTCTTAGTATTCACTATAAACTGGGCATAGTTGGGGCCTGCTATCTCGGGGGCATACGTGGTCTGGAATCGGGGCGACGAACAGCCATGGAACGAGGCTATCGACACCACACGCTCGTCGGCTGCGAGGATAGCCTCGAGCGAGTCGGCCACCTGAGTGGTGTGCTCAACCGAGCTTCCCGGTGGGAGTGTTATCTCCACGGCAAACTGGTTGCGCTCGGCTATGGGCATGAGCTGGAGCGGACGGTTGACAAACAGATATCCGCCTATAATCACGCTAAGCACACCCAAGGCAATCGTAGTCTTAGGCCAACGGAAACACCAGTCTATCAATTTATTATATAAATTCTGCATGGAGATAAAGAAGCTAAACTTCTTTTTGCCCGACTCCATGGCCTCGCGCTGCAGCTTATAGATGGGTTTCTTGATGAGCTTGTATTGCAGGAAGGGCACCAGCAGCTCGGCCACCACCAGCGACACCAGCAGTATTATGGTCATGCCCCAGGGGAAATCGGTGAGGAAGTCGCGGAACATGCCTGTCACTGTCACCAGGAACGGGAAGAATGTGAGCGAGATGGCCAGTGTGGCCGAGAATATGGCCTTGAAAAATTCGGTTCCGGCCCTCAGTGTGGCCGAGTATCGGTCCATACCCTCCGAGATCAGCTCCACATAGTCGTCTATGATCACCACAGAGTTGTCCACAATCATACCCAGGGTCACTATCAGGCAGGCCAGAGTCACGGTGTTGAGCTCAATACCCAACACATAGAACAGCCCCAGCGATATGAATATAGTGATCGGGATGGTCGAGGCAGCTATGAGCGCCACGCTGAAGGGGAGCAGCAGCATCACCACAACCACCACAGCCACTATGGCTATGAGCAACTCCACAAGGAAGTAGTTCACCGAACTGTTTACCACCGTGGGCTGGTCGGTGATGGTGAAGAGGGTCACGCTTGCCGGAAGCTCCTTCTTGAAGGCCTCGAGCTGACGATTCACCTCAGTGCCCATCTCCACCACATTGTAGCCATCCTTGATCTGCACACTCAGCAGTATGCACTTCTCGAAATTGTTGGTTATATAGCTGTCGGGGTCGGGATATTCGCGCCTTATGTCGGCCACGTCGCCCAGGCGCACCACATTACCGTCGGGGGTGGAAAACACCACTGTCTCAGCCACATCGGCTATCGAGTTGACCGACCGACTCACCACAATCGGGTTGGTGTAATGGCCATTGCGCAGCGAGCCTCCGGTGGTCTGGAATCCCTGAGCCAGCAGTGTGGCACCCACGGTAGTCTCCGATAAGGCATAGTGTTTCAGTTTCTGCGGATCGAGATACACGGCTATTTCCTCCTTCTGCTTGCCGGTCACACTGAGCGAGCCGACACTCTCCACCTTGCGTAGACGGTCTTTCAGGCGATCCATATAGTCGCCCAGTTCGCGATAGGTCTTGTCGCTGCTCTGCATGGTGATGAGCAGCGAGGAGGTGTCGCCGAAGTTACTGATGGTCTCCACTCCCAGCACACCCGGGGGGAGCGACAGTTTTATCTGCTCCATTCCCAGCTTGAACTCGTTCCAGAAGGGCTTGGCATTGTCCACATCATTGTCGAGCTCCACGAATATTATCACCATACCCGAGGTGATCTGCGAATGGGTTTTGGCCTTGTTCACCTCTTTGTATGAGAAGATATAGTCTTCAAGGGGCTTGAGCACCTCCTGCTCTATCTGCTCCACAGAGGCTCCGGGATAGACGGCAGCCACCACACCCTCGCGTATGGTGAAGCTGGGAAACTCGTTTTTGTCCATCTCCTTGAGCGCATATATGCCGAAGGCCAGGAAGATGCACACAAGCAGAATCACCTCCTTGCTGTATTTCATGCCTGTCGCCACTATGGGGTTTGGCTTTGACAGGGGTTGAGGAGCCGTTTGCTCTGCAGCAGAGCCGGTTTTCCCCTTTGTATCCGATGTTTCAGATGCCATAATGTGACGGATTTAGTTTCAACGTATATTTTCAGCAATGGCCACCACCTCTGTGCCGGTGCCCACTTTCTGCATGCCGGCCACAATCACGCTGTCGCCGGGCTGGAGGCCTGACCTCACATTTACTCCGCCTGCCGTGAGCTCGTCGGCTGTGACAAACACTCGGCGTGCCTTGCTGTCTCTGACGGTCCACACAAACTGCCGATTGTCGGATGTGAGCAGCAGAGCCTGCGATGGGAGCACGTAGCCGGTAGCTACAGCTGTGGAGTCCGTAGAGCCTTCAACAGCCACACTGCACACCATGCCGGGCAGAATCTTGCCTCCGGCCGAGGGAATGTCAAACTTTACTGAGTAGGAGCGGGTGAGCGGATCAGCCACCACATCTTTCTGAGCCATCTGCCCATCCACAGCCACACCGTCGAGGGCGTCAAAGGTCACAGCCGCACGCCTGGAGGCGCCGAAGCTTCCTATCTCGGTCTCGGGCACAGAGACTGTGGCCTGGAGACGGTCAAGATTCACTATCTTGAGCACGGGCTGGGCGGGAACCACCGTCTGCCCTTCGTCGGCCAGTTTCTCGGCCACATAGCCTGTGATGGGCGATGTGAGTGTAGCGTCGGCCACGGCTCTGTCGGCAAGTGCAACGGCGTTTTCGGCCTGCTGCAGACGCGTCTGCACCTCCACCCATTTCACATCGGGCAGGGCATTGGCATCGTGCAGTTTTTTCAGACGGTTGTAAAGATCGCGCACTTCATTGAGCTCTGCCACGGCAATATTGCGCTCGTCGTTGAGACTTTCGCTCTTCACCCTGGCCAGCACCTGACCTTTGGCTACCTTCTGCCCCTCTTTCACATATATGTCTGTAATGGTGCCGGGCACGGAAAAACCTACCACCGAGGCCTCGGCAGACTCCACGGTGCCCGAATATACACCGCCACCACTGCTGCCGGCCGATGCGTGGGCCAGAACCTCGACCTTCACCCTTACGGGAGGTGCCTGGGTGGGCTTGTCGTGACTATTACAGCCTGATATAAAGAGTGCAGGGAGCATCGGCAATGCCATGGCTACCCCTTTGAAATAGTTGAAACAGTTCATGATACGTGAGAATTGGAGTTCGACTCTATGTTATTAACAACGCAGGCAATATGATGGTTCAAAGGATGGTTCAGACCGAAGAAAAATGGATTTTTGGCAAATAAATGAGGAATTTCCGATTTTTTGCGTTAACTTTGCCAATAACTATACCTTTTACCTCACTAAAACCTGAAAACGTCATGTCACTTTGGACAGGAGTCAAACAAGTATTCGGATTCAGCCCCGATGAGGAGGATGACGAGGAATATCTCGATGCAAACATCCCGAAAGCTGTTCCCGAGGTGCAACCCACTCCCGTAGCAACCCATGCAGCTACTGAAAATGAGACGGGTGACACCGCCTCGAGCCACGAAACGGCCGAGGCTTGCGGCGACCCTACCCTACCCGCCGATCTGTTTGACGCCGTGCTCGAAGTGTTCAACTCGGCTCAGCCCGACTTCATCAGGCGCTGCATATCCACCGAGGCCCAGCGCGAATATCTGCTCAACTCTCTTTCAGAGCGTCTGCGCTCACGCCTGTCGCGTGTGGTAGGTGCCGAGGCCATTACGGCTGATGAGGAGCTGAAAGCAGAATGTAAGCGCCTCACCGACCGCGTGGCCCAGCTGGAGAAGGAATCGAAGGTGACTGAGGCCCTCAAACGTGAGAACTCGCGCCTGCGCCTATCCATAGAAAATCAGAAACGTGCCCTGCAGGATCGCATCACCGATCTTGAGATTCGCATAGAGAAGTCGGGGATCAACCCCACCAAAGGGGAAAAGCCCGAGAAGGAAGAGCATCACACTGAGACCCAGGCAGACACAGCCGACACACAGGCTCTGGAAATGCTGGGAGCCGAGCTGCGGCGCCAGACCACTCTGCGCGAACAGGCCGAAATGAAAAGCCGTATGGCCGACAGCATGCTCACTGACCTGCGCAACACCGCGGCCGACTATCGACGCCAGCTGCAGGAGTATCACGACGAGCAGGAGCAGGCTGTGGCTCTCTTTGAGTCGAAAATGGCCGAATATGAAGGGATAAAGCGCCGCCTGGAACGCAACGTCGAGGAGCTCTCGAAGCAGATTCAGGAATATCGCAGCGCCGGGCTGGAAACTCGCATAGCAGCTCTAAACCAGGAGAATGCCACCCTGCGCCACAACATAGAAAACAACCTCTACAATCAAGCCAACGCAGAGATGCGCCTGCGCAAGGAGATAAAGGAGCTGAAGGCACGCCTCGAAAGCGCTCCTACAGATGCAGCCGAGCCTCAGGCCACTTACTCCACCCCGGCTCAGAGCCTGGCCTCAGCCTCATCAGAGCCCGGGCAGGCATCACAGAAGCGCAAGCGCGGACGCCCGCGCAAGGTGCGCATAGACACTGAACTGGGCGACACAGATGTCTTTGACACTCAGACTAAGGCCCCGGCCAAGGAGGATCCAGACTTCGGATATCATGAACCTCCGCGCCGCCCGGGCAACACCGACGAAGCACAACTGACACTGTTTGACTGAGTCCCCTCCTAAGCCTCTCCTCAACCTGACACAAACCATTCACCTGCACAGAGATGAACAGATTTTTCACATCACTCTCTCTCCTCGCCGCTGCAGCCATAGCCACTGCCACTCCGGCAGCCTCGACATCGACAGCAAGAGTCATGACCGACATGGCTCCCTTTGTATATCCGCAAAACGCAGCTCCCACCCCTGCCCGACCGGCGTTTACCAACTCACCCGACGGCCTCACCTATCTGCGCCTCAACAAAGACCGCAAAAAGATTGTGTCCTGCTCGCTCACCGATGGCAAGGAGCTCGAAACCGTGATGGATATAACCACCACACGCGAAAATACGCTGCCTTCATCGATCGAAGAGTTCGCACTGAGCCCCGACGGCACAAAGATTTTGGTGGCAACCGACAAGGAACCCCTCTACCGTCGCTCATTCACAGCCCGATACTGGGTGTATGAGATACGCTCGCGCATACTGCGACCCCTCTCGGAGACTCACAAGACACAGCGCTCGCCAATCTTCTCGCCCGACGGACGCATGGTGGCCTTCACAGCTCCCGACAATAATATATATATCAAAAAAATAGACTTCGACACCGAGGTGGCCGTGACCACCGACGGCGCACCGGGTACAGTGATAAACGGTGTGCCCGACTGGGTGTATGAGGAGGAATTTGCCACAGACTGCTCCATGGCTTGGGCTCCCGACGCGCAGACACTGTGCTATCTGAAATACAACGAGAAGGCAGTCCCGTCGTTCTCATTCACTCTCTATGAAGGCACTTGCAACCCCCGCCCCGAATACACTCTCTATCCCGGCAGCTTCTCATACAAATATCCCGTGGCCGGGCAGCCCAACTCAGTGGTGAGCCTGCACTCCTACGACGTGGACAACCGCAAGATAAAAGATCTTTCACTCCCCGATCGCAACATCGAGTATATACCCCGCATAGAGTATGGCGGCGAAAGCACCGACCGCCTCATGACCGTGACGCTCAACCGCGACCAGACACGCATGGAGATCTACTCCGTCAACCCCCGCTCGGGTGTGAGCAAGTTGGTGTTCACCGAATCGACCGAAGCATGGCTCCCCACCGCCACATATGAGGATCTGACATTCGAAAAAGACGGTTTTGTGGTGCTCTCCGCCCGCACCGGCTGGCAACACGCCTACGTATACTCATATGCCGGAATCCTGGAGCGCACACTCACATCAGGTGAGTATGACGTGACAGCCTACTATGGCGCCGACCTGCGCGGCAACCGCTATGTGCAGACCTCGCAGACCGGAAGCATCAACCGCGTGGTGACACGCATCGATGCCAAAGGATTGGCCAAAGACCTCACTCCGGCCGAGGGCTGGGGCGAAGCATGGTTCAACCCCTCGCTCACCCACGCCTGCCTGATTCACTCCACCTCGGCCACACCTCCGGTGGCCACACTCATCGACACTAAGAGCGGCAAAAAGATCACTACCCTCGAGGAAAGTGCCGCTATTGCCGCACGCTATGCCTCGGCTCCGAAGCGACAGTTTACTACCATACCTGCCGCCAACGGTCAGCCCATGAACGCATATATAATAAAGCCTGACGCATTCGACCCCTCGCGCCGTTATCCGGTGATACTCTACCAGTATAGCGGCCCCGGCTCGCAGGAGGTGACAAACCGCTGGAAGACCGACTGGACGCAATATGCTGCCATGAAGGGATATGTGGTGGTGTGCGTAGACACACGCGGCACAGGCGCACGCGGCCGCGACTGGGAGACTGCCGTCTATCGTCAGCTGGGGCGCCTCGAGACTGCCGACCTGCGCGCCGCAGCCTCATGGATCGCTGCACAGAGCTATGCCGACCCCTCGCGCATAGGCATAACCGGCTGGAGCTATGGTGGGTATGAAACACTCATGGCCATCACTGCCGACTCAGACACCCCCTCGCCCTTCGCTGCAGCTGTGGCCATAGCCCCGGTGACCGACTGGCGGTTCTACGACACCGTCTATGCCGAGCGCTACATGCTCACGCCCGCCCAAAACCCCGACGGATATGCTTCGTCTGCCCCCCTCACCTATGGCGGCCGTCTCGACATACCTCTGCTAATTATCCACGGCACTGCCGACGATAATGTGCATCTCATGAACACTATCCAATATGTGTCTGTTGTAGAATCTGAGGGTCAACTGTGCGACATGCTCCTCTACCCCAACATGAACCATTCCATCCGGGAATGCGACGCCCGTCTGAGCGTGTATTCCAAAATGCTTAGATACTTCGACTTGAATCTCTGACAGAGTCCAGAGCCTACTGACACATCAATCTGACGATGCCAAACCCTGAACACAACATAACAAACGAGACAGCCATATTCAACCTGTGGCTCAACTGGATAGTGGCCTTCGGCGCATTATGCATTCCAAACATCGTGAGTGTCTACACCCCTGCCATAGTGGTGCCCGTCATCACATTCCTGCTTACGGCCTTGCTGGGCTTGTACAACAATTCTTCGCTGCGTTCACGCTCAGCCGTGTGCCCACTGATCCCGGCCATAGCTCTGCGCTCGCTGGTGATTTCGGGCCTGATAATGGTGTTGATTCTTATCAGCTATTCACACGGCATTGTCGACCACTTCTTCGAGAGCGAGCTGCTCAACCGCCAGATACCCTTCCTGACGGTGCTCATCATATCGCCCGTCACCTTTGTCAACGCTCTGTGGGCACATCTGAGCGGCTCCCGCTACCATGCCTGCCGCGATTGTATGGCCATCCTGGGCAACACCGCCGAGCGCGGATTCATCGGCAAGCTCTTCAGCCAGGAGAGCCGCTATCAGCGCTACATGCTGCTGGGCATCTCGGCTGTGCTCTCGCTGGTGTCGTGGGGATACTACCTCACCTTCTACATCAACGTCAACATCAACGTCCCCGACAAGTTCTTCCTGGGATGGATTCCGGTGATACTCTATTTCCTCTCCATCGTCTACCTGGCCACTCGCTACTTCACACTCTGGGCCTACTACTATCAGGCCGTGGAGAACGACAGCCACAACGTAGCCTCGACCACCGACCTGAGATTCCTGATAGTATCAGGTGACACCATCTTCCTGAACCGCTCCGACGACTTCTATGACAAGCCCGACATGAAGGGCTTTGACACCCCGGCGGTGCTCTCGCTCAACTATCGCAGCGAAATGCCCCTGCAGAAGGCGCGCACTCACTTCACCGACATAAGCCAGATACCTGAAGACAGCTACGATCTGCGCTTCATGTATTACTCCGAAGACTCTACAGGCTCACACAACGCTTATCATTTCATCTGCTGTGTGGGCAATCCAGAGACCATCTCCGACGAATCCCTCTTCAAAGGCCGGTGGTACAACCTCTCGGAGCTGGAGCGACTCCTGCACAATCATGAGCTCAGCCCGATGCTGGCAGCCGAAATACACAGGCTCTACACCGTCACCATGGCCTGGAAGACCTACGACATCACCGGACGGCGCCTCTACAAAGTGAAAAACTACAAGCCCCTGTTCCGTCTGCGCGGCATCTGCGACTGGGATGTAGATTTCAACTCAGCCAAATGGCTCAACGTGGCCAATCTCAACGAGGATAAGCCCTTGTTCCATCTGCGCCGTTTCTTCAACCGTCTGGGAGGATACCGACAGTGAGCACGCCTCTCATAGTCATCACCGGACCCACGGCCTCGGGCAAGACACGCCGAGCTGTCAACCTGGCAAAAGCCCTCGACGCCGAGATCATCAGTGCCGACTCCAGGCAGATATATCGCGGCATGGATCTGGGCACCGGCAAGGATCTCGAAGAATACGGCTCCGTGCCTGTCCATCTCATAGACATCTGCCCCGCCGGATACAAATACAACCTCTTTGAATATCTGCGCGACTTCCGCGCGGTGCGTGCCGACATCGAGGCTCGCGGCAAGAGGGCCATAGTGTGTGGGGGCACAGGGCTCTATGTGGAAAGTATCATAAAAGGACTCTCACTCCCGCCGGTGCCCGAGGACAAGGCTCTGCGCCAATCGCTGCGCTCGCTCTCGCTCGAGCAACTCACTGAGCGCCTGGCATCCATGAAGGCCCTACACAACACTACCGACGTCGACACCCCGGCCCGAGCCATCCGCGCCATAGAGATACAAACCTACTATGCCGCCCATCCCGAGGCTGCCAGCCTGGCCTCTCCCCACCCCGAGACCGACGCTATAGTGATAGGGGTGGATATAGACCGCGACACACGCCGCCGGCTCATCACCAGCCGTCTGCATGCTCGCTTGGAGGCCGGAATGGTCGACGAGGTGAGGCGACTGCTCGACAGTGGCATACACCCCGACGACCTCATCTACTATGGTCTGGAATACAAATACCTCACCCTCCACCTCACCGGCCAGCTCACACTCCCCGAGATGACACATCAGCTCGAGATAGCCATCCACCAGTTTGCCAAGAGGCAGATGACATGGTTCAGAGGCATGGAGCGGCGCATAGCACCCATCCCCATCCACTGGCTCCAGTCGACCCTGCCTGACGCTGAATTTTCAAGCGCCGCGCTCAAGCTCATTGATTGTTAATTCATGCGAAAATAGGGGAAATTTGAAAAATTATGCGTATATTTGCCCTCCAAAATGGCAGGGCGAGTTGTGTCTTGCCCTCACCGACATCTAAAATAAATACTTAATTCATTAATACCCAACTATTTTTAACACCACAATGCAAAGCAAAGGATCTTTGGGAAGCGTTGTCGCAGGCGTGATTGCCATTTTCATGGTGCTCATCTGTGCATTCTACCTCTCCTTCACTGCTGTGACAAACAGCTATGAAAAGAAGGCCGAGGAGTATGCAGCAGCCGAAGCCGCTAAGGACAACAATTCGCCGGACACCAAACGCAAGGCCTACAGCGACTACATCAAAAACATCGCTAACGAGAAGGTCTATCTCGGTTACACTTTCAATGAAGTTCAGAAATTAGCCGTCGGGCTTGGCCTCGACCTCAAGGGCGGTATGAACGTCACACTGCAGGTTTCAGTCCCTGACATCCTTCGCTCAATGGCCAACGCCGAGGGCAACCCCTATTTCAATACTGCCGTAGCCAACGCCGACTCAGTGGCTCGCGTAAACAAATCGGCCGACTATATCGACATATTCTGCGAAGAATATCGCAAACTCGATCCCCAGGGCGACCTCTCGGTCGTGTTCAAGGATCAGGTGCAGCGCGGCCAGGATTTCAACGCTGTCAAGAACGCCCTGAAGCAGGAGGTCAAGGACCGCGTAAGCTCGTCGACCAACGTGCTCCGCACCCGTATCGACCAGTTTGGCGTTGTAGCTCCCAATATCCAGGAGCTTGAAAAAGACGGTCAGATCCTGCTCGAGCTCCCCGGTGTAAAGGAGCACGAACGTGTGAGAGAGCTGCTCAAATCGAGCGCCAACCTCGAGTTCTACGAGACAACTCCCTTCTCCGAGATTTCAGGCGCACTCCAGCAGCTCGACAACGCACTGCGTGCCGACACACTGGGCAACGGCAAGGGCCTCTTCGACTACTTCCTGCAGGTGGGCAACCCCCGCAACCTGATCGGTGTAGGCGCAGCCTCCGAGACCGCCCGCGACACCATCAACGCGCTGCTCGCCTCGCCCACAGCCAAACGCATACTCCCCTCCAACGTCAAGCTGGCATGGGAATTCAAGCCTGAGGTTGTCCAGATCGACGACTCCATCCGCGGCAAGCGCAACCTGGCCATCTATCAGCTCGTGGCTCTCAAGACCACCAACGGCAAGGCAGCTCTGAGCGGCGACGTTATCACCACAGCCACATCAGACTACGACGCCATGCAGGGCGGCAACTATGTGAGCATGAACATGAAGCCCGAGGCAGCACGCCAGTGGGCACGCATCACAGCAGCCAACATTGAGAAGCAGGTGGCCATCGTGCTCGACGACCACGTCTACTCAGCACCCCGCGTGAACTCAGTTATCGAAGGGGGCCGCTCACAGATCACCGGCGACTTCACCACCGACGAGGCAAAAGACCTTGCCAACGTGCTCAAGTCCGGTAAGATGGCCGCTAAGGTCGACATCATCTCCGACACCGTCATCGGCCCGTCGCTGGGCGAGCAGGCTATCCACGACGGCCTCTGGTCGTTCATCATAGCCCTGGTGCTCCTGATGATCTTCATGTGTCTTATCTACGGTCCCATCCCCGGCCTCATCGCCAATGTGGCTCTGATCTTCAACATCTTCTTCACCTTCGGCATCCTGGCCTCGTTCCAGGCCGTGCTTACCCTCTCTGGTATAGCCGGTGTCGTGCTTGCCCTGGGTATGGCGGTTGACGCCAACGTGCTCATCTACGAGCGCGCCAAAGAGGAGCTCCGTGCAGGCAAGAGTGTGCAGAACGCCATCTCCGACGGTTACTCCAACGCCTTCTCGGCCATCTTCGACTCCAACCTCACATCGATTATCACCGGTGTGATCCTGCTGCTCTTCGGCACAGGCCCCATCAAGGGCTTTGCCACCACACTTATCATAGGTATTATTTGCTCGTTCTTCACAGCGGTTTATCTGACACGCCTCATCTACATCATGTGTGGCAAGACCAAACCCTTCCAGAACCTCACCTTCACCACCGCTCTGTCGGCCAAGATGTTCAAGGGTTCACACTTCAACTTCCTGGGCGCTCGCAAGGCCAGCTTCACCATCGTGGGTATCCTTGCTGCTGTGGTAGTGATAAGCCTCTTCGTACGCGGCCTCAACCAGGGCATCGACTTCTCGGGCGGTCGCAACTACGTGGTGCAGTTTGAGCATCCCGTCAAGACCCACGAGCTGCAGGCCAAGCTCCAGCCCCTCTTCGATGGCGCTCAGCTCAGCGTCATCACCATCGACGACGACACCAAAGTGCGTATCTCGACCAACTACAAGATCGACTCTGACGCCGAGGGCATCGACGACGAGATCACCGACATCCTCTACAACGGTCTGGAGTCGGAGCTCAACGGTATGAGCAAGGCCGACTTCTCGACCACCAACGAGCACATCGGCATCATGTCGTCGCAGAAGGTAGGTCCTACCGTGGCCAACGACATGCGCACCGACGCCTACATAGCCGTGATCATAGCGCTTATAGCTATGTTCCTCTACATCCTGCTGCGCTTCCGCAACGTGGCCTTCTCAGTGGGTGCCCTTGCAGCCGTGGCCTTCACAGCCTTCACCATCATCGGCTTCTACTCGATATTCCAGGGCGTGTTCCCCTTCGCTATGGAGATTGACCAGTCGTTTATCGCCGCCATCCTCACCGTGATCGGTTATCAGATCAACGATACAGTGGTGGTATTCGACCGTGTCCGCGAGAACGTGGGTCTCTATCCCAAGCAGAACTTCTTCGAAACCATCAACTCGTCCATCAATTCGACCCTCGGACGTACAGTGATGACCTCGTCGTCAACCCTGCTTGTGCTCCTCTGTATCTTCGTGCTCGGCGGCGATGCCATCCGCTCGTTCGTCTTCGCAATGATCTGGGGTGTGATCATAGGCACACTGGCCACCATGTTTGTGGCTGCTCCCGTGGCTTACATCACCGACGCCCGTCGCAAAAAATAAACCACATCCCGGCTGAGCTCCGTGCTGCAGCCGTGACACTATAGAAAAAGGCCTTGAAGTCGGCTCAACCCGACTTTGAGGCCTTTTTCTTGCTATTGAGTGAATATTTTCGTAAATTAGCGGAGTAAAAACAAAATAACCTATTGCAGATGTCATCACACCGTTATTGTGTCATCATGTGTGGCGGCGTAGGTAGCCGCTTCTGGCCCTATTCGCGCGAAGATTGTCCCAAACAGTTCATCGACTTCCTGGGCACAGGCCGCTCGCTGCTGCAGATGTCATATGACCGCATACTCCCCATAGTTCCCAAAGAAAATATCGTCGTAGTGACCAACGCTCGCTATGCCGATCTTATACGCACCCAGCTCCCCGACATCGAGCCCCACAACATACTGCTCGAGCCGGCACGCCGCAACACGGCCCCCTGTATAGCCTGGGCGGCATATCATATCCATGCCCTCGATCCGGAGGCTTCGATGATCGTGACCCCGTCAGACCATCTCATTACCGGCGAGGCCAAGTTTGCCGACTGTGTGCTACGCGGTTTCGACTTCATAGAGCAGCGCGATGCCCTGCTCACTCTGGGTATCACCCCCAACCGCCCCGAGACCGGTTACGGATACATACAGATAGGACGCGAGGAGATACCCGGAATACGCAAGGTGAAGACCTTTACCGAGAAGCCCGACCTCGAGCTGGCAAAGGTGTTCCTGCAGTCGGGCGAGTTTTTCTGGAACGCCGGCATCTTCCTGTGGCGCGCCGACTCCATCATGTCGGCTCTCCACAAATACACCCCCGACCTGGCAGCCCTCTTCGACAGCGGCGCAGCCGACTTCGGCACACTCCGCGAGAAGTCCTTTATCGAAGTCAACTTCGAAGCCTGCCCCGCCAACTCCATAGACTATGCCGTGATGGAGAAGGCCGATAACGTCTATGTGGAGTGCGCTGACTTTGCCTGGAACGACCTGGGCACCTGGAGTGCCCTCTACGACAATATGCCCAAGGACGAGCACGCAAATGTGACACGCGGCACACGCCTCATAGCCTACAACTCGGAGGGCAACGTCGTGGCCGTGCCTGCAGGCAAACTCGTGGTGGCCGACGGCCTCAACGACTATATCGTGGCCGACACCGGCGACGTGCTCCTAATATGCCCCAAGAGCGAGGAGCAGCGCATAAAGCAGATGGTAAACGACGTCAAGCTCGAATTTGGCGAGAAATACCTCTAACCCCTCTCAAATCATTCCCCCCCCTCAGACCCTCACACACCCCCGCCCACATGTCGCCCGAAGAAGAAGACCGCATGGTCGAAGCCCAGTATCAAGAACTCCTGCAAGGCTATCTGGCCAGCAACCACCGCAAAAAAACCGATCTTATAGAGCGCGCCTACCACTTTGCCAGGGAGGCTCACAAAGGTGTGCGCCGACGTTCGGGGGAGCCTTACATACTCCATCCCATCGCGGTGGCCAGAATCGTGTCGGCCGAGATGGGGCTGGGATCGACCTCGATATGCACTGCACTGCTCCACGACGTGGTGGAGGACACTGAGTTTACCGTCGAGGACATCGAAAACCACTTCGGCAAGAAGATAGCTGAGCTGGTGGCCGGACTCACCAAGATTTCGGGCGGCATATTCGGCGACAAGGCCTCGGCTCAGGCCGAGAACTTCCGCAAGCTGCTCCTCACCATGAGCCAGGATATACGAGTGGTGCTCATCAAGATGGCCGACCGCCTCCACAACATGCGCACCCTCGGCTCCATGGCCCCGGCCAAACAGTACAAGATAGCCGGCGAGACCCTCTATATCTACGCCCCGCTGGCCCACAGACTCGGCCTCTTTGCCATAAAGACCGAGCTCGAGGATCTGGCATTCAAGTATGAGCATCCGGCCGAGTATGAGCGCATCGCATCGCTGCTCAAGAAGAGCGAGCGAGGCCGCGCGAAGGACTATGGCAACTTTGCTGCCCCGGTGCGCAGGCGCCTCGACCAGATGGGGATCACCTACGAGGCCAAAGCTCGTGTGAAAAGCGTCTACTCCATATGGCGCAAGATGCACACCAAGCAGGTGCCCTTCGAGGAGGTCTACGACCTCTATGCCATGCGCATCATATTTGATGTGCCCGAAGGGGAGAACGAAAAAGAGATGTGCTATCGCATCTATGCCGCCCTCACCGACCTCTACAAGCCCCACCCTGAGCGCACACGCGACTGGGTAGTGACCCCCAAGGCCAACGGCTATCAGGCGCTCCACGTCACCTTGATGGGCCCCGACGGCAATTGGGTGGAGGTGCAGATACGCTCGCGCCGCATGGACGAGATAGCCGAAAAAGGATTTGCAGCCCACTGGAAATACAAAATAGGTGGCAACACCGAGGAGGAGAGCGAGCTGACAGTGTGGCTGCGCACCATCAAGGATATCCTCGACGACCCCAACCCCAATGCCATCGACTTTCTGGACACGCTGAAGCTCAATCTGTTTTCAAGCGAAATAGTAGTGTTCACACCCAAGGGCGAGCTGCTCACGCTTCCGGCTGGGTCCACAGTGCTCGATGTGGCCTACACACTCCACTCCCAGCTGGGCAACAGATGTATAGCCGGAAAGATCAACCATAAGCTGGTGCCCCTGTCACACACCCTCAACTCAGGCGACCAGGTGGAGGTGCTCACCTCGCAGACACAGACCCCCAAGGCCGAGTGGCTCAAATTTTTGGCCACAGCCAAGGCGCGCACACGCCTGCGCAAAGAGCTGAGGCGCGAACAGCAACCCAACATCGAGGAAGGCCACAAGATTTTCGACAAATTCCTGGCCGACAACAATATAATCCTCAACAACGATGTGATGACCAAGATCCTTGGCACCTACCACGTGCGCTCGCGCGAGGAGCTGTTTCAGCGCCTGGGATCGGGCGAAGCCTCCATCGACGACTATCTGAACGCCAACACCTCCTCTACAGCCAAGCGTCTGATAAGCCGCCTGTTCAAACTGGGCTTCAAGACCACCAAGACAGTGACGCGGCGCAAATCGAAGACTGCGGAGTCGCTCCCCGTCAGCACACCGCAGAGCATCAACACCAAGGGGACCTATATATTGCGCTTCAACGATACCGAGCACAACTTCCTGCTCTCCGACTGCTGCCGCCCCATTCCGGGCGACGATGTGATGGGCTTCATCACCGACGAGGGGAAAGTGCAGATACACTCGCTCACCTGCCCGCGCGCCCAGGTGCTCAAAGCCAGCTATGGCCCCAGAATCCTGGCCGTGGAGTGGGACTCTGTCACCGAAAAGTTCCTGGCTACCATACGCATTGAGGGCATAGACCGCCACGGCATCCTCTCGGAGATAACCCGCGAGATATCCACCGCCATGGGCATAGACATACGTCGCCTCAACATCGAAGCCCAGGGCGAAGTGTTTGCCTGCGATCTCGGCGTTAAAGTGGCCAACACCGCCGACGTCGACTCCCTCTGCAAAAAGCTCATGAAAATCAAGGGCGTCCGCCGCGCCGAGCGTGTGAAGGAAGCTTGAAAGAGGCCTATCAGTGGATCGTAGATTCATTTTACGCCCTTCTGATTACCAAAATCTCCATCTTTGTCAACCATCCGGTTTTCGCTTTTGTTATATCTTTAAACTCATCAAAAAAATATCATGTACAAAATTTTATCATTCATCAAAGGGCTTATCGTGCTGCTGATTGGCGCGGTGGCAATCCCGTCGTTTGCCTCACAGGTCGACTTTGTGGTTGACAATATCGCATACAATATTTCTGACGATGGTCTCGGCGAGGGTGAGTGCAAAGTTACTATCAATCCGGGCTTTACCTACGAAGGCCGTATAACCATCCCCGAGAATGTGACTCACGATGGCAAGTCGTATAAAGTTGTTGCTATTGGTGACAGCGCTTTTAGAAAGCAGGATAAATTGATCGGTGTAGATTTTCCCAATTCACTGAAAGTAATTGAAGATTTGGCCTTTTCCGGTTCAGGTTTGAGAAAAACTGAATTTCCGAAATCATTGGAGAAGATAGGGGAAAGTGCTTTTAATTCTGGTTGTGAGGGAGAAGTTATTCTTACGTCGATTAAAGAAATTGGCAGAGACGCATTTCGTGACTCCCATATTAATAAGTTAGTGATTTCAGGAGATTTAAAGGAAATTAAGAATTACACTTTCTATGGTTGTGACTATCTTAAGGAGGTTCAACTTCCGGAAGGGTTAATTTCTATAGATGATCATGCTTTCTATGAGTGCGATAGGTTGACGACTATTAGTCTTCCAAATTCAGTGGAGTATATAGGATCGCATGCATTTGGCTACTGCTATAAATTAGAGCTCGCTGAATTGCCCAAATCATTAAAGACAATAGATGATTATGGCTTTGAAAGGTGTTATTCACTGGAAATAAATGAGATGCCAGAATCTTTGGAGAAAATTGGAAAATTTGCATTCAATAATTGTGGATTTGGAGATACACTTGATTTAAAGTTCGTAAAAGAGTTAGGCCAAGATGCTTTTTCAAATTGTGGATTTAAAAAACTTATCCTATCCCCAGAATTAAAATATACCGGCTACAATTCATTCCAGGGCGGTCAAAATCTTGAGATTGTTGAAATTCCGGATGGAGTAGTCACAATAAACTCCGGCACATTCAATTTCTGTAAGAAATTACATACTGTAAATTTCGGAAATACAGTTGCTACGATTGAAGCATATGCTTTTAGCTATTGTTATAATCTGAAAAACCTTGAATTACCAAATTCATTAAATAGAATCACTAATTGGGCATTTGATCAGAGTGGCATTAAAGATGTGGCACTACCCGGATCTTTAACGAGGTTAGATCCGTCTACTTTCAGCAACGTCAAGCTTGGAACCCTTACATTAGCACCCTCCGACAAGGATTTACAACTTCCGACTTCGACATTTCGGATTGAGGGTCAATCCCATGATGCGAATTATCAATTTACAGGTGTCGGCATTGATACTTTGATCACCGGCAGAACTCTCCATCTTGTCGAAGAAGAAGGCTTGGGTGAGGATCCTCTATCCGGCATCTCGAGTTTCATATTTCTGAAGGATACGGATGCCACTCCGGTGCTTGACCTGTATCATTTCAGGAATCCGGATGCTCAGGGACAACCCTGCAACCTTGTATTGGGGATAAACGTCAAGACCCCCAATGACTTCTCGAAGATGATCCTCAAGACTCTGACCATGGCTGACCCGGTACCTCCGGTGTGCCCCACATTCTCGAAGGAGCAGTATGACACCCTGGAGCTCTACGTCCCGGCCGAAGGGATCGAAGCCTACAAAGCGGCCGAGGGTTGGAAGAACTTCTTCAGCATCAATGTATCGGGCATTGAGAAGAACGTAGTAATCACCGACCGTAGCGTCGTAGCTCGCTACGACCTGCAAGGTCGACCCGTAAAGGAAGGCTACGAAGGCATCGTGATAGTTCACTACTCCGACGGCACCGTGCGCAAGGAACTGGCAAGGTAGTGCGGAGAATTGAGAATGGAGAGTTGAGAATTCACGCGCGCCCAACCTCGCAGAGGTGAAAATAGCCATAGCCCCGCGCCTCGGCGTGGGGCTATGGCTATTAATTAGTTACGACCGCGGAGAGGTTGATTAAACCCAGTGTATGTAGATAAACAGAACCTCGTAGAGGTTTTGTTCTCCCCATACTTGGGGCGTGAGAATGGAGAAGTTGCTCCTCAATTTCTCAACTCTCAATTCTCAATTCTCAATTCTCTTACCCTTTTATCTCTGCGAGGCGGGCGAGGTATTTGCCTATGATGTCAAACTCGATGTTGACGCGTGTGCCCACGCGGATGGCTTTAAAATTGGTGTGTTCGAAGGTATATGGGATTATGGCCACACGGAAGGAGCGGAGCTCGGAGTCGCACACGGTGAGGCTCACGCCGTTGACCGTCACTGAGCCTTTCTCGACGGTCATATAGCCCTTGGCTGCCATTTCGGCAGGTACGTCATACTCAAACTTATAGTAACGGCTTCCCTCCACTTCCTGGATATCAGTGCAGAGGGCTGTGGTGTCGACGTGGCCCTGCACAATGTGACCGTCGAGGCGGCCGTTCATCAGCATGGAGCGCTCCAGATTCACCTCGTCACCCTCGCTGAGCAGACCGAGGTTGCTGCGGTCGAGGGTCTCCTGAATGGCTGTGACGGTATATGTTTTGTCGGGGTGAAGGGCTACGACGGTGAGACACACGCCGTTGTGAGCCACACTCTGGTCTATGCGCAGCTCGTCGGTGAAGCTGCACTTTACTCTCAGATCCACATTGCCCTCTTTTCTGGTCACGCCGACTATTTTGCCGGCCTCTTCTACTATTCCTGAAAACATGGTTGAACTATTTTTCTTGCAAATATACTGATTTTTTCTTTATTTTGCCGCTATGAAAAAAAGTATGATTTACACCCGCACAGGCGATGCGGGCACCACCGCGCTGGTGGGGGGCTCGCGCATAGCCAAAAATTCGATACGTGTCTCGGCCTACGGCGATCTCGACGAGCTCAACTCCCACTTAGGGCTGGTGCAGGCTTATGCGGCCCAGATGCCCGAGGCTGCCGACGAAGCCGCCATGCTGCTGCGCATAGAGCTGACACTTTTCGGCATAGGAGCCACCCTGGCCACTCCCGGCACCTCGACGTGCAAGGCGCTGGAGGGTGATGCTGTAAAGGAGCTTGAGGAGTCGATAGATCTGATCGACTCGCTCGTGGAGCCCCAGAAATGGTTTATACTGCCCGGTGGGTGTGTGGCTGCGGCGGAGGCTCATGTGGCGCGCACGGTGTGCCGGAGAGCCGAGCGCTCCATACTCACATTGGCCGACGCTGAGCCCGTAGACCCCACCATACTCACCTACATGAATCGTCTGAGCGACTGGCTCTACATTCTGGCCCGGCGCCTCAACGCGCTGAGCGGCGTGGCAGAGCTGAAAGTGTGACACCCTCAATCTTCAGAGCTGCGAAGATATAAAGAAGCAGCAATGGGGTGCGTATGGCCATATTGACCCATGGGCGCCCCGGCAGGGCTATCAGGTCGGCTGCTCCCCACAAAGCCATGGCAGCGGCGAAATAGAGCGCTATGCGCCCCAGAGGATATCCTATGGGATAGTGAACCTGTCCGGCCCACCAACTGGCCAGCATCATGGCTCCATAGCAGCCGAAGGCAGCCCATGCGCAGCCCATATAGCCCAATGCCGGCACCAACGCCACATTGAGCACCACTGTCACGGCCAGGCCTCCCAGCGAGAGCCACATGCCCCAGACGGTGCGGTCGGTGAGCTTGTACCACAACGAGAGATTGAAAAACACACCGAAAAACACCTCGGCTATCATCACTATGGGCACCACCTTGAGGCCGCTGTAGTAGGTGGGGTTGATAAACACCTTGAGGATATCCAGATAGAACATCACGCCCAGGAAGATGACCATGGAGAATATCACAAACCATTTCATGGCGTCGCGATAGCTCTGCAGCTTCTCCTCGCCCTGATCCTTTGAGCGTGCAAAGATAAAGGGCTCGTAGGCAAAGCGGAAGGCCTGGATAAACATCACCATCACTATAGCAATCTTGTAGTTGGCGTTATAGATGCCCAGCTCGGCCATAGCGGTAGCCTTGTCGGCATAGAGATAGGGGAAGAGCAGTGTGCCCACCGTCTGATTGAGAATACCGGCAATGCCGAGCACCAGCAGCGGCGCCGAGTAGGCTATCATCTCGCGCCAAAGCGGGGCACAGAAACGCCAGCTGAAACCGCGCAGCTCGGGCAACAGCAGCGGCAGATTGACCACCGAGGCTATGAGATTGGCCAGGAAGATGTAGCCAATGCCGAAATCAGGGTCGTAGAACCACGCTATCAGTCCTGGATCCTTCTGCCATATCCATGGGCACACCAGGATGAAAAACAGATTGAGCCCGATGTTGAGAGCGATATTGATGAGCTTGAGGGTGGCAAAACGTATGGGGCGCTTGGCATATCGCAGATAGCTGAAGGGAAGCGCCGTGAAGGCGTCGAGAGCCACGGCCACTATCATCATGGCTGCATACTCGGGATGCGCAGCGCAGTGAAGCACGCCGGCCACAGGTTCCAGCAAAAACAGTGCCAGCACGATAAACGCCGTGGAGCTGACTCCCAGCGATATCAGAGCCGTGGAGTAGACCTCGAGCGGATTCTTGTAGCGCTCATGGTTGGCAAAACGGAAAAAACCCGTCTCCATGCCGTAGGTGAGCACTATGAGGGCTATGGCCACGGCGGCATAGATATAATTGACCGTGCCATACTCGCCCTGCAGAAACTTGTAGGTGTAGAGCGGTGTGAGACACCAGTTTAAAAAACGCCCTATGATGGAGCTGAGCCCATATACGGCCGTATCTTTTACAAGACCTCTGATTCCTGCCATTGGTTCAAAATAGGGAGCCCATTTGGGTGGGATAAGACAAGTTGAGATGTTCGTAGGCCAGCGATGTCACTTCGCGGCCGCGCGGGGTGCGCTTCAGGAATCCCTCCATTATCAGGAAAGGCTCGTAGACCTCCTCGATGGTGTCCTGCTCTTCGCCCAGCGCCGTGGCTATGGTGGAGAGCCCCACGGGGCCGCCGCCAAACTTGGTGATCATGGTGCGGAGCAGCTTGTGGTCCATCTCATCGAGGCCGTGGCTGTCGATATTGAGGGCTCCGAGGGCGTGACGGGTTATCTGGGGCTCTATCTCGCCCGAACCCTTCACCTGTGCAAAGTCTCTCACACGGCGCAGCAGAGAGTTGGCTATACGGGGTGTGCCACGTGAGCGTAGAGCTATCTCGTGGGCGGCCTCGGCGGTGATCTTCACCTTGAGCAGGGCGGCCGAGCGGGCTATGATGCGCTCGAGCACCTCGTGGTCGTAATACTCCAGATGGCAGTTGATGCCGAAACGCGCGCGCATGGGCGATGTGAGCATGCCTGAGCGCGTTGTGGCGCCCACGAGGGTGAAGGGCGACAGGGAGAGCTGCACGGAGCGCGCTCCGGGGCCTTTGTCGATCATGATGTCTATGCGATAGTCCTCCATAGCCGAGTAGAGATACTCCTCCACCACGCGGCTCAGACGGTGTATCTCGTCGATAAAAAGCACATCGTTGGGCTCGAGCGAGGTGAGGATGCCCGCCAGATCGCCGGGCTTGTCGAGCACAGGACCCGAGGTGACCTTGAAGTTCACTCCGAGCTCGTTGGCTATGATGCCGGCAAGGGTGGTCTTGCCCAGGCCGGGAGGGCCGAACAGCAGCAGGTGGTCCAGGGGCTCGCCTCGCATCTTGGCAGCCTGGACAAACACCTTCAGATTCTCAACGATCTTTTCCTGACCATTGAACGAATTGAAATATGAGGGTCGCAAGGCGCGCTCAAAATCGTTGTCGCGCTGAGCCTTGTCGTGTATGTCAAACTGGTTTTCTTCCATCGTTGCACAAAATTAGCTAAAAATATCCAAACCACCCAATCATTCCGGGTGTTATAATGTCAACGACTCACTTTAAACTACTTATATGAAAAAAATCGTCATAATGGGAGCCACATCGGGCATAGGGCTCAATGTGGCCGAACGGCTGGCCCGCAAGGGATGGATGGTAGGCGTGGCCGGACGGCGCGACAGCGTGATGCAACTGTTGGCCGAGAAGTATCCGGGCCGCGTAGTGTGGCGCCACATCGACATAACACGTCCCGAGGCCGGGCAGAGCCTGCGCAAGCTGGTCGACAAGCTGGGTGGCATGGACGTCTACTTCCACATCTCGGGCGTGGGATATGAAAACGACAATCTCGACCCAACTCTCGAGCTCGCCACCGTGCGCACCAACGTCACGGGCTTCACTCGCATGATCGACGAGGCCTACCGCTATTTCCGCGACGAGCGCCACGGCCGTGGCCATATCGCTGCCATAACCTCGGTGGCCGGCACGAGGGGCATAGGGCGCCTGGCAGCCTACTCGGCCACCAAAGCCTATCAGCAGACCTATCTCACGGCGCTCAATCAGCTGGCTCGCATAGAGCATCTGAAAATCAAATTTTCCGACATCCGTCCGGGCTGGATACGCACCCCGCTGCTCGACAACGACTACGAGTATCCCCTGACCATGACGCTCCCCTATGCCGTGCCACTTATTGTCAAGGCCCTCAAACACAAACAGCGTGTGGCCTACATAGACTGGCGCTGGGGCATGCTTGTGGCGCTCTGGAGGCTGATACCCGACTGGATATGGGTAAGAATCCCGATGAAGATCAACACCCCGGCATCCCCGGTGGCCACCCGCTCAAACGCCCTCAACGCCGCCGACGGTGAGATTCCCACTTCTCAACCAACCATTCAATAGATACGAAAGAACAGCAAAATATCATCCCGGGCAATCATTGGATTCACCAATATTGTCCGGGATGATATTTTGCTGTATATTGATTTACTTCACCAGCACCTTGCCGGCGGTGCCGTCGGAATAGCGTTCGATGACGATGCCTTTGTAGTCCTCTCTGACGGGACGGCCATGCAGATCGAGGCGGGCGATGACCGTGCGCTCTGAGGTGTTCTCAATCTCCTCAATACCTGAAACTTTGAGGTTGAAGAAGTTTTTCCAGCCCTCAGCCTGGCGATAAGCCTCAATCCCCTCAGCCGGGACAAAGAGCTGCAGAGTGTCATACTGCTCCTTAGAGAACGTCGGACAAACCGGAGGCTCCACATCAGCAAGAGTCAGGGTCTTAATCTTCCATTTAGAACAATCATCCGGTAATAATTTGGCATTCTTCCCTAAAGTGATGTCATAGCCCGGTTCCTTACGGAATCGACGAAAGGAGTTAATATTTTGTACATCGACATCTTCCATCACAACTAAAGAATTGAAATTCAATGCATCAAACGGGGCACTATATGGGCTTGTTCCCTCATATAGCTTTATTGGCCTTCCAATGGTTAAATCCTTTGCAAACATCAGTTGCTGGGAGACATCGCCAATTGGCTCAAAGAAAAGTTCATTGTTTGATTTTTCAACTATTATAGTCCTTAAATTTACACATTGATGGAAAGCATTGCCGTAAACTTTCTCTAAACTTGCCGGTAAAAATATGTAATGTAGACTATTACACTTGTAAAAATTACCAAGGTATTTAAGCGAAGATGGAAATGTGACGGAATCAAGGTATGGGCATTCATCAAAGCCGATAATGGACTCAACTGACGGCGGAAAGTCGATGGAGTGTAGGTAACATTTTCTAAAGCCTTGAATGGTTGTAACCGAAGATGGGAAACTGACGAAATGAAGATTAGGACAGTCATCAAAGCCCTCAATGGATGTAACTGAAGATGGGAAACTAAAGTTGATAGAACTTAGGTTGGGACAGTAATCAAAACCATTAATTGATGTTACCGAAGAGGGAAAGTTGACAGACTCTGGGTAAAATTTAAAAAAGCCTCTTATCGTTGTAACTGAAGATGGAAAGTTGATGGAACGAAGGTTGGGACAGTCATCAAAGCCATCAATGGATGTAATTGAAGATGGAAAGATCACACTTTCAAGGTACTTATAATTCTCTTCCTTTATAAATTTCACTTTTGTAACAAGGTATCTTATGCCCTCATACTCAACTATAGAAGGAATCTCGATATTCGCAGGAGGATTTTTATTATCATCTGAAAAGCCATAAACTGTGACCGTTTGAGTCTCATCATTAAAAGAATACTTCATTCCGTCATAGTCAAAAAAGTCAATTTTAGAATATGCCGGTATACTGCTTATCGCCATTAGGGCGAGCAACATGATTTTTTGAATGAATGTCTGCATCATGTAAAACCTATTTATTTGTGGGACCATTCATCAACCCGCTAAAAAAGGTTGATGAATGGCGTTTATTACTTTATATTTGAGAAACGATTATATTGTAGTCCAAATCCCGATGGTTATTCATAGGAATTGTATGTGATTAAATATTCTTTAAACGTGAATGGAGGCTGGTTGGTTCATTTCACCAGCGTCTTTCCGGCGGTGCCGTCAGAATAGCGTTCGATAACGATGCCTTTGTAGTCCTCTCTGACGGGGCGCCCCTGCAGGTCGAGTCGGGCGATGACTGTGCGCTCAGAGGAGGTCTCGATTTTCCCAATGCCTGATACTTTGAGGTTGAGGAAGTTCTTCCAGCCCTCAGCCTGGCAATAAGCCTCAATCCCCTCAGCCGGGACATAGAGCTGCAGAGTGTCATACTGTTCCTTAGAGAACGTCGGACAAACTGGAGGCTTCACATCAGCAAGAGTCAGGGTCTTGAGTAGCATATTCGAAAAGTCGCTGGGCGTTGCAACATTTACACCCAGCACCAGGTTGTAAGGTTGGCCTTTTGCTTCAGGATTTCTGAAATGATTTAGATTCAGGAAATTGGTTGCATCGATGTCCTTGAGAAAGATAAAACTCGATATACCCTCTAATGGGTCATGGCTGGGATCAACATCGTATTCATCGAAATGTATTTTACGACCTATGACTACAGTGTCAACGTTACAACCCTTCAGAGATGGCCAATTTATCTCAGTTTCTGACGGAGCAAAGGTTATTGTACCGATGCTGGATCCTCGAAATATTTGATTATCTAATTCCTCCACTGATCCGGGTATAGTGACGGGCCCAAGTTTATTGCAATAGCTGAAGGATAAGGATCCTATCTTTTTCAGCGAATTGGGTAGTTCAACATGTGTAAGATTGTAACAATTATAGAAAACCCAACTATTTATATATTCCAATGTGTTCGGAAATATTACAGTTTTAAGTGCCCTGCAATAGTAGAAAGCACAATTATTAATACCTTTAACTCCATCTAAAAATCGGACTTTCTCAAGTATAGGACAATTGTCAAATGTCTTATACTCAATCCATTCTATTGTACCCGGAATTATTACCTCGCTGGTCTCACAATATGCAAATGCCTGTTCACCAACCTCTTTTACATTGGTTAGATCCAATACACCGCCTATATAGCTATGATAAAAGGCGAATTGCTCAATTTTCTCAATTGACTCCGGGAACTTCGGAGGATTCAGGCTACAATACTGAAAGGCAAATTGCTTGATGGTTTTTAACGAACTTGGAAAAGCCACATCCTTTAGTCCACAACCACTGAAAGTGTTCTTTTCAATAGTCTCAATCCCATCCGGGAGAACTATAGAGCCTAATCTGCATTCCTCGAAAGCCGCTTCTCCTATATATTTCAAGGCATTTGGAAATTTAAAGTTTCGTAAGGAGTCACATTCCATAAAAGCATTTCTTTCAATACTATCAATACTCTCAGGGAGATGAATCTCCTTGAGATACTTGCATCGAGTGAATGTACTGTTGTTAATCTTTGTTATTGGCCCAGAAATATTAGCCTCAAGAATTCTTGAGCAATTAAAAGCGTACGCCCCGATTTCTTTTATTGCCTTAAGATTGAGTGTCCCCTCTACTCCACCGCTAAAAGCAGCATAACCAATCCTTTCCAGAGATTCTGGGAAGTCAAGTTGCCTAAGTTCATAACAACAATCGAAGGCTCTGTCACCAATCACCCTCAATAAATCAGGGAAATCAACCCATCTTATGTATTTTTGATCTTTGAAGCCTTTATCTGCAACAGCGACGACCTTATATGTCTTGCCATTGTATGACACTTCTTCGGGTATGGTGACCCTACCCTCATACTCGATGTTAGGAATGGCTGTTACCTTGCACTCTCCCTCTCCAAGATCTTCATCTGAGATATTATATGCAAGGTTCCCCACCGTGAAGTCAATAGAAGATGCTAGTATCGGGAATGCCGCAGAGACAGAAAGCACCACGGTCAACATTCTAATTAATCCGAATATTTTCCACATAACTTAATGAATTAAAGATATTACTATTTCCAAACCCATGATGATTAACAGGGATGGAGAAAAACAAATCAGTTGCTAAACGATATGATTATATTGTAGTCCAAATCCCATGTGAGGCGGAAAAATCCTCCGGTAGTAAATGTCTTCTCCTTAAACTTGTTCTGACGGTCATTTGACATAACCATCCAGCTTGGGTTGGAGGAGGTTTTGAGGGTGATTTTACCACCTGAGCTCAGTGATACATACAAATTTGTTATGCATGGCACAAAAGAACGCAAGCCGCTGAGGTCAATAATGGTATTGGCATTGTTGGACGACTCGACTCTAAGTGTTTGAGGAATCACATCAACATTATCTGCACCATTGGTGCCCAAATTTGCAGATGGTAGTAGATCCTTAAGATGCAAGACACCTGAGCCGGAGGACTGGCTGGTCATAATGACTTTACCCATATTATATGGTGGTACGGAGGATGTCAGGACCTTGAACACCCCATCTTTGAACTCATTCTTGTTTTCTAAAACTCTAACAGTAGACAAGGTGTCTAACCAATCGTAACGTGTCCCATCAGAGGAAGCCATTATACCATAGACGTTTATATACTGACCCTCAGAAACTTTGTCCGTGGGCACATTTAATCGTCCGGGATGCACTTGGCCTTCGCACCAGATATTTAGATGTTTGGTATATTCAAAGTCTACCCAATAGTCATTGCTCCTGGAAGGTAGGCCTGAGCCAAATTTGATGTTATGAAAATTCGAGGCATGAAGATCATTCAGTTTCATGGCCAGACCGGAAAGATTTTGAAATACGATATTTAGAAAGACCAAACCATCCATTGGCCAAGTATCGTCGGGAACTGTATACTCACAATATATACCATTCCCGCCACTCATGACTCCTCCAATGATGAGGCTTTCGGTGAACCATCCTATATGTTGATTGCCTTTTTCATCTACTGTGACGTTATTCATATACATACAATAATCCGCAGTTATCTGTTGGAATTTCACACGGCAGTACTGTATGCCAGAACCGTTGTCCGCAGTAAAGTCTATGCCTTTATGCAGATTTTGAAGGTTGAACACATCAACATCACAATGGTAATTATTCCCATTGAACAGTATCCCGGTACCCACGAAGGCATTGGGGCTTGAACCCTGAGGCCTTGGAGAGCCGAGGATTTTATTTATCCTTAGATTGACGTAGTGGGCACAGATTTTGATGGCCACAATGTCTTTAGTGAGTCTTAGTGTCCCGGGACAATACAATGTCTGAGTGGGCTCGCCATATAATTTAGGGATTACTATGGTGCCTTCAAGATTATATGTCCTACATTCCAATGTCACGGGCGCCCCCTGTGCTGCAACGATGGCAGCATTAATCGCCTCGTGTTCGGCCATGCCGGCATTAAGGTCGTTGAACCACTCTGCATGGACGAGTGTGTTTGAGAAGCCTGTGACATTGGTCCCTTTGTGAAATATACAGCATGGAGGAGCAACCACCTCTGAGCCGTTGAGTTCAACCTCAAGAGAACCGTCGCGAGAGTAGGGCGCAAGAGAGCCTCCCTGGAAGTCAAGGACTGAACCCGTGGGGAATGAGATTTTTCCACCAGAGGGGTACAGAGGCTCCTCTATTATGAGATAGGCAGCCTCGCCCGACGTCAGGATTGTCCGGATATTTGAGTTTGTCAGATATATCCTTTCCATTATTATGACACTTTTGTTATCTTGACATTCCAACTTGAATCCCAGGTCACTTGATAAAGACCGGTTGCGCGTAGTGTTATATTAGGGTCGAATATCTCGTTTCCTGAGTTCTGGATATTGATAATCACAGAAGCCTCATTGCCGATTGTTGCATAGAATTCAGCGATATTCGGTATGTTGAATTTGGGATTCGGTAGAACCAAAGTGAGAATCCTTTCGGCTTGAACTTTGAGATTGATTGACCGGGGTAAAACATAGTACTTACTAAGTAATTTCTCACCAGTTTTTGCGGGCTCAACATGATCAATTTCAGGCAGGAAATCATCCATATAGTAAGTTGGATTTGTCTCTCCTTTGCCCGGTGCTGTGAGAGTAACCTCCATATTGTATGGCACGATGGACGACGTGGCCGTCATCTCAGTCACGTTAACGCCTGAGCCGTTTGTCAGCTGACTGAATACCAGAGTATCAAACGGAGTGGAGTTCCATCCGTAGTCATCTCTGAAAAACGCGCGCGCAACGACCTTGTCCACATTTTCCTCAGCCTTGAAACGGTTTGGTCCCGTAGAACCCTTCACAGAAATTTCAACCATGGATGTATTCTTGAGTGTAATCCATGGGATCATTGTGTTCTGAAGCTGAGTTTTCCCTTCCATGTCTGGCAGACCCGGAAGACTCTCGGCCATGCGTAGGTCAAGAAACTTTGAGCTTCTGACATTATTGAGTTTCAACGGGTCGCCTCTCAATCCTTCGAATGCTACATTGAAGAACATCAGACAGTCTGCGCCATAGGCATTCTGTAGTTTTTGGGAAGCAGTGTTGTTGAAATACACACCGTTCTGGCCACTCAATCGGCCTCCTACAAAGATACACTCACTAAGCCATGTTGATTGGCTGTTCTGGTCGCTATGCTCAAAAATATCAACATATATACCATACTGAGCCCTGATATGCTGAAACTGGAATTTACAGTATTGGATATTACTGGAGCTAACAGGGTTGATGCTGATGCCCTTGTTGAGACAAAGCATTTTTGTGACATTGACATCGAGATTGCCGCAGGAGCCACTGATCAGGATGCCTGTGCCTCTACGAAAAGGTGGTTTCCAAAAATCTTCTGCATCGTCTGCTTCATCACCTTCTTCTTTTATTAAACTGTTAATAATTGAGATTTCGTTGATGTCAAGTTTTACGTTGCTTGAGTCGATTTCTATCGCTGCACAATCATTTATGAGCCTCAAACTTCCCGGAGATATGAGAGTCTGCCTTGTATCTCCGATATCTGGAAACTTGATGGGACACCCAATATCATAAACCTTAAGTTCAAGAGTCACGGGGCATCCATTGGCAGCAGCGATGGCTGTGTTGATGTTTTGGGCATCACTTCTTCCCTCTACTGCAAACCATGCAGCCTTGACAAGGTCGTTGGCAAACCCTGTCACCTCCACGTTGGCGTCGAAGATACAATAGGACGGAGCAATGACATTAGAACCGTTGAGGTTAAGTTTAACCAAAGAGCGACCTGCGCCGGCTTTGATGGCACCTCCGCGAAAGTCAATCACGCTGCCTTTAGGAAACGTAGTGTCCGAGTCAAGAACCAATTCCTCCTCGACCACAAAGTAGCCCTTAGGGGATGCAGAGACGGCATCCCTTAAGTTTGATTGGGTAAGTATGGTTTTATTCATTTTAAGAGGATTTAAGTTCAACACACATTTAACAATAATAGAGGCTGGTTGGTTCATTTCACCAGCACTATTCTGACGGTGCCGTCGGAATAGCGTTCGATAACGATGCCTTTGTAGTCCTCTCTGACGGGGCGCCCCTGCAGGTCGAGTCGGGCGATGACTGTGCGCTCAGAGGAGGTCTCGATTTTCCCAATGCCTGATACTTTGAGGTTGAGGAAGTTCTTCCAGCCCTCAGCCTGGCAATAAGCCTCAATCCCCTCAGCCGGGACATAGAGCTGCAGAGTGTCATACTGTTCCTTAGAGAACGTCGGACAGACCGGAGGCTCAACATCTCCAAGAGTCAGGGTCTTAATCTTCAGTTCAGAACAGTCAGCCGGTAATAATTTGGCATTCTTTCCTAAAGTTATGTCATAGCCTGGAGTCTTTCTGAATCGACGAAAGGAGTTAATGTTTTGTACATCGACACCGTCCATCACAACCAAAGAGTTAAATGTCAATGCATCAGTTGTATCTAAATATTCACTTGACTCCTCAATTAGATTTATTGGCCGCCCTATGGTTAAATACTTTGCAAAATGCAGCTGCTTAGAGGAATCGATATAGTCTTGCTGAAAGATGAGTTCATTATCTGATTTTTCAATTATAATAGTCTTTAAATTCACACATTGACAGAATGAATTGGCGCAAACCACTTCTAAGCTACCGGGTAAGGAAATGGAATGTAAACCGGGACATTTGTAAAAGCCATTTATGGATTTAAGTGAAGATGAAAACGTAACGGAATCAAGGTTTGGGCATTCATCAAAGCCGCTAATGGTTTCAACTAAAGGCGGAAAGTTGATGGATTGAAGGTAGCATTTGTTAAAGCCATTAATGGATGTAACTGAATGTGGAAAATTGACAGAATGAAGATTGGGACAGTTAGAAAAGCCAACAATGGATGAAACTGAAGATGGCACACTAAAGTTGATGGAACTAAGGTTTGGGCATTCAGCAAAACCTTCAATTTTTGTAACTGAAGATGGAAAGACAATACCTTCAAGCCCTTCATAACCCTCAAACATCACTTTCGTGACAGGGTATCTTAGCCCCTCATGTTCAACTATTGATGGGAGCTCGAGAATCGCAGGACGATTTTTATTGTCGGAGGAAAATCTAAAAGCGATGGCCGTTTGAGTCTCATCATCAACATAGTACTCTATTCCATCATAGTCAAAAGAGGAACCGGAATATGCCGGTATACTGCTTATCGCCATTAGAGTGAGCAGCATGATTTTTTGAATGAATGTTCGTATCATGTTCTAATTATTTATGTGTGAAACCTTTCACCAACGTTCTAAGAGAGTTGATTATCGACGTTTATTACTCTATATTTAGTCCAAACTCCGAAGGTTATTCATAGGAATTGTATGTGGTCTGACATTCTTTAAAGGAGGATATAGATTAAGCGGTTCAATTCACAAACACTTTTCCGGCGAGTCCGTCGGGACAGTATGTCTATATACTCTATGTCGGGATAAGGAACTGCAAAATGTCATCAACAAATCATAAGGTGGTTATGGTTTCTGCAAATGTATGATTAATCCGGCAAAAAAGCAAGTATTGCTACATTTTTTTTGCAATTTTTTTAAAAAATTTCAACTCCGGATATAAAAAAGGGTATCCAAAAGTCAAAGTGTGTGGAGATGGTGGATGGCGGCGCGGGGGTCGGGGGAGTTGAAGACGTAACTGCCGGCCACAAGCACATCGGCTCCGGCCTCGACAAGGGCCGGGGCCGTGGCTGCATTTACGCCGCCGTCGATCTCTATCTTCACATCCAGGCCGGCGGCATCTATCTTGGCGCGCAGCCTGCGCAGCTTGTCGAGGGTCTGAGGTATGAATTTCTGCCCTCCGAAGCCGGGATTAACGCTCATCAACAACACCATATCCACATCACACAGCACCTCGTCGAGCATGCACAGTGGTGTGGCGGGATTGAGTGTGACCGCCGGGCTCATGCCGGCCTGGCAGATGGTCTGGATGACACGGTTGAGGTGGCGGCACGCCTCGACATGAACATTCATTATGGTTGCTCCGGCTTCGGCCACGGCATCGACAAACCTTCCCGGATCAACCACCATCATGTGGACGTCGAGCGGCTTGACTGCTATGGCTGAGAGCGACTTGATGATGGGGAAGCCGATGGTGATGTTGGGCACAAACATGCCGTCCATCACATCGATGTGTATCATCGATGCCTCCGAGACATTACACATCTCGACGGCCTCTCCCAGACGGCTGAAATCGGCTGCAAGCAGCGAGGGGGCAACCTGTGTCATAGAATCTCTTTTTTTCGTGGTTTGAAGGCGTTCCAAAGTATCACACACACGCACACCGCACCGATGCCCAGGCCGATCCAGGTGAGGTAGGAGTTGTATTCCTCAACCTTGGCATAGAGCTGTTCGCGCGGCACGAGCCGACCCAGCCACCAGCCCAGGGCGGCAAGTACGATGTTCCAGGTCAAGGCTCCAAGCCCGGTGAACACTATGAACTTGCCCACATTCATCCTGGCCAGACCGGCGGGAATGGATATGAGCTGACGCACAGCCGGAATGAGGCGCCCTATGAAGGTGGAGATGACTCCGTGACGGTCGAAATAGTCTTCGGCGTGGCGCACCTTGGCCTCGTCTATGAGGCAGGCGTGGCCTATCCTGGAATTGGCAAAGGCATAGACTATGGGGCGCCCTATCCAGACCGAGAGCAGATAGTTTATCAAGGCTCCTATGATGGCGCCGACGGTGGCTATGAGCACCACGACATAGATGTTGACATCGTGGCTTGTGCAGGCCAGATAGGCCGCCGGGGGCACTATGACCTCCGATGGGAAGGGGATAAACGAGCTCTCTATTATCATGAATCCCAGCACAAGGAGATAGACCGTGGTGGCATCGGCCACAAAAAAGCGGGCCATGATTCCGGCCGGGTCAAACAACGTGAGCAGTGTAACAAAGTCAAGCATAGTGAAACGGATACGTTTTTCAGCTGGCAAAATTAAGCAAAATTATGCATCACTCCAAAAACTTCGGGGCCAGGATGAAGCTGCCTATGGCTATGCCGAAGTTCCAGCCCTCGCCGCCGGTGGCATAGTTGCCATAGGCGCTGACGGTGCCGAAGGGGAGGTTGAGCTGGGCTCTCAGCTCGCCGAAAAACTCCGGATTGGTCAGCCAGCGCCCCCAGCGTGCCCCGGGGCCGCTCCGGGCGGGGAGTATCTTGCGCAGAGGCAGAAAGCCGTGCAGGTCGGCGCGCACCTGGAAGGTGGATGTGGCCTTCCACACGGGCTGCAGGTCGAGGGCGACGAATGAGTTGGCCCGCAGGGCGTGGTTGAACACGTTGTAGCTCGAGGGAGTAGGGTGTGTGGCGGGTGCAGCCACGATGGAGGCCTGGTAGGTGGGGAGCAGGCGACGTGTGGAGAGCAGTGCCCTACCCTCGAGCCCCAGGGCGAAGCTGCGCCCCAGGCCCACGAAATGCAGGGCCGAGAGATCGGCCTGTAGCCACCGCTGAGTGCAGTCGAGGCGCGTGTCGTCGGGGGCTCCGGCGCGATAGTGATATCGGCCATAGACGCCCATGGCCACACCCTTGAGGCGTGTGCCCGAGGTGGGCGCCTGCTCATTGTCGAGGGTGTTGCGCTCGAAGCGGGCATATAGCTGCCCCAGGTTGAACACTCCGCAGTCCTTGCCGCCGTCGCGGCTGGTAGCGGTGAGGTCGGCCACATACTTGTCGGTAAGATGTCCGTAGCCTATGCCGGCATCCAGGCGCGAGCGGAGCGCCGGACCAACGGTATAGGCCAGGCGGGTGAACACCTCGGAGCGGTTGATGAAGTCGGGCGAGTTGAACTCGTAGAACAGCCGCTCCGTTTCATGATACTTGCGCCGCGTGGCCACCACCTTGAGCGACAGGGCCGAGGGGCGATATGTGTTGTAGTAGAACGCACCGGTGGCCTCAACGCCCAGATAGCTCTGCCCCAGCCAGGCATTGACGTTGGCGTTCAGCCCCTTGAAGCGTAGCGGATTGTAGCCGCCGTGAAAGAAGAGCATGCTCGAAGTCGACGATGAGATATAGCCCCCTATTCCCACCGAGAAATCCTCCTTCACCACAGCCCTGTAGCGCAGCGTGAAGGTGGAGTCGGGGTTGAGCACCGGCGTGGGCACGAGGTTTTGAAGCCTTCCGCCCGACACGGCTCTGTAGTAGGCATCGCGGGCTTCGTCGAAGGTCAGCGTGGTCTTTCCGTGGCGCGGCTCGAAGAGTTGCTCTATATACCGGTTGGCGCGGGGCGTGCCTCCGGTCACCTCTACCTTCGATATCACCATCTGCGGCGTCCGAGCCTTGAAGTCGGCGCGGCGGGCTCTGACCACGACAGCCGGGGCTCCGGCTCCGGTCTTCATCCTGACAGAGTCGACCATCTCCAGCCCGCGGCGATAGCCTATCTCATAAATCTCGCGGCATTTGCCGAAATCCAGCAGGCTGAACTCATCGAGATCTATGCGGATATACACCCCCTTGTCGAACGGAAACGGGTAGTGATTGGGTTGCATTATCATATCCTCGAGTTGCCCCATAGGGTTGCGCGAGGTGGGGGGAGCATCCTTAGAGCCCACGTTGACACCCACCACCACGTCGGGGTTGTAGCGCTCCATCATCACATCCACCGGAAAGTTGTCATATATCCCACCATCATACATCGGCACTCCGTTGAGCTCTATGGGCTCAAACACCATCGGAAATGACATCGACATCCTCACGGCATCGGCCAGCGATCCCGACGACAGCACCACCTTGTGTTTGGCATATACATCGGAAGTCACACAACTGAAGGGCACAAAGAGATGATCGAAATCGCCTCCACACTGCGCCGTGTATCTCGAATATATCTCCGGAAAGGCCATATTCATCGGAATGGGATTTATCAGGCTCATGGGTAGCACCGACTTGACGCTTGTTGAGTCCTTGCCCAGATTGAGCGTGAGAAACGACGGCGTGGGAGCCTCCTGAAGAAAATAATACACCTGGTCGGGATTGATCTTTCCGGTCGACCATTCGGCAAACCCGGGCGAGGCTATGAGCGCGAGCATCTCGTCGGGCGAATAGCCTGAAGCATACAAGCTGCCCACAATTGCACCCATCGATGTGCCTGTGATATAGTCGATGGGAATATCATTTTCTTCAAAAGCCTGGATTATCCCTATGTGGGCTATACCCTTGGCACCTCCGCCACTCAACACCAGTCCCACACGGGGCTCAGCAGCCATGACACACGCCACCGCCACCGTCAGCATAACCGACAAAATCCCTATTCTTCTCATAGTTGAAACAATCTGTTTGATATTCAAACGCATCGGTTGCTATAATAGTTCATGATGAGGATGAGAGAGGACAACATGACAATACACATTCTACTTTAATGGCGCTCCTATCTTTATTTAATCTTATTTAACATTAAAGAATCATACAATCTTAATTTATTTCGAAATCTTTTTTTTAAATTTGCAAAAACGAATCACATATGTATTACAAATTCTTAAATCTTCTGCTACTTTTTGTATTTTGCATTTCATATAGCAACTCTGCCAATATTTCAACTGAAGAGGAAGTAATAACCGAGGCCGATCTTTTTCTGGTCTCCGATGACTTCAACCAGTATGAACGTATCGTTAAAGAGGACGGCCGTATCCTTAAAAATGCCCTCAAGGCATTGACTCAGGAAGAAAAAGAGCGCTATTTCTCATTGATGCACAGCGCTTCCCTCGACATGACCGAGGAGGAATATGTCAATATCGTCTCCGAGATTAAAGAGCTCACCGGAATCGATACGGATGCAAGATTGCACAAGCTACATGACGCAAGAATGAATCTCATCTCAAAAATCACCTTCTCGAAAGTAGATCTACTCAAGGCCATGCAACGCCATTGCCTCAACATGAGAACTATCCCTATGTCTCGATCTATTAGTGAAGCAAGCACCGAAGAATGCCTATATGATTGCTCGCTAATATATACCCAGGTTTATAGCACTTGCGACCCAACTGACGGCTATGGTCCTGGCGCACCGGATCCAAATCGTGATCTTTGGAATGAAACTAAATACTGTGAAATGGTGGCTTCAGCTGCTTATGACGATTGCGCAAAGTATTGCTAATCACCAATAAACCAACATCCTGCATTTTCTAAAAGCCACATTGGATTCATGCGTCCACTCTGCTCCATTATCATAGCTCTATGTTCTTTGAGTGTGTTTGGTAATGATCTATCAACCACAATCGAGGAGCTATGCCGTGATATTCCGGAGGGTACATATACACTTTCGATAGTGCGGTCTGAATATGCAGCTCCAGCCTACGCTGGAACTGGGGTCAGAGAAAAGCTTAGCTTTAGCCACGAACCATCTGTCTTCCTGCCCAAAAGGAAGCTGAATCCCGAAGCCGAAAAGCTTTGGCTTGACTATCTATGTCAGATAGACAGTAATGCTGCAACTCCCATTGCCAACTTCTCAGCTCAGTTATTTAACCTATTTGAGACAGAACAGACAATCACAGGCCGCATAGAGGGCGATTCGAAGAAGCTCAACAATTTCAAGCTAAACGTCATGGTTCCGTCTTTGGGCTTATTGCGCCAAACTGAGGTTTCGGGACGTCTTTTCAAGCTTTCGGGGCTTGAGTTCGTGGATGGCACGTTGTTTAATCTGCAAGTCCAGAAAGAAAACGGCAAAGATGGCTCACTGTCCCTGCATGTCGATGAGCCGAAATTTCCAAAGATTTCAGTAAAAAAATATCATCATTCTCAGTGGAACGGTAAACAGACTCCCGAATACTTCAAAGAGAAAGCAAGACTGGCCGATATGATCGATGCCATAGATCTGCCCGAGATAACCGTAAAGGAGAGGCGTGCTAAGCCCATGAATTTCCGCCATATGGATCCTGATCGCACCATCGCCGAAAACGACCCGATCTTCGAAAAGAGTCCAACTTTGGAAATGGTTGTTTCCAGATTTGGATTAAAAAAAGGTTTCGGCTGGGTTCCCATTGAAGGCCAATCATATGGTAGTGATAATTTAATCTACATCGAAACGATTGGATTCATAAAGCGCGGTTTTTTTACGCCTTGTGAGATTATGCTGAATGAACATCTGCTCTCGGATTATGATCTGAGCGATATACTTCTCATTGACCCTAAAACAATCAAACAGATTGAATATTTCATGCCTTCCAACTATGAAATGTTTGGAAATCTTTATGGAACACGAGTGTATGGTGATGCAAGAGATCGAGGTCTTCTGATGATCTGGACAAAATCTCCGGTAGACTTCTCTTATTACCGGATGAACAGGCCGTCGTCATTGGCTACGATCAAGCCTTTAGGATACACTGCGCCCAAAGAGTTTAATTTTTCGAGATACTCCACCAACCCAACGCTTTACTGGAATCCTAAATTCTCACCCTCGAGCCCCATGGCCCCCCGACTTGACCACCTTGAAACCTTCGGCAATATCGTCGTGAGAATCGAAGGCATCAGCGACAACGGCGATATAATAAACAAAAGAAAAAGAATAAGAGATTGTTTAACAACAAATGTGAATAAAAAAGAGCACTCAATCAAATAAT
>JAMPGA010000002.1:284421-321389 GCA_023664185.1 Muribaculaceae bacterium
ATTCCGGGGGCGGGATTACTGATAGCCAGGCCTCGGAGAGGTCGATTAAGAGAGTCCAACACCCAGCGTGTGGAGCAGGGCTATGCGACCTCTTCGAGGCCGTAATTGTTCGATCATCAAAGCACCATGACAGGCATGGGGCTATAATTATATCGCCTCTCCGAGGCTTAGCTCGCCATCTCTATTCGAGGTATAACTGGCATAATATGTCCTTATTGAGTATGATTCCGTGTCAGGGGCGGGATAAATGTTAGGCTCGCCTCTCCGAGGCTTAGCTCGCCATTTCTCTTTGAGAGGAGGTCATTGGCTGCTTTATGGTTGCGATGCGAAGATCCTTGTTCTAATATTTTTGAATTGTGGGATGTGAATGTTGGAGAACTTACAATCTTAGAGATGCTAATTTTTTTTACTCAGCGATTTTAGTTAATTTTGCAACATTATGAGCGTAATAGTATTGGGAATAGAATCGTCGTGCGACGACACGTCGGCGGCTGTAATCCGCGATGGGCTTCTGCTCAGTAATGTCATAGCCTCGCAGGATGTGCATGCCGAGTATGGTGGTGTGGTGCCGGAGCTGGCCTCACGTGCACATCAGCAAAATATACTTCCCGTTGTAGACACGGCTCTGCGGCGTGCGGGGGTGGATAAACATGACCTTTCGGCCATAGCTTTCACCCGCGGCCCGGGATTGCTGGGTTCGCTGCTTGTGGGCATCTCGTTTGCCAAGGGTATGTCGCTGGGTCTGAGAGTCCCGATTGTAGATGTGAACCATCTTCATGGACATGTGCTGTCTCATTTCATACGTCGTGAGGAGTCGGACATGGTGCCCGAATATCCTTTCTTGTGCCTGCTGGTGTCGGGCGGCAACAGTCAGCTTATACTGGTGCGCAACTACAACGATATGGAAATATTGGGTCGCACAATAGATGATGCAGCCGGTGAGGCGTTTGACAAGTGTGCCAAGGTGATGGGGCTTCCTTATCCCGGCGGCCCTCATATAGACAGACTCGCCGCCGAGGGCAACGCTACACGCTTTAAATTTGCCAAGCCTCATATACCTGGACTTGACTATAGTTTCAGCGGCCTGAAGACCTCGTTTCTCTATACTTTGCGAGACAATCTGAAGCTCAATCCGGCTTTTATCGAAGAGAATAAGGCCGATCTGGCCGCTTCTCTGCAGTCGACCATCATAGCCATTCTGATGGACAAGCTCGACAAGGCTGTGAAGGAGACCGGAGTAAAGACTGTTGCAATAGGTGGAGGCGTTTCGGCCAACTCGGGCGTGCGCGATGCTGTGGCTCAATATTGCAGCCTTCGTGGCCTGACAGCATTTATACCGCCTCGCCTTTTCACTACCGACAATGCCGCCATGGTGGCCATAGCCGGCTATTTCAAATATCTCGACCGCAACTTCTGCCGCTACGACGAAGTGCCGTATGCAAGGGTAAACATTTGACCATACCATGCAAATCTCTGTTATTGTAATAGGTGACGAGCTGCTGATTGGGCAGGTCACCGATACCAATTCGGGTATGATAGCCCGTACGATAGCTCCCTATGGATGGAAGGTGAGAAATGTAGCGACAGTGGGCGATAATGCCGAAGATATAACCCGAGCCATCGACCAGGCATTCAGTCTGACGGATGTGGTGATAACTACCGGTGGGCTTGGCCCGACTAAGGACGATCTGACCAAACAGGTGCTGTGTGACTATTTCGGAGGCACTCTGCAGGAGGATCCGGCAGTGACTCAGAATATCCTTGAGATATTTTCACGTCGTGGGCTCACGCTCAACCGCCTCACTGCTGCCCAGGCTCTGGTGCCCACTTCATGCAGGGTGATACAGAACAGCGTGGGCACGGCGCCGATAATGTGGTTTGAGAGGCCTGACGGCAAGGTGCTCGTGTCGATGCCCGGTGTGCCCTATGAGACACGCACTATGCTCAAGGCCGAAGTGCTGCCGCAGCTGCTGGAAAAATATCATTCCGACATGGATATTGCCCATGCCACACTTATGGTGGCCGGGTTCACAGAAAGCGCTCTGGCCGAAACACTTGAGCCTATAGAGAACGCCCTGCCCGCATATCTGCATCTGGCCTATCTGCCCAAACCGGGATTGATAAGACTCAGAGTAGATGCCCATGGCCATGGGGGAGAGTTTGTCAGAAACGAAGTGGAGCGAGTGGCCGACGAGATAGCCACGCTCTTGGGTACCGGACATGTATTGAGCCGCAGCGATCTCACGGCGGCTGAGATAATGCTGGAGCGACTCCGCCACAAAAATCTCACTATCGCCACAGCGGAGAGCTGTACAGGAGGCAATATAGCCCATCAGCTCACGCTGATACCCGGGGCATCTGATGTGGTGGAGGGTGGAATAGTGTCGTATAGCAACGATGTGAAGATGCGTGTGTTAGGTGTGAAAAGTCAGACGCTCGAGCAGCACGGCGCCGTGAGCATGGAGACTGTGCGCGAGATGACTGCCGGGGCTATGGCTGCCACCGGAGCCAAACTCACCATTGCCACAAGCGGTATAGCCGGCCCGGGAGGGGGCACTCCCGACAAACCAGTGGGAACAGTCTGGATAGCTGCCCGGCTTGACCCCGGATTTACCGACCATAAATGTGTGGAAGCGTGGACATTGGGGCATTTCACCGGCTCGCGCGACCGCATCATTGACACCGCCACTACCCATGCTCTCCTTCTGGGCATACATCTCATAGACCAGATACTTTGACACTACCTTAATAATATACCTATTACCATGAAACAGTTTTATGTCTTCACAGCCATGATGGCCGCGTCGGCTATGGCCTATGCTGCCTTACCTCAGGTGTGGCCGGCGCCCGGCGCTACAGTGTCGCCCGATACCCGACTCACCATCACATTTCCCTCAGCGCCCACCCTTGGGACAGAAGGAGTGATACGCATATTCGACGCTGCCACCCATCAGCAGGTGGACAGCCTCGACCTCTCAATCCCCGCCGGCCCCACTTCCCGCACCACTCTGCCCAAGGCTCCGTATACGCTCGAGCCCTATAACTATCTGCAGCCACGACAGACCAATGCCACCTGTACACCCGGCACACCGTCGGGGACCGCCGCTCGCGATACCTCGCTCTATCAGCTCACCATCATCGGGGGCTTCACTGACGGATTTCATTTCCATCCCGTGATCATCAAAGAGAACCAGGCAGAGATATATCCTCACAACAATCTTCTGCAATATGGTCGAGAGTATTATGTCACTATTCCAGCCTCAGCTTTCACACTTGAGAAAGGCAAATTCAAAGGGATTACGCCCAAGGATGGGTGGAGATTCACTACCCGAGCTCAGGCTCCCGACGCTAAGCAGCGCAATCTCACCGTGGCCCGCGACGGCTCGGGCGACTTCCTCACCCTGCAGGGTGCTCTCGACTATATCCCCGACTTCAGCACTGAGCCCTGGCATATACTGGTAAAAAATGGCGACTATGAGGAAATCATTTATTTCCGTAACAAATGCAATCTCACCATCGAGGGGGAGAGTCGCGAAGGTGCCTATGTGCACTATGCCAACAATGAGGTATTCAATCCCCATCCCGCCGACGTCAGCACCAATGAGTGGCTGGGCACATTCCCCTCGCGCCGAGCTGCTTTCATGGCCGACAACTGCCGCGACCTCACTCTCAAGAATCTCACCATAGCCACCACACTCACCGGCCAGGCCGAGGGTCTGCTCATAAACGGTGAACGCACCCGGGTGGAAAACGTCACGATCATCGGCTCGGGCGACGCACTGCAGGTCAACGGCTCCACCTATCTGGAGAAATGCTCCATCTCCGGACACGGCGACACCGTGCTTGGACGCGGCCCAGCCTTCTTTAAAGACTGTGTGCTCACCTCCACACACGCATTTGCCTGGATACGCAACGGCTCGGCAAATCATGGCGATGTCTTTGTGGACTGCACCTTCATAGGCACCACCTCGCAGGCCTATTTCGCACGCACCAACGGCACATATCCCCACTGCGAATTTGTGCTTATAGACTGCACGCTCGAAGGCATCCCCGCTCAGGGATGGGGCGGACTCGATAGGGGCGACAACACATATGTGCGCTACTGGGAGAGCGGTAGCCGCAACCCCGACGGGACTCCGGCCGACACATCGCAGCGTGCCGAGGGCTCGCGTGTGCTCGACCCCGTGGCCGACAAAGCGCTTATCGACCTCTATCGCAATCCCGAGTGGGTGCTGGGGTGGAGACCTTGACCACAATCAGGGTTAAAAAATGTAAGCGATTGCTAATTTCGCGTTTTCATTTTTGGCAAAGACACAAAAAATCATTAACTTTGCAGCCGAGTTTTGTGGCTCATCCTCGAAAGCCGGCGGAAAGATGCACCGACAGGCGATATGAGACGTGAGATGGCGGCCACCGGCTCCCTGTCAACACATGTAAAATCAAAGAGATAAAAACCAACAGCCATGTCAAAAATTTGTCAGATTACCGGCAAGAAAGCAATGGTGGGCAACAATGTGTCGCACTCCAAGCGTCGCACCAAGCGCAAGTTTGATGTCAATCTCTTCAACAAGAAATTCTTCTGGGTTGAGGAGCAGGCTTGGATCACCCTGACCATCTCGGCCGCAGGGCTCCGCACCATCAACAAGAAAGGCCTCGACGCTGCCATCAAGGAAGCAGCTCAGAAAGGCTATATAAATGAAATCACATACCTGGATATTTAATATAACAGAAGATGGCAAAGAAAGCTAAAGGAAATCGCGTTCAGGTCATCCTCGAGTGCACCGAACACAAGGCCAGCGGTATGCCCGGTACTTCCCGTTACATCACCACAAAGAACCGCAAAAATACCACTGAGCGTCTGGAGTTGAAGAAATACAACCCCATTCTCAAGAAAGTAACTGTACACAAAGAAATCAAATAATCCTCACTGACTCATGGCAAAGAAAACCGTCGCCTCTCTTCAGAAAGGAGAAGGCCGTACCTATAGCAAGGTTATCAAAGTAGTCAAGTCGGCGAAGACAGGTGCATACACCTTCCAGGAACAGATGGTTCCCAACGACGCCGTCAAGGACATCCTCAAATAAGGATTTTTCCATCCCTGAATACCTCACAACCGCAGGGCCTGGATTCGTGCAAGCGAATCCAGACCCTGCGTTATTGTGGGGGTGTATCAGTACCTGAAACGTTAAAAATAAGTTTAGTTGCAATATTGTATCGCAACTGTAACATAAATGTAACAAATGTTCGTTACCTTTGCATTGTGAAAATAAAACGGCCATTTAGAGCCGACAAGATATAAAAATCAATACCTGACACAGAAAATAACGGTTGCAAAATAATAGTTTAGACTAAACCAATCATTTATCGCATCAATAGGGTTGCTCAACAGAGCGACCCTAATTTTTTTGTGTGACCTAAAGGAGTAAGCTGGGGCAAAACATAGCGGGCTCGAGGGTGGGCATAATATTAGAGCCACACTCCCGGAGTGTGGCTCTAATATTTCCTCTGCGAGGTTGGGCACGTATGAATTCATTCACCTCTCACCTCGGGTTCTACTCTGTTCTGCCGGGGTAGGCTTTGAGAGCGGCTGCGAGGACTTTCATGGCGCGTGCGAGGTCTTCTTTTTTCAATACGTAGGCCATGCGCACTTCGTCGTGGCCCATGCCGGGTGTGGTATAGAAGCCTGAGGCGGGAGCCATGAAGATGGTGTCGCCGTCCAGATTGAAGTCGCTGAGACACCATTGGCAGAAGCGATCGGCATCGTCAACCGGGAGTTTTACCACAGTATAGAAGGCACCCATGGGTATGGGTGTGTAGCATCCGGGGATCTTGTTGATCTGATCGATCAGGAATTTGCGTCGCTCCACATACTCATTGTAGGTCTCAAGCATGTAGCCTGGCGATGTATCGATCGAAGCCTCAGCCACGATCTGGCCCAACAGTGGCGGACTCAGACGTGCCTGGCAGAACTTCATTATGTTCTTTTTGAGCTCGGGGTGCTTTGTGATGAGTGCGCCTATGCGGATGCCACACTCGTTGTAGCGCTTGGATACGGAGTCGATCAGCACAACCTGCTCCTCTACGCCTGGCAGATGGAAGGCCGAGATGTAGGGTGCACCCGTGTAGCAGAACTCGCGGTATACCTCGTCGGAAAAGAGAAAGAGATCGTATTTCTTGACCAAATCGCGTATCTGCAGCATCTCCTTCATGGTGTAGAGATAGCCGGTGGGGTTGTTGGGGTTGCAGATGAGTATGCCCTTGGTGCTGGGAGTGATGAGTTCTTCAAATTTTTCAACCGGGGGGAGTGAGAAACCGTCGTCGATATTGGATGGCACGGTGATGATCTTGGCTCCGGCCGATATGGCAAAGGCCATATAGTTGGCATAGGCGGGCTCGGGCACTATTATCTCATCGCCCGGATCAAGGCATGCCAGAAAGGCGAAAAGCACGGCCTCAGAGCCTCCGGCCGTGACGATGATATCGTCGACATCCACTTCGATGTTGAAGCGGTGATAGTATTCCTTGAGCTTCTTGCGCAGCGAGAGCAGGCCGTCTGACGGGCTGTATTCGAGCACCTCGCGGTCGATGTTGCGCAGTGCCTCAAGGCCCTCTCTGGGCGTGGGCAGATCTGGCTGGCCAATATTGAGGTGGAACACATTGAGCCCACGGGCTTTGGCCTCAGCAGCCAGAGGAGCCAGGCGCCTGATAGGCGATGCGGGCATGAGAGTGCCGCGTTCGGATACTTTTGGCATAGGGGTGTAGGTATTAGCGGGTTAGACTTTCATTTCAAACTCGCGTACAGCGATGAGAATCTCTTTGTCGGCCTCGGTGAGTTCAACGTGTCGTCGTGCCATCATGCGAGAGGCGGTGTCGAACATACGCATGATGTCTACTTCTTTCATGCCTGCGGTAGACCCTTCCTGGAATGATGGGATAAATGTGCGCGGGAATCCGGCGCCATAGAAGTTTACGCCTACTCCCACCACCGTTGCAGTGTTGAACATGGTGTTGATGCCGGCCTTCGAGTGGTCGCCCATGATAAGACCACAGAATTGCAGATTGGTCTTTTCGAAGCGACCTGTGGCATAGCTCCACAGGCGCACCTGGCCGTAGGTGTTCTTTAGGTTGGATGCTGTACAGCCTGCTCCCAGATTGCACCATTCGCCTATGACGGCGTTACCCAGGAAGCCGTCATGGGCCTTGTTGGAATATCCGGTCATCACCACATTGTTGAGCTCACCGCCAACCTTGCAGTAGGGTCCAAGCGTAGTGGCACCGTAGATCTTGCCGCCCATATTTACCACCGAGTGCTCACACATGGCTATCGGTCCGCGCAGGCATGCACCCTCCATCACTTCGGCATCACGCCCGATGTAGACAGGGCCTTTTGTGACATTGATGTTGGCACATTCGAGCTTTGCGCCGGGCTCGATGAAAAGGCGTGAAGGATCGCCCACCAGACGGCAGCTATCGCTAAGTGGCATGGATTCACGCCCTACTGTGAGCACCTCGAAATCGGCTAATATAGCGGCTTCGTTGAGCATGAACACGTCGGTTATGGAGTGGATGGAAAGGAGATTGCCTTCATAGGTTACGTTCTTTTCATCATAGGTTTTGTAAGCCAGCAATTCGCCATCGCCCGAAACGAGCATCTCATCGTCGGAGAGCGCCTCTATGGCCTTAATAAGCTGAGCGTCGGGGCAGACATGTCCGGCAATATAGACCGTATCATTGGTGATTAACGCCGGATATTTCTCTGAGAGATAGTCCTGTGTCTGAAATGACACCTTGGCACCGGTGGCTTTGACCCATTTCTCGGCTATGGTCATAGCGCCGAAGCGCACACACGCCACAGGGCGTGTGAATGTGAGAGGCAGCAGTGAGGCCCTCACCTTATCATTGTCAAAAAGGATTATATTCTTCATCGTGTTTTTTGTTGTATGTATGCAAAGATACACAAAAACTTGATATTATCGTCACTAAAATATTTTTATCAGGATTGAATGTGAAAAGTTCACTCTGAAAGTATTAAAAAAGATTAATAATTTTTAAACACTTTGCTGTATTGACTGAAATGCTGTAAATTTGTAATCGGAAAGAAAGCACCATAGTTGTACATCTCCTTTGCACAGAGTTAAGATTTTTTACGCATTAAATCAGTTTTTTGGACTAAGGACTTAAGGCAGCTACCTTGCCCGGCCGTCGAGATGATGTCTGGCGCGAAGTAAAAATGGTGTTGTGTAAGTATGATATAATCTCTACTATTTGGATGATATAGTTCCGAGTAACTATCGAATCGCAAAAATGCCTTATGGCTTTAGTCCGATGCCCCTTGCTGAAAGGTGCGCGGACATTTTTTTTGCGCCGAAGCGAGCGAGGTATAGACGCAACCTCGAAGAAGTTCTGCTCGAGAGTACGCACTCCGGGTGTGGGGCTCCCGTTAATCGACCTCTTCGAGGCCGTTTCGCATGGAATCATTCAGACTCCACACCAAGGTTCGGGGCTATAATTATTTTCACCTCTTCGAGGTTCTGCTTGGTGGCTATATATTCTGGGTGTGGGGTATTTGAGGTTCTGCTTTGCATACTTCGGGTGGGGGGGAGTGGCTGTGATGTTACTATTGATTTTCGACTTTACCGGTGGGGAAAAAAGCAACCCCGCTTCCCTTTGTGGGGGAGGCGGGGTTGGGATATCGGAGTTTATTCAACTGGGATTCTCAGTGTGATCAGATGCCCTGAAGCTTGAATGATACGGGGAGTGTGTACCACACGTTCACAGCGTGGCCGTTCATCTTACCGGGTACAAACTTAGGCAGTGATTTCACCACGCGCACGGCTTCCTTGTCGAGGTCGGGATCCTTGCCGCGGATCACCTTGACTTCGCCGATTGAGCCGGTCTTGGTGACTACGAACTGGACTACTACACGACCCTGGATGTTGTTTTCGGCGGCCATGGGAGGATATTTGATGTGCTCGCCGAGCCATTTGAGCAGGGCGGCGTCACCACCGGGGAACTGAGGCTTCTGTTCAACGACGTCGAATACGCGGTTATCGTCGACGGGTTCGGGTTTCTTCTCCTCTACGATCACCTCTTCTTTGTGCTCGCGAACCACGTTGAGGTCGTCGGTACCCTTGTCAAAGTCGGTAGTACCCACGGCTGTGTCGGTTTCCTTGAGTTCGTCCTGGCTCTTGATCTCCTCGACTACTTCTTCGTCGCGGGTGATCTGGAGCTCGGTTGCTTTCACAGTGTTGAGGATCTCTTCGGGGAGAGCTTCGGGCTGCTGCTCTTCCACGCGCTGCATTTCTTCCTCTTCTTCCTGCTCTTCCTGTTCGTCGGCTGAGTAGTCGATGATGGTCTGCTCGATCTGATCCTCGGGACGAGCCTCAGAGGCTGTGAGGACTGTGTTGGCGAGCAGTCCAAGGAGGGCAACGATGACGAGGACGATGATGATAACGAGCATGGCGCGGTTGTGGCGCTTGGCCGATTCCTTGCGGAGCTGATATGCACCGAAGTCCTTGTTTTTGCCTTCGAATATAAGGTCAATCCATTCTGATGATGAAAGATCTACATCTTTTGCCATATGTCATTTGAGATTTTTCAGGTTAGTATATATCTTCATCTTCAGATTACTTCTTGGGATTCTTCTTGAGGTAGTCGATGATGAGCGCGGAGTCGACCTGATTGATGTTGTCAATCTGATAACGCGATATCTGGTTGATCTGCATTTCGTCGAGAGCGCTGATCAGGCTTTCCCATGAAGCTTCAGGAGCTGCCTTGATAATGACCACGGGACGGGTGAGGGTGGAGTCGTTGCGGATCTCCTTAGCGCGGGCCTGGTAGATTGAGTCGTTGATCTCCTTGTTGGGAGAGAACTCCTTGTTGCGCCAGCGTGCCTTCTCCTTGTCGATTTTCTCGAGCACGAGTTTGTTGCGGTCATGTAGGATCTTGCGGATGCCTTGCTGGAGTTTTCCGTCGTTGCCCACGAAGTATTCAGCTTTGAGCTTGTTGTTGTCGATGAGGCCATCGCCGTTGGCGTCGGCCACTTCAGGCATACCTTCGTAGTAGTAGACGGTGTTCATGGGACGACCGTTTTCGTCGTTCTTGACGTCTCCGTTGGCATTACGTTCGGTAGTAAGGATGAGGGTGATAGCTTCAGATTCCTTGGCTTTGTTCATCTGGTTCTGCTCTACCTTCTCGTTGGAGGGGAGTGAGATGGTGAGAGTCTGCGACTTAATCATTGTGGTACAAAGCATGAAGAATGTAATCAGAAGCATGTTCATATCCACCATGGGCGTGAAGTCCACATGGATCTGCATCTTCTTCTGGGCGCCTTTTTTCTTTTTGCCGCCGTCTGATTGTTCTATTTGTGCCATAGTGATTATTCCTGTTCAGATTTTAAAGCCGTCATGATGCTGAATCGGTTCATCTTCAGAGTCTGGAGGTTGTCGAGGACATCGTGCACGGTGGTGTATGGGGTGTCTTTGTCAGCCTTAACAGCGATACCTTCGCCTTTTTTCATGGCTTTCTGAAGGTTGTCGTTGCCAGAGTTGTAGATGGCGCGCATCCAGATCTGGAATTCGTTGAGACGGTCCATGTCCTTGTTGTCGTTGATGGGTATACCAACGCCCTTCTGGGTCATATCAGAGATGAATTTGTCCTGTTCGGTCTGAGACATGGATAGGAACTGGGGGAGTACCTGGAAGGGGACTCCGAACATATTGATTTTTGAGAAAGCCTCGCGCTGTGCCACAGTGAGCTGCACCGGATTGCTGGGGTGCTGCTTGTTGTAGAGCGTTACTGCTTCATCGAGGATAGTCTTGCGGAGTGCTTCTGAGCCCCAGGTGTCTTTGGTGGCTGCGTCGGCATCGCCGGCTATGGAGATGAAAACTTTCCCTTCGGGGCTTACGAGCACCTGAGCCAGGTTGGCGGTGGGCACTTTCTGCTCCGACACAGAAGAGGGGGTCATAACGGTGACCGGCTCCTTCTGCAGGAAGGTTGACGTCAACATGAAGAAAGTAAGCAAGAGCACAGTCACGTCGCTCATCGCGGTCATGTCGATGAGGGTGCTTTTTCTCTTAATTTTTACTTTTCCCATATTACGTTATCGGTTATTGAGATGAAGGTGTTTGATAGATGTTACCTTGCTGTCTGATTGAAAGATATGTAACAGGGAATTAGTGGGTGGCTGCGAATGTCTGTACGATGCTGTAGCCGACTTCGTCGATAGCGTAGGTGAGGTTGTCGATCTTGTTGGTGTAGAAGTTGTAAGAGATTACAGCGAATGCACCGGTGGCGATACCGAAGGCGGTGTTGATAAGGGCCTCAGAGATACCGGTTGAGAGCTCGGTTGAGTCAGGAGCACCAGAAGCAGCAAGAGCCTGGAATGACTTGATCATACCGATCACAGTACCGAGAAGACCGACGAGAGTACCGAGGGTTGTGAGGGTAGCCACGATGGGGAGGTTCTGCTGGAGGGCGGGCATCTGGAGTGCGGTGGCCTCTTCTACAGACTTCTGGAGGTTGGCTATCTTCTGCTCTTTGCTCAGGACAGTGTTCTTGTCCATTTCCTCGTATGAGTTGAGAGCTGAGTTAACGACGTCGGCAACTACACCTTTCTGCTTAGCGCAGAGAGCCTTGGCAGCGGCGATGTTGTTTGATGCGAGGTTCTTCTTCACTTCGGCTACAAACTTCTCGATTGAGCCTTTGCCTTTTGCTGACGAGAGGGCGATCCAACGCTCTACTGAAAGCACGATAACGGTGAGGAAGAGGGTCTGGAGGATAGGCACGATGAATCCGCCTTTGTAGATGGTGCCCCAGAGGTCTACGGGGTGACCTTCCTCAAAGTGTGATTCGTGACCGAACCAGAAGATGAACAGGCAGACTGCCACTACGAGGCAGGCGAGGATCACCAGGAAGGCATTCTTGATTCCGGCAACTTTGTTACCTTGGGGTTTTTGCGACTGTGCTGCTCGTGCGGGAGCGGCGGTAGGCTTTTGTTCCATAATTAGAGGTTAGTGTTGATGTTTTTTTGGGTTTATTTTGAATTTGAATGTTTTAGATGATTCAAACTGTTTGGCTGGTCATGTAAAAGTCAAGGCGTCAATCCCCTTCCTGTGTGGGTGGGGCATACCTGAGCGCAACGGTCGCGGAATGCTTGATTGATGATTTTAGCAGTTACATGGTATCGATTTCAAAGGACTCTTTTCAGAGTGGTTTTTAAACGATATGCAAATTTATAAGGAAATTTTCGTGTGTGCAAACGTTTGGCATTATTTTTTTTGTGTTTCTCAGCCATTTTTCCATCATCAGGGGGGCGATTGTGTTTTTTTGAGGTGCAATGATGTATTTTTTATTAAAGAGTATTAATATGATTAAAGAAATTTGATTACTTTTGCGAGATTAATGCGTGTATGTCTCCATGCCGGCCGGTGGGCTGGGGGAGGCGCTCTCTCTGATGCACTCCGATATGTCTCTAAGGTAAAAACAGTAATCAAAATACAATATCCCGTCTAATGAGAAGGACCGTTAACCTTACAAAGGGTCTGAACCTCGACCTGCGGGGCGGTTTGACAAACACACAGGTCCAGGCCACCGTGGAGCCCGGGCGTGTGGCTGTGATGCCTGCCGATTTTCCAGGTTTTCTCCCCCGGCTCGATGTGGCCGAGTGCGACTCAGTGTGTGTGGGCTCGCCGCTCATGCACCATAAGTCTGACCCCGATCTCAAGATTGTCTCCCCGCTGGGAGGCGTAGTGGAAAGCATTGTCCGCGGCCCGCGCCGGCGCATAGAGCGTGTGGTGATAAAGGCTACGGCTGATGCAGCGAAACCGCTGATGTTCAGTGCTACCGGCTCCGGCCGAGACGCTCTCCTGGCCGCTCTGAAGGGGTCGGGGCTCTTTGCTCTGCTGCGTCAGCGCCCCTACGATATTGTGCCCGATGCTTCGGTGGCTCCGCGCGATATCTTCGTCACAGCCATGGACACTGCGCCGCTGGCTCTGAATCTTGATGTGATGGTAGAGGGGCGTGAGGCCCAGCTGCAGGCAGGTGTCGATGCCCTGCGTCGGCTCACCGATGGCAATATATATATAGGTGTTGCCAAGGGGTCGGGGCTGTCCGATCTGAAGGGAGCCGAGATGGTGGAGTTTCCCATGCTTCACCCAGCCGGAAACGCCGGTGTCCAGGCTGCCAACATAGCCCCGGTGAACAAGGGTGAGGTGATATGGACACTCGACATCGTCACCCTGGCCAGGATAGGAGCCCTTGTGCTGACAGGTACTCTCGACACCGAGGCCATCGTGGCCATCACGGGAGCCGAGGTGACAGAGCCAAGGGTGGTGAAGACCGTGGTGGGCACCCCGATTGAGGAGCTTGTGAAAGGCAATGTGACCGACGATGGTGTGCACCACCGCTTTATATCGGGCAATGTGCTCACGGGCATTCCCGAAGGCAAGGATGGCTATCTGCACTATCCCTGGCGCCAGGTGACGGTGATACCCGAGGGTGACGACCGCGACGAGTTTATGGGCTGGGCATCGCTGAGCCCCTCGAAGATGAGTGTGAGCCGCTCGTTTCTGGGACGGTTCTTCGGCGGTAAATTCAATCCTGATGCCCGTCTCAACGGCGGACGCCGAGCCATGATAATGTCGCAGGTCTACGACCGCTATTTCCCCATGGATATCTTGCCCGAGCAGTTGGTAAAAGCCATAATGGCCCGCGACATCGACCGCATGGAGGCTCTGGGAGTCTACGAGGTGGCACCCGAGGATTTTGCCCTTGCTGAGTATGCCGATCCTTCGAAGATCGAGCTGCAGAAGGTGGTGCGCGAAGGCCTCGAATGGCTCAGAAGCGAAGTGTAACCCCCCACCATATCACACTATCCCCACACAGAATGAAAGCATTAAGAAATTATCTCAACAAAATAAAGCCCGCCTTCGAGCCCGGTGGAAAGCTGCAGAGCCTCCACAGTGTCTACGACGGGTTTGAGACCTTCCTGTTCACCCCCAACACTACATCGGGGGCTGGAAGTGTCAATGTCCACGACAGTCTCGACGCCAAGCGCATCATGATCATCGTGGTGCTCTCGCTGCTGCCGTGTCTGCTCTTTGGCATGTATAACACCGGCTATCAGAACTGGCTGGCCGCCGGAGCCACCGACTTTCCCTTCTGGCAGCTCATGGCCTACGGCTTCCTGGCCGTGTTGCCACGCATCGTGGTGACCTATTTCGTGGGTCTGGGCATAGAGTTTGCCTTTGCCCAGTGGCGCCACGAGGAGATCCAGGAGGGCTTCCTGGTTACAGGTATTCTCATCCCCCTCATCTGCCCGGTAGAGACTCCGCTGTGGATGCTGGCCGTGGCCACGGCCTTTGCCGTAATCTTTGCCAAGGAGGTGTTTGGCGGCACGGGCTACAATGTGTTCAACATAGCTCTGGTGACACGCGCCTTCCTCTTTTTTGCCTACCCCGCCCAAATGAGCGGTGACAAAGTGTTTGTGGCTTCGAGCAAGATACTCGGTCTGGGCCACGACCTGCCCGACTCCTTTACTGGGGCCACCCCGCTGGGGCAGATAGCATCGTTTACCGGCGACAATCTCACTCTGGTGGGTCTGAACGACGATCCTATCTCCACCTGGGACGCCTTCCTGGGCCTCATCCCCGGCTCGTTTGGCGAGACTTCGACCCTGTGTGTGCTCATCGGCGCCTGCATCCTTCTGGCCACCGGCATGGCATCATGGCGAGTGATGCTCAGCGTGGTGCTGGGCGGACTGTTCACTGGCTGGGTGGCCAACGTGTTTCAGACACCCACCTATCCGGCCTCGTTCCTGCCGGCGGTTGACCAGCTCCTCTTCGGCGGCTTTGCTTTTGCAGCCGTCTTCATGGCCACCGACCCCGTCACCGCAGCCCGCACGGGTGCCGGAAAGTATGTCTACGGCTTCCTGGTGGGAGTGGTGGCAGTGCTGATCCGCACCTACAACAACGGCTACCCCGAGGGCGCCATGCTGGCAGTGCTTCTGGGCAACGCCCTGGCACCGCTGATAGACTATTGCGTGGTTCAGTTCAACATATCGCGCCGTCAGCGCAGGCTCCAGGCCTCGCGCCGTCAGGCTTAACCTCACAGACCATCAGAGATATGAACAAGCAAAGCAATACATATACGATAATCTATATCATCGTTCTGGTAATCCTCGTGGGGACGGCGCTGGCCTCGACCTCGCTGGCCCTGAAAAACCGGCAGCAGCAAAACATCGATGCCGACAAGATGAACCAGATTCTAGCCGCAGCGCTCATCACACCCGCCAAGGGGGAGACCGTGGCCGACTTCAACCACTACGTCACCTCGCAATATGTGGTAGACTCCGAGGGGCGCAGAGTGGAGGGCGTGGATGCCTTCGGCGTGGATGTGGCAGCACAGATAAAGCTGCGCGACGACCGTCGAGAGCTCCCGGTCTATGAGTGCACCTTGCCCGACGGATCGCTCAAATACATTCTCCCCGTCTATGGCGCCGGCCTCTGGGGCCCCATCTGGGGCTATGTGGCCTTCAACGAGGATGGATCGACCATCTATGGTGCCTACTTCGCCCACCAGGGTGAGACTCCCGGTCTGGGAGCCGAGATAGAGAAGCCCGCCTTCTCCGACCAGTTTCAGGGCAAACAAGTGTTTAAAAACGGCAAATTCCGCCCCATAGCCGTGGTGAAGGCAGGCCAGAAGCCTCTGGACGGCGAAGACTATGTGGACGGCATCTCAGGTGGCACCATCACTTCGAAAGGTGTGGGGGCCATGCTCGACAACTGCCTCACTCCCTATCGTAAATTCCTACAGTCACTGAGCGAATAAACTAAGACACACACAATCATGGCAGACAAAATAAAAAACAGCAGGGTTTTTCTCAACCCTCTATCCAAGGACAATCCCGTGGTGGTGCAGGTGCTGGGCATCTGCTCGGTGCTGGCCGTGACAGCCAAGCTTGAGCCAGCCATCGTGATGGGCATATCGGTGATAGCGGTGCTGGCATTTGCCAACGTCATAATCTCGCTTCTGCGCAACACCATCCCCACCAACATCCGCATCATAGTGCAGCTGGTAGTGGTGGCCGGCCTGGTGGTGATAGTCGACCAGGTGCTCAAGGCTTATGCCTACGACGCCTCCAAGCAGCTGTCGGTGTTTATCGGACTTATCATCACCAACTGTATACTCATGGGTCGCCTCGAGGCCTTCGCCATGGCCAACAAGCCCTGGCCCTCGTTTCTCGACGGTGTGGGCAACGGTCTGGGCTATGCTCTGATTCTGGTGATCGTGGGTTTCTTCCGCGAGCTGTTAGGTTCGGGCACACTGCTGGGCTACCAGGTGGTGCCCCAGAGCTTCTATGACGCCGGATATGTAAATAACGGACTCATGATACTCCCTCCCATGGCTCTGGTAGTAGTGGGGTGCATCATCTGGGTGCAGCGTTCTATCAACAAAGACCTCCAGGAGGATAACTAATCACAAGAATCAGCTGTAAGCAAAATGGAAAACTTCAACATCTTCATACGGTCGATTTTTGTCGACAACATGATTTTCGCATACTTCCTGGGCATGTGCTCGTTTATAGCCGTGTCCAAGAATGTCAAGACGGCTTTCGGCCTGGGAGTGGCCGTCACCTTCATGCTTGTGGTGACACTTCCGGTCAACTATCTGCTGCAGACCTATGTTCTCAGTCCCGGTGCGCTGGTGTGGCTGGGTCAGGAGTATGCCGCGGTCGATCTGAGCTTCCTCTCGCTCATCATGTTTATAGCCGTGATAGCGTCGATGACCCAGCTTGTGGAGATGACCGTCGAGAAATACTCGCCGGCCCTCTACTCGTCGCTGGGCATCTTCCTGCCGCTCATAGCCGTCAACTGCGCCATTCTGGGAGGCTCGCTGTTCATGCAGCAGCGCGACTTCCCCTCGGTGTGGACTGCAGTGTGTGCCGGAGGCGGCTGGGGTCTGGGCTGGCTCCTGGCCATCACAGCCATCGCAGCCATCCGCGAGCGTCTGGCCGTCTACTCCAACATTCCCCGTCCGCTGCGTGGTGTGGGCATCACCTTCATCCTCACAGCCCTGATGGGTATAGCTTTCATGAGTTTCCTTGGTATCAAAATATAAGAGGGTGTTTAACAACAAAACTTAAAATTATTCACTCTCAAAATTGTCATAAGCCTATGTAATACAGCAAATGACAATTTTAATCGTTCAACAAATTTTAATTGTCAATGTCTTTGGTTGTCTTTTTGGTAAATTTTTGGAAATTCATCATTTGCGTAGCACACTACGCTCCTTCTTCATTTTCAAAAATTTCCTCAAAAATCCAACTCAAATCCATTAACATTTCTTATTAAACACCCTCTACTATGCTGACGATTCTGACTGGCGTGTGCATCTTTCTCATCATCACCCTTGTGCTGGTGGTGATACTGCTCATAGCCAAAAAATATCTTGTCCACTCGGGCAAGGTCACCATTACCATTAACGGCGACACCAAGATCGAGGCCGACTCGGGCAAGTCGCTCCTCTCCACCTTTGCTGACCACAATATATTCCTCTCCTCGGCCTGCGGCGGCAAAGGCAGCTGCGGCCAGTGTAAATGTCAGGTGTTTGAGGGAGGCGGCGACATCCTCCCCACTGAAAAGGTGCATTTCTCGCGCAAGGAGCAGCAGGCCCACTGGCGTCTGGGCTGCCAGGTGAAGATCAAGGAAGACTGCTCAGTGGGCATCCCCGCTTCGGCTCTCGATGTAAAGGAATGGGAGTGTGAGGTGATCTCAAACCGCAATGTGGCTACCTTTATTAAAGAGTTTATCGTGGCTCTCCCCAAGGGCTCGCATATGGACTTCATCCCCGGCTCGTATGCCCAGATAAAGATCCCGACCTTCGAGATGGACTACGACAAGGATATCGACAAGAGCCTCATCGGCGACGAGTATCTGCCGGCATGGCAGAAGTTTGGACTCTTCGGCCTCAAGTGTCGCAACACCGAGACCACCGTCCGCGCCTACTCCATGGCCAACTATCCCGAGGAGGGTGATCGCATAATGCTCACCGTGCGCATTGCCACACCACCCTTCAAGCCCAAACCCCAGGTGGGATTTCAGGATGTGATGCCCGGCATTGCCTCGAGCTACATCTTCACTCTCAAACCCGGCGACAAGGTGGTGATGTCGGGCCCTTACGGCGACTTCCATCCCATAGTCGACTCTAAGGCCGAGATGATGTGGATAGGCGGTGGCGCCGGCATGGCTCCGCTGCGCGCACAGATAATGTGGATGACCAAGACTCTCCATACCACCGACCGTGTGATGAACTACTTCTACGGCGCACGTGCCCTCAACGAGGTGTTCTATCTACAGGACTTCCTGGCGCTCGAAAAGGAGTTCCCCAACTTCAAGTTCCACTTGGCGCTCGACCGTCCCGACCCTACAGCCGACGCCGCCGGCGTGGCCTATACAGCCGGATTTGTTCACCAGGTGATCTATGACACCTATCTCAAGAACCACCCCGCACCCGAGGATATCGAATACTACATGTGTGGCCCCGGCCCGATGAGCGCCGCCGTCAACCGTATGCTCGACGACCTCGGTGTAGATCCCACCTCTGTCCACTACGACAACTTCGGAGGCTGATACTCGAATAGTTTATACGCATATCAAGCAAAAAAAATCGCCGGAATACTTGATTCCGGCGATTTTTTTAGCTTGATATCTTTTTATCGTCACTTAGATCATGTCATAGTCGATAGCGAGGTAGTGTTGATAGGGGTGATCGCATGCGGGGCAAACCTTAGGAGGCTCGGTGCCTTCGTAGACATATCCACACACCAGGCACTGCCATTTCACCGGGTGCTTACGAGTCCACACGGTGCCCTCCTTGACCTGTTTGAGGAAATGCTCGAAACGGCGGCGGTGGCGCATCTCCACTTCGGCAATGGCGCGGAAATGGGCGGCGATTTCGGGGAAGCCCTCCTTGTCGGCCACCTCGGCGGCATGCTGATACTGCTCCACGCCTTCGGTCTTCTCCTCCTCGGCGGCAGTGGCCAGATTCTGCTCAGTGGTGCCGATTATGCCCGAGTCGACATCAAGATCGCAGGGCACTTTGCCACCCTGTAGCATCTTGAAGAACACCTTGCCGTGGTGCAGCTCATTGTCGGCAGTCTCACGGAATATCTGACCGATAGGGAAATAGTTTTCCTTGTCGGCCTGTTGTGCATAGTAAGTGTAGCGGCTATAAGCGGCCGACTCACTCATATAGGCGGCGACCAGATTTTTTTCGGTCTCTGTGCCTCGGATACTTTTAGCTGTCATAGTGATAGTGTTTTAAACGTTTCTTTATATCCTATAAACATCTTAGATAGCGAAAGGTTCAAGAAAGCTGTCAGAAGCGGTGAGAACGGAGAATTGGAAATTAAGAATTGGCGGTTGTAAAGTATGCCACTGTAGGTGACATATTTTATGTCAAACCTCGAAGATAGTCACGCGAGCTACGCCTCGAAGAGGCGATATAGTCGTAGCCCCACACCTTTGTGTGGGGTATTGAGAACCAGATAAATATAATCTCTACGAGGCCGGTTTGTATCACCCCATCATTGCCCCATGCTGGGGCAGCGTTTGGGGCTGGTAAATGAAAAAGTCCGGCTCGGATGAGTCGGACTTTTTGTGGTGTCGGGGTGGCGAGATTCGAACTCGCGACCCCCTGCTCCCAAAGCAGGTACGCTAACCGGACTGCGCTACGCCCCGAGTGGACTGCACCGACGGACTCGGCCGCCGTGTTTTCCGATGCAAAGGTACGGAGATTTTCTCAGACGGCAAAATTTTTTTATAAAATGCCTTTTGGCGTGAAAAAGTACTCATTTTTGCCGGTTGATTTGTATTTTACAACATGATTCATTATTTTTGCGGTATATTTTAAGGTTTTGGGTTTTGAAACCTAAAAGTTTTTAGACATGAGTATTCCATTAAGAAGTGCAATGACTATGGAGGGGCGCCGCATGGCTGGCGCCCGTGCCCTGTGGCGCGCCAACGGTATGACGGAGGCGCAGATGGGGCGACCGGTGATTGCTATAGTCAATTCATTTACCCAGTTTGTGCCGGGGCATACACATCTCCATGATGCCGGGCAGACTGTGAAACAAGAGATAGAGAAGCTGGGCTGCTTTGCCGCGGAGTTTAACACCATTGCCGTGGACGACGGCATAGCCATGGGGCACGACGGGATGCTGTATTCACTCCCCTCGCGCGACCTGATAGCCGACTCGGTGGAGTATATGGTAAATGCCCATAAGGCCGATGCCATGGTGTGTATATCCAATTGCGACAAGGTAACTCCGGGCATGCTTATGGCTGCCATGAGGCTCAATATCCCTGCCATTTTCGTCTCGGGTGGCCCCATGGAGGCCGGCCGGGTGGGTGAGCGCGACGTTGACCTTGTGGATATAATGGTGGAGAGCGCCGACCAGACGGTGGCCGACGAAACGGTGACCGAGATGGAGCGCCACGGCTGTCCGACATGCGGATCGTGTTCAGGCATGTTTACGGCCAATTCCATGAACTCGCTCAACGAAGCCATAGGCCTGGCTCTGCCGGGCAACGGCACTGTGGTGGCCACACATGCCAACCGCCTGGAGCTGCTGCGCAGTGCAGGGCGAAGAATTGTGGAGATGGCCAGGGCTTATTACGACGATGGCGATGAGTCGGTGCTTCCGCGCGCCATAGCCACACGCCAGGCCATGCTCAATGCCATGACCCTGGATATAGCCATGGGTGGGTCAACCAACACTGTGCTCCATCTCCTGGCCATAGCCCATGAGGCCGGGGCTGACTTCAGCATGGAGGATATAGACCGACTGTCGCGCCGCACTCCGGTGTTGTGTAAGGTGGCTCCAAACTCGGCATACCACATCCAGGATGTGAACCGCGCCGGAGGCATACTCTCGATAATGAAGATACTGGCCGACGCCGGGCTGGTGGACACCGAAGTAAATCGTGTCGACGGCCTCACCCTCGGCCAGGCCATAGACCGCTGGGCTGTGGGGGGAAAGGAGTATTCCGACCGCGCCGACGAGCTGTGGCGCAGCGCTCCGGGCCTGAAGCGCACCACCAGGCTGGGGCAGCAGATGAGCTATTACTCTGAGCTCGATACCGACCGCGCCCACGGCTGCATACGCGACATTGAGCATGCCTATAGCCGCGACGGTGGCCTGGCGGTGCTCAGGGGCAACATCGCCACAGATGGCTGTGTGGTGAAGACCGCCGGGGTAGACGCCTCGATATTCCGCTTCTCGGGTCCGGCAAGGGTGTTTGAGTCGCAGGAAGAGGCCGTTGAGGGCATCCTGTCCGGCAAAGTCGGGAGCGGCGATGTAGTGGTAATAACATATGAAGGTCCCAAGGGTGGGCCGGGCATGCAGGAAATGCTCTATCCCACCTCATATATAAAAAGCCGCCACTTGGGCAAAGAGTGTGCGCTCATCACCGACGGACGATTCTCGGGAGGCACATCCGGGCTCTCGGTGGGACACATCTCGCCCGAGGCAGCCGCCGGTGGAGCCATAGCCCTTGTGAGGGACGGTGATATCATCACCATCGACATCCCCGCGCGCACCATAAACGTAGCTCTCACTGAGGCCGAGCTCGAGGAGCGCCGTAAGGCCGAAGAGGCCTGCGGAGCAAAAGCATATACACCCCACACGCGCACACGCACCGTGAGCCGCGCACTGCAGGCCTATGCATCGATGGTCTCGTCGGCCGACAAGGGAGGAGTGAGATTATGAGCAGGATTACAGGAGCCGAGGCCATGTGCAGGGCGCTTGAGGCCGAGGGGGTCGACACTCTTTTCGGTTATCCCGGCGGTGCCATCATGGCCTTTTACGACAGGCTCTACGACCATTCCGACACTCTGCGCCACATACTGTGCCGCCACGAGCAGGGCTCCATACATGCTGCCCAGGGCTATGCCCGCGCATCGGGCAAGGTAGGAGTGGTGAGTGTGACATCGGGTCCGGGAGCCACAAATGTTATCACCGGCCTGAGCGACGCCAACATCGACTCAACCCCCCTTGTGGTGATAACCGGCCAGGTGGGCACAGCATCGCTGGGCACCGATGCCTTCCAGGAGACCGACGTGGTGGGCATAACCCTTCCCATCACCAAGTGGGCCTATCAGATACGCTCGGCATCCGAGATAGCCTGGGCTGTGGCGAGAGCCTTCTATATAGCCTCTACGGGACGCCCCGGACCGGTGGTGCTCGACTTTACCAAAGATGCACAGCTGGGCACCATCGAGTGGAGCTACGAGCGCATATCATATATACGATCATACGACCCTGATCCTGAGCTGAATCCGGCCGATATATCGCTGGCGGCCTCGCTGCTTAACCGCGCCGAGCGCCCCATGATAATAGCCGGACACGGTGTGACCATCTCGGGAGCAGAAGCTGAGCTGGCAGCCCTGGCCGAGAAAGCCGATATACCCGTGGCCTCGACTCTGCTGGGGCTCTCGGCCATCCCCACAGACCACCCGCTCAATATGGGCATGGTGGGTATGCACGGCAATATAGCACCCAACTATCTCACCAACCGCGCCGACGTCATATTGGCGATAGGAATGCGTTTTGACGACCGTGTCACCGGCCTGACCTCGGGCTACGCGCCACAGGCCCACATAATACACATCGACATTGATGCTGCCGAGTTCAACAAGAATCTCCATACACAGACCCACATCCACGGCGATGCGCGCAAGGCTTTGTCGGCTCTGCTGCCGCTGGTCAACAAGGCTCAGCGCAGCGAGTGGCTCTCGCAGTTTGAGGCGCCGCTCCGTGTGGAGGAAAGCCGTGTGATGGAGCGCGAGCTTCGCCCAACCGATACCCCTGACGGCATGATGAAGATGGGCGAGGTGGTGGCTACAGTGTCGCGCATATGTGGAGGCGACGGGCTTGTGGTGACCGACGTGGGTCAGAACCAGATGATGGCCGCCCGCTACTTCTGCCACTCGCTGCCGCGCAGCGTCATCTCGTCGGGCGGGCTGGGTACCATGGGCTTCAGCCTCCCCGCAGCCATCGGAGCCAAGATCGGCGCTCCCGGCCGCAAGGTGTTTGCCTTCATGGGCGACGGCGGTTTTCAGATGACCATGCAGGAACTGGGCACAATCATGGAATATGGTGTGCCGGTGAAGATAGTGGTGCTCAACAATGCCTTCCTGGGCAATGTGCGCCAGTGGCAGGAGCTGTTTTTCGGCTCGCGCTTCTCGGCCACCCCGATGGTCAACCCCGACTTTGCCGCCATAGCTCGCGCCTATGCCATCCCGGCCGAGGATGTGGCCTCGCGCCAGCAGCTGGAGGGCGCCGTAAAACGCCTCGTAGACTCTGAGGGCCCCTATCTGCTGAATGTGAATATCCAGCCCGACGACATGGTCTTTCCCATGATAGCCCCGGGCGCGGTGGTAGATGATATACTTATAAACCGTACAGAAAAGTATGAACCCTGACTCCACAACTACCGAACCGCAGAAGCTCTATACCATAAGCGTGTTCACCGAAAACCAGGTGGGTCTTCTCAACCGCATCTCCATCATCTTCACCCGGCGCGGTCTGAACATTGAGAGCGTGGCCTCGAGCGCCAGCGCCATGAGGGGTATACACAAAATTAACTTCACCCTGCGCTCCGACCGCACTACCCTCGACAAGGTGATAAAGCAGATAGAGAAGTGTATAGACGTGATAAAGGCATTCCTGTATACCGACGATGAGATTGTGTATCAGGAAATAGCCCTCTACAAGGTGCCCACCGTGAGGCTGCTCGACGAGCCCAACCTGGAGCTCATCATACGCCACCACAACGCCCGCATACTCGAGATAACCCGCGACTATGCCGTGATTGAGAAAACCGGCCATGAGAGCGAGACACAGGCTCTCTACGAACTGCTCCGGCAGTATGACATACAGCAGTTTGTGCGTTCGGGTAGAATATGTGTCACCAAATCGCCCACCGAGCATGTGGCCCACTTTCTGGAGCGCCAGGAAGAGCGCCGTCTGCGCATGGACGCCAATACCCAACCATGATGAAACCGAAAATTTTCTCATATCCGTTCACACTCACGGCCGCCGAGGTGGGGCCCGGGCTCGAAATGCCTCTCCCCTCGCTGGTCACAACCATCATAGACACAGCCACCCTTCACGCCAACGCCATTGGCATAGGCTTCGACAAGCTCCGCCCACACAATGCCTCGTGGGTGTTGAGCCGACTCTCCATAGAGCTCGACCGCATGCCCCGCGTGGGAGGTCATTATGTCCTCGACACTTGGGTCGAAGGGGTGGGGCGCCTGTCCTCAGACCGCGGTTTTGCCATAATGGACACCGACTCGACTACCTGCATAGGCCGTGTGCACACCATCTGGATGGCCATTGATCTGACTACACGCCGACCTGTGGATCTCTCCGTACTGGGCGATATCACCGAGCTCTACAACACCGATCCGCAGTATCCCTCAACCTGCTCGCGCATAGCGCCCCTGAAGGGTGAGGACGAGGGTTATGACTTCCGCTTCAGAGTCTCCGACATCGATGTGAACCGCCACGTCACCACCCGGCGCTACATCGACCTCATCGTAGATGCCTTCCCGCTGGAGACCTATGAGGAGAAGCGGATCGGGCGATTTGAGATAGCCTTTAAGCATGAGGCACGCTATGGCCAGACCGCGCATGTTAGCCGCCAGGGCACCGATCTGGCCATCCTGGTCGACAATACCCCCAGCGCCCTGGCACGAATGATATTTGTAGACAAAAATATATAAACTGACAATCAGATATGGCAACTCTTAACTTCGGCGGCGTCAACGAGACCGTCGTGACACGCGAGGAATTTCCTCTCTCCAAAGCCCTTGAGGTGCTCAAGGACGAGACCATAGCCGTGCTGGGCTATGGTGTGCAGGGACCCGGCCAGGGGCTCGATCTGCGCGACAATGGGTTTAATGTGATAGTGGGACAGCGTCAAGGCAAGACCTACGACAAGGCTGTGGCTGATGGCTGGATACCGGGCGAGACTCTCTTCTCCATCGAGGAGGCCTGCAGCCGCGCCACCATTATAATGTGTCTGCTCAGCGATGCTGCCGTCATCGAGCAGTGGCCCGTGATAAAGCGTCACCTCACACCTGGCAAAGCGCTTTATTTCAGCCATGGCTTCGCCATCACCTGGAGCGACCGCACCGGTGTGGTGCCTCCTGAGGATGTAGATGTTATTATGGTGGCACCCAAGGGCTCGGGCACCATGCTGCGAGTGCTCTTCAAGGAGGGCAAAGGCACCAACTCGTCGTATGCCGTCTATCAGGACGCCACAGGCAGGGCTCTGGAGCGCTGTCTGGCTCTGGGCATAGGCATCGGTTCGGGCTATCTGTTTGAGACCACTTTCAAGCGCGAAGCCGTCAGCGACCTTGTGGGTGAGCGAGGCTCGCTCATGGGCGCCATCCAGGGGCTCTTCCTGGCTCAGTATGAGGTGCTTCGTGAGAACGGCCATACCCCCTCGGAGGCTTTCAACGAGACTGTCGAGGAGCTGACACAGTCGCTCATGCCCCTGTTTGCCGATCGCGGCATGGACTGGATGTATGCCAACTGTTCAACCACCGCCCAGCGTGGTGCCCTCGACTGGATGGGTCCATTCCACGACGCCGTCAAGCCGGTGATCCGCGAGCTCTATGCCAGTGTAAGCTCGGGTGTGGAGGCACAGAAGTCCATAGACTCCAACTCGAAGCCCGACTATCGCGAGGGGCTGGAGCGTGAGCTCAAAGCCATGCGTGAGAGCGAACTCTGGCAGGCCGGCGCCACTGTGCGCACGCTGCGGCCGGAAAATGCAAAGTGACAAGGGTGTAATTTCATCATAGTTTCCGCACGGGGAGGTCGGAGGATTTCCCCATGCGGAATTTTTTTTGTACCTTTGCAGCCTGAAAAAAGAAATAATCACAGTAGCAAATGATAGCTGTCAACAATTTAGGTATACAATTTGGCAAAAGAGTATTGTTTCAGGACGTGAATCTGAAGTTCACTCCCGGCAACTGCTATGGCATCATCGGAGCCAACGGCGCGGGCAAGTCGACCCTGATGCGCATTCTCAGCGACCAGCTGGCACCTACCCACGGCACCGTGACCCAGGGCCCCGGTGAGCGCATGAGTGTGCTCGAGCAGGATCACTTCAAGTTTGACGACTGCACCGTGCTCGACACCGTGCTCCAGGGCCACACCGTGCTCTGGGATATAATGAAAGAGAAAGATGCCCTTTATGCCAAGGAGGATTTCAGCGATGCCGACGGCTTACGTGCCTCCGAGCTGGAGGAGCGCTTTGCCGAGCTCGAAGGTTGGAATGCGGAGGCCGACGCCGCTGCCCTGCTGAGCGGTCTGGGCATCAAGGAAGACAAGCACTACATGATGATGCGCGACATGAGCGGTAACGAGAAAGTGCGTGTGCTCTTGGCCAAGGCTCTCTTCGGCAACCCCGACAACCTGCTCCTCGATGAGCCTACCAACGACCTCGACCTTGAGACCGTGGCCTGGCTGGAGGACTATCTGTCGAAGTTTGAGAATACCGTGCTTGTGGTGAGCCACGACCGTCACTTCCTCGACTCCGTGTGCACCCACACCCTCGATATCGACTACAACAAGCTCACACTTTTTGCCGGCAACTATAGTTTCTGGTATGAATCCTCGCAGCTGGCTCTGCGTCAGCAGCAGCAAGCCAACAAGAAGGCCGAGGAGAAGCGCAAGGAGCTCCTGGAATTCATACAGCGCTTCAGTGCCAATGTGGCAAAATCCAAGCAGACTACCTCGCGCAAGAAGATGCTCGAGAAACTCAACGTTGAGGAGATTCAGCCCTCATCGCGTCGTTATCCCGGCATTATCTTCACTCCCCTGCGCGAGCCGGGCAACAAGATTCTGGAGGTCAAGGGTCTTTCGGCATCGGTGGATGGCGAGGTGCTTTTCTCGGATGTGAACTTCCAGGTTGAGAAGGGCGACAAGATAGCATTCCTCAGCCACGACCCCCGCGCCATGACAGCCCTGTTTGAAATAATCATGGGTAAGCGCAAACCCGATGCGGGCACATTTGAGTGGGGACAGACCATCACCACAGCCTATCTGCCTCTCGACAACACATCGTTTTTCAACACCGACCTCAATCTGGTAGACTGGCTGGCACAGTTCTCCGACGACAGCTCGGAGATATATCTCAAGGGCTTTCTGGGCAAGATGCTCTTCTCGGGCGAGGAGGTGCTCAAGAAGGCTTCAGTGCTCTCGGGTGGCGAGAAGATGCGTTGCATGATAGCGCGCATGATGATGACCGACGCCAACACCCTGGTGCTCGACTCGCCCACCAACCACCTCGACCTCGAGTCGATCCAGGCGTTCAACAATACGCTACGCGCCTTCAAGGGCAACATCCTCCTGTCGAGCCACGACCACGAGTTCATCCAGACCGTGTGCAACCGCATGATCGAACTTACACCCAAGGGCACCATCGACAAGCTCATGGACTACGATGACTATATCACCGACCCCAAAGTCCTCGCCGCCAAGGAAAAGTTGTATTCGTAATAGTGCAAACCCAGCCATACGATATGCCCATGTAGGGGGCATAGCATAATAGCCCAGGGGCTCACTCCTGGGAGTTAGGCAATTAAATAGATTACGGCCCCGTAGGGGTCGTGGAAAAACAGCGACTATGCTTTCCACGACCCCTACGGGGCCTCTTCGCAATATCATCTTCCCCACCCCAATTTTTAAGTTAAATAATTTAAAAATTAATGTTGTTTAATCATCCTATTGTTGTTTGGGTTGTTATATAGATGTAACTTTGCAGTAAGTTTTTCATGGTATTAGATTTAAGGTAAAAAAGTTATTCGTCGGGAGACGAATAATTTTTTTGCGCCTTTTTTAAAGGCGCAATTCTTTTTTGCCAAAAAAATCACTAATTTTGTCGATTACATACATAAAACAATAAACATACTGCCGATGAGAAGATGGCGCATAGAGGACAGCGAGGAGCTGTATAACATACAGGGGTGGGGACGCAAATACTTCTCCATCAATTCCAAAGGGCATGTGGCCGTGACTCCCAAGGAGGGCTATGCCTCGGTGGATCTCCGCGAAGTGATGGACGAGCTTCAGGTGAAGGACATCACGTCGCCCGTGTTGCTGAGATTTCCCGATATCCTTGACAACCGCATCGAGAAGATTTCAAAATGTTTTTCGGTGGCGGCTGAGCAGTATGACTATAAAGCGCAAAACTATATCATCTATCCCATCAAGGTGAATCAGATGCGCCCGGTGGTAGAGGAGATAGTGTCGCACGGCGAGAAGTTTAACATCGGCCTGGAGGCCGGCTCGAAGCCCGAGCTCCACGCTGTGCTCGCCACAAACATCAAGGAGAACGCCCTGATAATATGCAACGGCTATAAGGACCAGACCTACATTGAGCTGGCGCTCCTGGCTCAGAAGATGGGTCGACGCATCTATATAGTGGTCGAAAAGCTCAACGAGCTTAAGATTATAGCCGACGTGGCGCGCCGCATAGGCATAGACCCGAATGTGGGCATACGCATTAAGCTGGCATCGTCGGGCTCCGGAAAGTGGGAGACCAGCGGCGGCGACCAGTCGAAGTTCGGGCTCAATTCCTCGGAGCTGCTCGAGGCTCTCGACTTCCTGGAGCGCAACAAAATGAAGCAGTGTCTGAAGCTGATTCACTTCCATATAGGCAGTCAGATAACCAAAATACGCCTTATCAAAAACGCTATCCGCGAGGCCACACAGTTCTATGTGCAGCTCTCCAACATGGGCTTTGACATAGACTTTATGGATATAGGTGGCGGCCTGGGGGTAGACTACGACGGCACACGCAACTCAGCTTCCGGATCATCCATGAACTATTCCATCCAGGAGTATGCCAACGATGCCGTCTCGGCCATAGTCGATGCCTGCACCAAAAACAATCTCAAGCAGCCCAACATCATCAACGAGTCGGGACGCTCGCTCACAGCCCACCACTCTGTGCTGGTGTTCGAGGTGCTCGAAACCACACAGCTCCCCATATGGAAAGACTCCAAGGATATCTCTCCCGACGACCATGAACTGGTGAAGGAGCTTTACGACATTTGGGATCGCCTGGATCAGCAGCGAAGCCTCGAGTCGTGGCATGATGCCCTGCAGATACGCGAGGAAGCGCTCGACCTCTTCAGCCTCGGTCTGCTCGACCTGCGCACACGCGCCCAGATTGAGGAACTGTTCTGGAGCATAGCCCGCGAGATCGGCGACATAGCCGCCGGCATGCGTCATGCCCCCGAGGAGCTGCGCAAGGTCAGCAAGATGATCCCCGACAAGTATTTCTGCAACTTCTCTCTGTTTCAGTCGCTCACCGACTCATGGGCCATCGACCAGGTGTTTCCCATCATCCCACTCTCGCGCCTTGACGAAAAGCCCACCAAGACCTGCACCATCCAGGACATCACCTGCGACAGCGACGGCAAGATAGCCAACTTCATAACCCACGGCGGATCCACCTCTGGAGCCCTGCCGGTTCACCCCGTGCGCCCCGGCGAGCCCTACTATCTGGGCGTATTCCTGGTGGGAGCATACCAGGAGATTCTTGGCGACATGCACAATCTCTTCGGCGACACCACAGCCGTGCACATCTCGGTCTACAAAGACCGCTATGAGATAGACCGCATCATCGACGGCGAGACCGTGGCCGATGTGCTCGACTACGTGCAGTTCAACCCCAAGAAACTGGTGCGCAACGTAGAGGCTTGGGTTACGGCCGCCATGAAAGAGGGTCGCATCTCGCCCGAGGAGGGTAGGGAATTCCTGAGCAACTACCGCTCGGGCCTCTACGGCTATACATATATCGAAAAAGACTGATACCCGAGATGCCACGCTACTTCATGCGCCTGGCCTATCGCGGAGCTCCGTTTCACGGCTGGCAGACTCAACCCGGAGCGGTGACCGTGCAGCAGACCATCGAGGAGGCTCTCTCCACGGTGCTCCGCCGCCCCATGGCCATAGTCGGAGCCGGACGCACCGACGCGGGGGTTAATGCCCGCCTTATGGTGGCACATTTCGACCTACAAGAGCCTCTGCCGATGCCGGCCGAGAGGCTCGTGGGCGCTCTCAACGCCTTGACCGGGCGCGACATAGCCATCTATGCCATCGAGCCTGTGGCTCCCGATCTGCATGCACGTTTCTCGGCCACATCACGCACCTACCACTATTACGCCCTACCCGCCAACTCCCCCTTTATGTATCCGCTGGTGTGGAAAGCCCCCGCCACCCTCGACTATGAGGCCATGAACCGGGCAGCCAGCATACTGCTCGACACCACCGACTTTACCTCATTTGCCAAGCTTCACTCCGATGCCCGCACCAACATCTGTCATGTCAGCCGGGCCGAATGGGTGGAGTGGACCTCGCCCGACGGCATCGAGGGGCACGTATTTATCATCACGGCCGACCGCTTTCTGCGCAATATGGTGCGGGCAGTAGTGGGCACGCTGGTAGAAGTGGGTCGCGGCAAGCTCAGCATCGAGGGCTTTAAGCGCGTGATAGAGAGCTGCGACCGCTGTGCAGCCGGCACCTCAATGCCCCCTGAGGCATTGTATCTCTGGGATGTGACATATTGACGCAATAAGTGTTAAAAATTCAATAACACCTCGCCCCTATCGGGATTTTTGCGTAACTTTGAGGTCTACTAATGCCATATCCCAATCATGACAGAATTCATACATCTCCACGTCCACAGCCAGTATTCCCTGCTCGATGGTCAGGCCTCGGTCACCGGCCTGGTCGACAAGGCTTTGGACTTAGGTATGCCCGGCTTTGCCCTGACCGACCACGGCAATATGTTTGGCATAAAGGAGCTGGCCAATTATGTCAATAAACTCAAGGGAAAATTCAAGGGCAAGATAGCCGATGCGCGCAAGCGCCTCGACGAGGCTCCCTCGCCCGAAGAGGCCGAGAAAATTCGACCCGAAGTGGAGGCCGAGATAGCCAAATATGAGAAGAAACTGAAGTTCAAGCCCATATTTGGCTGCGAGATGTATGTGGCCAAAGGTGCACTCACCGACCGCTCCGACAAGACCGACAAGGGGCGCCACCTCATAGTGCTGGCCAAGAACCTAAAAGGCTACAAGAACCTGATAAAGATAGTGTCGCAGGCCCACACCGAGGGCTACTACCACCACCCGCGCACCGACCACCAGGCTCTGGCCTCTCATCGCGAGGGGCTCATAGTCTGCTCGGCTTGTCTGGGCGGCGAGATTCCCAAGCTCATCATGGCCGGCGACATTGACGGCGCCGAGAGGGTGATGAGATGGTATAAGGACACCTTTGGCGAGGACTACTATGTGGAGCTGCAGCGCCATCCCACCAATATCCCGGGAGCCAACCGCGAGACATTCGAGCAGCAGCAGAAGGTGAACCCCGTGCTCGTGGATCTGGCCCGCAAACTCGACATCAAGATCGTGGCTACCAACGACTCCCACTTCATAAATGCCGAGGATGCCGAGGCTCACGACCGCCTCATCTGCATCTCTACCAACAACTACCTCTCCGACCCCGACCGCATGCGCTACACCCACCAGGAGTGGTTCAAGAGTCAGGACGAGATGGCAGCCCTGTTCCCCGATCTGCCCGAGGCGCTCACAAACACTATGGATATACTCGACAAGGTCGAGGTCTATTCCATTGACCACGCCCCAATCATGCCCTTCTTCGAGATTCCACCCGAGTTTGGCAGCGAGGAGGAGTATCGTTCGCGTCTCACGGAGAAAGATCTCTTCGACGAGTTTACCCAGGACGAAAACGGCAACGTGGTGCTCTCGCCCGAGGCTGCGCAGAAAAAAATAGACAAACTCGGGGGCTACGATAAACTATACCGCATAAAATTTGAGGCCGACTATCTTTCCAAGCTGGCCTATGAGGGTGCGGCCCGCCGATATGGCTCGCCGTTGACCGACGAGCTCAAGGAGCGCATAAACTTTGAGCTCTACATAATGAAGACCATGGGATTCCCGGGCTACTTCCTCATCGTGCAGGACTTTATCAACGTGGCCCGCCATCAGCTGGGCGTGTCGGTTGGTCCCGGCCGTGGCTCGGCCGCCGGTAGCGTGGTAGCCTACTGCCTGGGCATCACACAGGTAGATCCCATAAAATACGACCTTCTGTTCGAGCGATTCCTTAATCCCGATCGTATCTCGCTCCCCGATATCGACGTCGACTTCGACGACGACGGCCGCGCCGAGGTGCTCCGCTATGTCACCGAGCGCTATGGCGAGGAGAAGGTGGCCCACATCATCACATTCGGCACCATGGCAGCCAAATCGGCCATCAAGGATGTGGCCCGTGTGGAGCAGCTCCCCCTCCCGGAGAGCAACCGCCTGGCCAACCTTGTGCCCAAGCGCATGCCCGATGGCCCCGATGGCAAGACTCTGAAAACCAACCTCAAGAACTGCTATCAGTATGTGCCCGAGTTTGCCGGTGAGCTCCATTCACACAACCCCCTCATCACCGAGACGCTCGAATATGCCAAGCGCCTGGAGGGAAATGTGCGCAACACCGGTGTGCACGCCTGCGGCGTCATCATCTGCCGCGACCCCATCACCGACTGGGTGCCCGTGGCTACGGCTGTCGACAAGAACCCCGGAGCCAGCGGCAACGACAAGATGATAGTGACCCAGTATGAGGGCTCGATTATCGAGGACACCGGACTCATAAAGATGGACTTCCTGGGCCTAAAGACTCTCTCGATCATCAAGGAAGCCATCCACAATATAAAGATGACACGGGGCATCGACGTAGATATCGACTCTATCGACATCACCGACCCCAAGACATATCAGCTCTACTGCGAGGGGCACACCACCGGCACATTCCAGTTTGAGTCGGCCGGTATGCAGAAATATCTGCGCGAGCTGCAGCCCTCTACCTTTGAGGATCTCATAGCCATGAACGCCCTCTACCGCCCGGGTCCCATGGACTATATCCCCGACTTCATAGCCCGCAAGCACGGACGCAGCCCCATCACCTATGATATACCCGTGATGGAGAAGTATCTGAAGGACACCTACGGCGTCACCGTCTATCAGGAGCAGGTCATGCTGCTGTCGCGTCTGCTGGCCGGATTTACCCGTGGCCAGAGCGACACCCTGCGCAAGGCCATGGGTAAAAAGCTCATCGAGAAGATGAACGAGCTCGAGGGGCTATTTATAAAAGGTGGCACTGCCAACGGCCACGACCCCAAGGTGCTGGCCAAGATTTGGGAAGACTGGAAGAAGTTTGCCTCCTATGCCTTCAACAAGAGCCACGCCACATGCTACTCTTGGGTGGCATTCCAGACAGCCTGGCTAAAGGCTAACTACCCCTCGGAGTATATGGCCGCCATCCTCACACGCAACCGCTCGGATATCACCAAACTCACCGGCTTTATGGACGAGTGCAAGCGCATGAAGATCAATGTGCTTGGCCCCGACATCAACGAGAGCTTCATGGAGTTTGGTGTGAACCGCAAGGGTGATATACGCTTCGGACTCGCCGCCATAAAGGGTGTGGGCGAGGGGGTGGTGAAAGCCATAATCGACGAGCGCGACAAGAACGGCCCCTTCGAGAATGTCTACGACTTTGTGGAGCGTGTACCATCGGGCACCGTCAACCGCCGTACACTTGAAAACCTCGTGCTTGCCGGCGCCATGGACAGCTTCCCCGAAATGAAGCGCGAGGACTTCTTCAGCACTTCGCCAAAGGGTGAAGTGTTCAGCGATATGCTGGTGAGATATGGCCAGTCGTTTCAGGCCGACAAGGAAAACTCGGCCATGTCGCTCTTCGGCGAGGACACTGAGCTCTCCACAGCCGGTCGGCCCTCGGTCATCCCGTCGCCCGAATGGCCCGTAGCCACCCGCCTCGAAAAGGAGCGCGAGCTGGTGGGCATGTATCTCTCGGCTCATCCCCTCGACCCATACTATATGGAGCTGAACTATGGCATGTCGTGTACAGTCAAGCAATTCAATGAGTTTACTCCCGCCGATGGCGTTGAGCTAAGCTTCGGCGGCATGGTGGTAGACTATCAGGAGAAACAGGGTAAAAAGGGCAAATTCGGCATTCTGAAGATCGAAGACTATACCGGCTCAGCCGAGTTCATGCTGTTCGGTCAGACATTCATAGACTTCCGCAACTACGGACTGCCGGGCACACCTATTATAATAAGCGGACGCTACGAGCGCCGCTATCAGACATCCGAACTGCGCTTCAACATAGCCAACATACGCCTTCTCAGCGATGTGAAGGGCAAGCTTGTGAGAGGCATAGTGATCGATCTGCCCACCGATCGCCTCAACTCCCATCTGCGCTCCATGCTGGCCGACTGCCTGGCTCCCGTCGGCCCGACCGACGAAGGGTGTGAGCTGTCGTTTCGTGTGTTCGACCCCGCCATCAACCGCTCGCTTCGCCTGCGCTCATCGAGACGCATACCCATAAATCGCGCCCTGGTGGACACCCTGAGGCAGGAGGACATCGACTTTGACATCGAAAAATAACACAATCAATATAATTAAACCATACCGCAATGACATTTACTGACGAAAACATCCACGACATCATAGCTTCGGGTAAGCCCGTGGTGATCGACTTCTGGGCCACCTGGTGTGCCCCCTGTGTGCGCATGGCCCCGGTGGTCGAAGAGCTCGCACAGGAGTATGAGGGACAGGTGGTGATAGGAAAATACAACATCGAGGAGGAAAACGACCTCACCTCGCAGTATCGCATCATGTCGATCCCCACAATTCTCTTCTTCAAAAACGGCGAGCAGGTGGCTTCGCTCCGCATGGCTGGCGCACAGCCCAAGGCTTCGCTCGAAGATCGCATCAAGCAGCTCCTGGCTCTCTGAAATCAGATAAATCTAAAATCATTCATCACATACACATGAAACAACTCGCCACAGTTGCACTCGTCGGTGGCACACTGCTCCTGACGGGTTGCGGCAAACAGATGAACCAGTTTGCCGCCGACTACTTCACTACCAACCCCAATCCACTCGAAGTTGTGGGCACACACGTGCCCGCCACTGTCACCGGCCGTGTTCCTGCCAAGTTCTTCCAGAAGAATGCGGTAGTCACCGTCACCCCGGTGCTCACCTACGGCTCGTCCTCGCAAAACGGCTCTCCCCTCACATTCCAGGGCGAGAAGGTGCGCGGCAATAACCCCGTTGTGCCCTTCGACAGAAGCTCGACAGTGACCATCCCTGTCAACTATGTCTATGAGCCCGCCATGCAGACCTCCGAGCTCTATCTCGACTTCCAGGTGCAGCAGGGCAAGAAGACCTACGCACTGCCCCGCGTAAAGGTGGCCAACGGCATTATAGCCACTGCCGCACTGGCCGACGCCTCAACCCTCACACCGGCTCTGGCCGCCGACGCCTTCCAGCGTATTATCAACGAGAAATACTCGGCCGATATCCACTTCCTCATCAACCAGGCCAACCTGCGCAAGAGCGAGCTCGACAGCGATGAAGTGCTCCGATTCAACCGCGACGTGCGCGCTGCCGCTGCCGACACTTCGCGCGTCATCGAGGAGATCAACATTTCGTCGTACGCTTCGCCCGACGGTGGCTACGAAATCAACACCCGCCTGGCTGAAAACCGCGAAAGCAACACCAAGGGATATATTGAAAATCAGCTCAAGAAGGACAAGGTGACCGAGTTTGGCGAACTCACCGCTCAGTTCACCCCCGAGGACTGGGAAGGCTTCAAGGAGCTCGTTGCCGCCAGCAACATCCAGGACAAGGACATCATCCTGAGCGTCCTCTCCATGTATAAGGATCCTGAGGAGCGCGAGCGCGAGATACGCAATCTCTCGAGCATCTTCGACCAGCTCGCCGACGAGATCCTGCCCCAGCTGCGCTACTCACGTCTCACTGCCAGCGTCAACGTCATCGGCAAGAGCGACGAGCAGCTCAACGCCGCCTTCGACACCGACCCCTCAACCCTCACCGTCGAGGAGCTTCTCTACACTGCCACCCTTACCAACGACCTCAACCGTCAGAAGAATATCTACAAGGAGGCCACCCGCCTGTATCCCAACGACTATCGTGGATACAATAACCTGGGCCGTGTGCTCTATCAGCAGGGCGACTATGATGCCGCTATGGCTTCGTTCAAGAAGGCTGCACGCATCAACGCCAATGCCCCCGAAAGTCAGATGAACCAGGGTCTCGTGGCCCTCGTCAACGACGACTGGAAAGCCGCCAACGCAGCCTTCGGTAACGCCGGTGGTCTGGCCGACCTCGGTCCCGCTCTTGGTGTGCTCTATCTCAAGCAGGGCGACGTCAAGGGTGCCGTCAAGGCTTTTGGCGAAGACAAGAGCAATAATGCAGCTCTGGCACAGATACTTGACCGCAACTACTCGAAGGCTCGCACCACCCTGGCTGCCATCAACAACCCCGACGCCACCACCTACTATCTCATGGCCATCCTGGGAGCCCGCAGCGGCAACGAGCAGCTCATCAACAGCAACCTGCGTCAGGCCGTCAAGCTCGACCCCGCCATGCGTGCCCGCGCAGCCGCCGACCTCGAGTTCTCACGCTACAATATCTCCAACGCCATCAAGTAATAGAAGCCAAGCCCCGTCCCAGTAGGGGGCACGGAAGCTGCAGTCAATGCTTCCATGACACCCTACGGGGCTGCTTTTGTGGTTAAAGCTCTGATATCCAGGGGGTAAGCCCCTGCACTATTATGCCATGCCCCCTACAGGAGCGCCCGTCATATGATCTTGCGAGCTACGCCTCGGAGAGGTCGTATAATGTTAGAGCCACACCTGGAGTGTGGCTCTCGCATTAATCGACCTCTTCGAGGCCGTTGTTTGATACATCCTCAACTTCCTCCCCCGTAGAAATACGTAACTACTCAGGTCATGGCCGATAGCTTGGCCGATAGGCATCGGCCAAGTCAAA
>JAMPGA010000003.1:0-141345 GCA_023664185.1 Muribaculaceae bacterium
CATACTGGCGGATGGTCCAGGGACGCAGGGGGTACATGGCGCTGTACGGGCCACGAAGGAACGGGGGAATACCTGAGACATACTCGAGATGCTCGAGGCCTTCAAGATCCTCCTTTGTATAGATGGGCTTTACGGGTATACGCTCGGGGGTGAGCCACTCTTCGCCCTGAGCCACGGGTGCCTGCTGGCCTCCGAAGGCGTCTTTTACGATATCAATATCTTTGAAATTGGGTTTCATAGTTATTTCCTTTGGGGGTTGAAGAATGGTGAGCTATTATTTCTTGAGCAGACGTGAGTTGAATGCCTTGAGCGTGTCGAGCACGTTGCAGCGCACATGCACAAATTCCTGAATGCCCACGGCCTTCAGATCGTCCATGCAGGCAGGGGCTCCGGCCACTACGAATTCAGCCCTTCCGTCGAGATATTTGAATGCTGAGGGAGCAAGTTCGGCATATTCGTCGTCGCTTGAGCAGAGCACCACAATGTCAGCACCCTTTTCAAGGGCGGCGTCAACGCCTTCCTCAACGGTCTTGAAACCAAGGTTGTCGATAATTTCATAGCCGGCGCATCCGAAGAAGTTGCTCGAGAACTGTGCACGTGCCAGACGCATGGCCAGATTGCCGATGGTGAGCATGAATACTTTCGGACGATTTGAGGAAGCCTCTGTGGCCAGACGCAGATCCTCGAAATCGCTGGCGGCTCGCTTAGTGGGAAGTCCTGCAGGATTTTCCTCGCATGCAGTGTCGGTGTTACCGCACTGGCAGGGAAGCGAACCGTTGAGAGTCACGATCTTATCGGCAGCCATCTCATTAATGTTGGGATACTGGTTGGTGCCGAGCAGAATCTCTTTGCGGCGAGCAACGTCGTTGTGCCGTTTGGCCGAGCTCTCACGCACGGCTGCCGCTACGCTGCCGTCGTTACAGCAAGCGAGGAATCCACCCTTCTCCTCCACGTCGAGGAAGAGTTTCCAGGCCTCCTTGGCCAGAGAGACAGTGAGGGTCTCCACATAGTATGAACCGCCGGCGGGATCGACCACCTTGTCGAGGTGGCTCTCTTCCTTGAGCAGATGCTGCTGATTGCGGGCTATGCGCTCTGAGAATTCGTCGGGCTTCTTGTAAGGCACATCAAACGGGGTGACTGTGATGGAGTCTACTCCGGCAAGTGCTGCCGACATGGCCTCAGTCTGTGAGCGCAGAAGATTGACGTGTGCATCATAGAGGGTCTGATTGAAGCGCGAAGTAGCAGCGTGAGCCATCATTTTGCATGCATCTTTCGATTCGGGCTTGTACTGTTCAACAATCTGTGCCCACATCATGCGGGCGGCGCGGAATTTGGCAAGCTCCATAAAGAAGTTGCTCGAAACACCCATGTTGAATTTTATGCGAGCAGCCACCTCGTCGGCCTTGAGACCTGCCTCTGTGAGCAATGTGAGCCACGAAGCGCCCCATGAAAGGGCGTATCCCAATCCCTGGAATATATATGCTCCGGCATTGGCAAGCATCACAGAGTCAACTGCAAGCACCTTGAGAGCCGGAATTTCTTTGACGGCGTTGATAATGGCTACGGCCATAGCTGTGACAGTAGTGGCCTCCATTTCTACACCCTTGCGCAGTGGTTTCTTGAACGGGTTGAAGTCAATCGATCCCTTGAACTCTTTCTCAGCGCCTGCTTCTTTGAGCACAACGGCCAGTGACTCGGTCAGGGGAAGTGCCTTTTTGAGGCAGCATGTGAAGTTTATTTCGACTTTCTTGAGATCGATTCCTGCGAGGAGCTCTTTCAGATTTTCTACTGTAGGATCCGATACATGGAAGCCCAGCGAGGTTACACCCTTTGTCAGAGCGTCTAGAGCTATCTTGTTGGCTTCGGCTACGGTTTCACCTTCAATCTCCTGGCGGATGAGCCAGTCGTTGTCGGTGCGGGTGCCTCGGAGATAGGGGTACTCTCCGGGAAGAGAGTCGGTGGTGGCGAGGTCGGCTATATCTTCCGAGCGATACATGGGCTGGAGATTAAACCCCTCGTTGGTACGCCATACGAGCTTCTTGTCGAATGGTGCTCCTTTCAGGTCGGCTTCCACCTTGGCTCTCCATTCTGCAGTGGAGACAGGCGGAAACTGTTCAAATAATTTTTCTCTTTTTTCTGCCATGATTATATGGTAATTAGATCATTGACTTTGGTAAGGTTGCTATTTACAACATGCAAAGATAGCGGTTATTTTCCTAATTACGGAAAAATTTCATTAAAAAAACGCGTTTCAGTCGTTTTTACCCCTCAACTCCATGGCAACCACGTTTTCAACGTGCTGAGTATGGGGGAACATGTCTACCGGTCGGACTGCCGTGATATCATATTTTTCGTGGAGCATGGCCAGATCACGGGCCTGTGTGGCCGGGTTGCAGCTCACATACACTATTCTGCGCGGCTCTGCACCGAGTATCACCTTCACCACATCTTCATGCATACCTGCACGCGGTGGATCGACAATCATGACGTCGGGTCGACCATGCTGTTCAATGAATTGCGGAGTCAATACGTTTTTCATGTCGCCGGCATAGAATTCGGTGTTTTCAAGACCGTTGGCCGCGGCGTTGACCTTGGCATCTTCGATGGCTTCAGGCACATATTCTATGCCTATCACATGCTTGGCGTTGCGAGCCAGAAAACATGCTATGGTGCCGGTGCCGGTATAGAGGTCGTAGACGCGCTCCGAGCCTGTGAGGCCTGCAAACTCACGCGCCACAGAATAGAGGCGATAAGCCTGCTGTGAGTTGGTCTGATAGAACGATTTAGGACCCACGCGGAAGCGCAGACCTTCCATTTCTTCTTCGATATAATCCTTCCCTTTCCAGGTCACGATATCGAGATCGGCTATGGTGTCGTTTACCTTTGTATTGATTACATAAAACAGCGACGTCACTTCGGGGAAATTGGTCGAAATGGCCTCCATCAGCTCATTAATTTTGTCCATGTCATCCTCTCCCACGCTCATCACAGCCATTACATCGCCGGTCGAAGCTATGCGTATCATCAAAGTGCGCAGGAATCCGCGGTTCTCTCTCAGATTGTAGAAGGTATAGCCTTTCTGTTTGCCAAATTCTTTGATGAAAAGACGCAGACGGTTGCCAAGGTCGTCCTGCAGATGACATTTGTTTATATCGAGCACCTTGTCGAAGGCTCCGGGGATATGAAATCCTGCAGCACGACGATCGGGAAACTCCTGGCCCGATTTGAGCTGATCAAATGTGAGCCACATCTTGTCGGAGAAGGTATACTCCATCTTGTTGCGATACTCCCAGATCTTTTCAGAGCCAAGAATCGGCGTAATCTCAGGATATGGAATCTTGGCTATGCGGTCCAGACAATCCTTGACCTGTTTCTGCTTGCAGGTCAGCTGGAAATCGTAAGGCAGATGTTGCCAGCGGCACCCGCCACATATGGTGAAATGCTCGCATGGAGGGTTTACGCGAATGCTCGACGGTGTGACCAGTCGCTCTATATGCCCCTCGGCATAGTTGCGCTTCTTGCGGTCTATCTTCACGTCGGCCACATCACCTGGAGCGCCAAACGGTATGAAAACCACCATCTCGTCGACACGCGCCAACGAGTTGCCTTCAGCGGCCACATCTATTATTTCTACTCCTTCGAGCAGAGGGAGTTCCTTGCGTTTTCTACTCATAAGACTTATTGAACAAATCGGCCAGTGGATTTTACCTGCTGGCCGATTGTAGAATGTATGAAGAGTGGTTATTTACCTATTATACCCGATATGATTTCTATGATGGACTGGGCCAATGCATCGGCCTGCTCCATGGTGGCAGCTTCGCTGTAGATGCGGATTATGGGCTCGGTGTTCGACTTACGCAGATGTACCCATGAGTCCTTGAAGTCTATCTTCACACCGTCGATGTCTGTGATCTTCTCTCCTGCGAAACGATTCTTAACAGCCTCGAGGATGGCATCAACGTCAATCTCGGGGGTAAGCTCCATTTTGTTTTTGGCTATCTCATAGGCGGGATAGGTTTTGCGCAGCTCGGTCACCTTCTTTCCGCTCTTGGCAAGAAGCGACAAGAAGAGAGCCACACCCACTAAAGCGTCTCGACCATAGTGGGCAGCCGGATAAATCACTCCGCCATTGCCCTCTCCGCCTATCACGGCTCCGGTTTCTTTCATCTTTGTGGTTACATTCACCTCGCCAACTGCGGCTGCACTGTAGCTGCATCCGTGTGCCTCGGTGACATCACGCAGTGCGCGCGATGAGCTAAGGTTGCTCACAGTCGATCCGGGGGTATGAGCCAATATGTAGTCGGCAATCGATACCAAGGTGTATTCCTCGACAAACATCTCGCCGTTTTCCATCACGATGGCCAGACGGTCAACGTCGGGATCCACTACAAAACCCACATCGGCACGACCGTCGGCCATGAGACCGGCAATCTGGGTGAGATTTTGCGGAATGGGCTCGGGAGTGTGGGCAAATTTACCCGTGGCCTCGCAGTTGAGCTCGATGATGTTTTTCACACCGAGGGCTCTGAGCAGCTGGGGAATGACTATACCGCCCACTGAATTGACGGCATCAACTGCCACTGTGAAATTTGCCTTGGCAATGGCCTCGCGGTCAACGAGGTCGAGGGCAAGCACCTGCTCGATGTGACGACGGTTATAGGTTTCGTTTTTATAGATATGTCCGAGTTTTTCGACAGGAGCAAAGGTATAGTCTCCCTCGTCGGCTATGCGGAGTACTTCCCTACCCTGAGCGTCGTTCAAAAATTCGCCCTGCTCATTGAGAAGCTTGAGAGCATTCCATTGCACCGGATTGTGGCTGGCAGTGAGAATGATGCCTCCACAGGCCCCCTCGCCAGTTACGGCAATCTCGGTGGTCGGGGTGGAAGCCATACCGATATTGACCACATCAAATCCCATGGCTGTGAGTGTGGAGCACACGAGTCCTTCCACCATAGGCCCACTCAGTCGGGCATCACGGCCCACCACGATGAGATTTTTGGTATTGGTGGTGTTGCGCGAGATAAAAGTGGCGTATGCAGCCGTAAATTTCACTATGTCGACAGGCGAGAGCCCTTCGCCGGGTTTGCCGCCTATTGTGCCGCGGATACCTGAAATAGATTTGATCAGTGACATTATAATGCTGGTTTAAAATATTGTATATCATAAAGGTATGGGGTCACATAAGTCATGTCTGACTCGGGGCCGGCCTGCGATTTTATCACAAGATTCACCTTGCATCCATAGCCCAGATATTTAAGTGGCAGCTGGATGCCTTCGCCATACTGATATGATTGTGTATTATAGTAATCGTCGAAAATGAAGTATGTGGCCGGGGTTGACAGGTTGTTGGCATTGCCCGAACCAATGTTCGATCCACCCACCACATAGGTCATCAGACTGTAACGGGTGAAGCGGAAATATACCCGATCCCCCTCCTCGGCTTTGTCGTCGGGAGTATCATTCTGAATGACCTGCATATACACATTTCCATCCTCATCCAGACGGTAGTAAGGTGCATTCGGCCCCATCTCAAAAACAGTATCGGCTGGAATGCGGTCTACCACTCTATGCTGAGCCAGAAATGCGTTGACCGACTTGTTTTCGTCGCTCAATAGTTCGGCATAACTCTTGCTGTCGCTGCAAGAACCGAGTGTGAGCAATGTGGCCACAGTGGCTACAATGGAAAGAAATAATCTGTTCATAGTAAATTGTCGTAATCAGGTAGAATTGAAAGCAGATATGATAGAGCCTCGGGGAGAGAGCCATTGAAATCGCCACCTGCGGCATTGACATGGCCACCTCCGCCAAAATGCTCCTCGCATATTTTGTTGACCGGGAAATCTCCCTTGCTTCTCATGGACACTTTCACACTGTCCGGAGCATCCTCGCGCAGGAACACCGACCATGTCACTTCGGGGATGGACAGAGGGGTGTTTACCAGTCCTTCCGTGTCACCTTTCACATAGTCAAACTCATCGAGTTCCTGTCGGTTCAGAGTGAGCAGCCCCATGCGGTGTTCATGGAATATCTCCATCTTGTAGCGGGCATATCCCATGATGCGAATGCGCGACTCCGACGAGGTGTCCATCACCAGTTTGTAAAGGTTGTCCTTGTCGATCCCCTTACGCATCAGATCGTAGATTATGAGATACAGATCTGGGTCGTTGGAATTGTAGGTAAAGTGGCCTGTGTCGGTCATCATGCCTGTATAGATGTCGGCTGCTGCCCCGCGGTTGAGCTTTCGCGTCCATCCGGCCTGGTAAAGGAACAGGTAGAGAAGTGCAGAGGTTGAAGAAATCTCCGGATCGGATATGATGACATCGGCATCAATTTCAGGGTCGAGGTGATGGTCTATCACTACACGTCGAGCCTTTGAAGCTTCGACCATCGGAGCAAGGCGGTCTATGCGCTTCAGACAGTTGAAATCGAGGCAAAATATCAGATCTGCGTCGGCCACTAGCATGGCGGCACGGTCGGCCTGGCGCGTGGCGGCCACTATCTCGCGCACGCCGGGCAGAAACTGCAGCGAGCGCGGAGCACAATCGGCCGTCACCACATTGGCCTCTTTGCCCAGTGCACGGAGCACTGAGCAAAGAGCTGTAGATGAGCCAAGGGCATCCCCGTCGGGACTGACATGACAGGTGATGACTATCGAGCGCGATACGAGCACCAATTGCTTGATGCGTTCCACGCAATCAGTCGGGAGAACCCTTGCAAAACGTTGTCGCTGTGTAGGCTGGGTCATCATGCTTTTTTAGCGCGCATGGAATCCCATGCAAGATAGATTATGAGAAGTGCATAAACCACAAGGCCAAGGCATTGGTTGAGCAGAGGCGACATGCCGGCATCGTAGGTGAAGCCGAGGAAACGTGTCAGCGCTGCAAACACCCCGAACAGAGCACCTCCGGCTATGAGGCCCGAGGAAATTAGTGTGCCGCGGTCCATGCGGGCTGCGTTGACGGCCTTATCCTTAGAGCGTGTGCTCACAAACCATGAGATGGCACCACCCACGAGCAGCGGAGTATTGAGCGAAAGGGGTATGAACATGCCCAGACAGAAGGCCAGCGCGGGCACTCCGAGCCAGTTGAGCAGCAGTGCAAGCACGGCTCCGGTGAGATAGAGAATCCATGGAGTATCACCGCCCATCATAAGGGGTTCTATCACCTTGGCCATCGCATTGGCCTGAGGAGCCACCAGAGCGTTGTCGCCGGTGAAGCCATATACTTTGTTGAGCAGCAGTATCACACCACCCACAGTGGCGGCTGATACGAGTGTGCCCAGGAATTTCCATGTTTCCTGCTTGCGGGGAGTGGAGCCGAGCCAGTAGCCCACCTTGAGGTCGGTGACGAAGCCTCCAGCCATTGAGAGCGCCGTACAAACCACACCGCCGATGACCATGGAGGCCACAATGCCCGATGTGCCGCTAAGACCGATGCCAACAAAGATGGCCGAGGCAATTATAAGGGTCATAAGTGTCATGCCAGATACGGGGTTAGAGCCCACAATAGCGATGGCGTTGGCTGCAACAGTAGTGAACAGGAATGCAATTACAGTAACAACTACCCAGGCTATGAATGCCTGCCAGAAGGTGTGGATCACACCGGCCCAGAAGAATATGAGCACAGCAGCAAGAGCTATGGCTATGAAAAACACTATATGCTTCATGGAGATGTCAGTCTGCCAGCGCACGGTCTTGGCAGCTGTCGAGCTTCCTTTCAGTTCTCGTCCGGCCAGACCCACGGCATCGCGGATTATTGGCCACGACTTTACAATACCGATGATACCGGCCATGGCGATACCGCCGATACCGATCATACGGGCATAGTTGCTGAATATCTCACCCGGTTCAAGAGCCTGTATTTCAGGCATGCCGTATGTGCCGAGCAGAGGGATGACAACCCACCACACAAATACCGAACCGGCAAAAATAATGAAGGCATAACGCAGACCGATAATGTAGCCCAAACCGAGCACTGCGGCACCGGTGTTGCAGCTCATGGCCAGACGGGTCTTTTCGGCCAAGGCCTGTCCCCACCCTGTCATGAGTGTGTTGAGAGTTCCGGCCCAAAATCCGAAGGTCTCTACAACATAGTCATATATACCACCTATGAGCGATGCAATCACAAGTGTTTTGGCCTGACCTCCGTCCGACTCACCCTTGCTGATGCCACTGGCAAGCACCTGAGTGGTGGCTGTAGCTTCGGGGAAAGGATATTTACCATGCATATCCTTTACGAAATACTTACGGAAAGGTATGAAGAACAGAATGCCCAGCACACCTCCAAGCAGCGAGCTCAGGAAAATCTGGAAGAAGTTCACCGAAATTTCGGGATACTTGGCCTGAAGAATGTAGAGAGCAGGCAGAGTGAAGATGGCACCGGCTACGATGACACCGGAACATGCGCCAATCGACTGGATCATGACATTCTGACCAAGCGGATTCTCTTTTTTGCGCCATTTCGAGAAGCCCACGGCTATGATGGCAATAGGTATGGCGGCTTCAAACACCTGACCCACTTTCAGTCCCAGGTATGCTGCCGCCGCACTGAAGATGACGGCGAGAATCAATCCCATCGTCACGGAGTAAGGAGTCACTTCAGCATACTCGCGTGCCGGATGCATCACCGGACGATATTGCTCGTCGGCTCCCAACTCGCGAAACGCATTTTCAGGGAGTTCAAGAGGATCGGCCTCGCGCCACATCTCTTGTTTTGTGTTTTCTGACATAACTATAATGTGATTGTAGTTTACTATTACGGTTTATTTACCATAAAGGTAGGAAGATGGCAACGGGCGGCAATTGTATTGCGATGCCATGGTCTCGCCATAAGCGCCAGCCGAGCGGATGGCCAGAAAGTCGCCACGACGGATGGCCGGGAGACGTTCGTCGGTGCCAAATGTATCGGCCGACTCGCATACAGGACCCACCACATCGTAGTGATGGAGCTCGCCCTGCGGCGACGAGAGGTTTTCTATTTTATGGTGAGCGTTGTATAGAGCCGGCCTTATCAAGTCGGTCATGCCGGCGTCAACAATGGCAAAGCGTTTGTTTGTGCCCTCCTTAACGTAAATGACACGAGTTATGAGCGATCCGCACTGAGCCACAATGGCCCTACCCAGCTCGAAATGTATCATCTGCCCCTGGCGTATGTGGAGATGATTGCGGAAGGTCTTGAAATAGCTTTCGAAATCGGGTATCGGGTGACGGTCTGGATCAGCATAATCTACACCAAGGCCTCCGCCCACGTTGATATGGCCGAAGGTTATTCCCTTTTTTTCATACTCGTCCTGCAGTCTGTTTATGGTGTCGCAAAGGAGTATGAAGGGCTCCATGTCGGTGATCTGCGATCCAATGTGGAAGTGCAGCCCTGTCAGTGATATTGACGGGAGTGATTGTGCCAGCTCCACCACCTGGTCGAGACGGTCAAGATTGATGCCAAACTTGTTTTCGGCCATGCCGGTGGTGATATATTCGTGAGTGTGGGGGTCGATGTCGGGATTGACCCTCAAAGCCACTCGTGCGGTTTTACCCATGGCTGTGGCAATCTCATCGATCACGGTGAGCTCGGCTGCCGACTCGACATTGAAACCACCTATGCCTGTCTCCAGCGCAAATATAATCTCGGCATCTGTCTTTCCCACTCCGGCAAACACTATATCCGAGCTCTTGAATCCGGCCTCGACAGCTTCGTGTATTTCGCCACGGCTCACCACATCTATGCCCAGTCCGGCGCATTGTATGCGCCTCAAGATGCCTGGATTACTGTTGGCCTTTATGGCATAATGCACTTTAAAGCGTTCGTCGCGCGCAGTTCGTTTCACCTCGGCGAGGGTGCGCTCCAAGAGGTTGAGATCGTAAAAGTAAAACGGAGTCTCAAGGTCCTTGAATTCGGATAGAGGAAATCGTGTCATGACGCAGTATCTGTGAAAAGCTTTTTACTGAGGAGATTGAGAGCCTTTATCTTGTCGTCCTGGCGAATGAGAAACGAGATGTTGTAGTTAGATCCGCCATACGAAATCATTCTCACAGGAATTTCAGCCAACGCTTCCACAGCCCTGGCCTCATATCCCGTGTTAGTCCAGTCCATATTGCCCACCACGGCAATAATGGCCATATTTTTGTCTACGGTGACGGTACCGAATTTTTTGAGTTCGTCGACTATCTCAGGCAGATAGCGTTCGGAGTCTATCGAAAGCGACACACCCACTTCGCTGGTGGCAATCATGTCGATGGCCGTCTTGTATTTTTCAAAGGTCTCAAACACACGGGTAAGGAAGCCATAGGCCAGGAGCATGCGCGAGCTCTTTATCTTTATGGCTATAACATTGTCCTTGGCGGCCACAGCCTTTATGGAAGGCTCCGTCACATTATTATATATGAGTGTGCCATGTGCCTCGGGCTTCATGGTGTTGAGGAGTCTGACGGGGATATTGTTAACCTTAGCCGGAAGCACACAAGTGGGGTGAAGGATCTTGGCTCCGAAATATGCCAGCTCGGCAGCTTCCTCATAGTGGAGCTCGCTCACCGGTTTGGTGTCTTCCACATACCTTGGATCATTGTTGTGCATGCCGTCAATATCGGTCCAGATCTCTATCTCTTCGGCTTCGATGGCGGCTCCCACAAGTGATGCGGTATAGTCGCTGCCGCCACGCTGCAGATTGTCTATCTCACCGGTGGCATTGCGGCAAATATATCCCTGAGTTATGAAGATGTCGGCATCTTGATATTTGTCGAGCAGAGCCTGCAGGTGCAGCTGTATGTGAGGCATGTCGGGCTCACCGTTGCGATCGGTCTTCATATAGTCGAGCGCAGGTATAGCCTCGGCATATATGCCCCGCTCGTTGAGCAGTATGGTCATCATGGCCACACTCATAATCTCGCCCTGAGCCAGTATTATCTTCTCCTCCACCTCTGTGAAGAGTTCGCGTGAGGTGAACGAGCGGATATAGTTGAAACATGCCTTTATCTCCTTAAGAGCTCGTTCGCGGCTTTCCAGACGGTTGTAGAGCGAAGCAAGGGTCTTGAGATATTTCGACTCAAGGATGTTGATGGTCTCCTTGGCGCCATTGATGTTGCCTTTATATAAATAGTCGGCTATTTCGACGAGCGTGTTGGTTGTCCCTGACATGGCAGAGAGTACAATGATGTTTCGGCCACGGTCGCTAACAAGAGATGCGACGTGGCGTATGCGCTCGGCCGAGCCTACGGATGTTCCTCCAAATTTAAGTACTTTCATCGGATGAAAAATTTGGGGTCAAAGTTACAAAAAATTCCTTAAACACTCTTAATTTGGCCGGTTCTATTTTGCCGACATGCGTTTCAGCAGGTTGTAGGAAGGTACGATTCCCAGGCTTCCTGCTTTGCTGAGGTCGGAAAAAGCGGCCTCTTTGTTGCCGAGAGTGAGATAGACGTAGCCGCGGTTGTAATAAGCTTCGCCGAAATCAGGCTTAAGCTCTATGGCACGGCTGAACGACATTAGGGCTGATGTATAGTCACCTTCGGTTGCCTGAATCACACCTTTGTTATAATGAGCAATTGGCATGAGCGGAGAGAGCTCGATCACCTTGTCCAGATCGGCTAAAGCACTCCGTATGGCTCCGGGACCTCCGGGCAGTTCATGCCGCACAGCCTCTGTGCCGTCGGTCGTGGCGTGCGGTCGTGGCGTCTGCGAGAGCAAAAATTCTGCATTAGCCCTTATGAGATAAGCCAGGGTGAAATCAGGTGTAAGGGAAATGGCGCGTCCCAAGTCGGCTATGGCATTTTCATAGTCGCGCAGAGTCATAAAGTCCATGGCTCGACCGAGGTAATCTATAGAGCGGGGGGAGTGTCCGGCGAGATATGAATTGTAGTATGCCACGGATTCAAAGTGGCGCTGGGCGGTCTCCTCGTCGGTTGTCGAAGGTTCGTGGTTGGTGACTTGCAGCAGGAAACGCAGAGTGCGGGTGGAGTTTATATCGTCAACTTCACGCATATATTCACCGCTCATTTTCAGCTCGGTGGGCGATGTGTAGTATGTGATGCTGAATATCGGCTCGAGTTCTATGGAAATATTTCTGTCCTGCACTTTGCCTCTAATCTCCTTACTGTTGAATATCTGCTCGGGGCGAGTATTGTCTACAATAGTATTGAGCGAGCTGAAGCGTCTTTTCACCTGCTCCTGAGTCTCTACGGGAGCCTGCATAGCCAGATCGTCGGAATCGCCGGCAGCGACACTATCGGTGCTGACCACTGAGAATCGTCCCTGTGGATCGAGCTGCACTTTGGTCTTGGCCAGCTGCAGCGATTTGTCGTAGTCCTTTTCCGCACCTTTCAAGTCCCCCTTGCGCCTTTTGGCGTCATATCTCATAAAGTAAGCAGCGGCAAAATCGGGATATTCTTCAATGAGTTTGTCCATGTCGGCTATGGCTCGGTCAAGGCGCCCAGTTTCCGACAGTAGGATAGCTCTGTTATAAAGAGCTTTATAGTCGTTGGGATCCAACTGTAGCACCCTGGTGAAGTCTGTGATGGCCTTGTCGGTGTCATGCACCTCGGTGCGCAGCAAGCCGCGGTTGAACATGGCCATAGTATTCTGAGGCTCAAGCTGCAGGGCATAATCATAGTCGGCAAATGCACCCTGAAAATCGTCGGTCATATATCTCAGAAAGGCGCGATTTATGAAAAATCCAGCATATTTAGGCTGCAGTCTGATGGCTTTGTCCATGTCGGCCAGAGCCGAGGCATAGTCGGAGTGTGAGTTTATGGCTATATCGGCTCTCATCACATAGGCATTCACAGCATTTCGGTTTATGGAAAGAGCCTTGTCGATATCCTCTTTGGCGCCGATGGTGTCTTTTTGCTCCAGTCGCAGGCGGGCACGACCCAGATAGCCGCCGTCAAACCCCGGAAAACGCTTCAAAAGAAAGGCATATGTGGAGTCTGCACCGGCAAGGTCCTTGACATCCTGCTGGGCTATGGCCTTGTTGTAGAGCAATCCGCGCGAGTCGGGCATCATGGAGAGCGCTTGATTATAGTCAGCGATGGCGTCGCGGTTTTTGCCCATATTCTGGCGGGCCACTCCCCTCACCTCCCAGGCGTCTACAATAAATGGGTTGCGGTCAAGAGCCAGAGTGGCGTCCTGCTCGGCTCCTATATAGTCGTCAAGATTAAGCTTGGCCACAGCTCTGTAGAAATAGGGCTGTGCCAGATAAGGCTTGACGTCGATGACACGATTAAAGTATTGTATGGAGAGCACATAATCTTCAAAATATAGATTGTTTTGCCCTATGCGAAGCACCTGGTCGGTGTTGATCTGCGCATAGGCCAACACCGGTATTGTGAGCAAAGCAAACAGTAAACGTTTCATGTGATGCGAATGATGTATATCTTGCAAAATTAGTGAAAGTTTTCGATACATGCTTTCGTAAATGGCCATATTGATGCAAAAGTATATAAAAATCTCCTTAATTTTGTTTACTTTTGCATCATGAAACAATCGGCAATTGCAATACTTGTTTTACTGATGACTGTTTTTAATGTAGCGGCCTCAGAGTCGCTCGATTCTGTGCTGAGCCGCCGGGGTTACCGCGATGTGGAGAGCCTTGACAGAAATATTGTTGTGAGGCTGATGTATGCACGTGCCGACAATTTCACGGGGCGTGTGCTCTATAAGCCTGACGTGCTGAGTCGCGCATGGCTTCATCCTGACGCAGCTGCTGCGTTGCAGAAAGCCCAGAAGATATTGTCGGAAGTGGCTCCCGGAACAAGGCTTTTGGTAAAAGACGCTGCCCGCCCCATGAGTGTGCAGCGATCCATGTTTGACGCTGTAAAGGGAACTCCCAAGGCTAATTATGTGGCCAATCCGGCGCGTGGAGGCGGACTACACAACTTCGGGCTGGCTGTGGATATCACGCTGGCTGACTCGGATGGACGCGAACTTCCCATGGGCACTCAGGTGGATCACCTTGGTGTGGAGGCCAATATAGACCGAGAGCAGCAGATGGTGGCTAACGGTATCATCTCGGAAACCGAGCGCCAAAATAGGCTTTTGCTGCGCAGAGTGATGCGAGAGGCCGGATTTCGCACCATCCGCACCGAATGGTGGCACTTTAACCTGTGCTCGCTCCAAGAAGCAAAAAGCCGATATAAACTAATAGATTTTTAACACTTTAACTTATACAGAGATGCTTAGAAACCTTATTTTCAGTATCATGATTATCTCCGGCGCTATCTGTCATGCGGAAGCCACCACCAGATATGACTTCATTGTAGCACAGGATGGCAGCGGAGACTTCACTACCGTGCAGGAGGCCATCAACGCAGTGCCCGATTTCCGCAAAGCTGCCCGCACTAATATCTTTGTAAAGAAGGGTACCTATAAGGAGAAACTCATCATCCCCGCCTGCAAGCTCAATGTGTCGCTCATCGGTGAAGAGGGAACTGTGCTTACCTACGATGATTACGCCTCGAAGCTCAATCGGTTTGGCGAAGAGAAATCTACCTCGGGTTCCTCCTCATGCTATATCTATGGCCCTGATTTCACGGCTGAGAATATCACTTTTGAGAATTCGGCCGGTCCGGTGGGTCAGGCTGTAGCATGTTTTGTCAGCGGCGACCATGCAGTGTTCAAAAAATGCCGTTTCCTCGGCAATCAGGACACTCTGTATACCTATGGCGAGAAGACAAGGCAGTATTATGAAGACTGCTATATCGAAGGCACTGTCGACTTTATATTCGGCAAAGCCACAGCAGTTTTCAACCGCTGCCACATCAACAGCAAATCTGGCGGCTATGTCACTGCGCCAGCCACACCGCAGGGTGAGAAACATGGATATGTGTTTTTTGACTGCAACCTCACTGCCGATGATGGTGTGACAGGCGTGGCACTCTCACGCCCCTGGCGCCCCTACGCCCAGGCCATTTTCATTGGTTGCACCCTGGGCTCACACATCTCGGCAGAAGGATGGAATAACTGGGGCCGTGAATCCAACGAAAAGACCGTGAACTACGCCGAATATCAAAGCAAGGGCCCCGGTGCCAATCCGGAGGCCAGAGCAGCCTATTCGCGTCAGCTCCCCGACGACCATGGATATGACATTGTCTCCGTGCTTGCCGGCGACGATGGTTGGAATCCTACCCTCTGAGTCTTTTGCAGAGTGCAAAATTTTGCGTAATTTTGCACTATCAAAACCAGTCATTACAAAAAAATGTCGCTTAAAGAAGAAATAGCACGTAGACGCACCTTTGCCATTATATCACACCCCGATGCCGGAAAGACAACACTGACAGAAAAACTTCTTCTGTTTGGTGGCGCCATCCACATAGCCGGAGCGGTCAAGTCGAACAAAATCAAAAAGACGGCTACCTCCGACTGGATGGAGATTGAGAAACAGAGAGGCATCTCAGTGGCCACATCGGTGATGGGATTCAACTATGGCGACTACAAAATCAACATACTTGATACTCCCGGCCACCAGGATTTTGCCGAGGATACCTACCGCACTCTCACAGCTGTTGACTCGGTCATTATCGTGGTCGATGTGGCCAAGGGTGTGGAACGCCAGACCCGCAAGCTCATGGAGGTGTGCCGCATGCGCAACACTCCGGTGATTATATTCGTCAACAAGCTTGACCGCGAAGGTCGGGATCCGTTTGACATTCTCGACGAACTTGAGAGCGAACTTAAAATCAAGGTTCGCCCTCTATCGTGGCCTATTAATATAGGTGAACGTTTCAAGGGAGTTTATAATATATATGAGAACACTCTTGATCTTTTCACGCCCGACAAGCAGCGTGTGAGCGAACGAGTTGAGATAGACTCCCTCTCTGATCCGCGCATTGACGAGGCTGTGGGCGAAACGGATGCCTCGAAGCTACGCGACGATTTAGAGCTCATTGAAGGGGTTTATCCCGAGTTTGACAAGGAGGACTACCTGGCTGGAAAGGTGGCTCCGGTATTCTTCGGATCGGCGCTGAATACATTTGGCGTAAAGGAGCTGCTTGACTGCTTTGTGCAGATAGCGCCCTCACCGCGACCCATCATGGCCGAAGAGCGTGAGATTAATCCTGAAGAGGAAGGATTCTCGGGATTCGTATTCAAGATTCACGCCAATATGGATCCCAACCACCGGTCATGCATCGCATTTGTCAAGATCTGTTCAGGCAAGTTTGAACGCAATGCCCCCTACCGACATATACGGTCGAACAAGACTCTGAAGTTTGCAGCTCCCACAGCCTTCATGGCCCAGAAGAAAAACATAGTCGACGAGGCATATCCGGGCGATATTGTGGGTATTCCCGACACAGGCAATTTCAAAATCGGTGATACCCTTACCTCCGGCGAACTGCTGCATTTCAAAGGTCTGCCCAGCTTCTCCCCCGAGATGTTTAAATACATCGAAAATGCCGATCCCATGAAGGCCAAGCAACTCGACAAAGGTGTTCAGCAGCTGATGGACGAGGGTGTGGCTCAGCTGTTTACAAATCAGTTTAACGGCCGCAAGATAATTGGCACAGTAGGACAGCTCCAGTTTGAGGTGATACAATATCGCCTGGAACACGAATATGGAGCCCAGTGTCGGTGGGAGCCCATCTCGCTCTACAAAGCCTGCTGGATAGAGAGCGATGATGCCGAGGCTCTTGATGCTTTCAAAAAGCGCAAACACCAGTTCATGGCCACCGACCGTGAGGGGCGTGATGTTTTCCTGGCCGATTCGCCCTATGTGTTGCAGATGGCACAGAACGATTTCCCGAAAATCAGATTTCACTTCTCATCGGAATTCTAAAAAATAATAAGATAAATGAGGCTTACTCCGCGGAGTAAGCCTCATTTATCTTATTTCACTGACCTAAAAGTCTTTATTACCTACCTTAGAGGGCCTTATTTCACAACAGCCGTCTGAGCTCTCTCAGCCTTACGCTGCATGCAGGCTTTGTCTCCTTTGTGTACACCTTTCTTTGCATCAGGGCGAACTTTGTGGCGGGGAGCCTGGTTTACGTAGCTGTTCTCGAGATACTGCACATACTGCTCGGGAGTGAGAATGGCTTTTATCTTGGTGAGATATTCCTGGCGGGCAGCCTTGGCGTTTTCGCGACACTCCTTCTTTATGTCCTGCTTGTCCTTTTTGTCCTTCTTGTCGGATGTGCAGGGAGTAATCTCCTTGAGCTTGGCCTGCTGCTCGGCGGTGAGGTTCAGTCCGTCGAAGGGGCAGGGACGCTGCTGCTGGCACTGCTCCTGAGCAGCCTTGCAGGTGGCCTGATCGGTGCAGGGAGTCTGGGCGAAAGCCTGACCTGCGAAGAGTGACGAGAGGAGAACGGAAGTTGCGATGATGATCTTTTTCATATTCTTTTTGTAGTTTGTTTGTTTCTGAGTTTAGTTGTTTTTGTTGTTGTTTGTATTTAAGACGACCGAAATTGACTAAAGTTTAAATCAACAGGGCGATTTTAACATACTTTTCACAATGCGTTAACAAACCCTATTTGAATATATGAATAATAATTAGTAACTTTGCATGATATTTAAAACAGACTTCAAACTACAATGAAACAAATATTTACAGCTGCTGCAGCAGCCCTGTGTGCTCTGTGTATCTCCTGCTCCTCCGACTCTGACAAATGGGGAGTAAAGGGAACTATATCAGGATTGTCGGAAACCGACGCCATTATTCTTGAAGGTAACAATCAGGGCTACTGGTATTTCATAGACTCCATCAAAGCCGACAAGGATGGCCGGTTCGCCTACTCTCACGCTCCATTGGGTTATCCCGATATCTACCGTCTGCGTGTGGCCGACAAGTCGATATACTTTCCCATCGACTCTATAGAGACAGTCACTGTCAATGCTTCGATGCCCGATATCACTACATCATACACTCTTTCAGGCACTCCACAGGCTGAAAACCTTGCCAGGGTCGACTCTATGATTGCGGCCTCAGCAGCTCAGCTCGGCTCACAGTCGGTAGCTACAGACATGACTCTGAAGCGTCAGCTTGGGCAGATGTTACTGGCCGACCCCGCAGGTATTGTGACATATTATATAATAAGCAAGAGCATCGACGGACGGCCACTGTTCAACCCGGCTGACCGCATGGACAATCGCTATATCGGCGCTGTGGCAAACGCTTTCAACGAACGTCGTCCCAACGATCCCCGCACCAACTACCTGAAAAACCTTTTTATCTCAAATCGCAAAAGCTCGAGTACATCAGAAAAGACCCTCCAGGCCAACCTGGTCGGAGCCTTCAATATCGAGCTCTACGACAATAAGGGAGTGAAACACTCGCTGCTCGATCTTTCGAAGCAGGGCAAGGTGGCACTGCTGAGCTTTACTGCCTATGGTGCTGAATGGTCGCCAGCTTTCAATGTGGAGCTCAACAAACTCTATCAGAAATACAAGGACAGTGGGTTTGAGATATATCAGGTGTCGCTCGACGACAATGAATATGCCTGGAAAGAAGCTGCCAAAAATCTTCCCTGGATCACTGTACTCAACGATATATCAAACCGCAAAGCTCTCAACGACTACAACGTGACGGTGCTTCCCACAACGTTTGTGATAAACCGCAATGGCGAAATCGTGGAACGTGTGCTCTCTGTTGAAGACCTTGATCGTGCAGTGGTTGCCCATCTCTAAAAACTTATATCCACACTTTACCGTCGGGCGGTGAAAAACCTGTTCAGAGTCCTGAGGGCCATACTGGTGACGGCAATCGTATTGCCATTGGCGTTGCCGGTATTGCTCTATATAGCACTGTCATTCGACAGTGTCAGGGCTTCGATTGCCTCTACGGCATCGTCTGAGCTAACCAAATTGCTGGGCACGGAAGTGGAAATCGGGGGAGTTGAATTTGCACCCTTCAATCGTATCGTTCTGCGCAATGTGGTCATAAACGACACGCTACAGCGACGCATCCTTTCAGTGAACCATCTCGGCGCAGGCATTAGCCTGTCGGAAACTCTGTGGCAGCAACGCCCGGTGATAACCTATGCCGAGCTGCTCGACGTAGACATTCACCTATGTCGCGACTCCTTGGGTGCACCACTCAACATTGAGCCGATCATCAACCGCTTCAAAAAACAAGAGAATACCGGTCCATCGGCTTTCGATCTGACTGTCAACATGGTGGTTATGCGTCGCTCAAGCTTCCACTACGACATTCTGTCTGAGCCTGAGCCCACCGACGGTACTTTCGATCCGAATCATATATCAATATCAGATCTTAGAGCCGACATACGCGCCCCGCGCATAAAGGATTCGCGCCTTGACGTTGAGATAAAACGCTTGGGAGCTTTCGAGCGATCAGGGCTGATAGTGTCAAATTTTTCCACATCATTGCTTGTCTACAAAACTCAGGCCTTCATCGACAATCTTATCCTGGAAATGCCGGGGTCGAAAATTGCCCTCGACAATCTCCGGCTCCCCTCGCCATTGTCTCCCCTCCCCTCGCCCGATTCAATAAATACACGTATAGCCACTCTCCCAGACACTTATATATCCACAAAAGATCTCTATCCACTCCTGCCTGAGCAGTTCAGAGTGGCCGAAGTGCTCGATGTGACGATAGCTGCCGAAGGAACCCCAGCGGCAATCGCGCTTGAGAGGCTCTCCATCTCGCTCAGAGACAGCGAAACCCATCTCGACACACACGGAAAGATCGAAGGACTGACGAAGGGGAAGGAGAACCTGAAGGTGAGTTTTCCACGACTGAGTCTCAACGTCTCGGCACCGGCGCTTTTATCACTACTCTCCCCTGCCATCCACACCGACTTCCCGCTCCAATCACTCTCACCGTTAGGGCGTATTGATATTCTGGGAGCGGTTGAGGGATCAGCATCGGTCATCAGTATTGACGGCTCGATAGTGAGCGAATGTGGCGATATAGACCTTAACGCATCATTGAGACACTCTGATGCTGCAAAAACCACAAGCATTGACGGGGTTGTTAATATTATATCTTTCAATCCGTCTGCTCTCCACCCTTCGCTTACCCATCTAACAGAGGTGAATATGGATATAAGGAGCAACCTTACTATTGGTCCGAAAAACAGCATTATCGGAACCGCTGAGACTATGTTGGGGCATTTGATGTGGAAAGGCAACCGATTCTCCGACATTTCTGCCGAGGCGATATTTACTCCCAACCACGTTGACGTACGAGCCGACTCACATTCGCCCGGAATGCTCTTTTCACTCACCGGTGGTCATGATCTTGGCATTGCAGACGGTAATACAGAGATTTTTGCCGATCTGCGCGGAATTGAGCTGTCCAGATTCCTTGATGGGAGCAAGTTTCAGAAATATATCGTCAGCTCAACCATCGACGGCTCTATATCGGGCTTGAAGCCTGACGAGATAAACGGCTGGCTAAAAATCAACAACCTCCGACTGGCATCCTCAGAAGCTTCTCCTATTCTCGTGGGAGATATAGATGTGGAGGTTATGGCCACCGATTCGTTTCACACTTTAACTCTTTCAAGCAAGGCTCTGGATGTAGACCTTCAGGGAAATTTCAGCTATCCCTCGCTGGGCGCCGAACTCAAAGCAATGGCCAATACGATTTTCCCCGCGCTTGTTGACCCTCACGACAATACTGTTGAGCTTGTTTCGGATGCATACCTGAATATAAAACTGAAACCAGACTCCATATACAATAGTCTTCTTAATCTACCGGTGGAGATAATTCAGCCTATTTCGCTTCTTGGAGCCAAAGAAGGGAGCGCCTTGAGCATAAAAGTGGATGTCCCTTATCTACTGAAGAAGGACAAGCTGATTGAACAGACCGCACTCAACTTTAATGCCGATGCCGCGCATGGAGTGATGTCACTATCGGCAGTAACCCAAATACCGACAAAAGACGGAATGATGGATATCTCGCTGCAGGTATTGGGTGGAGAGGATTCCATAAAGTCGCACGTGAACTGGAAAATAGACCGTGACAAGGACTTTCACGGCAATTTAAATCTTTCAGCGAACTTTGCCAAAAACTCTGACCACAAGCTTCACACTACTCTTAGAATGCATCCTTCCGAATTGGTTTTCAATGATTCATCATGGTATGTAAATCCGGCTGTGATAAATGTGGAGCCACAACTTGTCAGAGTCGAAAATCTTGGCGGCTACAGGCGTGGCCAGTCGCTAAATATCAATGGCACGGCCTCCCCCGACTCTTTGAGCCGTCTGGTGGTCGACCTGGATCACATTGACCTGGATTATATCTTTGAGACTTTGGCCATCAGCGACGCCGTGATGTTTGGAGGCATCGCATCGGGCAAGCTCTATGGCGATGCTCTGTTGTCGAAATCCCCGGTGCTCTATACCCCTCGCCTGCATGTCGACGGTATAGCCTACAACAACTGTGTGATGGGCGATGCCGATATAGTGTCGTGGTGGGACAATAATACCCAGAAGGTCACTATCAAAGCTGATATAAAGGGTGAGGAGGGTGAATCGAAAATAGATGGCTACATTCGCCCGGCTTCCGAGGAGCTGGTGTTTAACTTTGCCGCCGACTGCGCTCCGGTTGGGTTCATGCTCCCGTTTATGTCGGCATTCACATCGTCGATATCCGGTCATGTATCGGGCGATGCGTTGCTCTATGGCACATTTAAAGATCTGGATGTGAAGGGCAAGATCTTCGTTGATAATCTGAAGATGAAGCTGGACTTTACTAATACATCATACACGGTGACCGACTCTGTCACTCTCAATCCCGGCAGGATATCGTTCAGCGATGTCACTCTCAAAGACCGCTATGGCCAGACGGCAAAACTGTCGGGAGTTGTGACTCATCATTATTTCCATGAACCTACATTCAGCTTCTACATTACCGACGCCCGCGATATGCTGGTGTATGACGTGGCCGAGAATGATACTCCCGATCCATGGTTTGGCAGCATCTTCGGTCGTGGCAGCGCTCAGGTAAGAGGCGTCCCGGGGCGAATAGATATTGGCGTCACCATGTCCACCGAACCCAAATCAACCTTCACGTTTGTGCTCTCTGATTCGGAGCAGTCGATTGATTATGACTTTATCACCTTCCGCGACCGCGATAAAGCCCGCAAGGACTCTCTGGCCGCTCTCGACCCAACGCCTGAGATCATAAAAGCCATCAAGGCGAATGTGAAGAAACAGGTGGAGGGACCACCCTCGCAGTATGTGCTCGACTTTAATGTAGACATCACTCCACAGGCCACTTTGAATCTTATAATGGATCCGGTGGGTGGTGACAAAATTGTGGCTCACGGTTCGGGGCATCTGGGCATGAAATATGACTCGCAGGGCGAGCTTGAGATGCGTGGCGACTATACCCTCAACCGCGGCTCTTACAGCTTCACCCTCCAGGATATAATCCTTAAGGATTTCACCATTCGCGAGGGAAGCCGCATCAGCTTCTCGGGCGATCCTTATGCCGCTCAGCTCGACATCACTGCCGCATATACCACAAAGGCCAATCTCACGGATCTTGATGAGTCGTTCCTGCAAGATCCGGAGCTTAACCGCACCAATGTAAATGTCAATGCCATAATGCATGTGACAGGCGATATGCGTAGCCCGGATATAAGCTACGACCTCGAATTCCCCTCGCTCACCTCCGATATAGACCGCAAAGTGAAATCAATCATCTCGACAGAGGAGATGATGAGCCAGCAGATCATCTATCTCCTGGCGCTCAACCGATTCTATACTCCTGACTATATGAGCGCAACCCATGGCAACGAACTGGTCTCGGTGGCTTCATCCACTCTTTCTTCCCGACTGGGCTCTATGCTCGGCGCTCTGAGCGACAATTGGAGCATAGCTCCGTCGATCAATAGCTCGAAGGGCGACTTCTCGGATGTAGAGGTTGACTTGGCTCTGTCGTCGCAGCTGCTCGACAATCGTCTGCTTTTCAACGGCAATCTCGGCTATCGCGACAAGAGTCTGAACAATAATACATTTATCGGCGACTTTGACATTCGCTACTTGCTAAATCGTCGTGGCACCATTCAGCTGAAGGCTTACAACCGATATAACGACCAAAATTATTATCTGAAGAGCGCTCTCACAACCCAGGGTATAGGCATCGTGTTCAAACGCGACTTCGACAATATATTCTCCTTCCTGCGTCCTCACAGGAAAAAGAAAGAGACAGAACACACCGAAGCTCCTGCTGACACCACAGAGGTAGATGTGAAAAGAGATTAATGTGTAAACCGTTGGGGAGTCGCGTTTGTTTTAGATAATGAATCCATTTGAAAAAACTGTTTTGCAAATGAAACTAAACGACATTCATAGCCCCAACGATATAAAGAAAATGTCTGTCGGGGAGCTGGAGGAACTATCCGGTGAACTGCGAGAAGTATTGTTGAAAAAGCTCAGTGCCCACGGAGGCCATATAGGGCCCAATCTCGGCATGGTGGAGGCCACGGTGGCTTTGCACTATGTGTTTGACGCTCCGTCAGACAAGATAGTGTTTGATGTGTCACACCAGAGCTATATCCACAAAATGCTCACCGGCCGAATCGACGCTTTTCTTGATCCGGCACACTATGACGACGTGAGCGGATATACCAATCCCGACGAGAGTGACTATGACCTTTTCAAAGTAGGACATACTTCCACATCGGTCAGTCTGGCCGGAGGTCTGGCCAAGGCGCGCGACCTCAAGGGGGACAAGGAAAATGTGATAGCCGTGATTGGCGACGGTTCGCTCAGCGGAGGCGAGGCTTTTGAAGGGCTGGATTTTGCAGCCGAGCTCGGCTCAAACTTCATCGTGGTGGTCAATGACAACGACATGTCTATAGCCGAGAACCATGGCGGCCTCTACGACGATTTGCGACGGCTCAGAGAGACCGACGGACAATCGCCCACAAACTACTTCAAGTCGCTTGGATTCGACTATAAATATGTAGCCTATGGCAACGATATAGCCTCGCTTGTTGAGGCCTTTGAGTCGGTGAAAGGGATCGACCATCCCATTGTGGTTCATATAAACACCCAGAAGGGCAAAGGTTATGCACCTGCCGAGGCCAATAGAGAGCGCTTCCATGCCGGAGGCCCGTTTGATCTTGCCACAGGCAACCCTCTCCATATAAGCGAAGCTCCCGACTATGCGTCAATCACAGCTGACCATATGTTGGAGCTGATGGAGAAAGATCCGTTGGTAAGTGTGATTACTGCAGCCACTCCGGGTGTCATTGGCTTCACTCCAGACCGAAGAGCCAAAGCCGGACGGCAATTTATAGATGTTGGTATTGCCGAGCAGGAGGCCGTAGGCTTGGCATCGGGTATGGCCAAAGGTGGAGCCAAGCCATTTTTCGGTGTGGCAAGCACTTTTGTGCAGCGTGCCTACGACCAACTGTCGCAGGATGTGGCCATAAACAATACACCCGTTGTTGTAGGTCTCTTCTATGGCTCGGTCTACGGTCTGAACGATGTGACCCATCTGGGATGGTTTGACATCGCCCTCATAAGCAATATTCCCGGTTTCGTCTATCTCGCCCCCACATGCAAAGAGGAATATCTGGCAATGCTCGACTGGGCTATGACTCAGAGAGAGCATCCCGTGGCTCTGCGCGTGCCCGGAGGTCCCGTGGTGGAGAGCGGCAAGGAATTCCCGTTGGACTATTCGGATCTCAACAAATACGCAGTAACCAAGAAAGGAACGCAAGTGGCCATTATAGCTGCCGGCACATTCTATGGCCTTGGAGAGAAGACTGCCGAGCTGCTCGAGACCCGTGGTATCTCTCCCACCCTAATCAATCCTCGGTATCTTAGTGGAGTGGATTTGCAACTGCTCGATCAGTTGAAATCAGATCATAAACTGGTAGTAACTCTCGAGGACGGCGTGCTCGACGGTGGCTTCGGCGAAAAGATTGCCCGCTACTACGGCACAGACTCCATGATGGTGAAATGCTATGGCCTCAAGAAGCAATTTGAAGATCGCTACGACGCCTCGCAACTACTCCACGACAACCATCTTGAACCACAGCTAATAGCAAACGACGCTATGGCACTGCTGTAAACGCAGATTATTACATAATCACTTCTTTCGTACTATCGAAAGGAATCAGACATATACCGCCCGGCTTGATTAGCTGGGCGTGGGTTGTGGTCTGGTCATTTCGTTGGCAGAGGCCATTTGAGGCTCAAGGCAATCCTAATTTTGCATTCATAGTAAACGGTTTTATCTCACTGATAGTGCTGATAATCTGCAGCTGGAAGCGTGATTCCTTTGTATTCAAAGTCAATGCCGACAGCTACGAGAAGCCTATTCCCGACAAGAAAACTACTACTCAAAACACCCAGGGATAAGATAGAACTTCCTGTCGGTACATGAATCTATCATCAGCTGGTCGGCCACAATATGGTTGTCAAGAGCTTTCAATACAACTGTATGGCTACCCGGAGGCAGAGTCGGAAGAAGCAGATCACGTCGAGCCTGCCCGCGGAGCACATTCAGCTTCCATTGCTCAGAGCGGAATTGTTCCTTGAGGTCAAACTCCACCGGCTCGCCTCCGTCTATGCTGATTGAATAGCGCAGCCGGCCACCATCGTTTGGCTGTGTCGGTATCATGGCAGTGATTAGCTTTGGGCTCTCTATAGCCTCGTTGAGCTGGAAATGATAAATAAGTGATGATCCCTTACTTAGCTCAATGGATTGTCCGCTATGTCCCAGCATCTCTATCCGACGGTATTCGCCATCCGAGTCGGAAAAATTGCAGGCTTTCCACGTCAGTACAGGGTCGTTCTTAAGCTGACGGCTCAATGTATCGGAAGGCTCGAAACTATCCCCCTTAGTCGGCAATACGGGCGCTGATGACCATGGCAACTCTCTCGGACACATATCCATTGACTTATCCCACTTGCCTGAACTCATACCGGTGTTATACCATGCGGTAAGCTCCTGGATTTTCCGAAATGCCTCCTGACTCCTTGCAGCCGCCTTGAGCATATTGGGGCCGCTGCTATTTCTTGCCCTCTGCGCCTCGAGCATTTTCACGGCGTTGTTTGCAGCTGCATGTACTGGATATTTTACTGCTGCATAATATCCGTCGCGGAGGCGCTATGGCAAAAGAGCGTCGGCCTCATCCACCTCACGGACTATCTTCTCAAATTCAGCCATATAGCGGTCTGCCTCACTATTAAATTCAGTGAAGCTCATTTCCGTATCGGCTACAGGGCCAAGCCCTCGATGGTATATGCGCTTGTTTAGCTCAACTTGATTCCATCCCATAAACTCCGGACGGCGCATCGAGCATAGCCGATAGTACCGTCGCATGGCAGGATAGATTTTCTGACCAACGGCTTCTCCGAAGTTTGATTTGAGCCAATGTTCAAGATGTTTGCCCACGTTGTCCGTCTGCACGCTTTCAATATTCCAAGCCATATCCATGAATAGCTCCAGTCCGTAAGCTGCTATCTTGGGGTCGTGGACGTTGGCTATCCATATTTTTCGGGCGTTATGCTGCCAAGCATTGTGCATCTCGTTGCATATCAGTCCCGGCTGAGTGGCGAAGAGCCACAGGTAGTCGTGAGGACGCCCCCAATAGCTGAGATGGTAATACACACCTGCCCCACCCTTGCGTTTTTGCTCTTCGGGGGTTGACAACCGTGTTAGATACCCATAGTTGTCATCACACCAAAGCAGAGTGACATAGTCGGGCACTTTGAGCTCTTGCTCATACAGTTCCAGCACCTCCTTGTATGGCACGAACAGTTGCATCTGCTGTGAAGGGTCGCCAATGTGGTTTCGAATGAGATTCTGCTGATCGTTTATCACGGTTTGCAGAGCATCAAACTTTTCACTTCGGGTATTCACGCCTTCCATTGAGCCGTCGTGAATGCCACGCATCCCTATGGTGAAAATATTTCTGGCACCTCTGCCCTTCACTTGCTTGAGGCGGTCTGTCCAGTAAGATTGGACTTCGCTGCGGTTGGTGATGTAGTTAAATCTGCCTCTTTGCTCCACGTCCCACTCGTCTACATTGTTTCGCAGCAATGGCTCGCAGTGCGAGCTACCTATGGCAATGCCACAGCTATCAGCCATAATAAGGTTGAGCGGATTTTTGAAAAAAGCATTGGTGCCGGGATGCATGGCGGGCCAAAGAGTGTTTGCACGCAGTCGCAGCAACAGTCTGAATATCTCGCGGTATGTCCGCGGCCCAATGGGATTGACACATTCGGGCTCGAAAGTCTGGCTGCTCCATGGACGCAGGCTCCAGTCCTCGTCGTTCAGAAAAATACCTCGATACTCCACCGAGGCTCCCTGGGTAGTGGAAAAATCGTCGGGCATTTCCAGATGAGTTTTTCGCTCCGGCATTATGTCGCCCCACCATATCCATGGGCTTACTCCGGCCATGCGTGAGAGTTCAAGAAGCCCATAGGCAGTGCCTCGACCGTTGCTCCCTGTCACAAGAATCTTACCATCGGAGACTCTGATATCAAATCCATCTATTAGTGAAGTCAGTTTCTCCACAGGCACATCCTTTTCAGTCAGTCGCTGTTTTTGCGTTGCCGAGGCTTTGTTAAGTTGTGAAACATAAACAATCCCATAGTCTACTGACTTGACCGGGGTGATACCCGTGACAAATGTGATATCTCCTGCAAACATATCCATAGCAGTCTCTACCACCGGATCGGTTGCAGTCTCAAAAGAGACGGTAACAGGTTTATTGCCGTCAGACCACACCATAGCTTGCGCCACGAAAGTGGTCAAAGCTGTGGTGATGAAGATTGATATGTTGCGTAGAGAATTCAAGGTTATTAAAGTTATCGCAAAAATAACATTTTATTTTCAAACCTCAATTGTCCTTTTTGCTATTCGTTTTACTTTTCACTACATCTGTAGCTTATTACCTTTTTCGTCGGATTGACGGAAACATCTTGCGCATGCGAAGCAGAGCATGGTCCACATGGTCGGAGGCCACAACGAGCGAGGTGGCTATAACAATAAGGAGACCGCCGAGCATCTCGTTGACACTCATGGTCTGATTCAGTAAAACCACACTCAACACCACGGCAGTCACGGGCTCAAGAGCCCCAAAAATGGCTGTAGGGGTTGAGCCTATTCGGTGAATGGCTGCCGTGGTGCAGTAGAGAGACATTACTGTTGGCAACAATGCCAGCGCCGTTACATCAACCCATCCAACGATACCGGATGGAATTGTGAGCGGCTCGCCACATATCAGCATGAATAGGAACACACATACTCCCGACAGCAATTGATAGAACAACAGCTTGATGGTGGGGATATTCTTGATTTTGGCCGATACATTGGTCATAACAAGATAGATGGCATATGTGAGCGACGATACAAACACTAACAGGAACCCAACAAGGCTGATGCCTCCCGAGCCATCGGTATGGATAAGCAACATCAATCCGGCGACCATTACGAGCAGACACAGAGCGGTAGTGGCTCTGAAACGCTCGTGATAGAAGAATGTCATCAACAGAGCCACCATCACCGGATACATGAAGAGTAGTGTGGATGCCACTCCGGCATTCATATACTTATATGATTCAAACAGGCCCAGTGAGGATAGACCCATCAACACACCAAGTATGATGACTGGCGCAATTTCACCTCTCTGTAGCTTTAGGTTCTGTCCCCTCACCTTGATGATAAGCCATAATATGGGAAGGCTTAGTAAGTATCTGAACAGCAGAACACTTGTGGGATTCATACCTTCCTCGTAGAGTGGCACTGCAAAAGCCGGATTGGTGCCATAAGTAGCGGCAGCGATTGCAGCAAGCAGATAGCCTTGAAATTTCATTGGAAACTCGGTTTTATAAATCAGGTTGCTTATCGGATGCAAAATTACATCAAAATTATCAGCCGACAAATTTCAGTTGCCACAAAACATAATCCGGATTATTTACGTTACAAAACAAACTGTATATAGAAATATCTCATGAAAATTCTAATCATCAATGGCAGTCCCCACACCGAGGGATGCACAGACAGAGCACTGTGCGAATTGGAAAACACGCTGCACGAAAATGGTATTGACACCGCGCGCTACAATATCGGCAACAAGGATATAAGAGGCTGCATAGCTTGCAACTTCTGCCGCCAGCATGGACGATGCGTATTCAATGATATTGTCAACGAGATAGCACCGGTGCTTGATGAATGTGATGGTATGATTGTGGGTAGCCCCGTATATTATGCCGGATGCAACGGTCAGGTGCTCTCGTTTATGGATCGACTTTTTTATAGCACTTCGGGTGTAGTTGACAAGACCATGAAGGTCGGAGCAGCCGTAATATCATCGCGCCGAGCCGGATCAACATCGGCTTTCGACGAGATAAACAAATATTTCACCATTTGCTCCATGCCAATTGCATCGAGCACTTATTGGAATGAGGTCCATGGATTTACCGCCCAGGACGTGGAGGCCGATCTGGAGGGTCTGCAGACCATGAGAAATCTTGGCCGCAACATAGCCTTTATGGTAAAAGCCTTCAATAAAGCCAAGACAGAAATCCCGGTGCCTCTCCAGGAGCACGACTCATTTACCAGCTTCCACAATGCATAAACCAACTTAGACAATTTCTTAAACTAGGGAAGGATGTCTATGTCTGAGAGTTATGGCTACCACCTCAGGCCAAGCTCCGAAGCGGAAGGGCAAATTGCTGCCTACGCCTGTGCTCACAAACAGTACTCGGCCATCTTTGCGATAGACGCCACCCCACTCCTTTGTTACAAAGCGCGACGGTGAGAAACGCCCTATGCGAAACTGCATTCCGTGAGTGTGGCCTGAGAGAGTGAGCTGAACGTCGGTTTTCCCCAAAACTCCCCTGCGCCAGTGTGAAGGGTCGTGGCTTAGAAGTATTTTGAATATCCCTTCGGGAAGCCCCTTCATGGCTCTGTCGAGGTCGGCACGGGCAGGGAAAGGTGGTTTACCCTCATTTTCCACACCCACAATTGCAATCTCAGCATCACCACGTTTTAAAACGATGCTCTCATTGAGCAGCAAATGCCACCCCAATTCGCGCTCATGTCGGCACAATTGGCAGCAGGCATCTGTTGCGCCACGCTGGCTGCGATATTTGAGATAGGCACAATAGTCGTGATTACCGAGGATAGAGTATATTCCATCAGGAGCATGAAGCCGGCGGAGGGTGGGCATGAATTCCTCTATTTCAGACGGACGCAGGTTCACCATATCTCCGGTGAATACTATTGCATCGGGGCGCTGGCGGTTGGTGGTCCAGACGATTTTACGTACGGTGTCGGGCGAGCGGTGATAAGTGCCGATATGAAAGTCGGTGAGTTGCACAATTTTATATCCGTCAAATTCGGCCGGAAGTGAGGGAAACGAAAGCTCTATATTTCTCACTATTACAATTCTCCAGCCATATATCAACCCGAAAAATGAAAATGCCATTACCAAAAGGGCTATGCAGAGACCTCCGTAATAGCCGAGCGGCTCAGCATTGCCAATCCATGAAACCAGGGCAAATATAGCCTTGGGTAGCGCTACGCCGAGCAACAGGGACATGAAAATATTCATTACGCCCGAGTTGAAACGCTTCCATACCAGTGCGCACACAGTGAGCACAGCAAAAAGCATCGATGGCACCCAATAGATCACGCTCCAGACGGCTGGCCCGGGCTTAACGTAGGTATTCCATATGTAATAGTCGGGTACGAGTATACCGGCGGCTATGAGGAGAATTGCGTAAATCATAAATGTCAGTCAGTTATCTCTTCCATTTTCACAAGCCCTGTGGCAATGGCAAAAATGGTGAGACCTGCGGGGGAGTGTATCTTAAGCTTTGAAGCGATGTTGCGCCGATGGGTCATGACTGTGTTGACCGAGACATTCATGGTTGAGGCGATTTCTTTGTTAGATAGACCTCTCACCACATACAATATCACTTCCTTTTCGCGTGGACTGAGTTCGGCATTACGCCCTTCCTCAGGCTCGGATGTGAGTAAGGCGTTTATTTTATTGGCTATATCAGCAGTAGAGTCGTAAAGCGAAAAGGTGTCCTGAAACACAGAGCTGAATCGCTGAGGCAACGCTGAGCCCAACAACCCCACCACTTTGACTCCGGAGGGCAGGTCGGGCACATTGTAGACGTCGGACACTACAACATCAGGCATATCAGAATCATCTGACTCCCACGGGCCTTCAGAGAGCTGACAATTGTCTATCGACGACCTTAAGATGGCCTTCAATCCCTCTTTGACCAATGGAGAGTCTATACGTATTCCGATAATCCTGGTACGCATATTATCTTGCTTCAAGTCGTCGTGTCAGAGGCACAAGAATCTTGTTTTCCACATCAGAGTGTTCCTTGAGATCTTCTTCTATATTGTAGATGTCCACAAGCACATCATACATTTTGAAAGGCACCGAAGTAGTATAATACCGAAGTATTATATTTTTAAGTTCACCGATTTTATCCTCCACATCATGGTCGTGATGGTGCAGGAATGTATCAGCTGAATATTTGCTATTCACCTTGCCGGCCACAAGCTCGTCGACGTAAGGAAACAACACTTTCTCCTCATATTCGAAGTGTGTCTTTACTGACTCTACATAATCGTCGAAATACTTCAGAATAATGGGATTGATGTCGCGATGATTTGGATCAAGTGCCGCAATCATGTTGTTTCTGATATGTGGCAACTTGTATTCCAGATAATAGTCGTGAGAACGGTGAAGGAATCTGGCTACATCGGCCGGATTAACCCTTTTCATTCTTTCGGCATCAATCTCACCGCAAAGTATGAAATTGACTATTAGCAGAAATACGTCAGGATGGATGCCGGAGGCATTGCAAAGTCGCGCGATTGACTCGTCGCCAAATCCCAGAGGGAGCGAGAAACGGCTCAAAAGCGGCAGAATGTCGTAGTCGGCCTCCACGAGCGAGGCAACGCTATCGCATTCGCTGAAGCGTCTGTTGATGAGATGAGTCAACTGCACTTGTTTATTTTATTCGGTGGGCTCTTCCTTGGCGTTATCTTCTTCTTTGGCAGGAGCAAAGTCGGTGATGCCTGCTGCTATCAGGAGATTATACCACGACAGGAGCTTCTTGATGTCGGTGGTATACACGCGCTCGCGGTCGAATTCGGGAAGCACTTCGGCAAAATACTCTCTGATGTTTGCATCCGAGCCGAGAGCTTTTACATCCACGGGCTGGCCTTCGGCTTTGTTTTTCACCGCCTCAAGCACATTGCCAAGAAGGGTGTCCTCGCCATCCTGAGTATAGATGGAGATGTCGGCCAGCGAGATTACTTTGTCGTGGGCATAGGCCGGTGTGCGTTTACCTGTGGCTATAGCCTCTACTATCAGCATGTTTTTGCCTCGGTTGACAAGGCGGAAAAGTCCGGGGCGTCCGGCTATCGAAAGTATATTTTTAAGCATTTTGCAATATTGTTATTGGAATTATTTGGTGCAAATTTAGCCAATATGTATCAAACACACAAACGAACAGTGCTAAAAATAGTTTAGCCTAACTCTGTCCGGGCTCATGACGCAGAGAATATTTGTTTCGAAGTTCTTCAAATCTCTCATGCTCCTGTTTAAGAGCATCGGTGTCTGCGAGGATATCATAGTCTATATCTTCGGGATGTAAAGTATCGGGCACGGGGTTAAGTGTGGCCGATTTTACTCTCAAAGGATCAAGCCCAAAGTGAGATGTAAGAGCATCGAGCATCATCTGTGTGGCTCTGATTTTACCCTCCATTGAGTAGCCGGCTATATGAGGTGTGGCTATCAAAGCATTCTCGAGTAAGCGTCTATCGATCTGAGGCTCTCCTTCCCAGCAATCAATGCCAACCCCTGAGATTTTACCGCTGGCGAGGCCTTCAAGCAACGCTGCGGTATCGGTCACCGGGCCGCGAGCCGCATTGAGCAATATGGGCGAACGCTTCAGTTGAGAAATAAATGACGCATCGACGAGATGAAACGTAGGGAATTCTCCCTGGCGGGTAAGAGGTGTGTGAAAGCTTATCACATCACTCTTCTCTACTATCTCACTAAGAGTTGAGAAGATCCAACGGTTATCACCTCTTTTCTGCAGAGGAGGGTCGTTGACAAGAACGTTCATTCCCAGCGAAGTGGCCCAACGTATCAGTATGGACCCCACATTTCCGGCACCGACCACACCTAAAGTTCGCCCCTCGAAGCCGCCGCTTTCCCGGATAGCCGCGAGAACCCACTGAGCCACCGCCGGAGCGTTGCAGCCGGGCGCGCTGACTGCTTTGATGCCTCGGTTTTTACAGTAGGCGAGATCAATATGGTCAGTTCCAATCGTGGCAGTCCCCACAAAACTGCATTTGCTACCCTCAAGCAGCGATGCGTCGCAGCAGGTGCGTGTCCTCACCACAATAGCATCGGCATCCTTTACCCCTTGGCGTGTGAGATTGTGTGTAATCTCAATGCCTTGTATCTCTTGCAAGGGTTCGACAATGAACGGGATATTTGGGTCGATGGCAATTTTCATTTCTGAATATCAAAAGTATATCTGCCAGACATAAAGGCAGGCATAGGATGCAAGGAGAAACAGCATCAAAATATACCCGCGCTGCGAGGCCACATATCTGAAAAACAATCCCACCTGGAAGGCCACGCACGCATTTAGCAGCGTGACATAAAAATAGAGATGGGTGAAGTTGACGATAGCAAATACGCCGGTAAACGCCGAAACCATCACGAGCATTCCGTTGAAGGCGCGCGAGCGTGCGTTAAAGCCGATTATCTTGATGAGATTCACCATACCGAGCAGAAAGCCGGTGAGCAGCGTAAAGCCTACAGTGATGAGCATAGGAAGCCCACCCGGCAGTGTGAACGCCTCGGTGGGTGGAGTCCAGAATACCCGAGGCATCTCGGGCCACGGCGCAAGGCCAAGGCCATAGACAATCCAGGGAGGTGTGATAATACCTAGAATCATAGCCAGGAGTTTCTTGAACTTGAACAGTTTCATTTGTCCCAAGGCTATGATGAATACAGGTATATATAGGAGGAAGCCGTAGTCGACAGTGGCGCCGGCAGATAGCAGTGTAAAAATCAGGAACACGCGTCGTGAGCTCACCCTATGGGCATATATGCTGAACATGAGCCGGATGCACGTAACCACAACCAGTGCGAGCAGCACAGACGAACTGAACTGACAGGCCACACCGGGCATGGCGCAAGTACAGAGCATGAAAAATGCAGCAAAGAACACCGACATGGTGCGTAGCAGATTGTAGCGTCGGTTTATCACAATCATCATGGCTCCCACACAAATCAGTCCGGCGGCGTTTATCATAAACGACAACTCCGGGAAAATCGAGAACCACTCTGAGGGCGAAGGAAAAACCACGCTGTTTCCGCCCGGCCAAAAGCTCACCTTGCCTGACAAAAGAGCCTGCCAGGCCATCCACAAAGCGACGAGTGATATGATGACTGCTACACCCTTCGAGCGCAGAATATTGGTGAGCAGGCGTTCCTTGCGTGTCACTTACCTTTCTCTATAGCTTGAAGATCGGCGCCGATGTCGTGACGGAAATACTTGCCGTCAAATTTGATTTCCTCAGCGGCCTTAAAGCTGCGTGAAAGAGCCTCATCGAGCGTGTCACCGTAGGCGCTGCACGCTATGACGCGACCACCTGAGGTGACGAGGATGCCTTTGTCATCCTTTGCCGTCCCGGCGTGGAAACAGACGTTGGTCTCTGTTTCGGGAGCCACATCGATTATCATCTTGCCCTTGGGATAGCTTCCGGGATATCCGCCTGACACCACCATTACAGTCGTGGCATAGCGGGATTCTATCTCGAGAGGCATATCTGCCAGATTTCCACGGGCTGCAGCCTCGAGGAGGGGGAGAAGATCGGAGGCTATGCGCAGCATCACAACCTCGGTTTCCGGGTCACCCATGCGCACATTATATTCTATCACCATAGGCTCACCAGCCACGTTGATAAGTCCGAGGAAGATAAAGCCACGATAAACGATGCCCTCCTTCTTGAGCCCCTCGACTGTGGGTTTGACAATACGCTCCTCAACCTTCTTCATAAACTCCTCATCGGCAAATGCCACGGGGCTCACTGCACCCATTCCGCCGGTATTAAGGCCTGTATCACCCTCGCCTATGCGCTTGTAGTCCTTGGCTACGGGGAGTATGCGATAACCTCCATTGCCATCGGTCAATACAAACACAGAGCATTCTATGCCCGAGAGAAACTCCTCAATCACCACTGTGGCTGATGAGGCTCCAAACATTCCACTAAGCATCTCGCGCAACGACTGGCGAGCTTCGTCGAGATTGTCGATGATCAGCACACCCTTGCCGGCTGCAAGGCCGTCGGCTTTGAGCACATAAGGCGGACGGAGAGTAGCCAGAAACTCCTCTCCTTCGCTGAGAGTCTCGGCTGTGAAACTGCGGTAGGCTGCAGTGGGTATTTCATGGCGTGCCATGAACTGCTTGGCAAAATCCTTACTACCTTCAAGCATCGCACCAAGTTTTGAGGGTCCCACGATGAGAGGGCTTCCGGGAATGGCTGCAAAATAGTCGTAGATGCCAGCCACAAGGGGATCCTCGTTGCCCACAACGATCATGTCAACTCCGTTTTCTTTTACAAAAGTCTCTATGGCGGGGAAATCGAGGGGCGAGATGGCCACATTTTCGCCATATGCGTCAGTGCCACCGTTGCCAGGAGCTATAAAAAGTTTGTCGAGCTTGGGACTTTTGGACAGTTTCCAGGCTATGGCACACTCGCGGCCGCCTGATCCGAGCAGAAGGACTTTCATATTGTGACAGTTATGGGGTTATTCTTGAGTATTGTTGTTATCGCTGTTGTCGGGGCGTTTCCAGCGGCGACGGCTGCGCATGAACGGGCCTTCGCTCGACGGGATTGAGGGCATTTTGGGATTTTCGCCTATCCCTTTCAGGGCGTGCTCGTTGCGACGGCGTGCCAGTATCTCCTCGGCTTCGCTCATTTTGGCTGTTTCCTCCTTAAATCTGCGGCGATTCTCCTCATTGCGTGCAAAGCCTCCCTTCTTGGGGCGATAAAGTTCGCTGAGAGCCGAGCGTTTTTCGGGTCCTTTACGCTGAGAGTCGCGAGGCGAAGCGTCACGGCCGCGATCCTTCCGGCGTCCGCCCATCCCTTTTTCGGCTGCCTCTTTACGCCACTGGGCGTCAGACTTTCTTATGGCACGCCCGGGATTGTCAGTCCGTTCACGTTTCACCACACCACCTGCACGGCGGAAATCCTCCTTCTTGCCTTCAAACGTGATATACTCGCGCAGCTGGCAGTCAAGACCTCCGTTCTGCATATCCTCGGTGAGCGACGGCGTTAGCCCGATGCAGTCAAGGCACTCAAGGTTAGATGAGATAATCCATAAACTGTAGCCACAGAATACATGCTTAAGCTTCTGTCCCAGCATCTTGTAGAGATTATCCAGATCACCTTGGTTAAGACGTTCGCCATAAGGAGGATTGGTGACGAGCACACCGGCTTTGCCGTCGGCAGGGGCATTTTCCCATTGCTGCAGCGAGCGCACACGCAGGCTGATTAAGTCGTCAACCCCGGCCGATATTATATTCTCTTCGGCTATAGAGACAACCTTGGGCGAAATATCTGAGCCATATATTTTAAAGGGTATATCGAGATTGCGAGTTCCTTCGGCCAATACCTGTTCAAGGACCTCAGCGTCAAAGTCTCTCCAGTTCTCAAAAGCCCAACCTTTGCGATAGCTGCCGGGGGCAATGTTTGCGGCTATCATGGCAGCCTCGACAAGGAAAGTGCCGGAACCACACATGGGATCGACCAGCGGGGAGTAGCCTTTCCATCCGGTTTTAAGCAATATTCCTGCAGCAAGTACCTCGTTGATAGGGGCATCTGTCTGAGCCACCCGCCAGCCACGTTTGTGCAGTGATTCGCCCGACGAGTTGAGTGAAATTGTTACTCTCTCACCATCGATATGAACGTTGATCTTCACATCAGGCTCTCCACTCACACATACATTGGGGCGCTTCTTTTCGCCATATCGGTCTTTAAACCAGTCAACAATGGCATCCTTCACCCTATACATCACATAGTGTGAATTGGTAAACACGTTTGAATGGACGGTAGAGTCGATTGAAAAAGTTTTTCCGAGGCTCAACACGCTGCCCCAGTCATATTCCTTGACCAGTTCGTAGAGCGAGTCGGTATCGGAAGCTGTGAACTTGTAGATCGGTTTGAGTATGCACAGAGCGGTGCGACACCACACGTTGGCGCGATACATCATGGCCAGATCTCCTTCAAACGAGACCATACGGATTCCAGACTGCACGGCTGAGGCTCCCAGCGATTGGAGTTCGTCGGCCAACACCGGTTCGAGGCCCTTGAGGGTCTTTGCTACTAATTCAAACATATATTATATGAGGTAACTATCCTTGATGATTTTTTCTATAATTCACATTTTTCGGAAATTCTCGGGCACGGCCTGTATCAGCTTCTCGCCAGGCGCCACCGGAGATGTGACCCAAAGGTTGCCGCCAATTACGGCTCCGGCGCCCACGGTGATACGGCCCAGAATTGTGGAGTTGGAATAGATAACAACGTTATCGCCTATGATGGGGTGGCGGGGAATACCCTTGACAGGGTTATCGTTTTCGTCTTTCACGAAGCTGCGGGCTCCCAGGGTGACTCCTTGATAGATCTTAACACCATCGCCTATGATGGCTGTAGCTCCAATCACTACGCCGGTGCCGTGGTCTATCACAAACGATTTACCTATTGTGGCACCCGGGTGAATGTCGATACCGGTTTCTGAATGCGCTTGTTCGGAAATCATGCGCGGCAGTATGGGGACATTCAGCGTGAGTAGCTGATGGGCTATTCTGTAGCTCATCGTGGCTCTCAGGCCCGGATAGCAAACTATCACTTCGTGGGTCGAGGTAGCGGCCGGGTCGCCAAGAAATGTGGCATCGATGTCGGTGTCCAGGATGCCACGCATGGACGGAAGTGCTTCTATGAAGGCTGTTGTGCTCTGTTCGGCCTCGTCATACACAGAATCGAGACTGCGGCGACAGTCGGAATCTGCAAAACATAGGGCTGCGCAGATCTGATGCTTGAGCAATCGGCGCAGCTCGTGGCAGTCGATAGTCATGTGTGAACGCAGCTCGGATGCCGAGACTACGGAATCGTCATAAAATCCCGGGAACATCAGTCCGCACGCCAGACGCACGATGCGCCAGACAGACTCGTTGGAGAGCAACGGTTCCCCTTCTCCCCTATGCCCCGGACAGATATGATGCATGGAATCGAAGTCGCACAGCGCGTCGACCACACTTTCCACATTCACTGTCCCTGTGTTTGCGCTCAAAGAATCCATAATTTCACTATTCGATGCACAAAGATACAAAAAAATCCAAACTAAGGAAAATTTTCACGCTCCTCTGTATAGGGTCAACTCAAAGCATCAACTGCAGATCGACAACGTCGAGATAGCGCCCTTGCTTGAAACCCACCTCCTTGTATCGCGAGACCTCTTTGAAACCCAACTTTTTGTGAAACATGATACTGTCGGTATTCTCGCCGGTGACACACGCTATGAGCGAATGGAATCCCATGGAACGACTTTCCTCTATTAAGCGCAGCATCAAGTTCTTACCCACCCCACGTCCTTTTACAGAGGGAGCGAGATAGATGGTTGTTTCCAATGTGCGACAGTATGCGGCTCTTTCTTTCCAGGGATGTGCGTAGCAGTAACCTTTCACCTCGCCATCCTCCTCATACACAAAATAAGGACAATGTGAGGCTATGGACCGAATTCTGGAGGCCATGTCGGTTTCGCTCAGAGCCTCCGTCTCAAACGATACCACGGTGTATAAAATATAAGGATTGTAGATGGCCGTGATGGCTGAAGCATCGTGAGGTATATTGACAGGCCTGATCATACACGCTTCGGGTATCAATCGAGTTTGAGCACGGCGAGGAAGGCTTTCTGAGGCACTTCGACAGATCCGATCTGTTTCATGCGCTTTTTGCCTTTCTTCTGTTTCTCAAGTAGTTTGCGTTTACGCGATATGTCGCCACCATAACATTTAGCCGTTACATCCTTGCGAACAGCCTTGATGGTCTCTCGGGCTATGATCTTGGCTCCGATAGCTGCCTGGATAGCTATGTCGAACTGCTGGCGCGGTATGAGCTCTTTGAGTTTCTCACACATGCGTCGACCAAAGGAAACGGCATTGTCTACGTGAGTCAGTGTGGAGAGAGCATCGACACTCTCGCCGTTGAGCAGAATATCGAGCTTCACCAACTTCGACGGGCGGAAATCGTGCAGATGATAGTCAAACGAAGCATAACCCTTGGATATACTCTTGAGTTTGTCGTAGAAGTCGATCACAATCTCACCAAGGGGCATATCGAAGATCATCTCCATGCGGTTGCCCGAGATATATTCCTGTTTCACGAGCTCGCCACGCTTACCCAGACATAGAGTCATAATCGGGCCTATAAAATCGGCAGCGGTGATGATCGAAGCACGTATGTACGGTTCCTCTATTCGCTCGATAAGTGTAGGATCGGGCAGCCCTGAGGGATTGTGTACCTCGGTCATCTCGCCATGCTTGTCGTAGACACGATAACTTACGTTAGGAACCGTTGTGATGACATCCATGTCGAACTCACGCCCCAGGCGTTCCTGTATTATCTCCATATGGAGCAGACCCAGGAAACCGCAGCGGAATCCGAATCCCAAAGCCATCGATGACTCAGGCTGGAATGTGAGCGAGGCATCGTTGAGCTGGAGCTTTTCGAGTGAGGCACGGAGATTCTCAAAATCCTCAGTCTCTATGGGATAGACGCCTGCAAACACCATCGGCTTCACCTCCTCAAAGCCATCGATAGCTTCATCGCATGGACGTTTCACATGGGTGATTGTATCGCCCACTTTAACCTCCTTGGAAGTCTTGATACCCGATATGATATAGCCCACATTGCCGGCCGAAAGCTCCTGGCAAGGTTGCATCTCAAGTTTTAGCACTCCGATTTCGTCAGCGTTATACTCCTTGCCGGTGGCTACGAATTTCACAAAATCATCTTTACGGATTGTGCCGTTTACGATCTTGAAATATGCTATGATGCCTCTGAAGGGATTGAATACAGAGTCGAATATCAATGCCTGCAGGGGTGCCTCAGGGTCACCCTTGGGAGCTGGTATGCGCTCAACGATGGCCTGAAGTATCTCCGGAACTCCCACACCGGTTTTGCCAGACGCTCTGATGATGTCCGAAGGGTCGCATCCGAGCAAGTCGACAATCTGATCCTCGACTTCGTCGGGCTTGGCCGACTCAAGATCAACCTTGTTAATTACAGGTATAATCTCCAGATCATTATCGATGGCCATATAGAGGTTTGAGATGGTCTGAGCCTGGATGCCCTGCGAGGCATCTACTATGAGCAGAGCGCCTTCGCATGCGGCTATGGAGCGCGACACCTCATAGGAGAAGTCGACGTGTCCCGGAGTGTCGATTAGATTCAGTATATAATCATCGCCATCAAGCGAATAGTTCATCTGAATGGCGTGGCTTTTAATGGTTATGCCACGTTCGCGCTCCAAATCCATATCATCGAGCACCTGAGCCTGCATTTCCTTGGCAGCCACTGTGTTGGTATACTCCAGCAGGCGGTCGGCCAGGGTGCTCTTGCCATGGTCTATATGTGCGATGATGCAGAAATTCCTTATTCTTTTCATTCGTGATCCTCCTTCCAAGCCTGCGACGGACATATACCTGTGCCGTCAAAGCAGTGAGTACATATTCTGCACTTGGGCAAGCCAATACTTTTTATAAGATGTTCGATTTTGCTGAAGCTCAGCGATGACAGACCCAAGCGGCGGGCAATCTCGGCCACCAGACGCTCATACTCGGGAGTGCCTGTGGTGGCATACTTTTCGAGATTTATGTCGTCGCGACCCTCAAAATCGCGTATGATGCGGCGAGTAATAAGCTCAAGGTCGCTCTTCGAGGAGGTAAAGCCTATGAAGGGACAACCGTAGACAAGCGGAGGACACGAAATGCGGGCATGCACTTCGCGCGCGCCACAGTCAAAAAAGGTCTTCACATTGTCTCTGAGCTGTGTGCCGCGCACTATAGAGTCGTCGCAGAACACTACACTGTTACCGTTGAGAATGGCGCGGTTGGGGATAAGCTTCATTTTTGCCACGAGCTGACGGCGATCTTGTGAGCCCGGTGTGAAGCTGCGGGGCCATGTTGGGGTGTATTTGAGCACTGCACGACGGTAAGGTATGCCACGCCCCTCGGCATATCCGAGTGCAAATCCCACGCCCGAGTCGGGAATGCCACAGACACAGTCGGCCACGGTGGGATCTTCATGTCCCAAAATACGGCCGCCTTCCTCACGGACTGCCTCGACGTTTATACCTTCATAGTCGCTGGCGGGGAAGCCATAATATACCCAAAGGAAAGAGCATATCTGTTCTCTGTGGGCGGGGTTCTGGAGCACCTCCATACCCTCGCTGGTGATCTTAACAATTTCGCCTGGTCCTACATCTCTGACGCGTTCGTAGTCGAGATTCGGGAACACTGCTGTCTCGGAGGCTGCACACCAGCCATCGGGCTTGCGGCCTAATACTATAGGTGTACGGCCCAAATAATCGCGGGCTGCGATAATGCCGTTTTCAGTTAGTATCAGCATTGAGCATGAGCCTTTTACCTTCTTATATACAAGGTTAATGCCGTCTACAAAGGTCTCACCCATGTTAATGAGCAGAGCCACGAGCTCGGTCTGGTTGATATTGTTGGCCGAAAGCTCGCTGAAGTGCATCCTTTCCTCAAGGAGCTCGGCAGCTATCTCGCGAATATTGTTTATCTTGGCCACCGTCACCACTGCGTACCTGCCCAGATGGGAGTTGACAATAATGGGCTGAGGATCTGTATCACTGATGACACCCAGTCCTTCGTGACCTTTGAAGCGATCCAACTCGTCCTCAAACTTAGAGCGGAAATAATCACGCTCCAGACTATGGATCGACCGATTGAAACCGGCTACAGGATCGAAAGTTACAAGGCCGGCTCTCTTTGTCCCGAGGTGGGAATGATAGTCCGTACCATAGAAGAGATCATTGACACAAGGGCCTTTGCTGACAGCCCCGAAAAAGCCTCCCATACTACACTTTTGTAATGATGTTTGATAAAAGAAAGTGCAAAATTACTCATTTTTCCCGACTATACAATCTTGCCAGCATCGTTTTTTTGTGGCTTTAACTATCAAAATTCAATAATTGCGTCAACTCTGCCTGTGGGTGAAGATTTTTTTGTAACTTTGCAGAGATTGAACAAAAACGAACAGCCAATGTCAATGACCATGAGGCTTTTGGGTGTGGCATTAATGATGATGCCACTGACCGCCGACGCCCAGTATGCACTACACTACGAGGCCTCGCTGACAGCCAATGCCGGATCGGGGGATTTTGCCCCGCACTATATCAGCGCCTTGAAACACGGCAAAGTTTTTTCGTCGCAGTCCACCATGGCTGAGGCCCGATTGTGGCGTCCGATGGACAGCGATAGCCGTTTCGACTACGGTTTCGGAGTCTCGGCTCTGGCCGGAATATCATCGGCCATTGACTATGATAGATATTATGCTGCTACCGGCGAGTGGGGCACACACTCTGTGCGCCCAAAGTCCATCTGGCTACAAGAGCTTTGGGGCTCGGCAAGATGGCGCAGCATATATTTAGAAGCAGGAATGAAAGAGCATGGATCTGCTCTCTTGAATCAGAAACTCACCAGCGGCGATCTGATAGAAAGCGGCAATACACGCCCTATACCACAGGTGAGAATGGGATTTGCAGGCTTTCAGCCTATACCCTTCACCAACGGATGGGTGGAAATACAGGGCGAAGTGGCCTATGGCAAGCTTATTGACGATGGCTGGAGACGTGAACAATACAACTATTGGAACTATCATCTCGTGACCAATGAGCTCTATAACTACAAACGGCTCTATCTCCGCACCAAGCCAGAAAAGCCGTTGTCGGTGATCGTCGGGCTGCAGACGGTTGTTTTCTTCGGTGGACATAGAATGGTTTATGCCAACGGCAAAATGGTTCAGGAGACCCATTATCCCACAAACCTTAAGGCTTACTGGGATGTGTTCTTCCCCCACGAGGATGGCGGAGAAGCTTTTTATACCGGCAACCATGTGGGAGCCTGGGATCTGAGAGCCAGATACCGACTTAAAAACTGCGATGAAATATCGGCATACTTCTCATGGCCTTGGGAGGATGGTTCAGGAATCGGCAAGATGAATGGCTGGGATGGTCTATGGGGCTTGGAATACAAGTCAGCATCGCCAAAAACTGTCAGCGGCGTGGTGCTGGAATATCTGGATTTCACCAATCAGAGCGGCCCCATACATTATGCTCCTTCAGACTATAGCGGCACTACTATCACCGATCATGCATCGGGTGCAGACGACTACTATAATAACAATGCCCACTCCTCATTTGCGTATTTTGGAAGATCTCTCGGCTCGCCTGCCCTTATGGCTCCTGCCTACAACCGCTCGGGCTATGCAGGATATCTCGGGAACGCAATGCGCGGATTTCATATCGGAATCGAGGGTGAGATAATGCCGGGCCTCACGTATATAGCCAAGGGAGGATACAGAAAAGCTTGGGGAAACGGCAAATTTCTGCTCCCCCATCCTATCGAGCTTACGGCCGTAATGATCGAAGCCTCTTGGCAACCGGCACGCGTGAAGGGGCTCACTGTAGAGGGTCGTTTTGAGATAGATCGCGGCAATATGCCATGCAACACTGTGGGAGCCCAAGTGGGCATCAAGTATAACGGGTTGCTTCAGCTATGACATCTGTAATAAACTTAGACACGATGAAGACATATAGATATATAGCTCTGGTTTTCATGCTCATGGCGCTGGGATCGTGCACACGCAACGACGGCGACATAGGCAGCCTGTTTGGGGCCTGGAGATTAGACCAACTACTCGCCGATGGTGAACCGGTGGAGCTCTATGAAGGAGATGTGGCTCTATACGACTGGAGGTTTCAGAGCCATCTCATACAGATTCAAGCCGTCTATCAGCATTATTCGTATGACAACTTCATGGGAACATGGAACAAAAGCGATGATGACAGAATTCTGGAATTGACTTTTGACGGTGATAGCGACGACGGAACCGGCTTCTACACCCCGCCGGCACCTCTGCATTTGATAGAGGGTGGCACTACCCCACTCCGCATTTTGCACCTTGACGGAAAAGACATGAAACTTGAATACACATCGGCCAGCGGTGTGACATATACATATAAACTCCACAAAGCCTATTGAGCCATGATGAAAGAGAAAGTATTAGTTACCGGCGCCGACGGATTTATCGGCTCTCACCTCACTGAGACGCTTCTTGAACGCGGCTACGTCGTAAGGGCTTTGAGCCAGTACAACTCATTCAATTCGTGGGGTTGGCTGGATGGAATCACACACCCCGACCTTGAAGTGGTGACCGGCGACGTGCGCGACCCCCGGCTGTGTGAGGAGATAGCCCGCGGATGTTCGGTGATATATCATCTGGCTGCTCTTATTGCAATCCCTTACAGCTACTCGGCTCCCGACAGCTATGTGGATACCAATGTCAAGGGTACACTCAATATGCTCAAAGCTGCTCAGCAATCGGGGGCTAAGCGCATTGTGGTGACATCAACAAGCGAGGTTTACGGAACCGCACAGTATGTGCCCATCGATGAGGCTCACCCGCGGCAGCCCCAATCCCCTTACAGTGCCACAAAGATTGGCGCCGATGCTATGGCCCTGAGCTTCTGGCACTCGTTCGGCCTGCCGGTAGTGGTGGCCCGACCATTTAACACCTACGGCCCCCGACAGAGCGCACGCGCCATTATCCCCTCCATCATATCGCAGATTGCCTCCGGAAAAAGGGAGATCAGCGTGGGTGATCTTACCCCTACTCGCGACTTCAACTTCGTGCTCGACACCGCAGCCGGCTTTGTGGCTCTTGGCGAGACTCCGGGCATTGAAGGCCGAGAGATAAACATAGCCACAGGCACCGAGGTCTCAATGGCCGACACGCTGAATATGATAGCCAAGGTGATGGGAGCTGATGTGAACTATGTGGTCGATCCGGCCCGTCTGCGTCCGGCAGGAAGCGAGGTGTTCAGACTCTGCGGTGACAACACTCTCATAACATCGCTCACCGACTGGCGTCCGCGCTTCGACCTGGAAAGCGGTCTTAGACGAACCGCAGAATGGTTTGTAAAACCCGAAAATCTTGCACGATACAAAACCGGCATCTACAATGTCTGATACTACTGGAAAAACAATCAACATACTGTTTCTGGGAGGCGCTAAGCGTGTCTCTGTGGGCAGGAAGATCATCGAGGCCGGGAAAAGCCTTGGTGTGAAGATCAACATCTTCAGCTATGAACTATCGCTCGAAGTCCCCATTGCGGCGATCGGGCGCGTAGTGGTGGGAGCAAAGTGGAGCGACCCCGATATCCTGAAAAATCTACACGCCTGTATTGAACGCAACTCGATAGATATAATATTGCCCTTCGTGGATCCTGCCATTGAGGTGGCAGGCAGATATGCTGATCTATATAACGATGTATGGGCACCGGTGGTGAGCCCCGAGAAGGCCTCGATACTCTTTGATAAGGATGCCTCAGCACGCTACTACGCCTCTGAATCTCTCCCCATTCCTGCCACCTATCGCGGGGGGCGGCCTGTGTTCCCGCTCATAGCCAAGCCCCGGCATGGTTCGGCTTCAAGAGGCATAATGGTGGTTAGGGATGTGACTGATTTCCGCAGAGTGCTCAGAATGCCCGACTATATGATGGAGCAGTATATTGAGAATCACAAAGAATATACCGTAGATGCTTATATCTCGATGACGGGAGAGATACAGTGCGTGAGCCCTCGCCTGCGCATCGAAGTGCTCGGTGGTGAAGTAACAAGGAGTGTTACCGTCGATTATCCGGAGCTAAAATTAATGGCCACCGATGTGATTCGGAAAGCCCGTCTGGTGGGTCCGGTGACACTGCAGTTTATACGCGATACCGACACCGGCCAGCTGATGCTGATGGAGATAAATCCGCGTCTGGGAGGCGGTGTGGTATGTTCTATCCACGCAGGAGCCAATATCCCTGAAATGATGCTCAGAGACTTCCTTGCACTCCCACAAAATCCGGCTCCCGACATAAAGCCCGGGGTGCTGATATGCAGATATTTCGACGAAACTGTTTTCAATGCCTGATACAAACAAAATCATAATTATAGCCGAGGCCGGGGTAAACCACAACGCCTCGATGGAAATGGCCCGCGCCATGGTGTGTGAGGCTGCTGCTGCCGGTGCCGACTACGTCAAATTTCAGACTGCTGTGCCCGAGCTGGTGATATCTTCAATAGCTCCCAAGGCCGAATACCAGAAGGAGACCACCGGCGAGGGGGAGACTCAGCTCGACATGTGTCGTGCCATACACCTGCCCCTCTCTGCTTATGCTGAGCTGGCAGAACTTTGTAAAGAAAAAGGGATAGGCTTTATGAGTACACCCTTCGACCTTGTGAGCATCGACACCCTGGCCGACATAGGAATGGATTATTGGAAAATACCTTCCGGCGAAATCACCAATCTCCCCTATCTGCGCAAAGTAGCTTCGAAGGGTGGGCGTGTGATTCTCTCCACCGGAATGTCTACACTTCCGGAGGTGGGAGATGCTCTTAGGGTGCTTGAGCAGGGGGGCATACCACGCCGCGATGTGATACTGCTGCACTGCACCACTCAATATCCCACTCCGATGCAGGATGTAAATCTGAAGGCCATGGACACTCTGGCCACCCTTACCCCCGGAGGAATCGGTTACAGCGATCACACACTCGGAATAGAGGTGCCTATAGCGGCGGCGGCACGTGGAGCATGTGTCATAGAAAAGCATTTCACCCTCGACAAGAATCTGCCCGGGCCTGACCATCGCGCATCGCTCGACCCAGCCGAGCTCAAAGCCATGGTTAAAGCCATCAGAAACATAGAGTTGGCACTGGGCGATGGCGAAAAAAAAGTGGCTCCATCCGAGAGAGCCAATATAGAAGTGGCCCGAAAAAGTATAGTGGCCGCACGCGACATCAGTAAAGGTGAACTGTTCACCGAGGAGAATATTACTGTGAAACGACCGGGCAACGGAATCAACCCTATGCGGTGGGACGACGTTATAGGTAAAACGGCATCTCGCGATTTCCCCTACGATACGCTCATAGAACTCTAATGAAAGAAAACCTCGTCCAGACCCTCTCGCAGCAATTGCAGCAACGGCTTTCGCCGCTGCAGATGCGTCTTGTGAGGATGCTTGAAATGTCGGCGCCCGAGATGGAGGAGGAGGTGAGACGTGAACTTGACGATAATCCGGCACTCGAATCGGAGGATGAGAGTGTGGCGCCAGTCGACGACAATGTGCCATATTACCGCCTGGGGGTGAACAACCGCAGCGCCGACGACACTACCTATGAGCCGGTGGCTGTTGACGAAGAGGAGTCCATGATAGATATACTGATGGATCAACTGGCCGAGACCGACATGCCCGAGAGCGACAAGCCCATAGCTGCATATATAATAGGGAATCTTGACAGCAATGGATACATGACGCGCACACTACCGCAGATAGCCGACGACCTGGCGGTCAATGCCGGAATAGAAATTGCGCCTGAGCATCTGCGTAGCGTGTTTGAACGGGTCAGAGCACTTGATCCTGCGGGCATCGGTGCCATGGATCTGCGCGACTGCCTGTTGCTACAACTTAAGCGGCTATCCCCCACTCCGTCACGTCGTTTGGCCCACGAGATAGTAAACCATTATTTTGATCTTTTCTCGTTGCGCCACTTCGACAAGCTGCGGTCCTTACTTGGTGTAGACCGTGAAGCGCTGCTTGAGGCTGAAGATGTGATACGTTCACTCGACCCAAAACCGGCATCACGTATGGCCGTGACTCCCGACGACAAGCTCCGCTACATAGTGCCCGATTTTTACGTCGAGGTTGCTGATGACGGTACTTTGACGGTGACTATGCCCAACAACATTCCGGAGCTAACCATTGAAAAAAGCTTCAAGCCCGACGAACCGTCAAGCACCCAGGGAGCCAAATCCGATGCACAGTCGAGACGGCGCGAGGCTCTGGCCTTTATAACCCGTAAACGTGAAGAGGCCACGGATTTCATTGACCTGCTAAGGCTTCGACGTGACACACTGATGAGAGTGATGGAGGCTATCGCCAGCATCCAACACGATTTTTTCATGACCGAAGACGAAGCCTCGCTCCGCCCGATGGTACTCAAAGATATAGCAGCCAGAACAGGCTTTGATATATCGGTGATTTCACGCGCCACACAAGGCAAATATGTGGCCACACAATCGGGTACATATCCGCTCAAATTCTTCTTTAACGAGCGTGTCCGAACCAACGATAATGATGAAGAGAGTGTTTCCTCAAGAGCCATTATGGCAGCCATAAAGGAGCTGGTGAGTCTTGAAGACCACAAATCGCCAATGAGCGACGAGGCACTGCTCGCTGCTCTTAAAGATAAAGGATTTAAAATAGCCAGAAGAACCGTGGCCAAGTATCGCGACAGACTCGGGATACCTGTAGCACGTTTACGCAAACAATTATAATCATATCTCCTCATGTTCAAACTCTGCCGTATACTTTCAGCTATCTTCTCGCCCCTGCTGGTGCCCACTTACGCCATGGTGCTTGCATCCTATCTGAGCATATTGTGTATATTGCCCACACGTGTGCTCTGGACCACCATAGCTATAATTTTCCTTATCACATGCCTTGCTCCGGCGCTGAGCATTCTGGTGCTCCACAAGGCCGGACTGGTGAGCGATACGGGGCTGAACCAGCGCACCGAGCGCACAGTGCCATATCTCATTGTGTTGCTGTGTTATGCCGGGTGTGCACTGTTTCTCTACAAGGCCAGTGCACCCGATTGGCTCCCCATGTTTTTTGTGGGCGCCAGTGTGGCTACGGTGATAAATATCGTGGTGAATAGATGGTGGAAGATATCAGCTCACGCCGCAGCCATGGGCGGAGTGGTGGCAATGCTGTTTCGCATAGCTGCATTGCACCAGTCGGTCGTAAGTCTGAACTGGTGGATCAGCGGAGCCATACTGTGTACAGGCATTGTGATGACCGCACGTGTCTATATGCAGCGCCACACGCTGTGGCAGGTGCTCACCGGTGTGGCCAACGGATTTATATGGGTTTGGCTACTCTCAGCCTATTAGAAAATATACTAATCATTAATCAAATTTTGCTATGACCCCTATCGTCAGCATCATCATGGGAAGCACAAGCGATCTTCCCATACTGAAGAAAGCGGCCGACTTCCTCAACGAAATGCAGGTGCCGTTTGAGATGAATGCACTCTCGGCCCACCGCACTCCGCTCGAGATCGAGACTTTTGCACGCGGCGCCAAAGACCGTGGCATCAAGGTGATAATCGCAGCTGCCGGCATGGCAGCCGCTCTGCCAGGTGTAATAGCCGCCATGTCGCCCCTCCCGGTGATAGGCATTCCCATCAACTCAAGCCTCGACGGCATGGATGCACTTTACTCGATAGTGCAGATGCCCCCGGGTATCTCCGTAGCCACTGTGGGCATCAATGCAGGCATGAACGCTGCTGTTATGGCCGTGCAGATACTTGCCCTTTCTGATCAGGCTCTTGCCGAACGTTTCGAGACCTACCGCGACTCCCTTTCAAACAAGATTGTGAAGGCCAATCAGGAGCTCAAGGAGGTAAAATATGAATATAAGGTAAACTGATGGTAAAATACAGTTTCAACCGCCGCCTGTCGTGGCCCGTCAGAATTGGCGGAGTCATGATAGGTGGTTCAAATCCCGTTGCCATACAGTCGATGACTTCGACTTCCACCATGGACACCATCGGCTCGGTGAAGCAGATAGAACGCATAGCCGATGCCGGGGGCGACATAGTGCGCCTCACGGCCCAGGGTGTACGCGAGGCTGAGAACCTCGAGCATATACGCACTCTGGTGAGAGATCATGGCTATGGCGTGCCTCTTGTGGCCGATATCCATTTCAATCCAAAAGCGGCTTTCTCGGCAGCCTCCAGAGTGGAGAAAGTGCGAATCAATCCGGGCAACTTCGTGGATCCCGGGCGTGTGTTCAAGAAAATAGAATTCACCAGCGAGGAGTATGACTCGGAGATACAGAAGATCGACAAGGCTCTGGTGCCTCTGCTGGAGATATGCAAGGCCAACAACACGGCTCTGCGTATCGGAGTGAACCATGGCTCGCTTTCCGACAGAATAATGAGCCGCTATGGCGATACTCCCGAAGGAATGGTGGAAAGCGCTATGGAGTTTTTGCGAGTGTGTCTGAAAAACGACTTCCGCAATGTAGTTATCTCCATAAAGGCTTCAAATGTAGTGGTGATGACCCGCACAGTTCGCCTCATGGCTCAAGCTATGGAACGCGAGAATATGCACTTTCCTCTCCATCTGGGAGTAACCGAGGCTGGCGACGGCGAGGACGGACGCATTAAGTCGGCCGTTGGCATCGGTTCGCTGCTGCTCGTGGGGTTGGGCGATACTATCCGTGTGTCGCTTAGCGAGGACCCTGTGAACGAGATCGCACCGGCTCGCTCCATTCTTGCCCATATAAACGAGGTTGCCGACTGCTGTGTAGCCATCCCCGATGCTCCGGAGACTCCGTTGGAACCGAGAGAATCACTCTGGAAAGATCACACCACCCAGGTAGCCGGACTGGATTTTGAATATGATGAAGCCGAGACCATACATGTCGACGCATCTACTGATGATTTTGATGAGGCTATATGCAGAATTTCGGCCAATCCCACAAAAACAGTGCGCCTGACAGCCACCAGACCCAACGGTGTTCTGGGCATGCGGTCGTTTTTGTCACACTTACGTCATAGCGGTGTGAAGAATCCGGTGGTTTTAGCCATGAACTACACCGGAAAGAATAGCGACGACACTGCAATAGCTGCATCTACCGATCTTGGCTTGCTTTTGCTGGAGGGATATCAAGATGGAATTGAGATACAGAACCGCGTCATGAGCCGCGATGAGCTAAACGCACTTGCTCTAAACATTCTGCAGGCCACCCGTCTGCGCATCAGCAAGACTGAGTATATAGCTTGTCCGAGTTGCGGACGCACACTCTACGACCTTCAGTCGACACTGCGCGACATTAAGGCTGCCACCTCGCATCTTAAAGGCCTGAAAATCGGCGTTATGGGCTGTATTGTAAACGGACCCGGCGAAATGGCCGATGCAGACTACGGCTATGTAGGAGCTGGGCCGGGAAGAGTGAGTCTGTATAAAGGCAAAGAGTGTGTGGTGAAAAACATTCCTACCGACGAGGCTCTTCCCCGATTGATACAACTGATTAAGGACAACGGAGACTGGGACGAACCAAACTGACCTTTCATGGAGATTAACCCCATATACATGCGCCGGGCTCTGGAACTTGCACGACATGGCCAGCTCGATGCGTCGCCAAACCCGATGGTAGGAGCCGTCATTGTGGACAATCGCGGACAGATAATCGGTGAGGGTTGGCACAGGCGTTGCGGCGAAGGTCATGCAGAAGTAAACGCCATAGCATCGGTAAAGAATGAAGAACTGCTGCGTGACGCCACTATGTATGTCACTCTGGAGCCGTGTGCCCACTATGGAAAAACGCCACCATGCGCCCGATTGATAGTAGACAAACGGATACCCCGAGTAGTGGTTGGGTGTGTGGATCCCTTTGCCAAAGTGTCGGGAAAAGGAATTGCCATTTTGCGTGAGGCTGGTGTGGAGGTGGCCGTGGGTATTCTTGAAGAAGAGTGCCGCGAGCTGAATGAAAAGTTCATGACCGCTCACACTATGCGTAGACCATACATAACACTGAAATGGGCGGAGAGCGCCGACGGCTTTATCGACGGACACATCTCCACACCGCTCACCTCGGTAGCTGTCCACAGACTCAGAGCTCTTCACGATGCTATTCTGGTGGGGAGCGGCACGTGGATAGCCGACAATCCCAGCCTCACCACACGATGTTATGCCGGCAAATCACCACGTAGAATGGTTTTGGACCGACGCGGCAAGCTTTCAGTGCCCGACGATGTAATAGTGCTTCGCGACTACCCTACCCTGACTGATGCCTGCTCGAGACTCTACTCTGAGTATGGTGTGACTTCCCTGCTTGTGGAAGGGGGCGCCAAAGTGCTGCAGGCCTTCATCGACGAGGGTCTCTACGATGTGATACGCGTGGAACACTCGACTGAGAACATCCATGGAAAGGTAAAATCGCCCCGCCTGCCGAACGGAATCAACGTGGAAAGCGTTATAAATTTGGGTAATCATAAAATAATAACACTGAAATGAATATACGTCCGGCCACCGAGGCCGATGCGCTCCTGATAGCGCAAAGTATAGTTGCGGCCGTGGGCGACGAGATAACCAATTCGCTCGCTGCGCCATCGCACACGCGTGAAGATGTTATAGCCCTCTTTGAGTCGCTTGCCAAGGAAGAAAACACTCAGTATAGCTATACCAATACACTTGTTGTGGAGGATGAGGAAGGCGAGGCTTGCGGAGTGGCCATAGCTTACGACGGTGCACGTCTGTATGAGCTCAGGCCTCAGTTCTTCAAGGCTCTGAAAGAGCAGATTGGTCACGACTACACGGCCATGCAGGACGAATGTACGCCAGACGAATTTTATCTCGACACGCTCGCAGTAGTCCCCCATCGTCGGGGACGCGGGTATGCACAGGCTCTTATTGAAGCCACGGCTATGAGAGCCAGAGAAGCGGGAAAACCGCTGGGCCTACTTGTAGAAAAGGAGAATCACAAAGCCCGCAGGCTCTATGAAAAATGCGGATTCAGATTTTTCGATGAACGCCCGTTTGCTTTCATAATGATGGAACATCTAAGACTGAAGTGAACAATTCGGCTTAGTGAATTGTTATATCTTAAAACCCTATAAAAACACGATTATGAAAAAAACTTTCATGTTTCTCATTCTCGGCATCATGGCAGTGCTGACATGGAGCTGCTCGGACGATGACGACAAGGATGTGCCCGTTTCTTACGAGATGCTTCCTACTCAAGCTAAGGAATTCCTCACCAATTACTTCCCCGGGGATCGCTCCATAAAAGTAGAGCGCGAGGGCGACCACTCAGGATCTTCATATGAAGTGACTCTCTCCAGTGGCTATGAAGTGGAATTTGATGCCGCTGGCCTCTGGATCGATGTAGATGCTCCCAATCAGCAGGCTGTGCCCTCAGGAATTGTGCCTGAGCCTATTCAGCGCTACGTTTCTGAAACGTTCCCTGCATTCCTCATCAACGAGATTACCCGCTACTCCACTGGCTATGAGATTGAACTTACCAACGATCTGGAACTCCGTTTTGACCGCGATGGCAATCTGATAACCAAGCTTGTGGGATAACAAGGCAACACATAAAATTCAACTGATAAAAACTAACGACTGCGGTGCGGATACTATCCACATCGCAGTCGGTGTATTATAGCGATATTTGGGTTACTCTCCGTCGAAAAGATTTGTCGAGAGGTAGCGGTCGCCAGTATCGGGGAGGATGGCCACTATGGTCTTGCCTTCGTTTTCCGGCTTTAAAGCCAGTGTGAGAGCTGCGCTCAAGGCTGCACCCGATGATATTCCGGCCAAGAGTCCCTCTTCCTTTGCCAGCATTCTGGCAGCGTCGCGAGCCTCCGGCCAAGTCACAGCCATGACTTCATCCACCACTCTGGCGTCATAATTGTCGGGGATGAATCCGGCGCCTATGCCCTGCAGCTTGTGGGGACCGGGCTTTCCACCTTCGAGCACGGGCGAGTCAGACGGCTCAACACCTACGGCTTTTATAGCCGGATTATGAGCCTTAAGTCCACGCGATGTGCCACATAGAGTGCCTCCGGTGCCTACACCTGCCACCAGAATATCTACCTGGCCATCGGTGTCCTCCCAAATCTCTTGAGCTGTGGTTTTTTCGTGGATGGCGGGATTTGCGGGATTAGAAAACTGTCGGGGCATCCATGAGCCGGGATTTTCGACCAAGATCTCCTCGGCTTTGGCTATGGCACCTTTCATGCCCTGCGCGCCCGGAGTGAGCACCAACTCGGCACCCAGTGCCTTGAGCATGCTCATGCGTTCACGGCTCATGGTGTCGGGCATAGTGAGAATTATACGGTATCCTTTGGTGGAGGCTATCCAGGCCAAACCTATACCGGTGTTACCCGAGGTTGGCTCTACGATCAAGGCGCCGGGATGAAGCAGACCTCGCTCTTCAGCATCCTCAATCATCGACAGCGCCGCACGATCCTTAACGCTTCCTCCGGGATTGAACGACTCTATTTTGACCAACACTCGAGCCTTGAGCCCAAGCGTGCGCTCTATCCTGGCCACTTCGAGCAGTGGTGAGTGAGCTATGAGTTCAGTGAGAGATTTGTAAATCCTTGCCATAGTAAATGCTTTAAAAATAAATCATTTCAGTTGTTGGGCAACCTGCTCGGCTATTGCCTTCATCCCATTCTTGTTGGGATGCCCGGATTGCTTCTCGATGTCGTGAAGGGTAATCACGGAGACGCCATAGTGGCTGCTTACAGTTATAACAGATTCGTTGATCTCTGGTTTAAGTTCAGTGTTAAGAATAAAATAGACCTTGGCCTGGGGGTATAAATGCTGCAGACCGTCGTAAAGCTTTGCCATGGCCGGGCGGAAGGCGTAAAGCTCTGCATCGGTCCAGTTTGAATAGACATATTCTCCAATAGGGACACCGGCCCATGAGTCGTTGGTTCCACCGAATACAAGGATGATATCGGGTGTCCCAAGTTTGTCCATTCTGGTAATGAACGCGCGGTCGGAATAATCGTCACCATTATATCCGGTGCGACAGACGGTAGATCCTGAGTAAGAATTGTTGACACCGAGAGTCCATTGTGAGTCAGGAGCCGTGAGCAGTCCCCACCACGTTTGGTTCATGGAATCGACATCGGTGGTTTTGGCACGTCGCGGCGAATGATACCATACAAGATTGGTGTCAGGCTGAACATAGCCCTGGAATGTGGAGTAAGAGTCGCCAAGGATAGATACGACAGGACGCTCGGAATGAGCGCATAAAAGGCTGAACAACAGCGCAGAGAAAATAAGTAGTTTTTTCATAATGGCAAATTTAACTCTTTTTTTTCAGAATCTACAGAATTTTGCGTAATTTTGTGGAACGACAACAACTAATCAGCAAACCTATGGAAAATGAGTTAGATTGGAAAAGTCTCTCCTTCGGCTACATGCCAACTGACTATAATGTGCGCTGCTACTTCCGCGACGGGAAGTGGGGCGAAATCGAGGTGTCTTCGAGCGAGGAAGTAAACATCCACATCGCAGCCACCTGTCTCCATTACGGTCAGGACATATTTGAAGGCCTCAAGGCATTCCGCGGTAAGGATGGCAAAATCAGAGTGTTCCGTCTGGAAGAGAATGCTCACCGCATTCAGGAATCGGCCAAAGGCTTGCTCATGGAGCCCCTTCCCGAAGAGAAATTCAGGGAAATGGTGCTCAAAGTCATCAAACTCAACGAGCGCTTTGTGCCCCCATATGGGTCTGGAGCCTCCTTATATATACGCCCTCTCGAAATCGGCATATCGGCACAGGTTGGTGTGAAGCCAGCCAGCGAGTATCTGTTTATAATCCTCGTATCTCCTGTAGGGCCATATTTCAAGAGCGGATTCAAGCCCACCAACATTTGCATCATGCGCGACTATGACCGCGTGGCTCCCCGCGGAACAGGCCGCTGGAAAGTGGGTGGCAACTATGCGGCCTCGCTCATGGCCGGAGAGCACGCCCACAGCCTTGGCTACTCGGCAGTGCTTTACCTCGACCCCAAAGAAAAGAAATATCTCGACGAATGCGGCCCGGCCAACTTCATGGCTATAAAAGACAATGTTTACATAACTCCGGCTTCCGACTCTATCCTCCCCTCCATCACCAATAAGAGTCTGATGCAGCTGGCCGAGGATATGGGTCTGAAAGTAGAGCGCCGTCACATCACCGTCGACGAGCTTGACGACATCCAGGAGGCTGCAGCTGTAGGCACAGCCGCTGTGGCATCGCCTGTTGGCGAAATCGACGACCTTGACACCGGTAAGAAATATATCATTGCCAAAGACGGAGTACCGGGCCCGATCGTCACTAAACTCTACAACACCCTCCGCGGCATTCAGTATGGCGAGCTGCCCGATACCCACGGTTGGTGTACGATAGTGGAATGAAAGATTTCAACATTATAATAGATAAATATTACCCGGCGGACTCACTCCGTCGGGCAATTTATTTGAAGCACTGCTGTGCAGTAGCCGAACTGGCTCTCGATGTGGCCAAAAGGCACTCCCTACCCCTCGACCCTAATGAAATTGAGGCAGCGGCTATGCTCCACGATATAGGCATCTTTTTGACCGACGCCCCCGACCTGGGTTGCCACGGAATTGAACCCTATATTAAACACGGCATCCTCGGCGCCGATTTGCTGCGCCGTGAGGGATACGGCGAGACACTGGCTCGAGTGGCCGAATGCCACACCGGCGCAGGCATCACTGCCGAGGAGGTGGCTCGACAGAACCTTCCCCTACCACAACGCAACTACATGCCGGAAACTATGCTTGAAAGACTGGTATGTTATGCCGATAAATTTTACTCGAAAAGTGGCGATATGAAAATCAAAACCATTGAAAAAGTTAAAGCATCAATGGAAAAGATATCTCACGACACATATCTTCGCTTTATGGCATTGGAAAAGGAATTCGGTGAGGAGAATTCAAGTAATTAAAATTTGTTAATTACTTGTACATATCATCAAAAAGCTCTACCTTTGCACCCGTAAACAACGCCTACCAACAAAGGAAAGATGGCAGAGTGGTCGATTGCGGCGGTCTTGAAAACCGTTGAGGGTCACACCTCCGGGGGTTCGAATCCCTCTCTTTCCGCCCAATGGAAACAAAAAAGCCCTGTAAGTATTTAGCTAACAGGGCTTTTGCTTTTGTACAATGATGAGCATAGCGAAAGATTTATGAATAAAAGTGGTTTGTGGTTTCTGGATCAAGAGGTTATTCACGGTCGCAAAACCATAAGAATAGGTCGTAGACGTAGTATTGTAAGTGAATTTGAAAGTATGAGCAAATCCACTTACGACACTGTGATTTTTGAGGATATACCTATTCTACGAGGCGTCAGAACCTGTTCTGTTGGAGGGGTAAAGACATTGGTGCTAAAAGATATTGGCCTTTTTGATAATGGAATCTTTGCGATGGACGATCTTGAAACCTTGATAATCTGCGGCACTATCGGTAAGCTTCGTCCATGGGTGGCAAGCCATTGTCCCAACTTGCGTACCTTAATAATTGATGCAAATGTTTTTTCGTGTGATGACTACATCTCTTTTGAGGGTTGCCCTAAACTGATCCATATAATCATCAGAGGATGCTTTCCTAATAGTCTGGTGCAGGTGACAGACGATTGCATGACATACTTCAATCGAGAAACTCGTGATAAGACAAAATTTCCGTTTGAAAATTATAAGCAAACGTTTGGGAGTTGTTCTGAGGACAAGAAGTCTAAAATAAGGGAGCGATTGCACGAAACCTCAAAGTGGGTTGTGAAGCACTATGGTCACAATCAAGATATTGATATTGCCATCGGAGCTGGAGCTTCTGAGATGTGGCGATTCATTGCCACCGCCTTTGGTTCGTGGACCCGAGCATATAAGATCCGTAAAATCGGATGGGAATATAATGCAGATAAAAAATGGCCCACAGTAAGATGGCTGAAACGCAGCGCTGAATACACACCCGGCGAGGATGCTCTAAAATTCAGGTTTGACTATGCTCCGGAAAACACTGAAGCTTTCAGACTTAATCGTCGGCATTTTCATCTACGTAAAATAGCCGGCAAGGGGAATGATTACGATAAGATGAAGCGGTTGTGCCGTTGGGTGCACGAGAATATTCGTCATGATGGAAAGGCGATTCCTCATGTATATTATAATCTTCGTTGCCTGATGTTTGCCACTGCAAGCTCGGGGAAGCCCGGAAATTGTTTTGTCTTGGCAATGTGTCTTAGTGAGGCACTGTTGAGTATCGGTATTAAGGCAAAATACATAAAAGGATTTCCTCCTGACAGTAACTGCTATCAGTATCATGTATTTGTGGCAGCATGGAGTAAGAAACTAAGAAAATGGATTTTTCTTGACCCAACCTTTGGAGCGTGGATAACAGATATTAATGGCAATCTGCTATCACCATCTGAGATAAGGCAAAATCTACTGACCGATGTGCCAATGATTGTAAATGACGAGGCAGAATATAACGGAGATAAGTCAATGGCCAGAACATATCTGTCTGAGTATCTCGCTCCGAACTTATATTATATGCTCGCAAATACACTCAGCCAGGATGAGACTGAGGGCGATAGTTCGCATCCTCAGGGAGAATGGGTCACGTTGATTCCAAAGGGTGAGAACCAAGGTGTTTTCATCAAGAATCCAACTTCTGACGATGAATATTTTTGGCAACCGCCAAAATGAAGACGTAAAATACATGTATCTTTACTAACTTTGCGCAAATATAACCGAGCTATAACCACACAATGTTTCTGATGACGAATTAGAGTCAATGATACCCCGATTGATGAGCGATTATAACAACCATATCGAGAGTGGCGAATACACCTCAGAAGGTATACAAGAGTATTGCTGGTCTCTGGCAGTTGCCTATCTGAAACTACTCAAAAAGGGCGACGCCATAAAGGTACTGGAAAACATTGTAAGACACGACGAAGGGTCTCCCCTCGCCCACCACTGCGCTATGCTGTTAAAACAGCTTGATTAACGCATTGATAGGATCTCAACAAAATCATTGACCATTTGCGAGATTTTGCTTATCTCAAGAGATATGCCCACCAGATGAACCCTTACGGCCTTAGGGCTGTAGGGCGATCGGTAGTTTATTTCACGGTGAAATGGTTCTTTCGAAGGATATGCCAGCACAGTGTTTATCTCATCGATGTTTCGAAAATTTGAGTAGGCAATCACCTGATGCAGATCGTGGCGGAAGGTCGATTTAAGTTGGTCAGTTGCCTCGTTCCAGTTGAGTAGATGGCTCTTATATTTCGCATCAATGGGAATTTGATGGCCATTGACAATGTAGAGCATATCCGGTTCAAGATATGCGGGCGCCCATTTAGGGATATTGTTCCCGTAAACATTGTAGTGTGGCGACTGCACAACTTTAGCAGAAGTGCGCCGTGCCACCTTCTCAATTATATCGTAGACATATCTCTCAAACACTTTGTTGTAGTCGACTCTCCAAGCCATTTTGCATGAAGATTTATGGTTGAGGATGTTATTGCCACATTCTTTCAGCTTTCTGATTACAAGAGGGTCTGACATATGGACAGCCAGACGGTCGGTCACCATGGTTGTCGAGGTGTTGAGATAATGTCGGGCCGATTCTATATTCCGATTGTTTTGAAAACGCATGGCGATAGGGATCTCCGGGCTCATAAGAGTCTTGACACACATTGAAAGAACATAATTTAGCTCTCGCCACTCTTTGTGGTCGGTGGTAAGAATGTTGCGCTTATTGGGAAATCGTAGGGATTTTCCAGGATCGAGTACGCTCTCCACTGCGTATTTAGCCCACAGAGTTTGCCCTACAGGAGCAGACTGATAGCGAAATTCGTTGGAAAACTTACGCCATTTGGCCCGCTGAGCCTCCGGAAACAGGTTGATATACTTGATACATTCTATGAACTGTTGTGGCAATATTCTGTTGGCCAGATTGAGCCTAAGATTGTCAGAAAACTCGATATCCACATTGTCGCCAAGCAGAGAAACTATATCGCCGGCATCCTCTCCAAATCTTCCGGTTATGGCCAGGTCGCCAGCAGGGCAACCAGTAGTGGGCGAAAAAATGGGAACTGAGCCTGCATATTGCGAAGTGTGAAGCACAACCGCCGGTTTATACCCTTTCACTTCTATCTCAGTCATAATCCCCAAGAATTCGAATCCTCGCTTGTTTAGAGCGAGGAATTTTTGCAAAACTTTCGCTGGCTCACGGTCACGCCATCCCCAAGCTTTCATTTTTTCATAGTCCCAAACTATGGTTGAAAGCGTGGATATTGGCCCGAATTCGAGAAGTTTCCGTTTACTCATACATCTGACAGCCGTTTTTCAGAAACAGACCGCAAAACTCTGTCTTTGCACTGAGCAGATATCCCTCTGCAAGATACTCCTTAATCAGTGGCATCAGTTCGTATTTTATCTTTTCTTTGCGTTTTTCGTTATCCTTTGGTTTATACATGAAATACGATTGTCCGGGCTGGAGTGCAAGCTCGGCATCTGTGGCATGTTTCCTGAAAATTTCAGCCACTTCTTCGAAAAGATCTCCGTCAAAGTCGATAGGTTTATCAAGTTTAATTGGATGCAATGTATACCACGCAAACCTTCGCCTCAGAGCAAAGTCAACCACCGCGAGGCTGCGGTCGGCAGTATTCATTGTGGCTATTACATAGAGATTTCCGGGTATAGAATCGATGCCATTTATACTTATATTCCTCTTTTGCTCAAAAAGAAGGAATACTGGGCCCAATACATTCGCAAGATTAGCACGGTTTATTTCGTCAATTATCAGAAGCACCTTCTCATTAGTATGGACTTTTGCATACTCTATAGCTTGGAGAAGGATGCCTGGTTTCTTTACGAACCGAGTTGATGACGATGGATCAGTATTCGGGGTTAATCCTTCCACAAAATCCGAGTAGGTGGTTTCGGCATGAAACTGGATGAAAAAAGGCGTATAATTTTGAGCTATACTCAATGCCGTATAGGTTTTACCGGTGCCTGGAGCTCCTTGAAGAACTACATATTTACGACTTTCGAGTAGGTCTTTTATCTCCTTTTTTTCAGTATCGTAAGTATATGTCGTGGGATTCGGTAAAAAATTTTTTTGCTCATTACGTTCCTTTTCATTACCAAACTCTCGCATTTTTGCATAGGTGGCCAGCCATCTGTAAATCCTATCAAGTGAATTTTTATTTTCACCTTCAGAATCGAATTTCACTATTTCACAAGCCTGTATTACAGTCTTATACTTTTCAACAGTACCTGCTAATTTTGAATAATCTTTCTTAACCTTTTTAGTCAGGGTTGACAGCGTTGAGGTAAAGTCAGTAAAATCAGCTTTACTGAAGAAGTCTTCTTTATTATCCTCTGAATAAAGTTGTGAAAACAACCTTCTGACCCAAGGGAGAGAAGCAAGTTCATAATCATTGCGAAATCCTTCCGAACCTACTACAAGACCAACAATAGCATTATTAACTTGATTTCCGTTGTCAGGAAAAACTACGAATGAAAAATCTGAGTATGTACCACTTTCGGCCTCTTCCTCACTGATAAATCCGAAGTAGGCACCTTTATCTGGGTTTAGATCTGTTCGGACAACAGCATTACCGGTATAAATCTTATCCACTTTGTTTCGTGGCTTTATTCCAAATTCTTTAGCCTTTTCGAGTACTTTTTTGTAAAGATCTTCGGAAGTCATAAGTCGAGATTGATGGGATGAATAATAATCGGAGCATGTTCGCCCATATAAGGGATTGCTCTCACCGTATTGTATTCAATGAACTCAACAGCCTCGTCTTCCGACATTCCTTCGTAAGCCATGAGATGTTCTACCATTTCATCATAGGAATATACCAGTCGACCATCTTCAGTCACTCCAATCAATGCATTCAAATAATTGGGATTCTCCAGAATTACAGTTTCCTCATACTCATTGTTTCGCAGCCATTCGGCCAAAGACGCCGTCTGGCACTCAGAATCGAAGCCCGACTCCGAGATACGTAAAAGTGTTGAAACCGAAATACCGAAAGCAGCCGACAGTCGCTCAAGAACATCAAGCGATAAGTTGCGCTTCCCCAGCTCAATGTCCGACATATATCGGCGGTCTATAGCGCTTCTGGCCGCAAGTTCCTCCTGCGACCATCCGCGATTTGCACGCAACCGTTTGATTGATTCACCTATTTGCTGTTGTAGTGCCATTTATACGGCAAATGTACCACAAAGAAAGCCTCAAATCAACGGCCAATAGTGCACATTGGCTCGCTGTGCCTACCGCCAGCTCACTATTTCAATCGATTGAGTTGGATATACTCACTGATATCTTTCTGATTATCCTCCTCATTATTCACTTCTTCAATCTCAACTAATTCGAAACTGTTGAACTCCACAGACTCAAACTCAATCGTATTATTCTTATATGTGTAAGTGCTTGAATACCCACATCCCGTGCTGCCCGTCATGCTTCTGATATGATCCTCATTGCGATAAAACATGGTGTGGCCGCCACTGGTAGAAAGAATTTTCCGGACAGTTCCATCCACAGCCAGATATACCCAAAGCTTTTTGTCAGCTTCACACGAACCGTTGACTATCCACAACTCCGGCACCCCGTCATTTGAGATGTCGGCCAGGAAGTATTCCGAGTGGACAAACGGTTCACCTACAGAGTTTAGCGTATCGATTACAGCCTTAAACGGAATCAACAGAGCCTCATCGTCTTGCTCCGAAGAATTAGCGCTCGACACCGAGTCAGCAATCTCCTCGGCCTCATGACCTTGACTGCGTGTTGAATCATTACAACCAAAACCTAAGATTGACAGAATGGGGAGTGTATTTATCATAGCAAAATATGTCTTTTTGACAAAGATAATAATAGATTTCCATTCCTGCAAAACTACAAATGCCATCAAATGATGCTATTTATTCGTAAATCCGGATTTTTTTATAAATTTGCGTCAATAAATCAAGCTAATATGAAAGAAATACTCGCATATTCAGAAACCCTTATCAACTGGGGTAAACAACAAGATCTTAACTACCTCCGTAAATTCCTATTCTCGGAACCTAATCGGCCTCTTATCTGTATCGGTTCAGGAGGTTCGTTCTCCATTTGCAGACTCTATGCAATACTATATGGCACGAAAGGGAGTATAAGTTATGCCATAACCCCTTACTCAGCATATAATCTCTCAGAGGAAGCAATCCGAAATAGCAAAATCCTTCTCATAAGCAATAGCGGTCACAACAAGGACATCATAGCCATTGCCAAACACTGCTCGGCTATCAATCCTATGTGGACAGCTAACATCACAAGCGCGGATGGCCCAAAGAATGACGTAAAGAATCATATAGTAGAATCCAACTCTTTCAACTTCAAGAGCGAATTCAAGGATGGCTTCATTTCTGTCGGCTCTGTCATTGGTAATTACGTCTTGTCTATAGCTGCCTTTAAGCCTAATTTTACGGCCACTGCGTCACACCCGGACTATGCTCATATCAATTTTTCTTCAGCCAAACACTTCATCGTCCTCTATGGTGGTTGGGGCGAGCCTGCTGCCATAGACCTTGAAAGTAAGTTGGTTGAGACCGGCACTGCTACATGTGCAGTCAGCGACTTTCGTAACTTCTGCCATGGGCGCTTCATCTTTCCCGGCAACCATTGTGGTCATAATAAAAAGACCGAAGTCCCCGACGATTGCATAGTTGTCTTACTCACTACACCTCGGGAAGCATCGTTTGCCAATAAGATTAGAGAGGTTCTTCCCGAGCGCTGTAGGATAGTTGAATTGTCCTCCAACTCAAAAGGAGCCGAATCGGCAATCGAACTTCTTATCTCTGCTTCTTATCTTGCCAATGAGGTGTGTAGACAGCAAGGGATCAAACCAATGAGTCCTGCCAACTTCGGAGGAATTGATAAACGTCGGCCTGCAAACATTCCCTACATCTCCGATCTTAAAGCGTCAGGTCCACTTTCTATATAAGGCGCCAGATTCTAAACCGTGTAGAATATTTCCCGTTTTCATTTTAGAGCCAGTCCCATAATATATGTTAACGCTGTGGTCGCTTCGGCATTAACATATATTATGGAACCGGCTCTTACTCAAGGACGCGTTCTATCCACTTGAGTCCCATTAGGTTCGGATGGTCAATTGGCTTAGTAAAGAAACCAACAGGTAGCACGGTATAATCCATACCACATCCTTCAACCTTTTCCTCGGCAGCCTCAAACACACTTGCCCCTTTCTGCAAAGTGAAATCAGAATCATCTAATGTGATGTCTGAGTTTTCTATCGTATTTAAAGGCACGCGTTTCAGAGTGTATACACTGTATTGCACATCGTCAAGACCATGGGTCAGGATATCTTCCCGAATCAAATCCGCCACTTCGGATACCGATTTCGGGGCTTCGTCATCGTCATCGTCTACGAGTTCCTCAAAAACATCCTCTGCAATACGGGCTATTGCGCTATCGCCGAGCTCCGCAAAGACGGTATAAGTTTCTTCAATCCGGAGGAGTACCCAAATATACTTGTTTTCCATACCTGACATTTATTCTTCATCGAATAGCCACGACTGAACACAGTCGGTGGTATCTGTTACGCAGTCCAAATTCTTATTAAGGAAATACTTACAACCATCTTTGATCACTACGGCACGATGCTTTTCATCGGCTTCAACGGCATCGAAGACAGGCTCAACAATATGACCTGTTGCATCGGTAAGTCCCCATTTGCCATCTTTTGTCGTCCAGAATATATCAAGGTCGGGCTGAATCGAGTCATATATGGCAGGAAGGATAATATCCCCCGCGTTTCCTGCCAAACCCCACTTGTCCCCTTTCCTGAACAAGACAGGCGTGATACATTTAACTCCGGCGGGGATAATTTCATCTGCGCTGAATATCTCCGTTCCCTTATCACTTAAGAGAAAGCTTCTGCCATCACGCAAAGTAATGGCAAATGCATGGTATAAGTTGAATCTGTGAAACTCCTTTACTCTGGAGTATTTGGCCGGCACAATCACCCTGCCGTTAGGGTCTACAACCCCTTCCAAGCCGTTCTCATTGAAGCGGCGGTTAGGTACATGGGTATTAAAATCATCTTTCATCATGTCAATGATTTGATTATTGTTATATAATAGTTACATGTAATCGTGAAAACCAATCCTGGTTTCCTGGGATGGGGAATCACTCCGTTATCCGAAGAAAAACTCCAGTATAATTCCGGCCAACCATATGAGGCCGAGCATTACTCCCAACAGGACTATTGTAAGGACAAGTTGCAGCAGGAATCCCGTGAATGAAGGGAAATAGGCCTGTGATTCGTTTTCGTTGAGGAGGAGATAGGTATCGTCGCTCGATTTTCTCATTACTCTCATAGCGGTAATTTATTTGGTTAACTAAGTTTATCTTGCCATCCTTTTTTGTTTGACATTGCAAAGTTAAAGCGTCAAAAGTTCCTTAAACAGATTTTATAAAAAAAACATTATTTTTTCTGATAGCTATACTGACTGATCATGGGACAGACCTTTAGATTTGTCCATATCGCTCAGAATTACTATCTTTGTGCGTAACCAGTCCCCTCACAAAAAATCAGATTTCATATGGCAAAAGATAAAGAAAAGACTTCCCCCTCATTCTCACAGGCATCTCTATTAAAAGAGTTGAGACAAAAATTAAAAGAATTCCGTCAAAATAACTCCGTCACTCAGCAATCAGATGATGGAGATTTAGTAAAAGTGCCCAACGTTTTAACCCACTCTATCTTCCCTGAATTCAGCACTAAAAAGGATGACTTATGCTTTAAGATTGGAGATCGCAATTTGTCGCCAGAAGATGCTGAGTGTATTTATGATATTCTAAATCAAACCTGGGCTGAAGAGCTTAACTTATTGGGACGCAAAAGAATCTCTGATGATTTAAAGACGCTTGTTGTTGAAAATCTCGCTAATAATGGCTACTCCTTCTCTACCGACGATTTCAGTGATATTATAAGAGTTGCAAGAAAAATAAGAAATAATAGGAAAAAGGAAGAATGTGATATCAGCACATATCGGCAAGCATCATTGAATAATTATGACTACGAAAGGCTTAAGGCAGAGTATTCTGAATTATCCTGTGTCACAGGAGAATCAACATCTGAATGCCTTCCGGTGCTAAGCTCTATAATCCGGGAAGCAAAATCCGGGGAGGATGATGATTATCCCGGTAGGCATCTCGATTTCAGCAATATAAAGGGACGGACAGCATGGAGGTATCAGTGTCTGCGTATTATGGATGAAAAGTTGTATACCACCGAAACAGCTGTATCTGATGATGAAATGAGTGACTACATCATTGATAAAGCGAATAAACTCGGCATCTTGATAGATAATGCCAAGACTTCGAACCTGAATAATCGATTGGCTAAGAATTATGTAATTCTTGACCAACTGATTTCTGTGGAACATAATGCCGGCTGCAGACAGGATTATGAAAGCAACGTCTACTGCCGTGGGCGAAGGGGACACATATATAACACGGTTTCGCCGGATAGCCATGAGAGAGTGACTGCCTTCAAGGTTGTGTACACTTACTATGAGGCAATTGCAATAAAGAAAGAACTCGAAGCTGTTATTGCCAAATTTTTCAATGGTGACATAGAGAAATTCTCAGAAAATTACCCATTGCTTGCATCGCTCTATAATTTCGATAAAATCATAGAATCACATTTGGCGAACAAACAAAAGACTAATAAGTACTATGACGCAATAGTGGTGAATTATCTGCCAGTCGACAAAGCTGAACTGAAAAAGACAATAGAGAACGTAATAGCGACAGGACAGACAATCACCATCAGAGAAAATGGGATAGAAACAAATTTTCGGCCAATAAAAATTAATAAAAAAGGCAGGAAATGGGCTCTTTTAGCCAAAGATGTAGCTACCAGAGTGTTGTCACAAATAACTCCGGAAAGACTTGCCAATGCAACGCTTAATGCAACAAAATGGATATTTGACGCCAATGATGATGAAGAATCATTCGAGGATGGCATCATCGGTCTCGGTTCTCTCTATGATGGAACACCTAAAAAAGTAACGTTGTCACTGACACAGCGTAACACTGAAATCGACATAGTTAGGAACTCAATGTTGTTTAAACAACTCAAGCCGGTCACTACCGACTCATACATCAAGAGAAACAACTATGAAGACTCTGGTACTGAGTTTCTTACGATAATATGTACAGTGTATATCAATGACGATTTTTTCAAAGAGGTTTTTGACTTCGATACAAATGGTCATCTTATCGATATCGGACCCGACGATGTGAGAAGCTCATACGCTTCTTATTTTGAGCGACGCTCGGGAAAGAAGAAATGGATCCCTTACCAAGACCGTCCATTAACAAACAAGGTGATCAAGGCGGGCAAACGCGGCATGAAGGAGTGACTATCCAATAGCTATACACCCGCCTCAAAAATCCATACAACTTTTTGTACACTTTTTCGTTCATTTGTACACACAAAATGATGCCAAATGCACGAACCCCCTAAGAACACATTAGGCTGTAACCTCCTTTTTATCGGAGCGTTACAGCCTAACTATCTGTTATATAGCGTTAACCGCTTAATCCTCTATGGCAGCCTGGGCCGCTGAGACGCGGGCGATGGGGACGCGGAAGGGTGAGCAGGAGACGTAGTTCATGCCGAGTTTGGCACAGAACTTAACTGACGAGGGTTCGCCGCCGTGTTCGCCGCAGATGCCGACTTTGAGGTCGGGATTTGTGGCTCGACCCTTTTCTACGCCCATCTTGACGAGCTGGCCTACTCCTTCCTGATCGAGAACTTCGAAGGGATCGGTCTTGATAATTCCGTGCTCCTTGTAGAATTTGAGGAACTTGGGAGCATCGTCGCGCGAGAAGCCGAAGGTCATCTGTGTGAGGTCGTTTGTGCCGAATGAGAAGAATTCGGCTACCTCGGCGATCTGGTTGGCCACGAGGGCTGCGCGAGGCACTTCGATCATGGTGCCGACTTTGTAGGTTACAGTATGGCCTACTTCCTCAAACACCTTGGCTGCTGTGAGATGGATGACTTCGGCCTGGTTCTGTATCTCTTTGAGGGAGCCTACGAGAGGTATCATGATTTCGGGGTGCACATCTATTCCGCGTGCCTTGACGGCGAGGGCGGCTTCGATGATGGCACGTGTCTGCATCTCGGTGATTTCGGGGTATGTGATGCCCAGACGGCAACCACGGTGTCCGAGCATGGGGTTGAACTCTTCGAGTGAGTCTACCTTGGCTTTTACTTCTTCGAGTGTGAGACCCATTTCCTCAGCGAGCTCTTTCTGTGTGGCTGTCTGATGAGGCACGAATTCGTGCAGAGGGGGATCGAGAAGACGGATTGTCACTCCGTAGCCGTCCATGGCTTCAAAGATCCCTTCGAAGTCGCCACGCTGCATGGGGAGGAGCTTGGCGAGTGCGCGACGACGACCTTCTACGTCGGACGAGAGAATCATCTCACGCACGGCCTTGATGCGATCGCCTTCGAAGAACATGTGTTCTGTGCGGCATAGGCCGATGCCCTGTGCGCCGAATTCGCGTGCTTTTTTGGCATCGCGGGGTGAGTCGGCATTTGTGCGGACGAGGGTCTTGGTATATTTGGCCGCCAGATTCATGATGGCGCCAAAGTCGCCTCCGAGTTCGGGGTCGGTTGTGGGAACCTGGCCGTCGTATACGTCGCCGGTCGAGCCGTTGAGCGAGATCCAGTCTCCTTCCCTGTAGGTCTTTCCGCCCATCGCTACGGTCTTGGCTTTGTAGTCGACGTTGATTTCGCCGGCACCTGATACGCAGCATTTACCCATGCCACGAGCCACAACGGCTGCGTGAGAGGTCATGCCGCCACGCATTGTGAGGATGCCCTGAGCCACGGCCATACCACGAAGATCCTCGGGAGAGGTCTCGATGCGTACAAGGACCACTTTGCGTTTTTTCTCTGCCCATGATTCTGCATCGTCGGCCGAGAATACGATCTGGCCACATGCTGCACCAGGAGATGCGGGCAGACCCTTGGCTACGACTTTGGTGCGCTTGAGAGCGGCCTTATCGAATACGGGGTGGAGAAGCTCGTCGAGTTTCTGGGGTTCCATGCGCAGCAGGGCTGTCTTCTCGTCGATTTCGCCTGCACGCAGAAGATCCATGGCTATCTTCACCATGGCGGCGCCTGTGCGCTTGCCGTTGCGGGTCTGGAGCATCCAGAGTTTGCCGTCCTGGATGGTGAACTCCATGTCCTGCATGTCTTTGTAATAGTCCTCGAGTTTGCCGGCGATGGCTATGAGCTCTGCGGCGCATACGGGCATTGACTCCTCAAGTGAGGGGTATTTAGCCACACGCTCTGCCTCTGATATTCCCTGGAGGGCAGCCCAGCGGCGTGAGCCTTCGACGGTGATCTGCTGAGGTGTACGGATACCGGCCACCACATCCTCGCCCTGTGCGTTGATGAGATACTCGCCGTTGAATATGTTTTCGCCAGTGGCTGCGTCGCGACTGAAAGCCACACCCGTAGCCGAGTTGTTGCCCATGTTGCCATAGACCATAGCCTGAACGTTGACGGCTGTACCCCACTCTTCGGGTATCTGGTTCATGCGGCGATAGATGATGGCGCGTTCGTTCATCCAAGAGTCAAACACGGCGCAGATGCCACCCCAGAGCTGTTCCCAAGCATCATCGGGGAAGTCTTTTCCGGTAAAGTCTTTAACAGCAGTCTTGAAGAGTTTCACGAGCTGCTTGAGGTCGTCTACATTAAGCTCTGTGTCAAGTTTCACACCCTTTTCAGCCTTGACCTTGTCCATGATCTCCTCGAAGGGATCGATATCGGTCTTCGACTTGGGCTTCATGCCGAGCACCACGTCGCCATACATCTGCACGAAGCGGCGGTAGCTGTCCCATGCGAAGCGGGGGTTGCCGCTCTTTTCGGCGAGCGAAGCCACTGTGGCGTCGTTCATGCCGAGATTGAGCACGGTGTCCATCATGCCGGGCATAGATGCGCGGGCACCCGAACGTACTGAAACGAGCAGAGGGTTGGAGGGGTCGTTAAACTTCTTGCCTGTGAGCTTCTCTACATGCTCGATGGCTGCGTGGACATCTTTTTCAAGACGCTTCACTACTTCGTCGCGGCCATACTGGGTATATTCGGTGCAGACCTCGGTTGTAATGGTGAAACCGGGAGGCACGGGCATACCGAGAAGGTTCATTTCGGCAAGGTTGGCACCTTTGCCGCCAAGGAGATTGCGCATCGAGGCGTTGCCCTCAGCTTTGCCGTCTCCAAACGTATAAACTCTTTTCATATTAATAATTAGTATTGATAATTTGTTTTATGTTCCGAGATTAAACAGGTATTGCAGTTGTTTGTGCTGTTATGATTTGCAAAGATAGTTATTTTTCATACTCGTGTCAATTTTTTTGGGTATCTTTACAAAAATTTCATACTCTTTCACTCATAGTTGATAGCTTTTGAGGGTGAAATAGTAGCTATTATGCCTGAAGGTATAAGAAGCACGACACATGAGATGACTATAACTGCCAGATTGAGCAGGCACACCACGCCCCAATCCAATGCCATAGGGACGTGGTCGAGATAGTAGGCATCGGGTTCGAGCGGTATTATGGCAGTGTATCTCTGTATCAGGATAATGGCAATGGCTATCACGTTGCCCGCTATAAGCCCGAGTGCCAGAATGCGCAGGGTGAGCAAGATGAATGTCTGACGCAACAGGCGGTTTGACGCTCCGATAGCCTTGAGAATTCCTATCATATTGACCCTGCGCAATATCAATATGAAGAGCGAGGATATCAGAGTCAACACCGACAGCAGACACATCAGCGAGAGTATGACAACGACATTCGTGTCGAGCAGCGCGAGCCAGTTGAAATACAGAGCGGCCGACTCATGTATATTACTCACCCCCAGCGGCGCATCCTCCGGATTGGAATAATATCTGGCCAAAAGCATGTCTGACAGGCGGCGCGATTCACTGTCGATCTCTGCATCGTTGCCCAAACTGTTGATTTCTATCATAGCTCCGCAGGTATCGGGCATCATCACTACTCGGCGTAGCATCTGCGGCGAACCATATACCACGTGCTTATCATAGTCGCTGAAATGTGAGTCGTATATGCCTGCCACCTTCAGCCGTCGGGCTCTATACACTCCATCGCCCATGAAGTAGGTGTCGATCTTTTGCCCTGCATCCACCCCAAGCCTGGATGCCAGGATGCGGGATATGACCACATCATAAACCGTAGAGTCAACTCCGGGCTTGGGCACCGAGCCCTCGGAGAGATTTTTCTCGATAAACGTGCGATCGTGGTCGGTAAGACCTTTTATCACTATGCCAGAGAAGTCACTTTCGGTCTTCATTATGGCCGGCTGGCGCAGAGTGAGCTCCGCTTCGGCCTTATCGGGAAGTATGGCTGACACTGCCTCTACTGAAGATTGATTCACCCACGACTGCGCTCCACCCAGATCGCCTCGGGGAAACACGGTGATCTGCGAGTCGAAGCCTATGATTTTTTGCCTGATTTCGTCCCTGAAGCCCGACATCACCGAGATGGACAACATCATGACGATGACAGACAGAGCTATACCTGTCACCGCCACAGCTATACCACCTCTCCCCTTCCCTTTGCGGTAAGAGAGCGGCAGACGGCTGGCCAGAAAGAATGATAGCGACATTTGCTTCAGATCTGAAATGAGTGAATCCGTTGCAAATGTAGCAATAAATTTTATACCGTCAAAAAATCATATCACTCCGGTTGCAGTCTGACCGACATCTCGGACATGACCCTCAACTTGCGCATCATCACCACTATCATTATGACCGTCACGCATGTGGCCAGCAGATCGGAGATCGGGAACGAAGCCCAAATGCCGTCGAGTCCATATTGCTTGGGAAGTATGAGCAGCAAGGGTATGAGGAAGAGAACCTGGCGTGTGAGCGACAGAAAAACAGAGGCTCCGGCTTTGCCAAGCGACTGAAACAGCGTGGTGGATATAATCTGAAATCCCACCACACAGAAGCAGGTCATGGAGATGTTCAGGCATCTTACAGTCTCATCTATGAGGTGCTGATCAGTGGTAAAGGCTCGTGCTATATATCCAGGAATAGCCATACCCACCACCTGGCCTGTCACCACGATTGCTGATGCGGCAGCCACAGCAAGCCAGTAAGTGCGTTTGAGCCTGTGAAACTGTCCGGCTCCATAATTATATCCAAGTATCGGCTGCATTCCCTGACACAGACCCACCACCACCATGGTCATAAGCGATGTATAAGAGGTGAATATGCCGGCAGCGCCTACAGCAATATCGCCGCCATAGAAGGAAAGAGATTTGTTGATGATCACATTTATAAAACAGGCGGCAGCGTTGACCAGACTCGGGGCGGCTCCAATGGCTATGATGGGCAGAATTATCTTGAGAGAAGGCTTATACATGAGCCTCTGACGCAGGAACCGGATATTGCTCCTTGGATTGAAGAAATGAGCCATCACGAAAATCGCCGATACACACATTGAAATATCTGTGGCGATAGCCGCTCCCTTTATGCCCAGATGAAGCACAAAAATGAATAAAGGAGCAAGAATAGCGTTGAGCCCCGCACCTATAAACATGGTGATCATGGCCTTTACAGGATAGCCTGATACTCTCATGAAATTGTTGAAGGTGAATGCAAAGTTTGTCATCAACATTCCTGGAAGGATGTAGAGCATGAAATCGCGCGCATAAGGCAGCGTCACCTCACTGGCCCCGAAGGCCATCAGTATCTCGTCGACAAATATAGCGAATATACTCAAATAAAACACTATGATGCACACCAGTGTCACCAACGCATTGCCGAGCGTGCGAGACGCCCCCTCGTTATCCTTGCTGCCAAGCAGAATGGAAATGCGAGCTGAGCCGCCTGCTCCGATGAGCACACCGAGAGCCGCCGACAGATTCATCACCGGAAACGTAATGGCAAGCCCGGCTATGGCCTCGGGCCCCACGCCCTGACCTATAAAGATTCTGTCGACCACATTATATAATGCCGTCACCATCATTCCGACAATGGCCGGAAGACTGTAACGCCACAGCAGTCTGCCCACCGGCATCTCACTGAGTTCGGTAAGCTTCTTTATATCGTTGCTATTGTTCATTGCACTTAGATTTCACTGCAAAGTAACCAAAAAATTCGTTAATAAACATCGTGTGCAAAAAATTTTAACTCAAAAATTTGTCTATATGAGCGAAAAAAGCTAATTTTGCAGTCGATTTAGCCAAACCGGGCTCGCAAAGCAGTGATAAGGCCTCAAGCCCCGACAATCACTCGCCCGATGGAATAACCTGTAATACAATCATTAACAGATGTACGCAATTGTAGAAATTCAGGGACAGCAGTTTAAGGCAGAGCCTGAGAAGTTCCTGTATGTTCACTATCTCGGCGATGCAACCAAAGAAGGAGACACAGTGGAATTCGACCGTGTTCTTCTCGCTCAGTCCGATGACACCGTCAAGGTGGGCGCCCCCGTGCTCGAAGGAGCCAAGGTGGTTTGCCAGGTTCTCACCCCCCTCGTGAAAGGCGACAAAGTGATCGTCTTCAAGAAGAAGCGCCGCAAAGGCTATCGCCGCAAAAACGGCCATCGCCAGTTCTTCACAAAAGTGTTAATTAAAGAAGTCGTAGCTTAATCCCCAAAATCAGAAAAAGAAATGGCACATAAAAAAGGTGTCGGCAGTTCTAAGAACGGCCGTGAGTCAGAAAGCAAACGACTCGGAGTAAAGATTTTCGGTGGACAGGCTTGCAAAGCCGGCAACATCATCAAGCGTCAGCGTGGCACAGTGCATCACCCCGGTCTTAACGTAGGCATGGGCAAGGATCACACCCTCTTCGCTCTCATCGATGGTGTAGTTGTCTTCACCGAAGGAAAAGAAGGACGCAAGTTCATCAACGTGAAACCTGCCGAGGCATAAATAGCCTCCCCCGGTGTTTCCACAACGAACACTACAAAAAAGCTTAAGCCCGGGCTGGAAAGCAATTTCCTCCGGGCTTATCTTTTTATTAGACGTATTCTTAGAGTGTGTCTAATAAAGGATGTTAACGTGTAGGGCGGCCAATCTTTAGACGATTTTTGCCTAACGATAAGGAAGTATGGCCGTAGCCACATGACCGCAGAGTTAGGCAAAAAGCTGCAAAGAGTGGCCGAGCCGATGTAACTTTCGTTAATTCACACTCGTTAAAACAATATTTCATAGATAACAAAAGTCTTATGAGGCTAAATGACGCGGAAAGGAAGAATGATTTGACTTCATGGTATGGATGTCTTTATCGCTTTGTTTCAGTCGTGTACATCCAGTCCACCCCTGAAACTGCATCGATAAATACATCTCATAACATGAACCCTACGCGTTAACACCCATTATTAGACACACTCTTAACAAGCGTAATGAAGAAGAAAACAATTTGGGATCTCGCCAGGGTGAGCATCGACGAATATCGTCAACAGAAAAAGATTCCCCTTATAATCGTTTTAGACAACATACGTAGCCTCAACAACATAGGTGCCATATTTCGCACATGCGACGCCTTTTCCATCGAAAGCATAGCACTGTGTGGCATTACAGCCTGCCCCCCATCCACGGAGATCCACAAAACAGCCCTTGGCGCAGAGGATTCGGTGAAGTGGGAATATTTCGACAACACCCTTAAGTGTGTGGCCCGGTTGAAGGAGCAGGGTTATACATTATGCTGCCTTGAGCAGGTGATGGGTAGTGTAATGCTCCAGGACTTCAAACCCTTGCGCGATGGCCACTATGCTCTGGTGCTGGGCCACGAAGTGAACGGAGTCGACCAGGCCGTGGTAGACCTTTGCGATGTATGCATCGAAATTCCTCAGCGGGGCGTGAAACACTCTCTCAACGTCAGCGTCTCCGGAGGAATAGCCATGTGGCATTTCTTTTCGCATCTTTCTTGAGAAAAATTTCAGTCACTCTTGCATTTCAATCAAAAATTTTGTAATTTTACACTACGAAATAAGAAATGCGAACTATGAACAACGACTTTAGAAACTATGCAGTCCATCATCTTGGCATGAACGGACTTGCTCTCGACCAATACACGGCCGCCACACAGGCAAAGATTACATCATCATACATCTCTCCCACCATCATCGAAGAGCGCCAGCTAAACGTGGCACAAATGGATGTGTTCTCACGATTGATGATGGATCGCATCATATTCCTGAGCACAGATGTCAACGACTACACTGCCACCGTGGTGCAAGGTCAGCTTCTGTATCTCGACTCCGTGGATCCGGGCAAGGATGTGAGCATCTACCTCAACTCGCCCGGCGGCTCGGTGATAGCCGGTCTTGGTCTGTATGACACCATGCAGCACATTAAGAGCGACGTATCCACTATATGTATCGGTATGGCCGCATCGATGGCTGCCGTCCTGCTCGTGGCAGGCACCAAAGGCAAGCGTTGCGCCCTGCCCCATTCACGCGTCATGATCCACCAGCCACTGGGCGGTGTGCAGGGTCAAGCCTCGGATATTGAAATCACAGCACGCGAGATACTCAAATACAAAGCCGAACTCTACAAGATCATCGCCGACCACTCTGGAATGTCGCTCGAAAAGATTGAGGCCGATGCCGACCGCGACTACTGGATGACCGCCGAGGAGGCCAAAAACTACGGTATGGTAGACACCATCTTATATCCCCAACCCAAAATCTCAACCCAACCTATAAATGGTATAAATGGCTAAAAAGTCCAATAGCAGCAACAGTGTAAGGTGCTCCTTCTGCGGGAAGGAGCCATCTTACTCTGACATACTCGTACCCTCTCCCTTAGGTGAGACTTACATCTGCAGTGACTGTGTGCAGCAGATAGAAGGATTGCTCAAAGATTATTTTGCCGAACCCGAAAAAACTCCCGCCGACAAGAAAAGCTCCAAAAAGGCCGATGGTAAGCCAGGCAAGTTGCCCACTCCCAAGGAGATATGCAACTTTCTGGATCAATATGTGATAGGACAGGACGAAGCCAAGAAATTTCTCTCCGTAGCTGTCTACAATCACTACAAACGCCTTGCCCAGGCCGACGACGAAGTGGATATCGAAAAAAGCAACATCATAATGGTGGGTCCCACTGGCACTGGCAAAACCCTCCTGGCCAAGACTATAGCCCGCCAGCTCGATGTCCCCTTCGCAATTGTCGACGCCACCGTGCTCACCGAAGCCGGATATGTGGGCGAGGATATCGAGAGCCTGCTGGTGCGTCTGCTCCAGGCCTCAGACTATGATGTGGCCAAGGCCGAAAGGGGCATAGTGTTTATCGATGAGATAGACAAGATAGCCCGCAAAGGCGACAACCCATCAATCACCCGCGATGTCTCGGGCGAAGGTGTGCAGCAAGGTCTGCTCAAACTGCTCGAAGGCTCTGTGGTGAATGTTCCGCCAAACGGTGGCCGCAAGCACCCCGAGCAGAAAATGATTGCCGTAAATACAAAGAACATACTCTTTATCTGCGGCGGTGCTTTCGACGGAATTGAGCGCAAGATAGCTCACCGACTCAACACCCACGTCGTGGGCTTCACCGGCCAGAACACACGTGCTAAGGTCGACAAGGACAACTATCTGCAATATGTGGCTCCACAGGATCTGAAATCCTTCGGACTTATCCCTGAGATAATCGGCCGTCTGCCCGTGCTGGTTCACCTCGACCCGCTCGACCGCAGCGCCCTTCTCAAGGTGCTCACCGAGCCCAAAAACGCCATAATCCGTCAGTATCAGAAACTGTTTGCCATGGACGGTGTGAAACTCACCTTCATGCCCGAGACTCTTGACTTCATAGTCGACAAGGCCATTGAATACAAGCTCGGCGCCCGAGGTCTGCGCACCATCGTGGAGACAATCATGATCGACCCGATGTTTGAAACCCCCTCCAAGAAAATCAAAGAACTCACCATTACCCGCGAGTTTGCGGAAGAAAAGGTTAAGAAAGCCTACTTAGGCTGATTTGACCCACATCCCTGAAGATTTTCATAAAGATAACCCCTCCCCTCAAGCTTCACCGATACCATCAATCACCATGACCACATCCCTTCAGAACGCACTTAAAGAACACTTTGGATTTGACTCGTTCAAAGGCCATCAGGAGGCTATAATCCGCAGCCTCATGGACGGACGGGACGTCTTTGTGCTTATGCCTACCGGGGGCGGTAAGTCTCTGTGCTATCAGCTTCCGGCTCTGCTTATGGAGGGTACGGCCATAGTGATTTCACCCCTCATTGCCCTGATGAAAAATCAGGTCGATGCCATACGCCACTACAGCGAGACTGACCACGTGGCCCATTTCCTCAACTCATCGCTATCAAAAGCCTCCATCGACCTGGTAAAGACCGACATTAAAGAAGGTCGCACCAAACTGCTGTATGTGGCTCCCGAGCAGCTGACAAAGGAGGAAAACATTGAATTTCTGCGCAATGTTCCCATATCGTTTTATGCCGTCGACGAGGCCCACTGCATCTCGGAGTGGGGCCACGACTTCAGGCCTGAATACCGCAACATCCGCCCGATAATCAATGTAATAAACGTCCGCCCCGTCATAGCCCTCACGGCTACGGCCACCCCCAAGGTGCAGCACGACATACAGAAAAACCTTGGCATGACGGACGCCGTGGTCTTCAAATCGTCGTTCAACAGAGAGAATCTCTACTACGAGATACGCCCCAAGACATCGGCCATAGACAAAGAGATCATCCGATATATCCGTTCCAATCCCGGCAAATCGGGAATCATTTACTGCTTGAGCCGCAAAAGCGTCGAGGAGCTTGCCGAGCTCCTGAAGGTCAACGGCATCAAGGCACTCCCCTATCATGCAGGCATGGATCCGGCCACGCGCAGCGCCAACCAGGATGCCTTCCTGCTCGAGCAGGTGGATGTCATCGTAGCCACCATAGCTTTCGGAATGGGTATCGATAAGCCGGATGTCCGATTCGTGATACACTATGACATACCCAAATCCCTCGAAGGCTATTATCAGGAGACCGGCCGCGCAGGCCGCGACGGGGGCGAGGGTGTGTGCATAGCATTCTACTCTGTGAAAGATCTCCAGAAAATGGAGAAATTCATGCAAGGGAAACCCGTGGCCGAACAGGAAATAGGCCGCCAACTCCTTCTCGAAACCCAAGGCTACGCCGAGTCAAGCTCGTGTCGTCGCCGTTCACTCCTCTTCTATTTTGGTGAACAGTATCTTGTTGAAAACTGTCAGAATTGTGACAATTGTCTAAATCCCAAGAAAAAAGTGGAAGCTAAAGATGATTTGTGCGCGGTGCTGGAAACAGTTATCGCTCTTAAAGAAAAGTTCAAAGCAGACCATGTCACCGACGTCCTTCTGGGACGCTCCACTGCCAACGTCCGCTCTTATGGCCACGAGGACCTCGAAGTATTTGGCTGCGAAAGCGGCACCGACGAGCGCCTTATTTCGGCCGTCATCCGTCAGGCCATCCAGTGCGGTTATCTCGACCGTGATATAGAAAACTATGGACTCCTGAAGATTACACCCAAAGGCAAGAGCTTTTTGGCCAAGCCTGAATCCTTCAAGGTGGTTGAGGACTCCGAATTCTCCGAAGAACAGGAACCCGACTTACTCAAAAACAGCGCCTCCGGGGCTGCCGATCCCGAGCTGTTCAGCATACTGAAAGATCTGAGAAAGAAGGTGGCACGCAAACTCGATCTGCCCCCCTACGTCATTTTCCAGGATCCTTCGCTCGAAGCCATGGCCACAACCTACCCCATCACCCTCGATGAGCTCCAGAACATCCCCGGAGTCGGACAGGGTAAGGCCAAGAGATATGGCGATGAATTCATAAGCGTGATACGCCGCCATGTGGAGGAAAACGAGATAGATCGCCCCGAGGATCTGAAGGTGCGTACAATCCCCGACGTTAAATCAACCAAGCAGTTTATAATCAAGCTTATAGACCGCAAGATACCCCTCCCCGAGATTGCCAAAGCCAAAGGTCTGGAGTTTTCTGAACTGCTCGACGATATCGAAAACATAGTCTATTCCGGTTTCAAGATCAATATGGACTATTATATTAACGAGATTATCGACGAAGACTCGCAGGAAGAATTTTTCGACTTCTTCCGCGAAGGTGAGACCGACGACCTCAACCGAGCCTACCGCGAATTTGGCAGCGACTTCTCGGAAGACGAAATACGTCTGGCTCACATAAAGTTCATGTCGGAGATGGGCAACTGATATCCCTCACAGCAATTTCATCTATTCCCACACCTATGGAGCCGATAATAGACTATCGCGACGTGCAGATAAACCGTGACTCTCTCATAGCGCTCAAGCATGCCACACTGCGCGTGGAGCCGGGCGAATTCGTGTATCTTATCGGCAAAGTGGGAAGCGGAAAATCCAGCCTGCTAAAATCCTTTTACGCCGATATCCCCGTAGCATCGGGTGAAGCGTTTGTGATGGACTATGACCTGCGCAACATCAAAAAATCACAGATACCATATCTGAGACGCAAGATCGGCATAGTGTTTCAGGATTTCCGCCTTCTTTCCGACCGCTCCGCCCGCGACAATCTCAGCTTTGTGCTGAGAGCCACAGGCTGGAAAGACAAAAATGCCATCAACGAGAGGATAGACGAAGTGCTCACCAGCGTGGGGATGCTCAACAAACACTATAAGCATCCTTACGAGCTTTCGGGAGGCGAACAGCAGCGACTTGTTATAGCAAGAGCCCTGCTCAATAACCCGCCCCTTCTGCTGGCTGACGAGCCCACCGGAAATCTCGACCCGGCCACCGGAGAATCCATCGTGAGCCACCTCCATGAGATAGCCCGCAACGGGACTGCTGTTGTTATGGCCACCCACAACATGAGCCTTGTGGAACAATTTCCTGCTCGCGTGGTGACCTGCTCAGGCCGAACACTCATACACAACTGAATCTATTGAAGCTTCACCTTACTCAAGACGTCCATCATCCGGGCGTCTTTTTTCATTTTAGAGCCTGTCCCATAATATATGTTAACGCCGAGGTCGCATATCTCGGAGGGATTTTGGAGGTGGCGTGAGGGAGCAATGCTGTGGTATTGTGGCCGAGCGCCAGCGCCAAAAGCACTCGAGAGATGCGAGATAGCCTCAGCGTTAACATATATTATGGGACAGGCTCTTACCACACTCAACAATCTGCCCCTTTTGTTTGTCTTTATATTGTATGATAATTCAAAAACCCTATGGATAAGCAGAAGATAGTTGTTCTCGGTGGAGGCTTTGCCGGACTGAACTTTATAAAAAGGATCAACTCCTCCAGATATGCCATTACTCTCGTGGATCGTAATAACTTCCACGGTTTTCCGCCATTGTTTTATCAAGTGGCATCTTCAGGACTCGATCCCACCGATATCTCCTTCCCATTCCGTCGCGAAATGCGCCACTCCACCGACGATGGTTCACGATTTCATCTCGGGAGTGTGAAGAGTGTGGATATGTCGCGAAAGGTCGTGGTGACCGACACCGGCGAGATCCCATACGACAAGCTTGTGATAGCCATGGGCACCACAAACAACTTCTTTTCCTCCCCCGAACTTCTCGATAAAGTCTACACGCTGAAATCCATGGACGAAGCCATCCGTCTGCGCAACGAGATACTGTATCGCTGCGAGATGGCTGCCGTAGAAAAAGACCGCAGCAAACAGCGTGCCATGCTCAGTTTTGCCGTGGTTGGTGGCGGTCCGGCAGGCGTGGAGATTGCCGGTGCAATAGGGGAAGTAAAAAGATATGTTATACCCAAAGAGTTTCCCGAAATCAACCCTGAGGATATGACTATACACCTGCTCGAGGGTACCGACCGCCTGCTGAGAACCATGAGCGAGAAGTCATCTGAAACCGCAGCCAAAGATCTCAAGCACCTTATGGTGGAAGTCAAGCTGGGTAAAATCATGAAGAGCTACGACAACGATATCATCACTCTCAACGACGGATCGACAATACCCGTGGGTATGGTGATTTGGACAGCCGGAGTGACAGGCGTGCCGTTTGAATTTATCGGAGCTACCGACGTGAAAGCAATGCAGGGGCCCGGAGGTCGTGTTAATACCGACGACCATTGCCGCGTAGTGGGTTGCAAAGATATATATGCAATTGGTGACATCGGTTATTTTTCAACACCGAAATATCCACGTGGCTTGCCACAATTGGCACAAGTAGCCATTCAACAAGGGAGATATGTGGCCGAAATGCTCAACACCGGAAAAGATAAGGGTGCCTTCAAATATCACGACAAAGGGTCTATGGCCACCATCGGCCGAAACCGTGCCGTGGCCCAAATGCCCGGCGGAGCTACACTCACCGGATGGTTGGCATGGATGGCATGGATGTTTATCCACCTCATCTCGCTCCTTGGCATGAGAAACAAGCTCAATGTCCTCACCAACTGGGTCTGGGCATACTTCACCCACAACACCGCACTGCGCCTACTTCTTAAAGGCTCTCCCCACCCCAAGCGAGGCAATATGCACGACCGAGGGTGACAAATTAGGCTCACCAAATGCGCGCCATTTCGACATTTTTTTGTAACTTTGCAAGATATAAGCAAATAAACAATCATCAATAGATAAATGTCGATAGATAGTATTATAGCACAAGCGGTGTCGAAGGCCGTCAAAGAGCTCTATGGCATAGAGACTTCGCCGGAAGGAATTCAGCCCAAAGACACCCCGAAGGAATTTGAGGGCAACCGTACTGTCGTGGTGTTCCCCTGGGTCAAGGCAGCCCGCAAAGCGCCTGAAGCCGTGGGCACTGCCATTGGCGAATGGCTTGTGGCCAACGAGCCTGCCATTGAGAAATTCAATGTTGTGAAAGGTTTCCTCAACCTCACCATATCCCCCTGCTTCTGGAACGGTGTGCTTGCTCACATCGCCCAGACTCCCGACTACGGCATCAAGAAGGCCGGCGAAGACGCTCCTCTCTATATGGTGGAATATTCGTCGCCCAACACCAACAAGCCTCTTCACCTGGGTCATGTGCGCAACAACCTGCTTGGATTCTCCCTGTCGGAAATCCTCAAAGCCTGCGGCAACCGTGTCATCAAAACCAACATAGTCAACGACCGTGGCATCCACATCTGCAAATCCATGCTGGCATGGCAGAAATGGGGCGACGGAGCCACTCCGGAGTCGACCGGCAAGAAGGGCGACCACCTCATAGGCGACTTCTACGTGCTCTTTGACAAGAACTTCAAAGCAGAAGTGAAAGAGTTGATGGATAAGGGCATGACCGAAGACGAAGCCAAAGCCGAATCGCCCTTGATGAAAGAGGCTCGCGAGATGCTCGTGAAGTGGGAAGCCAAAGATCCCGAGGTGCGCAAACTGTGGCAAACCATGAATCAATGGGTTTACGACGGTTTTGACGTGACCTATCACCGCATGGGTGTGGACTTCGACAAGATCTACTATGAGAGCGACACTTACCTCGAAGGTAAGGAGAAGGTGCTCGAGGGTCTTGAGGCCGGGAAAATGTATCGCAAGGAGGATGGATCCGTTTGGGCCGACCTCACCGACGAGGGTCTCGACCACAAACTACTGCTTCGCAGCGACGGCACCTCGGTGTATATGACACAGGATATCGGCACTGCCAAGCTCCGCTTCCGCGATTACCCCATAGACAAGATGATCTACGTGGTGGGCAACGAGCAGAACTATCACTTCCAGGTGCTCTCCATCCTCCTCGACCGTCTCGGCTTCAAATGGGGCAAAGACCTCGTACACTTCTCCTACGGCATGGTCGAACTCCCTGAGGGGAAGATGAAGTCGCGCGAGGGCACTGTGGTGGATGCCGACGATTTGATGGACGATATGGTCAACACAGCCCGCACCGTATCGGCAGAGCTCGGCAAGCTCGACGGACTTTCGGCCGAGGAGACCGAGGCCATTTCTGAAATGGTGGGTCTTGGAGCTCTGAAATATTTCCTGCTCAAGGTCGATCCTCGCAAAAACATCACTTTCAACCCCAAGGAGAGCATCGACTTCAACGGCAACACCGGCCCCTTCATCCAGTATACCTACGCACGTATCCGCTCAGTGCTCCGCAAAGCCGAGGCTGAGAAACTGGCTGAAGCACCCTACGACAAGGTGGTTCCAGGCGAAAAAGAGATAACACTCATACAAGCTCTCTCCGACTTCCCCGCGGTGGTTCAGACAGCCGGACGCACTTTCTCGCCCTCCGAGATAGCCAAATATGTATATGAGCTGGTGAAGATCTACAACCAGTTCTATCACGACTGCTCGATACTGAAAGAGGAAGATGTAGCCGTGCGCACCCTGCGCCTCGAGCTGAGCCGCCAGACTGCAAGAGTCATCAAAACCGGCATGGCCCTTCTCGGTATCAAGGTGCCCGAAAGAATGTAGACACACCCTTAAACTTTTTGTCTGCTCGTTTGTCTAAACTCTATAACTAACATTCTATCTAACAATGTACGAAATAGGAAAAACTCCTCCTCCCTACTACGGGAGCAACGACAACAACCACAGTGCCTCGCAGATGGTCAAGACCACATCCTCGGTGATGCGTCTTGTGTATCTGAAGATGACACTTGGCCTTCTTTTCACAGCCTTTATATCGTTGTTCTGCTCAAGCTCGATGAGCTACATGCAGTTCATGGCCGCCAACTCCTGGTTCTACTGGGGACTGTTCATCGCCGAAATCGTGATAGTAGTGATGCTCTCGGCCAGAATAACCAAGATGAGCTCTATGACAGCCACACTGCTCTTCTATGCGTTTGCAGCGGTCAACGGCATGGCCTTGGCGCCGATATTTATAATATACACGGCCACATCCATTGCCAAGACCTTCTTCATTTGCGCAGGCACATTCGGAGCCATGAGCATATATGGCTATTTCACCACTCAGGATCTCACCAAGTGGGGCAACTTCCTGTTCTATGCCCTTATAGGACTGATCATAGCCTCGCTGGTCAACATCTTCACAAAATCATCCACTCTCGACTGGATCATCTCCATAGCCGGTGTGCTGATATTTGTGGGACTGACTGCTTGGGACACTCAGAAGATCAAGCAAATGGCGCAATACGCTCCGGCATCAATGACAGGTCACCTGGCCACTATCGGAGCGCTCTCGCTCTATCTCGACTTCATTAACCTGTTCCTCTATCTACTCAGATTCTTTGGTAATTCAAGAGACTAATCTAAAATGGCAAAAGTAGTAATCATCGGAGCCGGCGGTGTGGGCACCGTAGTGGCTCACAAATGCGCCCAGCATCCCGAGGTCTTCTCGGAGATAGTCATAGCCTCGCGCACGCGCAAAAAATGCCAGGCTGTAGTCGACGCCATAAACAAGCCTTATGTATCGGCCGACGTGGTCGACGCCGACAGTGTGCCCCAGCTTGTCGAGCTCTTCAACCGCCACAAACCGGCATTGGTAATCAACGTAGCCCTTCCCTATCAGGATCTCACCATTATGGACGCCTGCCTGATATGTGGTGTGAACTATCTTGATACCGCCAACTACGAGCCTAAAGACGAGGCTCACTTCGAGTATTCCTGGCAGTGGGCCTACAAGAAGCGTTTCGAGGATGCCGGCCTTACAGCTATCCTCGGTTGCGGTTTTGACCCTGGTGTCTCTGGCGTGTTTACAGCCTATGCAGCCAAGCACTATTTCTCCGACATGGAGTATCTCGACATCGTGGACTGCAATGGCGGTGACCATGGCAAAGCTTTTGCCACCAATTTCAACCCGGAGATCAACATTCGCGAGATCACTCAGAACGGCCGATATTATCAGGACGGCGAGTGGGTTACTACCGGACCTCTTGAAATCCACAAGACCCTCACATACCCCAACATCGGCGAGCGCGAAAGCTATCTGATGTATCACGAAGAGCTCGAGAGCCTCGTGAAGAACTACCCCTCCATCAAGCGTGCCCGCTTCTGGATGACCTTCGGCCAGGAGTATCTCACACACCTGCGCGTGATTCAGAACATCGGCATGGCCCGCATTGACGAGGTGGATTTCAACGGCCAGAAGATTGTTCCCCTTCAGTTCCTCAAAGCCGTGCTGCCTAATCCTCAGGATCTGGGCGAGAACTATCATGGTGAGACTTCCATCGGTTGCCGCATCTCAGGTCTCGACAAAGAGAAGAAGCATCTCACATACTACATCTGGAACAACTGCTCACACGAGGCTGCTTATCGCGAAACCGGCATGCAGGCCGTGAGCTATACAACCGGCGTCCCCGCTATGGTGGGAGCCATGATGTTCCTGACCGGCAAATGGGCTAAGCCCGGTGTCCACAATGTAGAGGAATTCGATCCCGATCCCTTCCTGGAGCAGCTGGCCAAAGATGGTCTGCCCTGGAATGAGAGCTTCAACCTCGACCTCGAAGTCTAAGCACATACCGCATCAATACACTACTCCTTCAGCTCTGACTGGGCTGAAGGAGTTTTTTTGTAGATTATTCTCTTGATTTTTTTGGAGATATAAGCCAATTCAGCTAACTTTGCCCCAACACCGATAACCAAATGCCATGAACAAACAGCTTTCTCTCACTGCTCTCTGTATCTCAGCCATTTCCCTGATATCTACCGCCACCACCGTGGAATACCAAGGAACTTCATATGAGCTGAGCTCCAACACTTTGCTTCTCTCCGAAAAACCTTGCGACTCCCCCTACGCATTTACAGACCCTATAAAAGCCTTTGAGGCCGTCAACACTGCCTCTGCCGGCACTGTGACCCTGCTGGTCGAACCATCGGTATACTGGCTTGACGATCCCGACGACCCGACAATTCGGCGTAATGCCTCCAACACCAACTCGGCGCCTTTTGCTTTTGAAATAGAATGCGACACACTTAACATCTATGGACTCTCATCAAACCCTGAGGATGTGGTGTTTGCCGTAAACCGCGGTCAAACACAAGGTGCACTGGGCAACTACACAATGTTTCAATTCTCCGGCCACAGTCTTCGCACTGAGAACATCACCTTTGGCAATTATTGCAATGTAGATCTCATATATCCTCGCGACCCCTCCAAAAACCGTCCGAAGCGCCGCGATGCCATCGTTCAAGCTCAATTGGGCATATGCCGCAACACCGACCGACTGTTAGCTCAGAACTGCCGTTTCATAAGCCGACTCAACCTTTGTCCGTTTGTAGGTGCACGCCGTTCGCTCTATAAAGACTGTTATTTCGAATGCACCGATGATGCGCTTTCGGGCTCGGGCGTATATCTCGACTGCAGCTTCACATTTCATAGCGGCAAGCCATTCTATTCTACAGCCTCAACAGGAGCCATATTTCTGAATTGCGATATTCACTCGCTCACCGACGGCACACAGTATTTCACCAAAATACCCGGGCAAATGACTGTGATAGATTGCCGCTTCACCTCCGACAACAACCTGCAGCTGCAGTGGACACGCGATGCCTCTGATATTCGCTGCTATCAGAGCAACAACACCCTAAACGGGCAGCCCGTCACCATCGATGCCGACCGCAGTAGCCTCTGGATGGATATCTCTGACAGCCCGATGCTCGATGCCTTCAAAATTAAGGCCGATGGGGATTGGCTTTACAATACCTCAAACCTTCTTGGTGGCGACGACCAGTGGGATCCTCTTGGTGTAGCCGACAAAGTAAAAGAGGCCCAGGAAAGAGATGAGAAACGCTACCTTAATCTTCCTGTAACCCTCAGGCTTTCCACTGATAAGCGCAGCCTCTCTCCAAAGTCAGACACTGTTGTGGTAAAGCATTCAGCACGCTTATGGGGTGATTATGACACCCCAGACTTCACCGCAGACTGCCAATGGAATGCTCCTAACACCCTGCTTCTTGAAAGCAATGGAGGCAAAGGTATCAAAGCCATCAGCAACAATAGGTTCCCGCAGACAGTCGACGCCTCGGTCAGCGCCACCACGCCATATGGACTCACCGGAGCCGCTCTGCTCAATATTGATCCGTTTCTTCTTGAAGCTCCCAAAGTAAAGGTTTCTCCGAGCATAACATCATCAAGAAACGAACTTACCCTCAGTTATCTGCTCGACAGGGAGGATGACAGTGATGACGACAGCTATATAATCTGGTACAGGTCCACACGCTCAGATCTGGCCGATTCAGTGGCGGTTTATCATGGACGTGGAGTGGCCGCACACAGATACCCCCTTTCTGTGGCCGACAAAGGCTACTATCTCTCTGCCACTGTATTCCCGAAATATGGCGACACCTACATGGGTGAACCCATTGTTTGCCAAACAGAGAAGCAGATTCAAAAGGTAAGCCCCAAGGATCAGAAGCAACTGTCGACCACATTTGCTGAGATACCTCTACGCCACACGCAGCCCGGACTCAAAGGCTTCTGGCACTTTGATGTATTCAAGCCCATTGACACACGCCGCCACGACTGGACACCTTCCGAAGATATCGGTTGGTATTACGGCCGAGGAGCCGATGCTGCCACCGGCATCGGACTGGTACAAACCACCAAGGGAGCCAGATTCTCATACACCCCTGCTCTTGAAAGCTATAAAGGTATGGACCTTAGCATCGTAGCAGAACCATCGAAGAGACCAGGACAGGGATTCGGAAGCGCCACCGGGCAATACATGGATATATGCATCAATTTCAACCCCGTTGCGCTCACCGGCTATGCCCTACGCATAGAACGCAAGCCCGATTACGACAAGGCTGTGACCTTTACACTCGTCAAATATGAAGACGGGATAGTCACTCCGCTGAGCGAGTCGGTTCCCACCAGCTGCTACCGCACACCCTGTCATATCAACGTGGCCATGAAAGGCTCACAGCTCACTGCCTCTGCCTACACCGAAGCTCCCTCTGTAAGCAATCCGGCCAAAGGAGTGCTCCCCTCTGTTGAGCTTGCTGCCGAAGTAACTCCCTGCCAAGGCACTTCTATAGCCGTCCAGCACACGGGCTCGGCAGGAGCCTCAGCCACGCTGTTGCGCGATCTCAAGGTGGTGTGGGAATAAAATGTAGTAAGTTTTTTTGCAAACTGTTTCGCGATTGAAAAAAAGTTATTACTTTCGCAGCAGATAAAAGCAAAGACATATCTGCTTACCCCAAAATCAAACATTACAAACTTATGGTATATAATTTTCGCTTGGTCTCAGATGAGGTTGACAACTTCAAACGTGAGATACAGATTGACTCCGATGCCACTTTCCTTGACCTGCGCAACGCCATTTGCGACAGTGTGGGTTATGACAAGACCCAGCTGAGCTCCTTCTTCATCTGCAACGACGGATGGGAACGCGAACAGGAGATATCTCTTGAGGATATGGACACCGACTCGTCGGAGGATGTCTATCTGATGGAGGACACTCCTCTGATTGACTTTGTGGAAGATGAAGGTCAGAGACTCGTATGGGTATTCGACTATATGGCAGACCGCTGCTTCTTTATTGAGATGAAAAAATCTGTCCCCGGCAAGCATCTCAAGGAGCCCCTCTGCTCTGTGGCTGTAGGTGAGGCTCCTGCCCAATCGGTTGACCTTGAAGAGTTTGGTAAACTTGATGTGAAGAATCTTACACAGGCCCAGCCCACCGACCTCGACGATGATTTCTACGGCTCAAGCGAATACAACGACGACGAATTCGATACCAGCGGATTCGATGAAATGAATTTCGACGAGGAGTGAGAACTTTAGGGGATCTTAAAGTGTTAAAATAATATACAATTCCCCTTTATTAATAATCTTCTCATCATGTCAATCCGTCTCGTCAAAGGTCAAATCATCAGTCTTGAAAACAGCGATGGAACTCCCCTATCCGATATCTGTGTCGGATGCGGCTGGGGTGCAATCGTGAGAAACACCGGTTTCCTTAATCTCACAAAAAAGATTGAAGAGATAGACATTGACCTAAGTGTCGTAATGTATGACGGTGAAGGGCGGCTTGTGGATCATCTCTACTCTCCGCTCTATAGGCTTGACTTCCTGCGCCGCTACGGCCTTCCCCAAGGCAAGGTCTATTCTAAAGACCGTGCCCTGCACCACAGCGGCGACGAGCGAACCGGCACAACCTCGCCCGAGCAGCATTACGACAACGAGGTGGTGACCGTGGATCTCGACAAAATCTCACCAGAGATCCACACCATATTCTTCTTCCTGAACAACTGCGGAAGAGAAGATTTTCTAATCATACCCAATGTGCATATTCGGATATATGTCGGGACTCCTACCAAGGTTAACAGCGTTATAGCATCCTACCGTATCCCCCACTCCAAGCATCTCGCAGGAACAACGGCCATGGTGATGGGCAAACTGGAACGCAGCGACAACGGTTGGATTTTCACCGCCATCGGAGATGCCTATTCCGACCCCAACATCTGCGAAACTATCGGCAGGATATCTCAGCATTACATCCACCAGACCACAATTTAACAATATCTAATGAGTCATAATCATCATATCTCAGGGCTCACGGATTCTCAAGTTATTGAGAGCCGTGAGCTTAATGGTGTGAATATACTCACCCCGCCTGAAAAGATATCACTGCTAAAACAATTCCTGGAAAAGTTTACCGATCCGCTCATCATAATTCTTCTCATAGCCGGTGTGCTCTCCGTTGGTATATCTTTCTATGAGTATTTCGGGCTCCACGAAGGATTTTCAGTGTTCTTTGAGCCGATAGGTATTTTCGTGGCCATCTTGCTGGCCACTGGGCTCTCATTCTATTTTGAAGCAAAGGCCGACAAGGAGTTCTCGCTTCTCAATCTTGTCAACGATGATGAGCCGGTGCAGGTGATACGCAACGGAAACCACACCGAAATTCCCAAGAAAGATGTGGTAGTGGGCGATATCGTGCTGCTCAGCACCGGGCAGGAAATACCGGCTGATGGAACCCTGCTTGAGTCGGTGACTCTGAGTATCGACGAGTCCACTCTGACCGGCGAGCCATCTTGCCACAAGACCACCGACCCGGAGCTTTTCGACAAGAATGCCACCTTCCCTTCCAACCATGTGATGCGTGGCACAAAAGTGATCGAAGGACACGGCGTCATGGAAGTGACAGCCGTGGGCGACAAGACTGAAAACGGCAAAGTCTATGAAGCCGCACAGATAGACGACAGTGTCAAGACACCGCTCAACGAGCAGCTTGACGGTCTGGGCAAGCTCATTACTAAAATCAGCTATGGCATAGCAGCCCTCATCGTAGTAGGTAGAATATTCATGTACGTTTCGCTCCACCAGTCTGACTTTGAATGGGTGGGGTTCGTAACATATTTTCTGCAGACACTGATGCTGGCCGTAACACTGGTGGTGGTGGCATGTCCCGAAGGCCTGCCTATGGCCATAGCGCTGTCGTTGGCTTACTCGATGAGGCGCATGCTCAGATCAAACAACCTGGTCAGAAAAATGCACGCCTGCGAGACGATGGGCGCCACAACAGTGATATGCACCGACAAAACCGGCACCCTCACCCAAAACCGCATGCAGGTTTACAAATCGGACTTCTATGGTCTGCCCGATGGGAAGCTGGGCAACGATATTTTGAGCCACCTTATCACCGAGGGTATAGCCGTCAACTCAACCGCTCAGCTCGACCTCTCAGACCCCACCTCTCCCAAACCGCTGGGCAACCCCACTGAAGGCGCTTTATTGCTGTGGCTCCACTCACAGGGAATTGATTTTCAATCGCTGAAAGACAAAGCTACTGTAATTGAGGAACTCCCGTTTGCCACCGAACGCAAATATATGGCTACGGTTGTCAGAAGTTCGGACGGCCGAAAGATACTCTATGTAAAGGGCGCTCCGGAGATAGTGATGAGCTTATGCCGTAATCTCCCCGCCGGAGTCACACGAAGCAGCATAGAGGAGCGTCTCTCTGAATATCAGCATCAGGCCATGCGCACACTCGGATTCGCATGGCAGGAAGTTAAGGAAGGTGAGATTGTCATAGCCGACAGCCGCGTTGAGGCCGGAAATCTGAGTTTTCTCGGCATTGTGGCCATATCAGACCCAGTGCGCAATGATGTGCCTGAGGCCGTAAATGAAGTGCTCGATGCCGGCATAAAGATCAAGATCGTCACCGGCGACACGCCCGGAACCGCCAAGGAAATAGGCCGTCAGATAGGGCTCTGGACTGATGCAGATGATGACAAAAACATTATCACCGGGCCGGAATTCGAGCAGCTATCCGATGATGAGCTTAAGCAGCGTGTCGAAGACTTTAAGATTATAGCCCGCGCTCGTCCGCTCGACAAGAAACGGCTCGTTGAAGCCTTGCAGGCCAACAATGAGGTAGTGGCTGTGACCGGCGACGGCACCAACGATGCACCCGCCTTGAAGAGCGCTCATGTAGGCCTCTCCATGGGCGACGGAACCTCAGTGGCCAAGGAAGCTTCCGACATCACCATCCTCGACAACTCATTCACATCTATAGGCCGAGCCGTGATGTGGGGACGCTCTCTTTATCAGAACATACAGCGTTTCATCCTCTTCCAGATGACTGTAAATGTGGCGGCCTGCCTCATAGTGCTCGCCGGTGCCTTCATGGGCACCGAGTCGCCCCTAACTGTCACCCAGATGCTGTGGGTCAACCTCATCATGGACACCTTTGCCGCCATGGCTCTGGCATCTCTCCCACCCTCACAGGCCGTGATGCACGACAAGCCACGCTCTCGCACAGCATTTATCATAAACCGTGCCATGTGGGTGAATATGCTTGGCGTGGGATTCATATTCTTTGCCATACTTCTGGGGCTACTGTGGCTTCTTGAACATACAGACATTACATCCATACCTGACCTATGGACTTGCCGCGTCTCGTCGGCCGGTCACAACCTTACCCCATATGAGCTTTCGCTGTTCTTCACCTTCTTTGTCTTCCTTCAGTTCTGGAACATGTTTAATGCCCGAGCATTCGAGACCGGGCGCTCGGCGCTGAGGATGAAAGGTTGCGGAGAATTCGTCACCATCATAGTGTTCATACTGATGGGACAGATCCTGATAGTAGAGCTTGGAGGCCCGCTGTTCAATGTAACCCCCATCCGCTTCACCGACTGGCTCATAATTATCGGTAGCACATCACTGGTTTTATGGATAGGCGAGGCTCTGAGATTGATTGGCCGAAAAAAGTAATCCTCAATCCTTGTAACTTTTTATTCCGCGACACTCTTTGGTTGCGGAATTTTTTTGTAACTTTGCAGCCGTAACAGAAGTCCTTTTAGAAAGTATGATAAATCGTGTACTGATACGTATCAAGGTTGTGCAGCTCCTCTACTCCTATCTGCTCACACAAAACGAATTCAAGATCGAAAGTCCGGTTGAGAATGCGTCAAGAGACAAGAAGTATGGCTATGACCTGTACATGGATCTTCTCCTCCTTGTGCTTGAACTCTCGGGCATCGACACCACCGGAAGTCGTGCCACAAGCCTGATAAACGGCCTCACTCTCAACAAGCACATCCACCGCAATCAGCTGGCAAAAGCATTGAACAGCATTGACACCATCCGTGAGACAATACTGTTGGGTAAAGGCAACACGGCCCAGTTCAGAGAGATTGCTCCCACCATTTATGAGGCAATTTCTGACTTACCTGCCTATAAGCAGTATGCCAAAATCAAACAGCCGATGATGTCGGACGATGTTGAGCTCTGGCTGTCGATAATCACCAATCTTATAGAAAAGAATCCCTATTTCATGGAAGCTGCGCGCAGCAATCCGCAGTTTACAGTCGCCGGATTCAACCGTGGTGTTCAGTCGTTGCTCCACACTCTGAGCGACTACGGAGATACCGACTCTCTTCTCGTGCACGCCCGCATCTCGCTTGACAAAGCGCTCGACCAGGCCTACGATCTCTACAACGGCCTGCTGCTGCTCGCTGTGGAGATAACCCGCGCCAGATACAACCAGCTGGAACGGGCTAAGGAAAAATTCTATCCCACCGACGAGGATCTGCATCCCAACATGCGCTTCGTGGAAAACAAGTTTGTACGTGCCCTCACCGAAAACGAAACCTTCCATGAGTTTGTAGAATCCGAACGTCTGAACTGGGAAACCGAAGTCTCCCTGATCGACGGTCTCATCAACAGCATTATCTCCAGCGAGACCTATGCCAAATATATGGCTATGCCTGGCGAGACCACATTCCAGCAGGATGCTGAGCTCTGGCGCAACATCTTCAAGGATATAATATTCCCCTCCGACGAGCTGGCCGAGGTGCTCGAATCAAAATCTATCTACTGGAACGACGACCTCCACATCATGGGCACCTTTGTGCTCAAAACCATCAAGCAGTTTGCCCATAGCAAAGACAATGGCGCAGAGATCGATCTGCTACCCAAGTTTAAAGACGAGGAAGACCGCAAATTTGGCCCCAACCTTTTCATTAGCGCCGTGAAGCACTATGAAGAGTATCGCAACCTTGTGGAAAAATTCGTCAACACCTCCCGTTGGGATGCCGACCGTCTGGCTTTTATGGATATAGTAATCATGGTTACAGCCATAACCGAGATTCTCGATTATCCCTCTATACCTCTGGCTGTGTCGCTCAACGAGTATATCGAGATAGCCAATGCCTATTCCACCCCCCGCAGCGGCGCGTTTATCAACGGCATTCTCTACTCCGTCACATCATACCTCAAAGAGGAGGGACGCCTAAACAAATAACTGACAAATAAACTCATCCCCCTAATCCCCCAGTAATCCTATTATGCTTAACACTATTCTCCTTCAGGCCGATGGCGGAAGCGCCGGCCTCATGAACATCATCATGATCATTGCGCTCATCGCAATCTTCTACTTCTTCATGATCCGCCCACAGCAGAAAAAGCAGAACGAAATCAAGAAATTCCGCGAAGGCATCAAGACCGGCGACGAGATTGTGACCGCCGGTGGCATCTATGGCAAAGTCCGCGCCATCAACGAAAACACCTTCGTGATTGAAATAGCCAAGGAGGTCAAGATCACTATCGATAAAGGTTCTGTCTATCCCTCCATCCAGGCCACACAGAATCGTTAAACCGATAATCCCTCTCTACTCATGAAGCAGCAGGTGAGTATTCTTGCCGCACGCATAGGAGCAGCACTCCGTTCCCGACGTGGAAAGAATGTGCTGCTCTATCTGCTTTTTCTGGCGGTGGCTTTCGTGTTCTGGATATTTATGTCGCTCGACACTGAGCGCCAGCGCGACTTCGAACTGCCACTCGAACTGCAGGAAGTGCCCGACAGTGTGACGCTGATCGGCCAGATGCCTCAGACCCTGGCCGTGAGCGTAAAAGGCAAGGACTCACAGCTGCTCAGATACTCGTGGGGCAAACAATCCACCATAAAATTTAAATGGAACGAGAATGCAAGCGACGACATTCTCCTCATAAGCCACACTCGCCTGGAGACAAGGCTACGCGACTACTTTGGAGCCAATGTACAGATAGCCTCTTTCCGCCCCGACTCAATTCGCATCAGCTACACCACCCAGCCCGGCGTAAAAGTGTCGCTCAACATCCAGGCCGACATACATCCCAATTTGCAATATATCGTCTCAGGTCCCATCAAGGCCAATGTCGATTCAGTCACCCTTTACTCAGCCACCGATATCCCCCACTCTCTCCGAATGGTGTCGACAGAGCCTCTGGTAAAATCAGGGCTTAAAGACACGGCCAGGTTTGAGGTAAAGGTAAAACCCATAGACGGCATCAGGATTATACCCGACAAGGTCACCGTGACCGTGCCGATCGAGCCGCTCATCTCTCGCAAACGCGCAGTGCGAATCGAGACATTCAATGTGCCCGATGGAAAGTCGCTTGTCACATTCCCCTCCATGATCGAAGTGTCATATCTGGTGCCCATGAGCTCTTACAACGACGATTATCCCATAAAAGCTTTTGTCGACTACAACGACACACGCCTCCCGGGCAACAAAATCCCCGTGAGCCTGTCGGCAATACCGTCGTTATACCGCAATGTGTCGAAGAGCATTGACAATGTGGAGTATATAATTGAAAATGAGTAAGTGCGTCACAGCCGTTTGCGGCGGCATAGGGAGCGGTAAGAGTGTGGTATGCAACGTGCTCCGCACCATGGGTTATCCTGTCTACGACTGCGACTCTGAAGCGCGCTCTATCATGGACGCTGACGAGTGCATACTTGACGAGATAGCACGTCAGATCAGCCCGGAGTGTGTCACTGAAGGCATTATAGACCGGCGCAGATTATCGGAAATTGTCTTTGCCAATGCCGACAAACTCACTATCCTTAACTCCATTGTTCACTCGGCAGTGAAACGCCATCTCTCGGAGTGGATAACACGCCAGGAAGCCGACCGTGTATTCGTGGAGACTGCCATTCTCTATCAGAGCGGACTTGACAGGATGGTCGATGAAGTCTGGGAGGTCGTAGCTCCAAAGGATGTAAGAATAGGCAGGGTGATGCTGCGCAACGGCCTTACAGAATCGCAAGTCGAGGCTCGCATACAATCGCAGGACTCCTTCAGACCTGATAAAGTGCACGGCAATGTCCACATAATAACCAACGACGGCACACACCCACTACTTCCCAGAGTTGAAAAGCTTCTTAGAGCCTGTCCCATAATATATGTTAACGCTCAGGCGGTCAGCCATTGAGCAACTTTGTTCGTGTGATGAGGAAGTGTACATGATGTACACGACCGAAGAACACGGACAAAGATACCAACGGATGGCCGAGGCGACCTCAGCGTTGACATATATTATGGGACAGGCTCTTACCCACAAGAACTGTGCCATATGAGAATCCGGCGGCCAGCATAACGGGAAATGTCATCCCGTAATATCCCGTCATCTCAATCACTATGAAAATAGCCATCAGTGGGGCATGGATCACACCGGCCATGACACCAGCCATAGCGCTTACAGCAAAATTGTTGACAGGCAGTCCAAGCCCGCAGAGGTCGTTGAAGCCACCTGCAAAAAACATTCCAGCCATACATCCGGCAAATAGTGTAGGAGCGAAATCTCCCGCCACACCACCTCCGCTATTCGAGGATATGCAGGCCATCGGCTTTGCCAAAGCCACTCCCAGACAAACCATGACTGCAAGCGTAAGATCGGGAGCTATACCCTGGCGATTGAAAATGCTGTAACGTATCAGTGCATCGGTATCGCCGTCGATAATACTGGCCATCGTGGAATACCCTTCGCCATATAATGCGGGAAAAGCAAACAGAAGCACAGCTAAAATGGCACCGGAGAATAAAGCCGTAAGCCAGCGGTTGCCTATCTTGTTGAAAATGTGTCTGAGAATACGACCTATGTAGGTGTAGTAGAGAGAATAAATGCCACACACTACACCAAGCAACATGATCCATCCGCTCATCTTCGGGTCGAACATCTGCACATGCGTCAATGGCACATCAAGAGTGAATCCGGTGAGAGCATAGCAGCTCATGCCAGCCACAAGACAAGCCACAATCAGGGCTATCAAAGGCACTGTGGCCATCTCCATACCCATCACCTCAACAGTAAACAACACTCCACCTATTGGAGCTTTGAAGATAGCGGCTATGCCCGCACCGGCACCACATCCAATCATGATACGCATCAGTCGGGATGGCAGACCGAATCGTCGGGCAAGATAGCTGCCAAACGATGCTCCAGAAGTGGCTATAGGTCCTTCGGCTCCGGCCGAGCCACCAAACCCCAGAGTGAAGACCGAAGCCACAAGAGGCCCCCATGAAAACACTCCTGGAATATGGTAATTGCCTGCCTTCAGCATTCCCTCCACCTTGTCGGTGCCATGCTCAAGATTGCGTCGAGCCACATATTTCTGAAATGCCACGGCAAGTAGAATTCCCACGACCGGAATCATCAAAAGAGCCCAGTTGGGATGATCGGGCCTCAGATGCCCCACCAGAAACAAAGAAACCCCCTTAATAGCACCCTTCAGCACAAAGGCTGTAACGCCGAGAAGCATGCCCATTGCTCCGGCCAACGCAAACAGCGAAATGGCCGGAGGAAGTGGCCCAAGCCTCCAATCGTCGGGAGTCTGGGGCAAGGATGTGTGATGATTTGATGTCGGATCAAGCGTTGCCATACTTCATTAACAAATCATGACCAAAATTAAGAATCACATTATAGTTAAAACATGTTAATATGCCCATCAAATACCTCTAAAATACATAACTTTGTAACAGTGGAAACTCAGAAATATAATTCATCACAAACACATACATTAACCTTAAACCAATCGAGTATGAAAAAAATCTTTACTCTTCTTACTCTGGCCGCTATGGCCTTCTCAGCTTCGGCTACCGATGTTTATTCATGGAAATCGGACGCCGGCACAGTAACTGAAGTTGGCGGAAAAGCCACCCACGAGAACGGCGACCCCTCGAAGGCAAATCGCGTCAACTATGCCAACGCCGACAACTACACCATCTGCCTCAACGGCAAGAAGGCCGATATGGGCGGTGATCCCAGCGACAACGCAGGCTACATCCAGATAGCCCTTGACCAGCCCCTCGAAGCAGGCTGCACCCTCGAGCTCGCAGGATACCTCAACAAAGGCGAAGAGAAATCAGCCAATGCCTATGTAGTGTTCCTCGACGCTGCCGGCAACACTCTCTCAGACTTCTCTGAAGAAGAGAGCTATCCCGACTATGTTCTCAACCCCGAGCAGGTGCCCGGCGTGCACAACATCGCTGCTCCCGAAGGCTGCAAAACCATCCGCATGACTCGCAACCAGGCTCAGACCAACGTGTTCCTCATCACCGTTAAGGTGACTAAGGAAGGTGGCAACTCAGGCATCGCCGATGTTGTAGCCGCAGAAAACGCTCCTGTTGAATACTTCAATCTTCAGGGTGTGCGCGTAGAGAACCCCGCAAACGGCCTCTACATCCGTCGTCAGGGCTCAACCGTCACCAAAGTTATGGTGAAATAATCAGAGTAACTTCACAGAACCATCATGCTCCGACGCCTACAGGGTGTCGGAGTTTTTTTGATAAATTTTAACAAAAAAATTTGTTGTTTATAAAAAAATCAATACCTTTGCAAGGGTATTTCGGAAAGGTTATCTAATCTTTCCCTCTTCTAATCTTAAACTATTCACCATTTATCCAAAACAATCTGTATGAAGAAAATTTTTACTCTTCTTGCTGTTGCCGCACTGGCAGTTTCTGCTAAGGCAGAAGTTAAGACAGTCGATGTGACTGTTACATGGCCCATGGCCAAGGCTGTAGAAACAGGCGAAACCAACGAGGACGGAACTCCCAAGATAGCCTACGAGATGGATCTCACTCCCGTGGTCACCGAAGGTCTCTCTACCTATCTCACTGTTGGAGAACCTACTCTCGGTGCAAATCTCAAATGGGGTACACCCCGTAAGACTCAGGACATGGTCGAAGCTCTTGTTCAGCCCCTTGAGCAGGTAAAAGAGGCCACCGATGGTCACTCACTATCATTCAAGCTTGCAGCCAACGCCGGCTACACCTTCGAGCCCACAAGCCTTACATTCCAGGCTAATGTTATTGGTACTAGCGGTGGTTACTACAACCTCTCATACACCTTCGGTGGTGACCCCGTTACCCTCACAGAGGGCTTCCACCCCAACCGTAACAATGAGGAAAACGGCTACTACAGCAATGAGTCATATGCTCTCAGCGGAGCTGCTTCTGCCAATCCTCTTGAGGTTACATTCATGATCTACAGCCTTGCTGATAACAAGCAGATGGGCTTTGCCAACGTTACCATCGCAGGTAAGCTCACCGGCGACATCGACCTCTCAGGCATCGCCGACGTTGTTGCCACAGAGAACGCTCCCGTTGAATACTTCAACCTCCAGGGTGTGCGCGTAGAGAACCCCGCAAACGGTCTCTACATCCGTCGTCAGGGCGCTACCGTAAGCAAAGTGCTGGTTAAGTAATCAACTCCCACTAACGAATCTACAAGAAAGAGTCGGACTCCAAAGTCCGGCTCTTTCATTTTTATTTAGATTTATTATAAAACCATTCCGAATTATGATGCGTTTTTAGTTGTAACTAACTAACTAACTAAAAACGCAACATTATGGATATACAGAACATTCTCTCGCAGCTCATCTCAAAGTTTGGCAACAACTTTGATATCACCGCCGTGACCGAACATCTCAAGGGTATGGACACCGGCAACCTCTCTATCACCGAAATCATCGAAAAGGTAAAAGGCGCCGGCCTGATCGGCGACCTTGACGGCGACGGCGTACAGGAAAGTGCCATTGAAGAAATCAAAGGCAAAATCGGCAGCCTGTTTGGAAAATGACCGTAGCATTAAGAATGCTATTAGTAAACAGTAAACCGCCTCTTTGAGGCGGTTTACTGTTTATATCTTAACCTTATAAAGGGCTTAATACTCGTCCCAGCTCTTTATCTCTATTGAGTCGAGGGGATGGGTGGTGAAGGCGTCGATATAGGCCGAGGCCAGACGTGCGTTAGTGAGCAGAGGGATATTTAGGTCGATAGCTGCACGGCGTATCTTGTATCCGTTTGTCAGCTCGGCTGCGGTGAAATTCTTGGGTATGTTCACCACCATATCTACCCTGTGTTCGTGGAGCAGGTCGATGGCCTGGGGCTGCATATCGGGCTGTGAGGGCCAGTAGACGCGAATGGCGGGTATGCCATTGTCGTTGAGATAGGCATGTGTGCCACCGGTGGCATATATTGTATAACCGCGGTTGGCCAGCTCGTGGGCTGCGTCCAGGAGATCGGCTTTCTGTTTGGCTGTGCCGGTCGACATGAGGATAGCCTTTGAGGGAACACGGTTGCCCACAGAGATCATAGCCTTGATGAGAGCCTCGGATGAATCATTGCCTATACACCCAACCTCACCGGTCGAAGCCATGTCGACACCCAGCACGGGGTCTGCACCCTGCAGACGCGAGAAGCTGAACTGCGAAGCCTTGATGCCGACATAGTCGAGGTCGAAGGCGTTCTTGGAGGGCTTTTCGGGCTTAAGGCCGAGCATAACCTGTGTGGCCAGGTCTATAAAGTTGATCTTAAGCACCTTCGACACGAACGGGAACGAACGCGATGCTCGCAGATTGCACTCTATCACCTTGATATCGTTGTTCTTGGCAAGGAACTGGATGTTGAACGGGCCTGAAATCTCAAGAGCCTTGGCTATCTGGCGCGATATCTTGCGAATGCGACGCATGGTCTCCACATAGAGCTTCTGAGGCGGGAATTGTATGGTGGCATCGCCTGAATGCACGCCGGCATATTCTATATGCTCGGAAATGGCGTAGGCTATGATCTCGCCGTTGTCGGCCACAGCATCCATCTCTATCTCCTTGGCCGACGATATGAACTGCGAAACCACCACAGGATGCTGCTTTGACACATTGGCAGCGAGACGCAGGAAGCGTGTCAGCTGATCCTGATTGTGGCAAACGTTCATAGCAGCGCCCGAAAGCACATAGCTGGGACGCACCAGCACCGGGAAACCTACCTCGGCAATGAATCCGTTGATATCCTCGAGGCTTGTGAGCTCGCGCCAGCGCGGCTGGTCGATGCCCAGACGGTCGAGCATGGCCGAGAACTTATTGCGGTCTTCGGCGTTATCTATACATTTTGCCGATGTGCCGAGTATGTTTACCCCCTGTTCGTCGAGACGTGTCGCCAGGTTGTTGGGTATCTGTCCACCCACCGAGAGGATGGTGCCATGGGGCTGCTCAAGCTCCAATATATCCATGACACGCTCAAATGTGAGCTCGTCAAAGTAGAGGCGATCGCAGATGTCATAGTCGGTGGAAACGGTCTCGGGATTATAATTGATCATAACCGAGCGCCATCCCTGTTTCTTCACTGTTAGCAGCGCGTTGACCGAGCACCAGTCAAACTCTACCGACGATCCGATGCGGTAGGCTCCCGAACCGAGCACCACAATGGAACGATGGTCGTGGAGATAATTGACATCGTTTTCCGAACCGTTGTAGGTGAGATACAGATAGTTGGTCTGAGCCGGATATTCGGCGCCAAGAGTGTCGATCTGTTTTACCACTGGGATTATGCCAAGACTCTTGCGATAGGCACGCACCTGAAGCAGAGCCTTTTCGGCCTCGGTCATATCTTTCTGGAGCACCTCGCGGGCTATCTGGAAATCGCTGAATCCCTGCTCTTTTGCCTGGCGGAGCAGTGTGGCGGGGAGCGACTCTATCTCGTTGTACTGGCGCAGCTCGGAAGCTGTGTTCACTATGTTCTGCAGTCTGTACAGGAACCAGCGGTCGATCTTGGTGAGATTGTGTATCTGTTCTATGGTATAGCCCTTAAACATAGCCTGAGCTATGGCAAGGATGCGCTTGTCGGTAGGCTCTTTTAGAGCATGTTCAAGTTCGGGCAGATCGTGCTGATTGTTGCCCACAAAACCGTGCATACCCTGGCCTATCATGCGCAGGCCCTTCTGTATGGCCTCCTCAAACGTGCGGCCGATGGCCATAACCTCGCCAACTGACTTCATCGACGAGCCGATCTCACGGCGCACACCGTGGAATTTGCCCAGGTCCCAGCGAGGGATCTTACATACCACATAGTCGAGGGCAGGCTCGAAGAAAGCCGAAGTCACCTTGGTAACCGAGTTCTTCAGATCGAACAATCCATAGCCCAGGCCAAGTTTGGCTGCCACAAAAGCCAAGGGATAGCCAGTGGCTTTAGATGCCAGAGCCGACGAACGGCTGAGACGGGCATTCACCTCAATGACACGGTAATCCATCGAAGCGGGGTCGAAGGCATACTGCACGTTACACTCGCCCACGATGCCTATATGACGAATTATTTTGATGGCAAGCTTGCGCAGCCAGTGGTAATCTTCGTTTGAAAGAGTCTGCGAGGGAGCCACAACAATCGACTCGCCGGTGTGGATACCCAGAGGGTCGAAGTTTTCCATGTTGCAGACGGTGATACAGTTGTCAAAGCGGTCGCGCACCACTTCATATTCCACCTCTTTCCAACCCTTGAGCGATTTCTCGACAAGCACCTGAGGCGAGAATGCCAGAGCCTTCTCAACGAGCGAAACCAGCTCCTCTTCATTGTCGCAGAAGCCCGATCCGAGTCCACCGAGGGCATATGCCGCACGGACTATCACGGGATATCCCAGATCGGAAGCTGCGCGTATGGCATCGTCAACCGTGTTGACGGCCTCGCTCTTGATGGTCTTTATATCGATTTCGTCGAGTTTCTTCACAAAGAGCTCGCGGTCCTCGGTGTCCATGATGGCCTGAACCGGAGTGCCGAGCACCTCCACATTATATCTGTCGAGCACACCCGAGCGAAAGAGCTCCACGCCGCAGTTGAGCGCGGTCTGTCCGCCAAAGGCCAGCAATATACCATCGGGGCGCTCCTTGGCAATCACCTTTTCTACAAAATAAGGTGTCACCGGCAGGAAATATATCTTGTCGGCAAACCCCTCGGAGGTCTGCACAGTGGCGATATTCGGGTTTATGAGCACCGTGGTAATCCCCTCTTCCTTCATGGCTTTCAGAGCCTGGGAACCGGAATAATCAAACTCGCCGGCCTCGCCTATTTTGAGCGCACCGCTGCCGAGCAGGAGTACTTTCTTGATGTTTTCGTTACGCATGACTGTGTATTTCTGATGGTTGAAGGGATTAAAGCATCGAGATAAACTCGTCGAAAAGGAATTCAGTGTCTTTGGGGCCGGAGCTTGCCTCAGGGTGGAACTGGGCTGAGAAGAAGGGCTTGGTCTTGTGGCGGATACCCTCGTTGGTGCCGTCGTTCATGTTTATAAACAGAGGCTCCCAGTCGGAGGGCAGAGTGTCGTTGTCTACAGCAAAACCATGGTTCTGCGAGGTGATGAAACACTTCTCCGAATCGGCGCGGCGCACGGGCTGATTGTGAGAACGATGACCGTATTTAAGCTTGTAAGTAGTGGCGCCTGCGGCTTTTGCCAAAAGCTGATTGCCCATGCAGATGCCGCAGATAGGCTTGCCTATCTCCATGGCTTTGCGGATCATCTCCACAGCCTCGCCGGCCATGTCTGGATTGCCGGGGCCGTTTGAAATGAACACGCCATCGTAGGGGATGGTGGTGAAATCATAGTTCCAGGGCACGCGTATCACCTTGACGCCGCGACGTGTGAGACAACGGATTATATTGTGCTTCACACCGCAGTCCACCAGCACCACAGTCTTTGAGCCATCGCCATGTATCTCAACCTCCTTGCAGCTCACTTTGCCCACAAGGTTCTCCTGGTTCGGATCGTAAAACTCTGGCTCTTCGCAACCCTCAATCACGATTTTGCCCAGCATTGATCCATGCTCACGCAGATGCTTTGTGAGGGCTCGGGTGTCTATACCATAAATGCCGGGTATTTTTTCCTCCTGGAGCCATTGCGACAGCGAGCGGTCGGCCTGCCAGTGTGAATGATCGTAGCTGTAATCCTGTGCCACAATAGCCCGGGCATGGATATGATCGCTTTCATAATACTCACTGACATCATCTTTTTCTCTGCGCGGGGGCACACCGTAGTTGCCGAGCATTGGATATGTAGTCACAAGTATCTGCCCTTCATACGAGGGATCGGTAAGGCTCTCGGGATAGCCTGTCATCGCGGTGTTGAACACTACTTCGCCGGCCGTGGAGGCTTCATGGCCGAAAGACTTGCCTTCAAAGGTGGTGCCGTCCTCGAGTATGAGGGTGGCGCGCTTAAACTGTCGCATTCGTTAAGTGGTTCTTTTTGAGCCCTGGGGAGCGGGGCCGGGTGATTGACTGTGCAAAGTTACAAATTTTTCAGCTACCCCGAAACTTTTTTACCTCTTGTTTGTTTCATATAAAAGAGTTTCTTTGATATCGTGGCATCAGAAGTGTTTAACAATGTTAATTTCATTGAAATCATTCGCCAAATGGTGTGGATTTGAAAATAAATCATTACCTTTGGTGTGCAACTTTCAATGATGGTTGTTACGCTTCAAGCTTACCCATATCGCTACCAATTTCTACAACACCTAAAATCAATCAGAGCAAACGATGAAGAGCGTTAAAGACACATTACTGGAGCGCCGCAGCATACGTCGCTACGAGCGCGAAGAGGTCAGTCAGGAAGACATGGATCTCATCTATGATGCCATCCGCAACACCCCCACAAGCTACAATGGACAGCAATTTTCGGTGATCGATGTGACTGATCCGGAATTAAAGCTGAAATTATATGCACTCATAGGACAGAAGCAGGTCAAGACCTGTTCGCACTTTCTTCTGTTTCTTGCAGATTACAATAAAATTTCGCTCATCGGCGAGGAGCTGGGCGAGGATATGCCCGATTTCACCGACACCGTCGACGGACTGGTGGTAGGTGTGGTCGACGCCTCTCTGGCCATGATGAGCGCTCTTACTATGGCCGAATCCCTTGGGCTGGGCTGCTGCCCTATCGGCTATGCCCGCACAGTGGCTCCGGAGGCTGTGTCGCAGCTGCTCGGGCTCCCCAAACGCACTTTTGTAGTTTGCGGCCTCTCGATTGGTGTGCCTCGCGAGCATCCCGATCTTAAGCCCAAACAACCGCGCGAGCTGGTGATTTTCAAGGACAAATATCCTGCTGATGACGAGGCTATGACTCAGGAGCTCAACAAATACAACGAGACCATACGCGAGTTCAACGCCACACGTGAGGGCGACAAGACCGACAATGACTGGGCTTCGCACATCATATCATATTACCGCGAGGCCATGAACCATGGCATGCTCCGCTCTCTGCAGCGCAGAGGTTTTGATGTGAAACGATAACGCTCATCTCAATATTCCACAAAATAGGCTCCGGAAAAATCCGGAGCCTATTTTGTGTTTCTTCTCATCTTCCCACTTTCAACTCCCCTCCTGCCGAGTGAGCAGAATAGCGTGGGGCATATTGACTCTGAGCCGAGACAATGCCGCTGGCAAAATCTCCTTGGGTATTGACCCAGACATCATAGGTGAGGATACATAATCCGCGGGGCAGATGATTGATAAAAATACGTGTCTCTGCATCAAGGTTTTCGCGATAGAAATATAAACCTTCACTTAACATCCGTCCCGGCAGTTGATCCACCGGTTCAAGCGCAGCCGAACGTTCGTCGGACAGCACAACATAATCCATATCCATGTCGACCCGGAGTGTGAGCTTGACGGTCAATCGGTCGCCCACCTTTATATCTGTGGATGGATGAACCGGCTCAACGCTTCCGTCCGCCTGATTGAGCAGGAGGGATTTCTCAATGGCGAGCTCAGGGCATGAACAGCTTTTCACCTGAGTGATTGAGTCATTGAACTGCGAATATACTGCTCCCCACGCCGGTGTATCGGCATGTTTGACTATATTAAGTTCTCCGCCATGTGTGGGCAGCGGCATGGTGAATTCGCCTGTATACCGAGCCACCTCAGAGGGTGTCAGAGCCTCTCCGTCAAGGGTCACATCACACCCACGAGCCGGAGCAATCCAGCGGGCCGACGACTGCAGGAAGACTGCAATGACATCTGTGGCAGCCACTGATGAACCCCAATCCTGGGCACCCTTCTGTGCCACCAGCCACTGGCGTATGCCGTCGATCTCCACACATCCGGGCTCTATCGTAGCAAAGGCTTCAAGCATGGCAGAAGCCGATTCGATCATATCGTTCTCAATCGACGGGAACCATACACCCTTGTCTGCCGATCTCTGTTCAAACTGACGAATGGATTCGAGAATAGTCCGAGCCATGGATTTGTAATCGTGGCGATAGAGCGCACCGGCATAAATGGCTTTAGTAGTGAGCGACGAGTGTTTCCAATTCTTGAGAATATAACCAATTGCAGCATCGGCAATCACTTTATTGGGCTCTTCCACCCCGTTATTGGCAAACATATCGTGGAGCACCAGGTAGGACGTGAAATCCCCTTTTGGATTCTTTCGGTATGCCTCCAAGGTCTGTCGGGTGTCACATTGCAATGCCTTTGTGAGCATCTCTTTTAGCTTAACGGATTGCGGCAGATAACCGAGGCACGAAAGCCGTCCGGATAGTGTGAGCACACACATCGTGGCCCAGGATGACCGTGAAGGGTATTGCTGATACCAGCTCCAACCATCCTCAACAAACAGTTTTGAAAGCAGCTCAATGTTTTCATCTATAGTCTTTCTCACCAGCTTCTTGTCAAAAATGAGGCATAGACGCGACATTCTTTCTGTATCCGACCGGGCATTCAGCATCCAAGGCGTAGCATTCAGAAGCACCATTTTGAGCTCTTCGTTCTGCTGGAGCATGGAGGTCAACGTAGACGCCGACTTGTCTGAGGTGTTCCAATATTCAATAGCCTCGGCAATGGCCGGATTATCTCTCAGCAGTCCGGCAGCAACCGATGCGCTGAAAAGCGACCGCATGGCTTCCGGTGAGGTTGTGGCCTGAGAGTCGAGAAGGCCCGGTAGAGCCGTAACTACGTACCATACCGGATTTTCACACAGTTGTAAGGTCTGCCGCCCGTCGGCCGGAATGCTCTTGATATCAATTGAAAAATCCGTAATGTCCGGAGCCATGTAGAAGGGGACTGTTTCTATTACAGGGGTTACAGCCGGAAGGATGGGTATAAGACACTGCTCACCATCTGAGCCGCCCGACAGTGATTGAGCCTTAACGCGATATCCCACAAAAGCGCCTGTATAGGGAGCGTTAACACGTATGTTGACGGTGTCGGATGAAACCGGGCTGAGACTCAGGATTCGCTCAAGCGAGTCAGTGACATGGCCACTGTTAGGATCAAAGAGTTCGACAGTCACTTTTGCAGTCATGGCCGAATCAGTGGCGTTCATAACCAGGCAAGGGAGCTGTGCCACATCGCCCGAGCGGAGGAATCTGGGCAGATTTGGCTGCACCATTACGGACTTTGAGGCTACCATGTTGCATGAATATGAAGCGGTTAGCACAGAATCGGTCCAGGCTACCGCGCGCAATCCCCAGGTGGTATTGGCATTTGGGAGGTTGAATTCAAGCTGCAGTGTTCCGTCAGTTCCTGTAGAAAGCTGTGGCATGAAGAATGCCAGTGGCACATTGCTGTCGCGATATTCGACATCGGTAGTTGGCTGCTCGGCAGGTGTACTTTCTTCTTCTACCGTTACCTCATCACTGGAGCCACTGTCGGCTGTCACCGCTTCGGCTTTATACATCATTTCGTTTTCCACGATGATATTATCCGAGGCTCCTCGGGCGGCGACTTTGCTCGTGAGCATGGCGCCATAAAGACGCTGTTGCACAAGGCCGTAGCCGTAGGTCTCAAATGTGGGATCGGTGAGAGACGGACAGGCTTTTCCGGGTGTGTTTTTGCCGTTTACATACGCGCTTATTGAACTTCCAAACGGAGCGCTGTTCCAATAAAGTTTTGAGGGATAGGAGTATGCCGGTCTGAAATTCCAGTCCGAAGATACAAGGGCATCAAGAGCAGCGTTATACATATCGGCAACGACGGCAGCTTCACGACCACGGCCATCCAGATCGGTGACTCTTACGGTCCATTTCTCTGATGAGCCCGGCGTTAGTCGGTCTCTGAAAGTATCAAGCACTATCCGGAGCCCCTTTTCGGAATTTCCTCTTACCAAGGTAATCGCTTTGTTATCGGTTCTGAAAAGGCCGGTTGCTGCCACAGTCATGTAAGCACGATCTACCCCCACAGGCAGAGACACTTCGAGTTTGTGCATACCTGAAGGAGCCTTAACCCATTCCCTTGAGAGCAAAGAATCTCCTGAAGTCAACATTACTAAAAGGTGGGTGTCGCAATCGGTGGCATAAAGCCAGCTGCCTTGGCCACGGGCATCTGTGGTGAGTTGCATTTCAGGGCTCCACAGCAAAGTGCCGGGAAGAGGTGACAGAGAATCTGTAGCTCTGTATATCACGCTATTGAATGTCAGTGTCTCGGCTCTATAAGGCTGAGGGAGGGAAAGTCGGAAAATATATCGTCCGGAAGGAATACCAGCCATATCTACACTCCCCTTTCCATTGGCTATGCTTCCTCTGCTCAACACGGTTGAATCCATATTCATCAACTCATAATCTACAGGTATTGAGACAATAGAGTCGTTGGAGTCAACTATCTGAGCCGCAAGAGAAATTCTATCTTTGACAACTTCTATATTATCAGCAATCTTAGCCTTGATGATGTAGCGATCACCCACGGTAAACCTTATCTTTGTGGTCTGTGACTCGCCTGTGGGAGATAAAGCCGTAATGGAGGCCGTGTAGAATCCATCAGGGACGGGGGAATCCATGAGAACTGATTTCGGCACTGTCACTTCAAAATGGCCGTCGGCACCTGCTATGGTATCGGTAGTATAAAACTGATATTCCTGGCTTGCAAACCACCAGCGAGGCCGCTGAGCCACTGAGAGTTCTACACTTATTTTAGCTCCATTAAGCGGGAAACCCGAATAAGTCCTGACGATGCCAGAGAGGGTTACATCACTTTCGGCCGGGACGCTCCGCAGAGCTTTGGTGTCATCAAAAAGGAATGTCGGCAGCTTATAGTCGGAAACCATAAAATTCACCACACCCCAGCGGTTGTCTATCCTTATATTATAGTTGCCAGTGAGTCCGGAGGTCGGGAGCACAAACTGACCCGATATGCGTCCCCACTGATCAGAAGTGAGACTAAGGGTATCGAGCTGAACCCCGGATGCATCGACAAGAATAGCCGAGAAATCCTTTCCGGCACACACTCGCCGCTCATCCAATCTATATTCATAGGCCACGGCACACCATCTCACCGTGTCACCCTGGTGATATAGGGGCAGGGATGAGTACCCTTGGAAAGCCTTCTGCCAATCCTTTTGGGAATTGGAGCGGAAAGTATAGGCATACTGAGGATATGCAAATCTATCACTGCCTCGGCGAGCCGTGACAGTGCCGGAGCCGGATTTTACAACAAGACTTCCGTCGCCGCTGGTCTTGCCTAATAGCACATCTCCTTTCATGTTTGAGTTTGAATCGTAGTTTATATATAGATCCACTCCTTGCAGGGGCGCACCGTCGCGGGCATCGAGAGCCCACATAAGCGTCTCATCAAAACGAGACTGCCCGAGACATAGGTTGCTCACATAGATCTTTTGCCATGACTTATTGGCACTCCTGTTCATCCCCTCAAATTCCGGCACTATAATATAGAGTCCCGGGGTCTTGAAGGTATAATTGACCACGGTATCTACCGAAAACGGAACTGTCCTGCCAGGCGCCGAAAGCCGGACGGCATCAATCGGGGTGCCCAACGAGCTGCCACGTCGCTGTCGGTAACAATTGTCTGCGACGCTCGATGATGATACATCATATACATTGAGCACCACTGTATTTAGATTGCGGAGATTTATCTTCAGACTGTTTTCCACTCCGGGGCCTGTGATCTGCGGAGCGGAAATTCCCGCTCCGCGCTCAGCCATTTGCCTGAGCATATTCTCCAGGCAGCCGCGGCGCCAATACTGCGGGAAAGAACTCAAAAAGTTTTCTATGGCATCATATAAGACCTTCCTGTCGGCCGAGTCAGCAGCAGGGATATCGAAATTGCATAATATATCACCAGCATATTCGCTCTTGTTATTAGCCAGAAATAGCTCCATCATTTGCCTGAATCTCGTGTCATAGCTATTGCGGCAGTCGCTCAAAAACAGCAATCTACCCAGCTGGGCTTTGATATAGGGAGCCGAGCCAGGCACAGACATATTCATCAAATCGTTGTATAGCCCGACAATCTTATACTCAGACGGTTTCGAAGTATAGTCGCGCTGCGAAGAGAGAATATCTATGGCTTTATTCACCACAAAATCATATACCGTCGGGTAATATATACGTGTTTCAAAATCCTGGGTTATCACGGATTTGAACTCAGACAGTGCGTCATTGGGCTGCATTTTCACACACATCAGAGCGCTATCCGTCAGCTCCTCTATTCTGTATCTGAACTGCGATCCGCTCCATTCAGTATAGAGTTCGGGCAACGGCGACATGGGCAGATTGCGCCGGTCATATTTCCATTTCTGTTGAAAATATAGCTCTTTGTAAATCTCTGCCTGAAGTATTTTGATTACCGACAAAGCCGCAGGCATCTTTACTTCCCGGCTCACCACTTCTATCCTGGCGAGCAACGGAGTGATGCTGTCAGGATTGATCATTGAGCCGGAAATATACAGGTCCATAAGCTCGCGAATGGCTTCAACGTCATCACCAGATTTGAGAGCACGACCGAGCTGAGCGTCGGCTTGCCGGCTGACCGTCTGAGGAAAAGCAAAGTCTGGCTTCCCATTAGCTCCCCACATAGACATATGGAAAAGCATCAACAGTGAAAATATGAAACGTGTCTTCATCTTAGAGTGTATCTAAATAAAAAAGGGAGCTCAGCGGCTCCCTGTCTTACAATTTCATCTCTTGTCTTTCTTGTCTGTCTTGCGCTGTTCGCGATGTTTGTTCAGCAACTGTTTTGCAAACTTTCGCTCGACATCCTTGAATTTCATGAGTTGGTCGGGAGTCAGAATCTTCTTGAATTCCTTGAAGTACTTCATTTCTATCTGACCCTCCTTCATCTTACATTCAAATTGCGCTTCGGCCGCTTTCTCTTTTTCAAGATCGGTAGCAGCTGCGCCTTTCTTTTTCACTTCGCGGCTCATCTTGTAGGTCTGCTCCACAAGAGTGCGTATTTCCTTGTCCATCTTTGTGTATAGGGGGATGAACCGGGTCTTCTGCTCCTCGGTCAGCTCAAGTTTTTTGGCCACAAACTCATTTTTATATTGCTGCATCTCTTTCATCCATTCCCCTTTGTCGGGCCTGGGCTCCTTCTGGGCCATGACTCCCAGAGAAAGGAAGATAGTGACGATCAATAGAAATATACGTTGCATAATCAATTTTGAATTCTAAGAGAACGTTTAAATTTCGATTGTGTAAGTATCAGAGTCTGTGGCGACTTCCGTAAGCTCGGCCGGAGTGTAGCCCTGATCGTAGAGATCTTCCATCAGGAAATACTCGTCCATATCGTTTTCGTTGAATATATATTCGCTCACGAAATGGTCGTTGCCTATAGCCTCGGCGAGGATGGCACTGTTTTCAACTCCCAGTCCGGCCGACGACCGTATCAGATCGAACATATTCATCATACACCAAACGCCCAGGAACATGGCCGCGAGATAAACATAAGGCCTGACTTTCTGCCATATGGATCGCGGAGCCACACCGGCTGGACGGCTCTCCCACTCCTGCTTGGGCAGGGAAGCCTCCATCTTGGCGGCGAAAGACTCGAAGTATCCCTCCGGGACAGTCATGCCGTCGTTGTGACCGACTTTTTCAAGTATATCTTTCATAACTGATGATTCTTTTAGTTATTTAGACTCTGCTGATGGCAAGAAGTTTAATCGTTATCCGAAAAAAATTGTTCTATTTTTTTCACGGCAAGATGATATGAAGCCTTCAATGCTCCCACCGAGGTGCCGAGTATCTCGGACATCTGTTCATATTTCATCTCGTCATAATATCTCATGTTAAACACAAGCCTTTGCTTTTCAGGCAGTGTGGCTATAGCTTCGCGCAACTTTTGAGCCAGGGCATCGCCGTCGATATCCCTGTCGGCCTCTATCAGATTTATAAGGTGGCTTTCCTCATCGTCGAGCGACAAGCCAAGGCGTTTGCGCTCCTTCTCCAGATGAGAGAGACTTTCGTTGATGGCTATCTTATATAGCCAGGTCGACAGCTTGGCATCGCCACGGAAATTCTCTATGTTTTGCCATGCCTTCAAAAAAGTGTTCTGAAGTAGATCGTTGGCATCATCGTGGTTTTGCACCATTCGGCGTATCTGGCGGTATAGCAGCTCGCTGTAGAGTCTTATCAACTCGCCAAACGCTGTGCGGCATGTAGCCGGATCGCGCAGACGAGCCACAAGCCCCTCATTGTCGAGGCTCTGCTCTTCAATTATATTTTTGTCGTTTGCCATCCGGTTCGCGCAGAATTGGGTGATTTATTTTGATAGTCAATTTGGATATACAAAGATAACTATTTTATCAATAAGGCTGAAAATCGAGACCGAGATTTTAGATTTTTTATAAATTTCGTTAATACACCACCACCCCGGCTTCCTATTTCAGAAACCGGGGTGGCATGATTGGGTTGAGATGTTCCGCTAATTACTTGCGGATGCCGAGCTCCTTCTGAGCGATGATGGCGCGGTAGCGGTTGATGTCCTTGCGGATCAGGTAATCCAGAAGGCGACGACGCTTACCTACGAGAGCCTTAAGAGCGCGAGCTGTTGTATAATCTTTGTGATTTGCCCGAAGGTGTTCGGTCAAATGAGCAATACGGATGGAGAATAATGCAATCTGTGCTTCAGGTGAGCCAGTGTCAGTCTTGCCCTTACCGTACTTCTCAAAGATTTCTACTTTTTCATCAGAGTTCAAATGCATTGAGACAGATGTTTAAAGTGGGTGAATATTGAGATTATGTTTGCTTGAAACAGCGTGCAAAAGTAGTCATTATTTGTGAAGTGTGCAAATATTCGATTGGTTTTTTGTAACTTTGTGTCGTCAAAAATCAAAATATCCACTTTATGAAACGTGAATGGACCAAAATAAAGCAGTATGAAGACATTCTTTTTGAACGCTTTGGGCGCATTGCAAAAATCACTATAAACCGCCCGAGGGTCTACAATGCCTTCCGTCCACAGACCAATACTGAGATGCTCGATGCCATGAACTTTTGCCGCACAAGCCCGGAAATAGGTGTCATCATCCTCACCGGTGCAGGCGACAAGGCTTTTTGCTCTGGAGGCGACCAGAACTACAAGGGTCTTGGCGGCTACATCGATGCCGACGGCACTCCGCGTCTCAACGTGCTTGAGCTGCACAAGGCCATTCGTTCAATACCCAAACCGGTTATAGCCATGGTAAACGGCTACGCCATCGGTGGGGGCAATGTGCTCAACGTGGTGTGCGACCTCTCAATAGCATCCGAGAATGCACGTTTCGGACAGACCGGCCCAAAGGTGGGAAGTTTTGACGCCGGATTCGGATCTTCTTACCTGGCGCGGTGCGTAGGTCAGAAAAAGGCTCGTGAGATATGGTATCTCTGCCGCCAGTACACAGCAGCCGAGGCTCTGGAAATGGGAATGATAAACGCAGTAGTCCCCTTCGAAAGGCTCGAGGACGAGACCGTGGAATGGTGCGAAACTATACTGAAGCGCTCCCCCATGGCCATACGTATGATAAAGCGTGCTCTCAACGCCGAACTCGACGGACAGGCCGGACTGATGGAGTTTGCCGGAGATGCAACACTGCTTTATTATCTTATGCCCGAAGCGCAGGAAGGTAAGAACGCTTTCCTTGAAAAACGCGATCCCGACTTCGAACAATTCCCCATGTTCCCCTGATGATCCGCGCCGCATGGAGCCGATACCGGCTTGACTTCCGCTTCACAGCCATAACCTCGAGGGAGAGGATGAACCACAAAGACACCTATTATATTAAGGTGTGGAATTCATCCAATCCCGACATCTATGGCCTGGGGGAAGCGGCATTGTTCAAAGGGCTGAGCATTGACGATCGCCCGGACTATGAGGCCCGGCTTGCCACAATCTGTAGAAATCCTCAGCACGCCCTTGAAGGATCTGATCTCGACGCATGGCCCTCGATACGCACAGGTCTTGAGACTGCGCTGCTCGATCTGCAGAATGGCGGCCGTCGGACGGTATTCCCCTCGGAATGGAGCGCAGGACACTCTTCGATCAAGATAAACGGCTTGGTATGGATGGGTAGTGCCGACGAAATGACACGCCGCATGCGAGAGAAGATCGAAGCAGGATTTGACTGTATCAAAATCAAAATCGGAGGCATCGACTTCGACCGCGAACTCCAGTTGCTGTCGTTGCTACGAACCGTTGCGCCCAAGGCTCAGCTAAGGCTCGACGCCAACGGCGCTTTCGCTCCAGATGAAGCGTTGAGGAAGCTTGAGAAGTTGGCCATGTTCGGCATTCATTCCATAGAGCAGCCTATAAAAGCCGGACAATGGAGAGAGATGGCTGAAATATGCCGATACTCCCCCATCCCAATTGCTCTCGACGAGGAACTTATACCATTGACCGACATCGACTCGCGCCAACGCATGCTTGAAGCAATCCACCCCTCCTACATAATCCTTAAGCCTACCCTTACAGGTGGGTTCTCCAAAAGTCGTGAGTGGATAGACCTGGCTTCGAAGTATGGCGCCGGATGGTGGATTACATCAGCTCTGGAAAGCGACATAGGCCTCAATGCCATAGCCCAATGGACAGCAACCCTCTCTCCCACCCTTCCACAAGGTCTGGGCACAGGTCAATTATACTCCAACAACATTCCTTCGCCCCTCACTCTCAAAGAAGATCATCTGTATTACAACGCAGACAAACCATGGCATATCCCTCAGCTGAAATGGTTCTAACCCCGGAGGCGCAAGCTTTTGCCGACGAATGGCTCGGACCTCTCGACTATATACAGGCTCATACATCCGGATCGACAGGATCGCCAAAGCCCGTTAAGCTGTTTAAGAGCGATATGAGGCTTTCGGCTCGCGCCACCCTGTCGTTCTTCGGTCTCGGATCTGGGTCAATGCTCCTGCTTCCGCTTTCTCCCACCTATATAGCCGGAAAAATGCAGATTGTCAGGGCTTTTATGGGAGGCTGCAGTCTGATATGCGAAACGCCCCGAAACAATCCTTTCGCCACGCTTTCGCCCGATAGAGTCCCCACTTCATCCATGGTGGCCATAGTGCCATCGCAGATCGAAGGGCTTATGCAATCTCCGGCATTCAGAAAATTCGGCAATATACTCATCGGTGGTGCTTCCATCCCTCCCCACATGGAGGAAAAACTATTGAAAATCAAGGCTAATGCTTGGGTTTCCTATGGAATGACTGAGACCTGCAGCCACGTGGCTTTGCGAAAGCTTGGAACTACAGCCTATAAGCCGCTGCCGGGATTCACATTCACGCTCGACTCAAGAGGATGTCTGGTGATATCCTCTGGCGCCATGTCGTTCGGGCAGATCGTCACAAATGATATGGTGCACATTCACCCCGACAACTCATTTGAATTTCTGGGACGCTACGACAATGTGATAAACTCGGGTGGATACAAAATCCACCCCGAGCAAGTGGAAAAGTCATTTTCATACCATATTCCTCAGGGCTATACTGCATATGTCACCTCTCGAGCATCTGACAAGTGGGGAGAAGAGGCAGTGATTGTGACGGACTGGCCGGAGTTGTCGATGGATCACCTGTCAGACATTCTCTCCATCTCGAGGCCTAAGGATATAATTTTCAGAGAAGCCATTCCACGAACCGATTCCGGCAAAATTATACGCGAAAAGTTGAGATAGTCAGCGGATATTCCTAACTTTGCATCTTCAGCAATACCTTGAATCATGAGCGACACCAACAGGCAGAATGACCCCGAACGCTTCAGATACCTGCGTCTGGCCTGGAAGATTTTTCTTCCGGTGGCCATAGGTGTGGCCGTTGTGGTGTGGTTGTTTCACAGAGAGTTTGATGCCAATGTCTGGCACACCATCCACTGGAACGCCCGTGTGATAGGGTGCATATTTCTGGCCTGGATATTTATGGTGGGGCGCGACTTTGGGCTATCCTGGAGATTCCGCACACTCACCGACAGAAAGTTGAGATGGAACCAGGCTATCAGGGTAAACATGCTGTGTGAGTTCACCTCTTGCGTCACCCCTTCGGCAGTGGGAGGAAGTGCTTTCGGCATGCTCTATCTGCATCGCGAAGGGATACCCCTCGGCCGGGCCACCACGCTGATGATGACAACTCTGTTTCTCGACGAACTGTTTTTCGTGGCGTCACTGCCTGTGATGATGATCCTTATTCCTTACAAAGACCTCTTTGGATTTGCCGGCAGTGTGTTTTCGACAGGACTTCAGACAGTGTTCTGGGCCATATATGCCGTCCTGCTGGCATGGACTGCCCTGCTGTTTACCGGTATACTTGTAAAGCCAAAGGTAATACACTCAATCATAAACCGTGTATTTAAGTTCAAGTGGCTCAAAAGATGGGCGGCCAAAGCCGACAAAACCGGCTACGAGATGGAGCTTACAAGCGCCGAACTGCGCCAGCGCAACTGGAAATGGTGGATCAAAGTTTCCGGCGCAACGGTTTTGTCGTGGTGCTCAAGATATCTGGTGGTCAACGCCCTATTTCTCGGTTTTGTGCCTGCGGCAAGCCAGTGTGTGGTGTTTGCCCGACAGTTTGTGGTGTGGGTGGTACTTATGGTCAGCCCCACCCCGGGCGGCTCGGGTGTGAGCGAATGGCTTTTCACCACATATTACGGAGATCTTATTCACTCGGCCGGGATGGCACTCGTCATAGCACTGTTCTGGAGAATGGTATCATATTATATTTATCTCATTATCGGTGCCTGCATAGTGCCCGGATGGATAAGACAAGGTTTCAGAAACAAACACAATAAACAATGAGACGTCTCATCAACTTTCTACTCGCACTTATCTTCACAGCAACCACGGTTGCGGGAACCACAAATGTTTATATGCTCCGTCTCGACGACGAAATAGGCTCAACAACGTGGCACTATACCCGCCAGGCTCTGAAGGAGGCCAACGAAAACGGAGCCGAAATGATACTTGTACACCTCAACACCTATGGGGGCTCAGTGGTTCATGCCGATTCAATCCGCACGGCTCTCCTTAACTCCCCTCTGCCGGTAGTGGCCTTTGTCGACAATAATGCGGCATCTGCAGGCGCGCTGATAGCCCTGGCGTGTGACACAGTGGTGATGAGACGCGGCGCTACAATGGGAGCGGTCACCGTGGTCAATGGTGCCGACGGACAGCAGATGCCCGACAAATACCAGTCGTATATGCGTGCCATGATGAGATCTACGGCAGAGAGCCACGGGCGCCTCGCCGACGGCAGCTGGCGCAGAGACCCTCTGGTGGCCGAGGCTATGGTAGACAGTCGTGTGGTGGTCCCGGGGTTGATCGACAGCACACGTGTGCTGACATTCACGGCCGACGAAGCCATCAAATGGCATTATGCCGATTCAAAAGCCGAATCGGTGAAAGAGGCTCTATCCAACGTCGGAGTAAATGAATTTGTACTTGACGAGTATAATCCCACATGGACCGACCGTCTGATAGGCTTCTTCACCAACCCGGCAGTGCAGGCTGTGCTCATAATGATAATAATGGGAGGTATATACATGGAGCTCCACACAGCCGGTATGGGCTTCCCCACCGTGGCAGCCATCACAGCCGCGTGTCTTTATTTCCTGCCCATCTACATCACAGGTATCGCTTCGCCATGGATAATATTGATTTTCGTGGCCGGTCTGATACTGATACTGCTGGAAATATTTGTTGTGCCGGGATTTGGAGTCACCGGTATCACAGGCATAATATGCGTATGTGCGGCACTGATTCTGGGGATGATAGAAAACTATACATTTAGCATCACACACACCTCTACCACAGCAGTATGGTGGTCTATCGGAACCTTTACGGCCGGTGTGGTATTGGCGGCTGCTCTGGTGATATATCTCACCTCATCATATGGTCCCAAGTGGGTGAGACGCCGTATAGGACTCACAACCGAGCTGCGCAATAAGGATGGATTTATCGGTGTCGACATGCAGCCTGTCAAGTTTATAGGACACTGCGGCACTGCCGCCACCGATATGCGTCCGGCCGGCAAGGTGGAGATTGACAATGAAAGGTATGACGCCGTTTCGATTGATGGATTCATTCATTCCGGGACGGAAGTTAAGGTCACCAAATATGAGAACGCCCAGATATATGTGAGAAAAATTTGAACCGACCCGGATCGATGGAACACTCTTCATTTTGGCCGATTCACACTAAATGATTATCTTTGCATAATTCATTATCACACCCTCAGATGAAACAGATAAAGGATTTCACTGTCGTCCGAACAGTAAAATACAACGATGGGACTGCCGACCTCTACACTTTGATGAACGTCACTCCCACCGACGGCTCGCCACTTCCCGAAATTCTTCCAGGCCAGTTTGTGCAGATAGCCGTAGATGCCCCCGGAGTATTTCTGCGCCGTCCCATATCGGTAAACGACGTAGACCGTCAGACAAACACACTTGACCTTCTCATACGCCGTGCAGGCAAAGGCACCGCCGCTCTCATCAGCCTCGAGGCTGATGACCAGGTCAACATAATGCTCCCGCTTGGAAATGGATTCTCCACCGACTCACTCACAGCGCCCGGCAGGCTGCTGCTTGTGGGCGGAGGTGTCGGGGTGGCTCCCCTCCTCTACCTGGGCAGATGTCTGAAGGAAAAAGGTCTTTCTCCCGAATTTCTACTCGGAGCCAAAAGCGCTGCCGACATGCAGATGTTCCGCCTGGAGGATTTCAATGCCTACGGACCTGTACATATCTCCACTGAAGACGGCTCGATGGGCGAAAAAGGATTTGTCACCACTCACTCTGTGTGGCAAGAACCTATAAGCCGAATCAGTTGCTGCGGCCCGGCACCCATGATGAAGACTGTCGCAGCCATAGCACGCGAAAACGGCACTGAATGTGAGGTTTCGCTCGAAAATATGATGGCCTGCGGTCTGGGAGCATGCCTTTGCTGCGTGGAAAACACCGTTAAAGGCAATGTGTGTGTATGCACAGAGGGTCCTGTGTTCAACATCAATCAATTAAACTGGTAATAGACATGGCAAATCTATCGGTCAACATAGGCTCTCTCCATCTTGACAATCCCGTCCTCACTGCATCGGGCACTTTTGGCTACGGCGAAGAATTCGAACCGTTCATCGACCTGAACAGGCTGGGCGGATACATAGTCAAAGGCACCACACTCAACCATCGCGAAGGCAACCCTTATCCCCGCATGGTCGAGACGCCTTCGGGCATGCTGAATGCCGTAGGGCTGCAGAACAAGGGTGTGGACTACTTCATTGAGAATATCTATCCTCGTATCACTGAAAAATACAGCTCCAAACTCATTGTCAACGTCTCCGGAGCCAAGGTAGAGGACTATGTCGAGACTGCGCGCCGGCTCGACGCTCTCGACAATGTCAGTGCCATCGAGGTGAATATATCATGTCCCAACGTCAAGGAGGGTGGCATGGCTTTCGGAACTACTACTGCCGGCGCTGCCGAAGTGACAAAAGCTGTTAGAGACGTTTATCACAAAACTCTGATAATAAAACTTTCGCCAAACGTCACCTGCATTGCCGACATAGCCAAAGCTGTGGAGGCTGAGGGTGCCGACTCCGTCTCGCTCATCAACACTCTCATGGGCATGAGCATCGATGTTGAGCGCATGAAGCCGCATCTCTCCACCATCACCGGCGGCCTATCAGGTCCCGCTGTGCGTCCGGTGGCTGTCAGGATGGTATGGCAGACGGCCAAGGCAGTAAAGATACCCGTGATAGGCCTGGGTGGCATAATGAACGGACGCGACGCCATAGAGTTCATGCTGGCCGGAGCACGCGCCATAGAAATCGGCACAGCCAACTTCATAGACCCGGCTGTGACAATGAAGGTAATAGACTTCATGGAGGATTACTGCACCCGCCACGGCATCAAGGACATAAATGAAATAGTAGGATGTATATGAAATCATTTATCTTCCCGGCTCTGATTGTCGGCATGATGGCTTTACTTACAGCTTCTTGCAGCAGGCTCTCCTCTGAAGCAAAAGAGATTGTGGGCTCATACTACAACCCCGAGCTGTCGCAAAACGAGCCGGTGATGGAACTGCGCTCCGACGGCACTTGCCTTGTCAGAGCCATCCGTCCGGGTGTGCTGACCTACAGCGTGGAGGGACAGTGGAACGTACGCAACGACTCTTTGGTGATGGAACTCGATTCAAACACACTTAAAACCGATGGCGATCCGCATCTTGTAGGTAAAATACCCACCACCTATTCCAGCAAAATCATCGATCATTCCGACTTCAACCTTCAACTCGAACAAGGAGGCGCCACTTATTTATATCAGCGCCACAATCACTGAAACCCTACAACTCTGACTATCAATGAAAATCTCCAGACTCCTCTTCATTCTCTCTCTCACCATAATTGTTTTCTCCTCGTGCAACTCAGGCAATCTGTCTGAGCGTGTGGCTGCGGCCGAGATGGCCATGGCTGCCGAAGACGTGGAGATGACACGAAAGTTGTGCGACGACATTATGTCTGACTCAGTGGCACGCGGGTCAGTTACAGCCACTGAGCTGGCCAGACTCTCCATACTCTACATGCAGCTCAACGAGCGCACTGACGACCACGAAGCCGTCGATCTGGCCGCCGATTGCTATAGAGAAGCGTTTAAAGCCAACGCCGATTCGGCACGTAGGTTCTATGAGTCTCTGCCTGTCGATGAGGTTAAGTATATCATGACACTTTCCTCCATAGTCCACTCCATGGACAATCCCCACCAGCTTGAAGATTATCCCGACGAATCCCACGAGTTTGCCGACTCCCTGGCAGCCGAATAACCTATTACTCCACATCAACGTTAATGGACTGGAAAGATTTACTCAACCAAAAAGTGCAAACGGACGAACTGCCGTGCGAAGATTCTACCCCGGCTGAAGTAGAAAATAAACAGAAAAAGAAAGATGTGCTGCACATCAGCATCGACCGAAAAGGGCGTAAAGGCAAGACGGCAACAATCGTCTACGGCTTTACATGCCCCGACACGGAGGTGGCCGATATAGCCTCAAAGCTTAAAACCGGGCTCGGTACAGGCGGTTCGGCACGCGGTGGGGAAATACTCATTCAGGGAGAAGTGGCTGAGAAAGTCAGAAATATGCTTGTGAAAATGGGTTATAAAGTGAGCTGACTATGATTCAGATTTACAAAGCTTCGGCTGGTTCAGGCAAAACATTTACACTGGCTCGCGAGTATATAAAACTCATACTCGGAGTAAAGACCGACCACAACACTTACCGGTTGCGCCGACCGGGCAGCCATTCGCAACACTCTTCGGTATTGGCTATAACCTTTACCAACAAGGCCACCGACGAGATGAAAAGCCGTATAATCCACGAGCTTGCCGTGCTGGCCGGGGCTGAAAAAGGGTGGACACAACCAAGCAGCTATGCCTCATATCTGTGCAAGGAGCTGCACTGCACACCTGCCGACCTGAGCCAAGCCGCCGCCGAGGCGCTGAAATCCCTGTTGTTTGACTTCAACAACTTCAACGTCAGCACCATTGACTCATTCTTCCAAATGGTGTTGCGCTCGTTTGCCCATGAAGCCGAAGTGTCTGGCGCCTATGACGTCGAGCTTGACGACAAAAGCGTCATAGCCATGAGCATCGACAATCTGCTGCAGGATCTGAATCACAAACGTCAGGACAAAGACTCCCGAAAGATCACCGAATGGCTCACCCGGTTCATGACCAAGCTCATAGAGGATGGTCTGGGCTTCAATATTTTCAACCGCTCCTCACAGGTTCATGAAAACCTCATCTCGTTTATAGCCGACATCTCTGACGACACCTTCCGCGACAACGAAAAACTAATTCTCGACTATCTGCGTGATGGCTCGAAATTTGACACCTTCCGCTCTCATGTGGAGAGCCGTATACGCAAACTGAAGGCTGACACGGCCGCGGCTTGCCAAAACGCGGTTACGGCCATGAAGAGTGTCAATCCCGTCGGCCCAGCCAAAGGGATTGTCACAAACAATGTATCTGGTCCGATAGTCAACTGGGCTGCCTCGGGCTACTACACCGGTTCGCAGAACAGGGCCGAGCTGTCGGCCACAATGCTCAAGGCCATAGACAATGTGGATGAGGCTTATGTAAAAGACGGCAAAAAATCGTCACACCGCAGTGTGCTGGATCCGGCTTTAAGCGCTGCCCTCACTGCTATAAACAAATGTATCGGCGAGATAGAACTATTAAGACTGATAAGCGGAAACATCTACCAACTGGGATTGCTGGCCCGTGTGAGCGATTATCTCGATCGCTACCGCATGGAAAACTCCGCCATCCTGCTCAGCGACACAAACGCCCTGCTCTCAAAGGTAATCGGCGACAGTGACTCGCCGTTCCTTTATGAGAAGATGGGGACACGATACAAGCACTACCTTATCGACGAGTTTCAGGATACATCGTTCAGCCAGTGGAACAATCTCAGTCACCTGGTTGAAGAAAGCATAGCCGGAGGCCATGACAATCTGGTGATTGGCGATGAAAAACAGTGCATCTACCGTTTCCGTGGCAGCGACCCTACCCTTCTCCACAATCTACATACAGGCAGAGCCGACGATGAATTTGTCATAAAAGGTGAAAGCATTGCCGAAAACACCAACTGGCGGTCATCGGCAGCTGTTGTTGAATTCAACAATACACTCTTCAAGGAGATAGCCCGTACCCAGAACTTCGACGACATATATGCCGGAGTGGAGCAGCAGGTGGCTCAGAAAGAGATTCAGGGATATGTGAGAGTGGAACTCTTAGAGGGAGAGAGAGGAAGTACCGAGGCTGATGACAAGGCTCTCGAGACGCTTGCTGAAAATCTTCGTCGACAGCTCCAGTCAGGCTACCGCCCAGGCGATATTGCTGTGCTTGTGAGAACATGGCGCGAAGGTGAAACTGTGATATCATATCTTGAAAATATCAAGGTATCAGACACGACGTTCCCTGCGTTCAACATCGTGTCCGACCGCTCGCTCCTCGTCTCCCACTCTCCGGCTGTAATGCTTATCATCAGCCGATTGCGCTATCTCTCGTCAATCGAATATACACCCAAAGGCCACAAGCGCAGCCATCGCGAAATAGCCCGTGTGCTCAACGACTTTGAGGAGACCTTTGCCTGCACACACTCGACCACCGGCTCGCTGCTTACGGCGATTGAACGTATGGAAACACGCCGCAATACCCGGGACGGAGAAGAACAGGAGAAGAAAGAAACTCCGGAACCGGAAGACAACATTGCTCTCGATCTGACATCGCTCGTCGAGTCGATAACCACAACTTTTGTCCCGGAGGAAAATCGCTGCCGAGAGGCCATCTTTATCACAGCGTTCCAGGATCTGGTGGCTGATTTCGTGGCAAAAGGCAGGTCGGATATACGTTCATTCCTGGAATGGTGGGATGAAAAAGGAGTGGAGACTTCGGTATCAGGCTCCGGCGACGATCCCTCGGCGCTCAATATACTCACCATACACAAATCCAAAGGGCTGGAATTCCCTTGTGTCCACATCCCATTTGCCGGGCTTACTGAAAACACTCAGATTGTGGATCGAGCTTGGTTTGAAATACCTGAGATGCAGGGATTTCCCGACGACATCGTTCCGCCAATGATGCCTCTCGATATAACCAAAGCCATGATGTCGACTCCGCTGTCCGATCAGTATCTTGAGATTCAACGCCGCAAACAGCTCGACCTTATCAATCTGCTCTATGTAGCTTTCACACGTGCTGTAAACGAGCTCATCGTCAGCGTGAAGGTCATGAAGGAGAGTACAAATTCGAAAAGCAAGCCCATCACACCGTCTTTGGCCAAGGTGATTTCATCGTCTCTGAGAGCCACAATGCTCCCCGACGGGAATCTCCTTGAGATAGGAACACCTACCCATCGCAGCGCTGACAAAAAGAAAGCCAAGAGCGCCATTGTGCCAGATGAGGGAGAGAGAGTATCCGTCTACGATACCTCGGCCACTCCATCGCCCTGGAGCAAGACAAGGCTCGACGGAAAAAACCGTGGCAACCTGTATGTGGCACGTGAGCGAGGCATAATCCTCCACGACCTCATGGCATGCGTGCAGACACCCGACGACATTGACACCGCTTTCCGCATGGCCCAAGCCTCAGAGAGCTGGGCCGACGTCACTGAGGCTGAAACCCAGGAGCTGAAGAAGATTGTGGAGAGTCGCGTAAACGACGAAAAAGCAGCCCCTTGGTTCAAAGGATTCAATCGTGCACTGCGCGAGCGCGAAGTCCTCACAGACAAGGGCGAGATAAAACGCTTTGACCGTGTAGTCTGGACTGCCGACGGGCAGATTCATCTCATTGACTATAAAACAGGCTCGCAGCCACCCCGACGTTACCGGAAGCAGCTGCAAGGCTATCTTAATTTTTTCAAATCCATAGGATACCCCGGTGTCAGGGCTTTTCTCTATTACCTTGACTCAGGCGAGATTATAGAGATAGAGAGCTAATAACATCCCACGGCAGCGCTTACAGCCTCTGATAGAGTGGGATGTGTGTGCACCGACTCTTTCAGAGCCTGCGCCGTGAGTTCCGCTGTCATTGCCAGCACCACCTCGGCTATCAGATCGGATGCATGTGTACCCATTATGTGGGCTCCAAGTATCTTATTGCTATCCTTCGAGATAAGGATTTTCACCATCCCCTCCGGCTCTCCCATTGCCCGGGCCTTACCGTTGGCCTGGAAAGTTGACTTACCAGTGAGATAGTTAATCTGCCGTTCCATACACTCCTGCTCTGTCAGACCAACCATGCTGCACTCCGGGCGTGTGAACACAGCACCAGGCACAGGGTTGAAATCCTTGCGCACGCCAAGCACAATTTCGCCTTGCGCCGTCGCCGCGTGTGCCAGCATGCTCAGACCATTTACATCTCCGATGGCATATACTCCCGGTGCACTCGTTTGCATCGCCGAGTCAACTTCAATGAATCTCCGCGGAGTCAGCTTGACGCCTGCTTCCGAGAGACCTGCAGGGAGCGATGGCCTGCGCCCAACGGCCACAAGCACCATCTCGCTTTCAGAAACCTTCTCCTTGCCTTTCACGGTGTATTTCACCCCACCTCCGGGCAATATTTCAGTCACCATGGCGTCTGTAACGACTGTAATGCCACGGCGTTTCAGGCTCATGCGCAGACGTTTGGCAATCTCGGTATCAAAGTTGGGCAATATCTCCTTCATGCCTTCAATCACCGTAACTGCCACGCTAAAGCTTCTCAGTATCGAAGCGAATTCCAATCCTATGACGCCACCACCTATAATGGTTATAGAGGCGGGGAGCGTTGTGAGATTGAGGAAATCATCGCTCGTCAGGGCATTTTCTATACCCGGTATATGTGGACGCGCCGGTGTTGAACCGGTGGCTATGACTATCTTGGGAGCCGTGTAGATTTCATCACCTACACGCACATTATCGTTACTCTCAAAGGCGGCTTCACCGAAAACTACGTTCACATTGCCAAGCAGCTGGGCCACGCCCTCTCTGAGCGAATCGACCACTGCATCCTTGCGCTTCACCACAGCTTCATAATCGAGCGTGGCTTTTTCGGCTGAGATTCCAAACTGGCTGGCTGAAGCAATATCGTCGGCTATCTCGGCCACTCTGCATAAGGCTTTTGTGGGTATACAGCCTCTGTTGAGACATGTGCCACCCAGCTTATCTCGTTCAATCAGGGTAACGCTCATGCCCATGGAAGCAGCCCGGGCGGCTGTTTCATATCCGCCCGGGCCGGCTCCGATAATTAGAATATCACTTGAATTCATAGCGAAGTATCGGTTGAAGAGCTGCTATCGTGTCGTCGGGGCGACCAATAGGAGTGTCGTGCGGAGCGCTTTTTACAATCTCCGGATTCTCACGAGCCTCCCGGGCTATTTGGTGCATGGCGTCGATGAAGCTGTCGAGAGTCTCCTTGCTCTCTGTCTCAGTCGGTTCTATCATCAGCGACTCATGGAACAGGAGCGGGAAATAGATTGTAGGGGCATGGAAGCCATAGTCCAACAGGCGTTTGGCCACGTCCAAGGTGGTGACACCGGTAGATTTGTCAATTAGTCCGTCAAACACAAATTCATGTTTGCACACTCCGGTTATGGGAAGCAGATAGCTGTCCTTCAGCGACTCCTTCACATAATTGGCAGAAAGAGTAGCCAGCGATCCGGCAATCGATAGCCCCTCACGACCCAGGCTCAAGATGTAGGCAAGAGCCTTAAGCTCCACTCCAAAGTTGCCCAGGAAAGATGATATCCTGCCGAGAGCTTTATCGTTTCCTTCGACACGGAATCTCACTGTGCCAAAGCCATTCACTTCTTCGGGCGAAAGTCTCACTACTCGCGGATTGGGCAAAAATTGCTCAAGGCCGGCGCGTACACCCACCGGGCCGCTGCCGGGACCACCGCCACCATGAGGTGTGGAGAAGGTCTTGTGGAGATTGATGTGCATCACATCAAAGCCCATATCGCCGGGACGGCACACTCCGAGCAGAGGATTGAGGTTGGCTCCGTCATAATACATCAGAGCTCCGCATGCGTGCACCATTTCGGCAATCTCCGGGATGGAATATTCAAACAGACCCAGGGTATTGGGGTTGGTCATCATCACTGCAGCCACAGTTTCGTCGAGCAGCGGGCGCAAAGCCTCAACATCCACAGTGCCGTCGGGGAGCGACTTCACTTCCACCACTTTCAGCCCCGCTACAGCGGCCGAGGCCGGATTGGTGCCATGCGCCGAGTCAGGAACAATAACCTTGGTTCTGGCCACATCTCCACGGCTCATGTGATAGGCTCTCACCACCATCAGTCCGGTGAGTTCGCCATGGGCACCTGCATAAGGGTTGAGGGTAAATTCGGCCATACCTCCTATCTCACAGAGAGCTTTCTGAAGATCGTAATAAGCCTCCAGAGCACCCTGAACGGTTTCCTCGGGCTGATAGGGATGTAGCCTTGTGAACTCGGGCATCGAGGCTATCTCCTCGTTGATCTTGGGATTGTACTTCATGGTACATGACCCAAGGGGATAAAAACCTGTGTCCACGCCAAAATTGCCCATCGACAGATTGGTGTAATGTCTCACTACAGTGGGCTCGTCAACCTCGGGCAGACGTGGAGCCCCGCTCCGCAACAACCCTGAGGGCAGAGAAGAAAAAGCGTCGTCGAAACGGTCTTTTCTCAGCATCGCGCCACAGCGTCCGGGCGACGAAAGGTCGAAAATCAACTTGTCGTAATGCTTTCCGTTCATAGCTTATATTATAGTATTCTGCCCTTCGGCTGCAAGGGTGGCGTTATAGATCATTATATTGTTATCGGCCAGTGTGCGACGCTCGGTCACGGCTGTGAGCAGAGTGGTGTCGTCAAGACGCACGCCGGGCAGTATGCCGCGCTCCGAACATATACGGCAGAATCGGTCAAGACTCTCCTTGTCGCGACACTTCAGGGCAAATTCATTGAGGAACGGCTTGCCGGGATACTTCATGGTGAACAGCCCCGTGGCACACAGCCCCTCGGCCAGATGATGGGCGCCGTCGCATCCTATACGGTTGACTTCAGCCATTCCGTGCGGCCCCATAAGCGAGAGATAAACAGCTGCATAGAGAGCCATAAGCCCCTGATTCGAACAGATGTTTGAGGTGGCCTTGTCGCGACGAATGTGCTGTTCACGAGCCTGCAGAGTTAGCACGTAGGCAGTTTTACCGGCAGCATCCTGAGTCTTGCCCACTATACGTCCCGGCAACTTTCGCATCAAAGCCTTTGTACAGCACATATATCCCAGCCCGGGGCCTCCGAAATCCAAAGGCATACCCAGGCTCTGAGCCTCACCGGCGGCAATATCGGCACCCCACTCTGCCGGGGTTTTCACCACAGCCAAAGCAGATGCGGGAGCCGTCATGATCAGAAGAGCTTTGGCTGCATGCACAACATCTGCCACACCGCTATAGTCCTCGAGAATACCACAGAAATTGGGGGTGGCAAGAGCCACACCGGCCACATCTCCGGCTGAGAGGCGAGCTTTCAGAGCCTCCAGGTCGGTCACGCCATCCTTCTCGGGAACGACTTCGAGATTTATGCCGTGATAGAGGGCATAAGTGGCCATAACCTCGCGATACACGGGATTGACTGTCGCGCTCACCAGCACGCAGTTGCGTTTGCGTGATGCGGCCACAGCCATCATCATAGCCTCTGCCATGGCAGTTGAACCGTCATACATCGAGGCATTCGATACGTCAAGCCCGGTGAGCTCACACATCATGGTTTGATACTCAAATATATATCTTAGAGTACCCTGCGAAATCTCAGGCTGATAGGGTGTATAAGCGGTGAGGAATTCAGAGCGTGAGAGTATATATGACACTGCAGCCGGCGAATAATGGTCGTAAAAACCGGCTCCGGCATAACAGATGAGTCGGGTGTTGTGAGATGCCAGCCCCTCAAGATATTCTCTTACTTCGTCTTCGTTTTTGGGTTCCGGCAGGTCATAATCGCGGCCGAGTCGCAATTGCTGGGGGACGTCGGCATAAAGCTCCTCAAGGCTCTTCATGCCGCAACGCTCCAGCATCTGTTCAATATCGGCCGCAGTGTGCGGAAAATATTGAATCATTTCTTAGTGTTCTTTTTTGATGAGTTCCTGATAGGCTGCCTCGTCGAGAAGGTTGTCGAGCTCTGAAGGGTCGGTAAGCTCGATCTTTATGATCCAGTTTTCCACAGGATCTTCGTTGAGAAGACGGGGATTGTCTATGAGCTGCTCGTTGATGTCGGTGACGGCTCCGCTGACGGGAGCAAACAGATCGCTGGCAGCCTTGACGCTTTCCACAGCGCCAAACTCTTCGCCGGCGGTCACGTCGTCGCCCTGCTCGGGCATGTCGACATAGACAATGTTGCCCAGGGCTTTCTGTGCATAGTCAGTGATACCGATAAAACCGGTTGTGCCGTCCACGCGGACGTATTCATGAGTGGGTGAATAGTAAGTAGTCATATCTCTAATCAAGCTTTATAGGATTTTTTATAGAATTTTTTGGCAGTTACAGTTGCCGGATATAGTTTGCGGTGGATTTTCACCTGCAGCTCAGTGCCTTTTTCGGCATATGCTGCATCGACGAGTGCCATGGCAATGCTCTTATCCACAGAGATGCCGCGATAGCCGGTGGTGACCTGTCCCACCACTTCGCCGTCGGCATTAAGCACTTCATAGCCGTGGCGTGGTATGGCGCGGTCTTTCAGCTCGAGACCTACGAGCTTACGCTTCAGGCCGGCCTCTTTCTGCTCTGTGAGGGCTTTACGGCCAATGAAGCTCTTGCCGAGTTTTACGAATACGCCCAGCGATGCCTCAAGCGGGGTGATGTCGTCGGTGAGCTCGTCGCCGTAAAGAGGCAGACCCACCTCAAAGCGCAGAGTGTCGCGGCAGCCCAGACCGCAGGGCTCCACTTTACCTGATTCCAGGAGTTTATCCCACATCCACCCTATCAGTTCGGGCGAGCCGTAGATCTCAAATCCGTCCTCGCCGGTATATCCAGTGCGGCTTATGAGAGTCTTTTCGCCGTTCACTTCATAGCGGCCGAAGGTATAGAAAGCCATATCATTGAGGTCGAGCGAGAAAATCTCTTTCATCACCTCTTCCGATTTCGGACCTTGGACAGCTATCTGTGCATAGTTGTCGCTGACATTGTCGACCACCACAGCAAAACCGGCCGCATTGGCTTTGATCCACATCACATCCTTGGCTATATTAGCAGCGTTGATCACCAGAAGATAACCGCCGTCTTCAAGTTTGTAGACCAGAAGATCGTCTACAACGCCTCCGTGTGGATGGCACATCATTCCATACAGGATTTTACCTGCGGGAATTCCCGAGATATCGTTGGTGAACAGTCTGTTGACAAACATTTCTGCTTCGGCACCTCTCACCACCACTTCGCCCATATGCGACACGTCAAAGACGCCACATGAGTTGCGGACAGCGTTGTGCTCCTCCACTATGCCCTTGTATTGGATGGGCATGTCAAATCCTGCGAAGGGGCTCATCTGCGCCCCAAGGTTCACATGCCGGTCGTGAAGCGGAGTTTGTTTACAGTTTACGTTTTCCATGGGTATATTCTATTATAAGGATTTATTCAGTCTCGAATATTAGAGCAGCAAGTTTTTCAGCGGTAAGCCCGGATATCACAGCCGGAAGGTCTATACTCTCAAGAGCCGTTCTGACCTCATTAGGTCTCAATGGTTTCCCTTTCAAGGCTTTGGCTATTTCGTCAGAAGCATTTCCTCCATCCATGAAATCGCCACGCAGACAGATATCCGACACAAGGCCTTTGTCCAACTCAACAAACATCGACAGCTCACCCACGCCATCTATGCGTCCGGATGCGGCAAGCTGTCCCGGTGGATTTTTACTTTCAAGCCAAGTTTGGTTATAGTTAAGGCGCGAGAGTCCGTCTATCTCTTCTACTTCTGAGGGGGTAAGTGTCAGACAGTCTGTTTCATCGGGGATGGTATCCAACAAATGTTGCCTCAGCCGGTCAATGGTGAGATCGGGAAGATGCTCCTTCACAGAAGTCACTCTCGAGCTAACCGAACCCACTCCGTGGCTTTGAAGCTTTGAAGTGGGCGGAGTGAGAGTTTTACCCATCAGTTCGGCGTTGAAATCCCATAACATAGTGCCATGAACAATGCTTATCCCCCCGGCAGTGCGGTAATAAGAGTTGCCCGCCACTTTCCTTCCACCTATCAGTATATCATTGCGAGCATTGTCAGAAGCATCGAGCCCCAAGAGTCGCAGCGACCGCACCACCATTGAGGTATAGCTCGAGTATGTACCCTCGACAGTGTTGTGTCTGGAGGATATATAAGAAAGCATCATGTTGCCGGAATCTGACACCACAGCCCCGCCGCCGCTTTTTCTGCGCACCAGGTCAATACCATGGCGGAGACAATACTCTGTGTTCACCTCTCGGTCGAGCATCTGATTGCGGCCTATGATGACTGTGGTCTGCGCTGGCTGCCATATAAAAAAGTATTCACTGTCGCTGCCGGCCGCCATATGTGATGCCAGCCACTCCTCCATGGCCAACCAGAAGGCCAGAGGGCGTGGAGCTTTATCAGGCATGCAGACGAGCTTCATTGGATCGTGAGGTGTATGGGTGATGTTTTATATCGGCAAATATAAGCAATTTTTCTATAATCGTCAAAATAATTTTCTCTCGCTGCGTGCGTTTATATAATGTGGGAAAATTCCAATTCAAACAGTTTGCGGTTTCCGATGACCGCACGGCCATGAAAGTAGGCACAGACGGTGTGTTGCTCGGGGCTTGGACTCCCCTCGAGACTATGCCCCACACCATACTGGATATAGGCTGTGGCTCAGGGTTGATAGCCCTCATCATGGCTCAACGCACCCCGATGTCACAAAAGATTATAGGAGTGGAGATTGATTCAGATGCTGCCGCAGATGCTTCTGAGAATGCCTCGAAGTCTCCGTGGAGCGAAAAAATAGAGATTCTCAACCAGGATATACTCCAATATAATCCATCCGATCTGCCCCACCCTCTGCTTATAGTTTCAAATCCGCCATTCTTTGTTGAGACTCTTCACTCTCCCAACCGTGGCCGCGAGCTGGCCCGACACGGCGACACATTTGGCGTCAAGGAACTTATACAGTGGAGCGCATCGATAATGACTGACTCCGACGACCGTCTGACCTTCATCTCGCCCGCCGACCGCGACAGTGAGATAGAATTCGATCTTAGTCTTTGCAGAATGCATGCCTTGCGTAAGTGCACGGTTTATTCTCGTCAGGGTCGCAAACCGTTTCGCACACTTTGGCTCGTAGCTCCGGGAGTGGATGGAACCATCACAGAAGAATTGTCCATACGCGACACATCAAATAATCTGACTCAAACTTACTGTAGTCTCACATCACCTTTTTATCTTGACAAATGAACCCCTTTAATCTCCGTTTCAGCTATCCGCGCCGTCTGTTGACCTTTCTTGTCATCTCTCTTCTCAGCCTTGTGGTTGCCGGCATAATAATGGGAGGAATTATGGCTCTTGGCGACGCAGAAGATGCGCGTCTACTCAGAATAGCCACAGTGGTGCAGGATGTTGTGGGATTTATTCTCCCAGCGCTTGCCACCGCGGTCCTCGTGTCTTCGCTACCCGCATCGATGCTTGGCATAGACAAGATGTTCACCCTTAGGCAGCTCATTTTGGCAGTGGCACTATTAGTGGCTACAATGCCTGTGATGAATATGATTATTGACTGGAACGCATCCATAACGCTACCACAATGGGCTTCGGGCATCGAGCAGTTTATGCGCGAGTCTGAGCAAAGAGCGGCTGAGTCGGTGAGTGTGATGCTTTCGGGCGAGGGCGCAGGAGCAACTCTGGTCTCGGTCCTTATAGTGGGCGTACTGGCTGGAGTGAGCGAGGAGCTTTATTTCCGAGGCACGATGCAGAGGCTAATAGGCTCCGATGGTGTCAACAGGCATTTAGCCATATGGCTCACTGCTATAATTTTCAGCATATTTCACTTTCAGTTTTTCGGTTTCTTTCCTCGCGTGCTTTTGGGAGCTCTGTTCGGCTATCTGTTGATGTGGTCGGGCTCCATATGGCTACCGGCACTGGTGCATGCGCTCAATAATTCGATCTACGTGATATCAGAGCGTCATGGCTATAGCGATGCCGTGAATCAATTTGGGCTCACCGATATATGGCTCGTCGTCGGGTCGGCGATAGTATCCATAGTGCTTATAATCTCGCTCAGAAAGAGCGCTCGGCAGTGTTAAGGTATATTAAAACACTTGACAAGGGGCTTGTGAGGTTGTAATTTTGTCGCTAATTTTCAACAGTATGGCTAAAAGGTTCCATCTAAGAATACCGATTTTCGGCACACGCGCCACTGCAACACTCTCAGTGGCGGTGGTGCTCATCATACTCGGTCTTGCAGCCATGGTCGGACTCACCGCCTCGCGCATCTCCGACTCTGTGAGGGAGAAGATGGGATTCGTAGTGGTACTCTCGCCCGATGTCTCAGCCTCAGACATAGACGTGATAACCAAACGATTGAAAAGCAGCGGAGCCATCAGAGCCATATCCTATTCTTCCGCCGAAGCCATATTGGACAAGTGGCAGAAAATGGTGGGCGACGACGAGGATATTATGCGCCTTGCAGGCGTAAATCCCTTTGCCCCCGAGCTGGAAGTGTCAGTAAATGCCGAATATGCCAACCCGGATTCCATAACCCTGCTATCCACACCAATCAGTCTGATGCCGCAGGTGAGCGAGGTTAGGGTCTCCGGCGATTTGATAGAATCCGTGAGCCACACCATGAAGAGCGTATCTCTCACCCTGATCATTTTGGCCGTAGCGCTGCTGATTGTTTCATTCGTGCTGATTTTCAACACTGTGCGTCTCACTGTCTACGCACGGCGCTTTCTAATAAACACAATGCAACTGGTGGGAGCCACCCGCGGTTTCATACGCCGCCCCTTCCTGGCTGAAAATGCCCTCAACGGACTGGTGGCCGGAGTGCTCGCCTCAGGAGTGCTCGCCACGATACTCTATGTAGCCTCAAGGATAGACCCGGCCATCGACGAAGCCGTTTGCCCGGAGGATGCCCTGTTAGTGATGATAGGCATGATTATGACAGGAGTAATAATCTGTGTGGCAGGCGCGTGGGTGGCATGTACGAAATATCTTTCACTGTCTTTCGACGAACTTTACAAGTAAGATGGAATTAAAGAAAAACAACGAAAACGATAAACTTAAGAGGGAGGATAAGGCAACAATGCCCCTGCTGCCTGCCAATTTCAAGCTCATGGCAATAGCCGGAGCTGTCATAGTGCTGGGATTCCTGCTTATGGCCGGAGGCTCAACGGGATGGGATGTATTCAACCCCGATATTTTCTCGGCACGACGTATAGTGGTTGGCCCCACCATAGCCTTTCTGGGCTTTATCTTTATGGGATTTGCCATAATGTATTCACCACGCAAAAAGAATAACTGAACATGGATTGGTTAGACGCATTGATCCTTGGCGTGGTTCAAGGACTGGCTGAATATCTGCCTATAAGTAGTAGCGGCCATCTTGAAATTTTTCGCGACATATTAGGTCTGAAACTCTCGGGCGCCGATGCCCTGGAGTTTGACGTGGTGCTCCACGTGGCAACTGTGTTGAGCACAATCGTGGTGCTGTGGAACGAATTTGTGCCGCTTTGCAAATCATTCTTCACCATTGCGCGCGACAATAATTTCTATTACGTCTGCAAAATTCTCCTCTCCTGCATTCCTGTGGCCATCGTGGGTCTATGTTTCAAGGATGTAGTGGAAGGCTTTTTCGGCTCGGATCTCACAGTTGTGGGTATATGCCTGTTGGTCACTTCCATCCTGCTATCGTTTGCCTATTTCTATCGCAACCCCGCGCGCGAACAGGCACGTCACATTCGCGGCCACGAGATATCATGGCTCGATGCCTTTATCATCGGCTGCGCCCAGGCTGTGGCGGTGCTCCCCGGTCTGAGCCGCTCTGGCACCACTATTGCCACCGGCCTTCTGCTGGGCGACAAGCGCGACAAGATAGCCCAGTTCTCTTTCTTCATGGTGATAATCCCTATTCTCGGCGAAGCTCTGCTCGATGCCAAGGATATCATAGCCGGTGAAGGTGTAGGCGAAAACATCGGTGCTCTCCCCTTGGTTGTCGGTTTTATGGCCGCATTCATAGTGGGCTGTCTGGCTTGCCGCTGGATGATAGATATAGTCAAAAAGGGCAAGCTGATTTGGTTTGCGGCCTACTGTCTGATGGTAGGTATTCTGTGTCTCTGCTGGTAACAACTTGATCGGTAACAATGACATTCGATTTCATAAACGGCGAAACTCTCTATATAGACAAGCCCCTGGAGTGGACTTCATTCGATGTGGTGAAGCGTCTGAGAGGCGTGATACTCCACCGCATGCACATGAAGAAACTCAAGGTTGGCCATGCCGGAACGCTGGATCCGCTTGCCACAGGCGTGATGATCGTGGTGACCGGTAGATCCACCAAACTAATAGAACAGCTACAAGCCGGCGTGAAGGAGTATGTGGCCACGATCAAGCTTGGCGCCACTACGCCGTCCCACGACCTGGAAACGGAGATCGACGGTACTTTTCCCACCGACCACATCACCCGCGAGCTTATCGACAGCGTGCTACCCAGATTCAAAGGGCGCATAGAGCAGGTGCCCCCGGCATTTTCTGCTTGCAAGATAGACGGCAAAAGGGCTTATCAGATGGCCCGCAAGGGGAAAGACCCGGAGCTGAAACCCAAAATCCTGGTGATCGACGAGATTGAGCTCCTGGATTTCAACAGCGAAGAGATGACACTGCAGCTTAGAATAGTTTGCAGCAAGGGCACATATATCCGAGCCCTGGCCCGCGACCTCGGTGAAGCTCTGGGCTCAGGAGCTCACCTCACTGCCCTGAGGCGCACTCGTGTGGGCGATGTCTCGATAGAGGATTGCCTGGATGTGGACAGAGCCGTGGAGATTATCCGTGCCTCCGATGTGATAATTCCGGACGAAACCAGTCAAGATTAGAATATAAATTTGCTACACATAAATAGAGGATGAAACTATCTCAATTCAAATTCAAACTTCCTGAAGAGCTGATTGCCCAGCATCCGGCACTCGAACGCGACGACGCCCGACTCATGGTGATAAACCGCAAAGCCGGTACTATCGAAGACCATGAATTCAAGGAGGTTATCAACTTTTTTGACGACGGAGATCTTTTCGTTTACAATGACTCGATGGTATTTCCCGCTCTTCTCTACGGCAACAAGGAGAAGACCGGCGCCAAAATAGAGGTTTTCCTGCTGCGCGAACTCAGCGCCGAGGGCAAACTATGGGATGTGCTCGTAGAGCCGGCTCGCAAAATAAGAATAGGCAACAAGCTGTATTTCGGCGACGATGAATCAATGGTGGCCGAGGTGATTGACAACACCACTTCAAGAGGGCGTACCCTCAGATTCCTCTACGACGGTCCTCACGATGAATTCAAGCGCGAGCTTTTCAAACTTGGAGCCACACCTCTCCCCTACTATATAAAACGCGAATCCACCCCCGAAGACGCCGATCGCTATCAGACCATCTACGCATCGCGCGAGGGTGCAGTCGTTTCGTCGGGTGTAGGGCTTCACTTCTCCCGCGAGCTCATGAAACGCCTGGAGATAAAAGGCGTAGGGCAGGCATTCATCACCATCCACAGCGGTCTTGGCAACTACCGCGAGATCGACGTTGAGGACCTCACCAAACACCGCATGGACTCGGAGGAGATGAAAGCCGACGAAGTGCTGGTTGATACCGTCAATGCCACCAAGGATGCGGGCCACAAGGTGTGTGCCGTGGGCACCTCCGTGCTCCGCGCCATAGCCAGCGCCGTCAGCATGGGCGGACACATGAAGACCTACACCGGCTGGACCAACAAATTCATATTCCCTCCCTACGATTTCACCGTCACCGACGCTCTTCTCACCAACTTCCACCTCCCCTATTCCACCATGCTGATGATGGTGGCTGCCTTCGGCGGATATGACATAGTGATGGAGGCCTACAAAAAGGCTGTGAAAGAGGAATATAAGTTTGGCGTCTACGGCGACTCCATGCTCATTATTTAAAAACGCTGCTCGGTGGCCCGATTCTACACCATAGCCCATGCTGGAGAAGCGATAGTCCGTGAAAAGATGAGTCGCTTTCTGGCGTTTGCCCTCCCGGCAAGCTCTGTAGACGAAGCCAAAGAGACAATAGCCCTTTATACAAACGAGTATCACGATGCACGCCATGTGTGCTGGGCATATATGATCGGCGCCGACAGGCTCACATTTCTCTCGTCGGACAACGGTGAGCCCTCGGGCACAGCCGGAAAGCCTATTCTTGGCCAGATCAACTCACTGGAGCTGACCAACGTGGTAGTGATCGTGGTGAGATATTTCGGCGGAATCAAGCTGGGCACATCCGGCCTGATAGCCGCATACCGCGAGGCAGCCCGCCAGGCACTGGAAGATGCAGGCAAAATGGAAGGGCGAGAGATGACCTCACTGTCGCTAACATTCCCTTACCTGGCCATGAATCCGGTGATGACTCTCATAAAGCAGTATGCCTCAACGGAGCCCGTAGCCATCACAGGCCAGAGTTTCGACAACACATGTAGTGTGACACTCTCACTCCCGCTCGATCTGTTCGACGAGATATCCTCGCGCCTCGGAGCCCTTTCGGGCACATCAATATCCGACAAACCTCTAAACCTTTAGCTACCCGCGATTGTTTAACTACAAAACACTCCATCATCACTTCGATTAAATACAGCATGACAGAGAAAAATACAGATCTTCTTCCACTCATCATTGAAGGAATCCACGACCGCAAAGGCCACAAAGTCACCGTGGTGGATCTTAGCGACATCGAGAGTGCCGCCGCACGTCGTTTCGTGATATGCCAGGGCACATCATCGCAACACGTGGCTGCCGTGGCCGACAGTGTGCGTGAATATCTGCTGGAGCATGCCCACATCAAGCCCTACAACTATGACGGCTACACCAACTCATCGTGGATCGTGATAGACTACGGCGACACTATGGTGCATGTATTCCAGCCGGGAACTCGTTCACTCTACGATCTGGAGGGGCTTTGGAACGATGCCGTAATCACCGACATCCCCGATCCGGATTAATCACCTTCACATTTACATCTAACCGATGAGCAATCTCACACCCAATAACCCCCGACCTAAGAAAGGCGGTATAAAGTTCAGCATGTACTGGGCCTATGCCATCATTATAGTCTTTCTTCTGGGGATGCTTTATATCGACGACAACTCGCTGACCAAGGATGTCAGTTTCACTAAGTTCGAGCAATATGTGAGCTCGGGCGGAGTTGAAAAGATTACTGTCTTCACCAACACGAACCGGGCAGAGGCTGTCGTGAGCGACTCTCTGGCCAGAACCATCTTTCACGAAAGCCAGTATCAGCCCGGCAAAGGAACTGTGGCCCACATTGTCACCGACATTCCTTCGGCCGACAAAATGCAGGATCAAATAGAGGCCTGGCGCACTGAAGGGAAATTCAAAGGGGAGGTAAACTATGAAAAGTCGTCAGACTACTCCTCGTTTCTTTGGACCTTCGGCCCCATCATTCTCCTGGTGGTGTTCTGGATCATAATGATGCGCCGCATGAGCGGTGGCGCATCAGGAGGTGGCCCCGGTGGAGTCTTCAACGTGGGCAAGTCGAAAGCCAAGGTCTTCGAAAAAGGTGAAGGCACAAACGTCACATTCAAGGATGTGGCCGGTCTGCGCGAGGCCAAGACCGAGATCAGAGAAATCGTTGAATTTCTCCGCAATCCGCAACGCTACACCGAGATAGGCGCAAAGATACCGAAGGGCGCACTGCTTGTGGGCCCTCCCGGCACCGGTAAGACCCTGCTGGCCAAGGCTGTGGCCGGAGAGGCTGGCGTGCCATTCTTCTCCATGTCGGGTTCCGACTTTGTGGAGATGTTTGTGGGCGTCGGAGCATCCCGTGTGCGCGACCTTTTCCGTCAGGCTCAGGAGAAAGCTCCCTGCATAGTGTTTATCGACGAGATTGACGCCGTGGGTCGTGCCCGTGGCAAAAACCCAAACATGGGTGCCAACGACGAGCGCGAAAACACGCTGAACCAGCTTCTCACCGAGATGGATGGATTTGCCACCAACAGCGGTGTCATCGTGCTCGCCGCCACCAACCGCGCCGACATCCTTGACAAGGCCCTTCTACGTGCGGGTCGTTTCGACCGACAGATACAAGTGGATCTCCCTGAGCTGAAAGACCGCATGGAGATATTCGACGTGCATCTGCGCAATATCAAGAAGGCCGACAATGTTGACGTCGAGGTGATGGCTCGACAGACGGCAGGATTCTCGGGCGCCGACATTGCCAACGTGTGCAACGAGGCCGCCCTTATCGCTGCTCGAAACAACAAAAAGACCGTCGACCGCGACTCCTTCATGAATGCCATAGACCGTATAATCTGCGGACTCGAACACTCGTCGAAGATAATTTCGGCCGATGAAAAGCGCGCCATAGCCATCCATGAGGCCGGCCATGCCACCGTGTCATGGTTCCTGGAGTATTCAAACGAGATGGTCAAAGTCTCTATCGTGCCGCGCGGCATGGCTCTTGGCGCTGCATGGTATATGCCTGAAGAACGACAGATCACACCCCTGCAGGCTCTGCTCGACCAGATGTGTATGACTCTTGGAGGCCGTGCCGCCGAGGAGATTGTGCTCGGCCAGATATCAACCGGAGCGCTCAACGACCTGGAGAAAGTCACTAAGATGGCTTATGCCATTGTGGTATATTATGGCATGAGCGACAAGATACCCAATGTGAGCTATTACGACTCCACTGGTCAGGCCTACGGCTTCTCGAAACCCTATGGTGGTGAACGCGCCACAGCCATCGACTCAGAAGTGTCGCGCATAATCAACGAGCAGTATGAGCGCGCCAAGGAGATAATCCGCGCACATGCCGATGGTCACGGCAAGCTGGCAGAGACCCTGCTGACCAAAGAGGTAATGTATAGCGAGGATCTCAAGGAGATATTCGGCCCCCGCCAGTGGAAATCGCGCACCGAGGAGATAATGCAGCTCCAGGCTCAGCGCGATGCCGAGCGCGAAAAGGCCGAAAAGGAGAAGGAAAAGAATGAGAAGAAGGATAAAACCGACAACGTGGAAGACGTGGAGGTTGAGGAGATCGTGGAAACGAAGTCGGAGACCACGGTTCCAGAAACTGAGCCTTCAGAATCGACACCCGACAATACACCTACTCCTCCACCGTATAAAAAGAAATAAACACTGTTATAATTCCGGATCGACTCGTCGATCCGGAATTTTTTTGGTCAGAGATGGGAACTGCACTGCAAGGCCCACACCTCTCAACAACAAATATGCAAGAAACGCACACCAGAGCGTTGCATTGTCGTGGGCTCCGATGAGTATAATCACAAAAAACAGAGCTGAGGCTACGAAGGTGGTGACAAGCATTCGCCACGTGGCTGTGAGGCCTATGTAAAAGCCATCAAAGAGAAAGGCCATCCCGGAAACAATCGGTATCAGTACGACCACCATCCTCAAGTCGCCAACTCCCACCCTAACGGCATTAACATCAGTGAGAAGGGACGTGAATCCACTCTGAACTGTGAGATATAAGAGAGCGAAAACTATAGATATCCCCGCACCCCACCAGCATATAGCTTTTACCACTCTCACCACTCCATGGCGGTCGGCGGCTCCGGCTCGATTGCCACACAGAGCTTCACCGCTGAAAGCCATGCCATCCATGAAATATGAATAGAGTACGAAATACTGCATCACCACAGCATTTACGGCCAGCGTCAGATCGCCCAGACGAGCACCATAAGAGGTGACTGCAAGTGTCACTATCATGATGCAGCATGAGCGGAGCATGAGATTATTGCTTACGCTGAAAAACTTGCCGAGATTTCCACCTTTCAGAAGATTTCTCATGCCAGACCACAGCCTCATCCCCCTGCTGAAACGAGCCAGAGCACATAGAGCTATCACGAGCCCGGCCCAGTTGGCTGTAAGTGTGCCATAAGCCACCCCCTTGAATCCAAGATGCAGCAAAAACACAGCGCTCAGACTGCACGCCACATTGATGATATTCACGGAAATGGAGACCACCATAGGCCATACGGTGTTTTGCATCCCCACAAACCACCCATTGATGCTTAGTGTGACCAGCAATGCCGGAGCGCCCCAGATACAAATATTGAAATACTCGGAGGCAAGCACGGCCGATCCCTCCTCCATGTCTATAATGTCTGTGAGCAACAATCGGAGTGGGCTCTTGAAAAGCAGAATCACCAAGCCGGAGATTATGGCAAGCGAAACTGCTCGTGAAAACACCTTGCCTATCATCTCCTTATTCTGGGCTCCGTGAGCTTCAGCCGTAAGTCCGGTAGTGCCCATGCGCAGAAAACCAAATACCCAGTAGACCACATTGAGCATCATGCCTCCGGCAGCAATGGCAGCCAGAAATGTTTCATTGCCCAGATGTCCGGCCACGGCGGTATCACACAATCCGAGAAGAGGCACCGTGATGTTGCTGGCGATAGCCGGAAGAGCAAGTGCAAATATGCGCCGATTTAAAGAGTATTGTTGGTTCATGGGGGCAAAGATACGCAAAAAAATCCCTTGCCCGCTATTGGGCAAGGGATAATATGGGGAAAAAGATCGATATTGGTTATCCGATCATCGTGGCTATATCTTCGTCGACGGTGGTGATGGTGCCGATGTTGAATTTTTCCTGGAGCACTTTCAGTATCTCCGGAGTGAAGAAGGCGGGAAGGGTTGGACCGGTGTGAATGTTTTTCACTCCCAGGGCCAGCAGAGCCAGCAGCACTATCACCGCTTTCTGCTCATACCATGCTATATTGTAGACGATGGGTAGATCGTTGACATCCTTGAGCCCGAGAGCATCCTTGAGCATGAGGGCGATTCTCACCAGCGAGTACGAGTCGTTGCACTGGCCGGCATCGAGCACACGGGGCACTCCTTCGATATCGCCCAACGGGAGTTTGTTGTAGCGATACTTTGCACATCCGGCCGTCAGTATCACGCAATCGTCGGGGAGAGCCTGGGCAAAGCGGGTGTAGTATTCGCGCGACGGGAATCGGCCGTCACATCCGGCCATAACCACAAATTTCCTGATCTTACCTCGCTTAATTAGGGTTTACTGAAAAATTAAACGATGCACCGATAGGTTTCAATCCAGAT
>JAMPGA010000003.1:141445-223846 GCA_023664185.1 Muribaculaceae bacterium
ATTATTTGATTGAGTGCTCTTTTTTATTCACATTTGTTGTTAAACAATCTCTTAAGTTTGTCCTCCATGGCTATGATCTCGTCGCGGATCTGCGCGGCCTCGATGAAATTCATATCCTTGGCCGCCTGACGCATGTCGGTGCGTCGGCGTTCTATGAGGCGTTCCAGCTCGGGAGTCGAGAGGTAGGCCATGACGGGGTCGGCGGCCAGGTCGACCGGGCGTGTGAACTCCTCGCCGTAGGGCTGGGGAGCCGATTTCTTCTTCTTTGGAGTCTGAGACTTCGAGCTGCCCGATGTGGCAGCCGAGGTGGTGCGTCCCTGCTTTACGGGTGTATCGTCGATATCGAAGTCGGTGTCCACACCCACGATGGCGTTGCGAGCCTTGATGATGGCTGTCGGCGTTATGCCGTGCTTCTCGTTGTAGGCCAGCTGGAGCGAGCGTCGGCGTGCCGTCTCGTCGATGGTCTGCTGCATGGAGTCGGTCACCTTGTCGGCATACATTATCACGGTGCCGTTGAGGTTTCGGGCGGCGCGGCCCACAGTCTGTGTGAGCGAGCGGTGGTTGCGCAGGAATCCCTCTTTGTCGGCGTCAAGAATGGCCACCAGCGACACTTCAGGCAGGTCCAGACCCTCGCGCAGCAGGTTTACACCGATGAGCACATCGTAGACTCCGGCCCTCAGTCCGTCGAGTATCTTTATGCGGTCCAGGGTGTCGACGTCGCTGTGTATATAGGCAGTCTTTATGCGGAGTTTCTGCATGTACTCGTTCAGCTCCTCGGCCATGCGCTTGGTGAGGGTGGTGACCAGTGTGCGCTCCCCGCGCTCTATGCGGGTGTTTATCTCCTCAAGCAGGTCGTCGATCTGATTGAGCGACGGGCGCACCTCTATCACAGGGTCGAGCAGGCCGGTGGGACGAATGATCTGTTCCACCACCACACCCTCGCTGCGCTGCAGCTCGTAGTCGGCCGGAGTGGCGCTCACATAGAGCACCTGGGGTGTCAGAGCCTCAAACTCTTCAAACTTGAGCGGACGGTTGTCGAGTGCGGCCTCCAGGCGGAAGCCGTATTCCACAAGATTGGTTTTTCTCGACAGGTCGCCCCCATACATGGCTCGGCACTGCGGCAGTGTGACGTGGCTCTCGTCGATGATGGTGAGGAAGTCTTTCGGGAAATAGTCGAGCAGGCAGAAGGGACGCATGCCGGGACGGCGCCCGTCGAAGTATCGCGAATAGTTTTCGATGCCCGAGCAGTGGCCCACTTCGCGGAGCATCTCCACATCGTAGGTGACGCGCTCCAGCAGACGCTTGGCCTCGAGCTCCTTGCCTATATGGAAGAAGTCGTTATACTGTTTGCCCAGATCCACTTCGATCTGGCCTATGGCTGTGCCCATGCGTTCGGGCGAGGTGACAAACAGATTGGCCGGATAGATCTGGAAAATATCGTGGTCGCCCAGCGAGACGCCGTCGTCGGGGTGGAGAGTCTTGATCGACTCTATCTCATCGCCCCAGAAGGATACTCTCACCATTATCTCTTCGTAGGCCAGACGGATGTCTACGGTGTCACCCTTGACGCGAAATGTGCCGCGCGAGAGCTCCACCTCGTTGCGCGAGTAGAGAGCATTGACCAGCTGGCGCAGAAACACGTTGCGGGCTATCTTCTGGCCCACACGCAGTTTTATCACATTGGCGTCGAAGTCTTCGGGGTTGCCCATGCCGTAGAGACACGACACCGACGAGACCACCACCACATCCTTGCGCCCCGACAGCAGGGCTGACACCGTGGAGAGGCGCAGACGCTCAATCTCGTCGTTGATCATCAGATCCTTTTCGATGTATTTGTCTGACGAGGGGATGTATGCCTCGGGCTGGTAGTAGTCGTAATAGCTCACGAAATACTGCACCGAGTTCTCAGGGAAGAAGCTTTTGAACTCGCTGTAAAGCTGGGCCGCCAGCGTCTTGTTATGGCTGAGAATCAGTGTGGGTTTGCCGGTGCGGGCTATCACATTGGCCATGGTGAAGGTCTTGCCCGAGCCGGTGACACCAAGCAGTGTCTGAGCCTTCTCGCCGGCGTTTATCCCCTTCACCAGCTGGTCGATGGCCTGCGGCTGGTCGCCCGTGGGCTTGTATTGTGAAGAGAGTTTGAATTCCATCAGAAAAGGATTTTGGCGAGCGAGTCGCTTCCAGCCTTGATGCCGTCGGTAAAACCGGCCTCATAGTCGTCGGCGCTGCCACGTCCGAGTTTGGAGTCGATGTTTGAAATGCGTGCTCTCACCTCCAGGAGCTTCTCCTGCAGCTGCTCCTCGTCGTCGGCCACGGCTATCACGTCGCGTGCATGGGCCTGTCCGAGGGCATATGCCTCCTTGTCGCGAGAGCGGCTGAAGAGTTTCCCCTCGCTTCCGCCACATGAGGCAAGGGTCAGGACTATGGCTATGATGGTAAATATCTGTTTCATTGTTGCGAAAGATAAGAGTCCACGCGGTCTCTGACCTGCTCCATCAGCCAGCGCGGAGTCGAGGTGGCGCCGCATATGCCTATGCTTCCGACTCCCTCTATCCAGGTGGGATCGAAGTCGGTCGGGCGCGAGAGCAGGCGGGTGTTGGGGTTGGCGGCCAGACACTCGTTGTAGAGCACCTTGCCGTTGCTGCTCTTGGCTCCTGCCACAAAGAGCACCACGTCGTGGGCGGCGGCAAACTCGCGCAGATGGTTCACACGGTTGGCCACCTGGCGGCAGATGGTATCGTGATACGTAAATTTAACACCCGGAGCCACCCGGCGGTTTATCTCGGCCACCATATCGGCCAGTCCCTGCAGCGACATGGTGGTCTGCGAGTAGAGGGCTATGTCGCGGCTGAAGTCCAGGCGGTCCAGCTGCGAGATGTTTTCCACCACGATGGCCTCGCCGGCGGTCTGACCCACAAGGCCGTTCACCTCGGCATGGCCTGCCTTGCCGTAGATCACTATCTGTGGACGCTTGCCGGGGGCGTCGTAGGTCTCTTTTATGCGGCGCTGCAGCTGGAGCACCACGGGGCATGTGGCATCCACAATTTCAATGCCCTTGCTGCTGGCAGTGTGATAGGTGGATGGGGGTTCACCGTGGGCGCGCAGCAACACGCGGGCACCGGAGAGGTTTTCGAGGTCGGCGTGGGTGATGGTCTGCAGCCCTTTGCGCTCCAGGCGCTCCACTTCGTCGGAGTTGTGGACTATGTCGCCCAGGCAATACAGAGGCTCGGCGGAGCGTTCAAGTTCCTCCTCGGCCTTGCGTATGGCCGTCACCACGCCGTGGCAGAACCCCGAACGGACGTCAATCTCAATTACCGGCTTCATCGTTCGATGGTGTTGCGGAAAAGCTCGAGCAGGAAGCGGTTCTGCTCGTCGGGGGTCATATCGGAGTTGTCGAGCAGTATGGCGTCGGCCGCGCGGCGCAGGGGGCTCTCCTTGCGAGTCTCGTCGATATGGTCGCGCGAGCGCACATTGTCGAGCACCTCCTCGTAGGTCACCTTCTCGCCTTTATCAGTGAGCTCCTTGAAGCGGCGCTGGGCACGTTTTTCGGCCGAGGCGTTGACAAATATCTTCAGCTCTGCCTCTGGGAACACGGCTGTGCCGATGTCGCGGCCATCCATCACTATCCCCTTGTTACGCCCCATCTCGCGCTGCATCCTCACCAGATCGTGGCGCACCTCTGCTATGGCAGCCACGGGCGACACGCACTCCGACACCTCAAGACCGCGTATCTCGTCCTCCACCACCTGGCCGTTCAGCTCGGTGAGCTGCGTGCTGTCGGGCAGAACCTTGAAGTCTATATGGATATCGGGGAGAGCCTTCACGATGGCGTCGGTCTGCGGCTCTGTGCCGGGCGCTATCATGCCGTGGCGCATGGCATAGAGGGTGACGGCGCGATACATGGCGCCCGAGTCGATGTAGCGGTAGCCGATTTCGGCGGCCAGATGGCGCGCCATGGTGCTTTTGCCCGACGATGAATATCCGTCGATGGCTATGATAATTTTATCTTGAGAACTCATATAGATTCGTTGAAATGTTGAGCATGAGGGTAGTGGCGCCCGAGTGGGGCTGAGCCAGGGCGAGCCCGAGGCCGAAATTGCGCACCTTCAGACCCAGAGAGGCCGAGAAACCCGACAGAAACGAGCGTTTGTAGGTCGACATATCGGTGCGGGTCTTGTAGTTGTAGCCCAGGCCGATTCTAAACTTGTCGGATGGGGTAAAGTCGACTCCGAAGATAAGGTGGCGGAAAAGGTTTGAGCCGAAACTTTCTTTGAGCTCGGGCTCAGAGCTTTCGGTGCCGTCGCCGGTGTGCCAGTAGGGCAGTTTCCATTTTGTCAGATTCCAGGCGGTCACCGAGAATACTATCGGGAGAGTGCCAAACGACTTCGAGGCACCCAGACGGATGTCGATGGGCAGGTGGTCGTAGCGCTCGTTGAAGCGTTTCACCTGGCCGCCCAGATTGGCCACCATGGCCGAGAAGGAAAAGTCTGATTCGGGATTGTAATAGTTGACACCCAGATCGGTGGCTATGGCAAAAGCCGTGTAGGCGTCATATGTGGAGTAGGCAAACTTTATGGTTGCACCTCCGCGCCAGCGCTCAGATATGTCGTGGGCATAGGTGCCGGAAAATATCATATCCTTTGGCGAGAAATCGCCCGTGAGCACTCCGTTTATGTCGGCACCCTTGATAGAACCGTAGCCAAAATACTGAATGCCGGCAGCCCAGGCTCCATGCTCGCCGGCGGCTTTGCCAAACTTCACACCGGCAAAGTTACTGTCGCCGATATAGTGCATATAGTTCACCCCGAGTTGCATCTCCATCTCCGGGCCGAGCAGACCAGGGTTGCGGTCGGCCGCATTGATATCGTCGTCAAGATTGGATATGTTTATTCCGCCCAGACCATAAGCCAGGGTAGAGGAGGGGATGTTGAGAAAAGAGTATGAAGTAGATCCGTCCTGAGCCCCGGCAGAGAGCGGAAGGGTCAGGCAGATGAAACTTGCAAGTATGTAAAATAATCGGCGTAGCATTTCAGGCATAGTGTTACTATATATAAACGATGCATAATGCCGATTATTGCATCAATGCTACATACATCAATCTCGAATATGCCAGTGGCTATGCGACCTCTCCGAGGCCGTTTCTAATTGATAATCAAAACCCACACCTCGGCGTGGGGCTATAATTATTTTTCACCTCTTCGAGGTTATGCTCAATAATGGATTATTCAATTATGTGGGGAGTAAATAATTGATTATCAATAACTAACAATTCTACATTCTCAATTCACTTATCTTTTTTTGGGCTGGATGTTGAGGCGGTATTGGGCTGAGAATAGGATGTAGCGGGGCAGGGCGTTGGTGTAGCTCACAGTGCGTCCGGTGGCCGAGACGGCATAGCTGACATTGGTGAGCTGGTGGAGCATATCGAAGCCGTCGATCATAAATGTCCAGCGCTTGGCTGTGGGTGGAACCCAGCTGAGGCGAAGGTTCCAGATGGCGTCGTTGGTGTCGAGCTCCTTCACTCCGTAGCCGCGGCGTGAGTAGACCTTGAAGTCGGTGCTAATGCCCAGTCCGTAGGGGAGCTGGAACTGCCCGATCAGACCGTAGGTGAAGTGGTGGGCATCAATGTCGTTGAAGTCCTCGCGCGCCGACTGGTTGTGGCGGTTGAGGTATGATCCCTGCACCTCCAGATTCTGCTTGCCTATCTGCCATCCCAGTCTGAGGCTGCCGTTTACAATACGGTTGCTCACGGTGAACTGTTCGGGATAGCTGAGATTTACACCAATCATATCGGCATACTGTCCGAATGTGGCGCTGACAGATGGGGTGATGGAAAACTGTTCCTTTTTGCCAAACTGTAGATTGAAGTGTTCGGAGAGGGTGACGTCGTGGTTGCCGTCAACGTTGTAAGTGCGTGTGTGGCGCACACCGGTCGAGGTGTCGTAGGTATATCCGCGCACCAGCTCGTTGGTGGTGAAGTTGTATGACAGAGTTAAATTGTTGTTGAGGGGATGAGCGTCGCGTTTGGGGCTGAAATACCAGAGCATATTGTGTTTGTGGCTATACTGGGTGCGGAGATTGGGATTGCCTTCAATGATGTTGAGTGGGTTGGAGTCGTCGACAACATCGATCATATCTATCATATTGGGTGTCTTGTTCTGTATTTCCCAATTGTAGCGCAGGGTGTGGGTGTAGGTGCGGCGTCGTGATTTGGTGTCGTGAATCTTGAACTGATATTCTGCCCATGTGTCCCACCGCCCGGTCCTCACCAACAGATAGTTGTCCTTGAGCATGTAGTTCAGGCCAGAGCGTGTATAGTTGAGGTGGCTGTGTTTAAGTGACACGGTTGGCGACAACACTACAATGAGGCCGTCCATGTTTTTAAACGATGTATTCCACGACAGGCGGGGCATGAGTGAATGGGTGTTCTCTATGAGGCGCGATGTATATGAATTGTCCGGGTCGAAAGTGCTGAGCCATCCGGCCGGGAGAGTGCCATAGATGCCAAGGTCGTCGAGGCGGTCGAGGGCATATTGCGATTTGTCTCGTGCACGGTCGAAGAACCTGTATTCATAATTGATGGTGAAGTATACATTCCTGACATTGAAGAAGAATGTGAGATTGTTCATAAGGGTGAGCTCATGGTTGGGCGAGTTGTCGGTGAACTGCCGTTTGCGATGAGCCGGAACGGGGTCAGTGCCATAGTTGATGGTATAGTCGTTCCAGGTGTCCTCCTTCTGGGTCTTATATTTAATGCCGGGCTCCCATGTGAGGCGGTAGCTGGTGCGGGGTATCTTCCAGGCCACGTTGGGGAAAGCCTGAAACTCGCCGTCTCTGCGGGCGGCATCGCTGCGTGTTATCGAACGGTTTATCACGGCGTTGAGCTGCTCGGGAGAGCCGTCGGAGTAGATGGCTTCGATGGCTTTGAGGGTTATATCTTTCTGCTCCTCGTTGAAGGTGGCCGAGATGGACTGCGATCCGTTGTCACGGCGCCCGTAGCGGCCCACAAGCATGCCTGCCACCCAATACTGGTCGGTGCGATGCCTGAAATTATGGCGTGTGTCAAACTTGAGCTCGCGCTGGCGCGATGAGCCGTAGGAATTGTCATAGGTGTCGCCTCCCTGCAGGAAGTTGGTGCGTGCGGTGGTGCGCACATTGTCGGTGGCAGTGTGCTCTATGGAGGCGTGTCCCCAGCCACGAGTGCTCTCGTCGGCGTTGTGATAGTCGTAGTTTACGGCGCCCATCTTGTAGCGTCTGGTGCCCGACGGGAGACTCTCGGGACGCCACGAGTCGTTTTTGCCCGGCTCACGGTTGTCGTTGAGGTTATTGATGTTGCCAAGCAGTGTGAGACTAAACAGCGGTCGGAACCATGAGGCAAACAGGCGCCCGGTGTAGCGATCTCCGGTGCCATATCCACCCTGGGCGTTCAGTATCCAGCCCTGGTTGTACTCCTTCTTCAGTTTCACATCCATTGTGAGGTGCTTCTGAGCCGTCGGGTCGTTATCCCATTTCTCCTTCTCAGTCTGTCCCTGATATACCTCGATATTCTTCACCGTATAGGCTCCGATGTTTTGGAGCATCAGGTTGTTGTTGCCGTCGAGAAACTCCTTGCCGTTGAGCAGCAGCGACTCCACCTGCTCGCCGTTGAAGGTTATCACACCACCCTCTTTCAGCTCCACACCCGGCAGCTGCGCCACCAGGGCGTCGAGCATCGACCCCTCGGCCAGCTGGAAGGCATCGGCGTTGAAGACTATTGTGTCACCTTTGTTGTAGAATTTTATCTTTGAAGCCGTCACTGTGACCTCGTTGAGCTTGAGGGGGGCACGCTCCATAAAAATGGTAGGAATGGTGCGAGACTGCTCACGTTTGCCCACTTTCTCCACTTTGTAGGTGATGGTCTGAGGTGTGTAGCCTTCACAAACCACGTCAAACACATAGGTAGAGTCGCAGCGTGGAACGGTAAAGTTGAAATATGACTGTTCAATCACTTCGCCGTCGCGGAAAGTGGCTCCTCTGTTGCAGCGTATTGAGTCTTTGGGATTGCCCAGAGAGTCGTAGGTTATTACGTATGCCTTGGTAAGATCGGTTTTTGCAAATGATTCCTTCACTCGTCCGGAGAGATAAAAATAGTTATCGGCAAAAACCGGAAAAAGAGTGATAATGATAGCTGCAAGTGGCAGCAACAGACGTTTCATGGGGTAGATGTGGCGAATTTGAGAAAAATGTTTACAAATTTGCGATTAATTATTGTCTTTCGTGTGATAAAGACGATAAAATTGCCCCAATGTTACGTTTTTTTAGTTAAAGAAAGTTAATGGAAATTTAGAATTGAGAATTAGGTGTTTGGTAGCCTCGAAGAGGTCGCATAACCCAGCCCCACACTCTGGGTGTGGAGCGCCCATTAATCGACCTCTCCGAGGCTGTGCTCGCAGAAACTCTCAACTCTCAATTCTCAATTCAACCGTATTGTGAATTTGGCTGTGAGGGTGCAGCCGAGGCCTTCTTTGAAGTCGCAGAGGCCGCGTGAGGGGATCCCTTCCGACGAGGAGGGGCCCATGTCGAAGATGCGCATTCCGGGCATGGCGGCGTAGTGGCTGAACAGGTTGTAGGCCATGAAGTTCATGGGGTGGAGATGGCGGAATTCGGGCAGATCGCCCCAGTAGATGAGCTGCAGGGCACCGGGTGCGTTGTGATAGACGATGGCCGAGGCTATGTTTACGCCTTCGAGGCTGAGTAGAAAGACGTCCATCGGTATTATGCCCGAGGTGTCGACAAGGTCTGCTGCCGAGAGGTGCACCGGATAGCCCAGCGCTGTGTGGTTGGCGAGCACTATGCGGTGGGCTTCGGCCAGATCGGCCGGTGTGGCTCCGGGAAGGCTTTTAAACTCAAAGCCATGGCGGAGCGAGGCGTTGTATTTGTTGCGCACGTTGCGGTCGAGCGATTTCAGATAATCCCCTTCGCGGAGCAGATTGAGATCGAGATGATAGTTGTAGTCGCTCCACATCACTTTTGCTCCGGCGCTCAGAAGAGCTTGCAGCTGGCGTGTCACCGGGCCATCGGAGTCATATGCCATCGGGGGCAGAATTATGCGCAACGGTGTGTAGCCCAGATATTGGCGCAAAGCCTCCACTGCCTCGACCCACATGGTGGCTTTCTGCCTGCCGCACTCCTGGATGCCTCCGAAGGGTGCTGAGAAGGGTGAGCGCAACTCGCCCCCCTTCGCTCCGGCTATCAGCCCGAAGCGTAGGCGCCCGTGGTCGTCGCTGAGCAGCAGATAGCTCACTTCGTCGCACTTCGAGCTGTTGAGCTCGCAAAAGGCTACGTTATTATATATATGTGTGGGTTGGGGAAAGAGACTGAGGTATTCGGTGGCGCTGACAGGCTGGATGTTCATGATAACTCTATTTTTCCTTCACGGATTATTTCGGGGGCGCGCGAGTCGGTTATGTCGACTATGGCCGAGGGTGTGCCGTCGGCCTCGCCGCCGTCAATCATGAGTGTGGCCAGTTGCTCGTAGTCGTTCACATCGGTCACGGTGGTTGAGAGCATCGGGTGGCCCAGCTGTTCGGCCAATGCCCGCGCTATGGTGGAGTCGGGCACACGGATGCCCACGGTCTTACGCCCCTTGAACACCTTGGGCAGCGTCGGGGCCGATGGGAGGATGAAGGTGAAGGGGCCGGGCAGATTGCGGTGCATGATACGGTAGGCCTCGTTGTCGATGCGGGCATACTCCGAGGCCATGGACAGGTCGGCACACACTATGGAGAGGGTCTGCTTGCGCGGATCTATGCCTTTGACCTTGCACAGGGCTTCGATGGCCTTGTTGTTTATGGCATCGCAACCAAGGGCATAGAGGGTGTCGGTGGGGTATAGAATCAGCCCACCGTCTCTGAGCACATCGGCTGCCTCCTCGAGATAGCGGTCGTTGAGGCTGGTGGGATACATCCTTAGGGTTTTCATAATTTCATTCCTATGCCAAAAAGTGCAAAATCGTAGATTGTGGGGTCGGCGGGGTTGAAGCGTCGCAGCTGTCGGGTCAGCTCCACCACGGCGCGGCGGTCGGCAGCCTTGCGGGTGAGCAGACCGAGCTGGCGCGAGGTGTTGCCTACATGGACATCGAGAGGTATGTAGAGCTGTGCCGGAGTTATCACATCCCATACGCCCAGGTCGACTATGCCGTCGTTTCTCACCAGCCATCGCAGAGCCATGTTGACGCGCTTGAGCGCCGTGGTGGCCAGATTCTGCGGCAGGCAGCGCGAGGCCGTCTCGGCCGACGTGTGCGGGGCGTTGGCCTCGGCCAGGTGGGAGTTTATCCCCTCCACCAGCGTCCAGGCCGGAAACTCTGATGCGGCTATGTCGAGGCTGCGGGCATACTCGAGCAGGGAGCCGTGTGTAGAGTAGATGGAGCGCAGTCCGCGGCAGTAATATTTGAAATGACGGTTGAAGAAGGTGCGGTGTATGTTGGCGTCGTCGTCAAGATCCTCATATCCTTCGTCCATCACATATTTATAAGGCTGCCAGTCTGTCAAGGCCAGCATGCGGCGGCAGTCGCGGCATATCATGCGGCGATTGCCCCAGGCTATGGACGAGGTGAGCAGTGAGGCGATCTCGATGTCGCGCAGGTCGGTGAACATGCGCGGAAACTGCACGGGATCCTCGCCCACAAAGGCCGGCGAGTTTATGCGCGCGGCCTCTGTGTCGAGTAGTTCCCGGAGTTCTTGGTCGGTCATGTCGAGGGGTTGTGATTGCTACGGATTACATCACACCGCGCTCGCGCAGGCGCAGCTGCCAGTCCCAGGCCGATTTGAGAGTGTCGGCCAGAGGGGTTTCGGCCTTCCAGCCCAGCACACGATTGGCATATTCGGGATTGGCCCACACCTTTTCGATGTCGCCTGTGCGACGACCCACGATCTTGTGGGGCACTTTCACGCCTGTAGCCTCCTCGAAGGTGTGGATCAGCTCGAGCACCGACACACCGTGGCCTGTGCCGAGGTTGAAGATCTCGATCTTGGCTTCGCTCTTGTCGTCGAGCATGCGCTCCACGGCTATCACGTGAGCCTTGGCCAGATCCACCACATTAATATAGTCGCGTATGCACGATCCGTCGGGGGTGTCGTAGTCGTCGCCAAACACGCTGAGCTCCTTGCGGATGCCTATGGCAGTCTGGGTCAGATAGGGTATGAGGTTCTGGGGCACGCCGTTGGGGAGCTCGCCGATTTCGGCCGAGGGGTGGGCACCCACGGGGTTGAAGTAGCGCAGGATGACGCTCTTGAATGGAGCGCCCGAGTTGATGACGTCAGTGATGATCTCCTCGGATATTTGCTTGGTGTTGCCGTAGGGCGAAGTGGCCTTCTTGATGGGAGCAGCCTCGGTGACGGGGTTCTCGTCGGGCTCTCCATAGACGGTGCACGACGATGAGAATACTATGCCCTTCACACCGGCAGGACCCATGAGGTCGAGCAGGTTGAGAAGGGTGTTGAGGTTGTTGCGATAGTAGAGTATGGGTTTTTGGACGCTCTCGCCCACGGCCTTCGAGGCAGCAAAGTTGATGATGCCTTTGATGTCGGGATAGTCGGCAAAGAGTTTGCGGAGGGTTTCGATGTCGGTACAGTCGCCCTTCACGAAGTCGGGGCGTATGCCGGTGATGCGTTCGATGCCGTCGATGACGTCGGCACTTGAGTTTGAGAGGTTGTCGATGATTACAACGGGATAACCTGCCTGCTGAAGCTCTACGACGGTGTGCGAGCCGATATAGCCGGTGCCACCGGTAACGAGAATTCTTTGTTTCATAACTGCTTAAAATTGCTGATTATAGTGTTTTTTATGTTCAGTCTACAGTCTTGTATGTGCCTATGTGACGGCGTTTCTTCTCTTCGAAAATATCGGAGATGGCTATCAGTATGCCGGTCTCCTCGACGTCGCCAAACTCGTCGTTGATGGCGGTGCCAAACACTTTCATGGTGGGCGAGAGGCTCATGTAGGAGTTGACCAGCGGAGGTATGTTGAAGCCGGCGTCGCGGATGGCGTGGTTGAGTATGCGGTAGTCTTCCTTGAAAGAGCCGCCGCAGAATCGGGCATCCATCTCGCTGCTGTCATATTCGGGACAGAGCGCCGTGGTGGGGCTGACCAGACAGTCAGGGTCGGGGAAATAGCGGCTCAGGAAGTGGAGTATCATGTCGCGGCATCCTCGGTCGTAGCCGGGATACATGGTCATTTTGCCGAACAGATAGCGCACCTCGGGGTGGAGCACTGTGAGGGCTCCCAGACCGTCCCACAGATTGTCGAGGGCGAAGATGGCCTTGGCTCCCACCTGCGAAGACTGGTAATGCAGCCTGACAAACGAGCGCCCCAACTCGATGGTGTAGGGGAGATACTCGTTGACAAAGCGGTCTGAGAAGTTGAAGATATGAGCTGTGGCAATGCGTGGCGAGCCGTCGGGGTTGAGGCGTATGTCGGGGCCGATAATGTAGCGATAGCCACCCAGAATCAGCTCGTGCTCGGGATCGTAGACTATGAGCTGGCGGCACGGCGGATCCATCAGGTCGAAATCGTCGATGTCCACTTCCTTGCCGGTGCCTCCGCCGGCAGCCCGAAACGACTCCTCGCGCAGTCGGCCTATCTCTCTCATGGTTGCGGGGCATTCGCGTCCGTCAACCACGTAGATCAGATTGCCTCCCTTGTTGGTGTGTCTGAGCAGTCGGCTTGGAGTCAGTTCGGCTTTAATGAGAGCCGGGTCTACAGGGTCTATGATCTGTTGAGTCATCTCTAAACAAAGGTTTTTACTACCTTGGCAGGTTATAAACAGTTTGGCGCAGTTCTGCGGCTTGTGAGAGTGCCTGTTGGCCGCCGCGAAGCGAGGTCCACGCAACGGGCTCACCCAGTGTCACGGTGAATTCCTTGCCCCGGTTGGTGAATATCTCACGCGGCAACCTTATCATCTCGATATTTAGTTTCAGGCCCGATAGAGCCCTTAACCGCGCAAATTTATAAAAAAAGCTTGAATTTTCACCACTAAAATGCAGCGGAATTACGTTGCGGTGCGAAGAAATGGCGCGGTTCACAAACATTTTGTTCCATTCAAGGTCTTTGACGATGCCGTCGGCGCCCCGGCGCGAGCATAATCCAGCCGGAAACATCAGTATAGGGTCGGGGCCGTCGAATGCACGGTCGATGGCCTCGGCCGAGCTGCGCGTCTGAGCCCCGTGCTTGTTGACACCCAGAAACACTGTGCGCATCGGCTCGACAAAGGTGAGCAGATCGTTGACTATAAACTTCATGCTGTCTATGCCGTAGAGTTTCTTGACCATGGCGCAGAGCACCAGTCCGTCGAGCCCTCCCAGAGGGTGGTTTGACACCAGCACCACGCGGCGGTCGGTGGGGTCGAAGGGGCCGTTGACCTTATAGGTCACCCCCAGATTGTCTATCACGCTCTGGGCAAAGTCGGCTCCGGTGAGCCCGTCGCCCTGCCGGAGCAGATGGTTGAGCTCGTCCTGGCAGATGGTCTGTTCCAACCATCTCACCACGCCTGAAGGTATCCATTTTGCTACCCCGGGCACTCTGAGCCTGAGCACTTCAGCAATGTCAATCTTCATCATGGGCTTCCTGGATTACCGGTGCGAAGGCCTGCCACAGAGGGTCGGCGGGAATCGGAGCTGTGACATCGATGTTCTTGCCCGACACGGGATGGACGAAGGTGATGCGGTGGGCGCGCAACGAGATAGACCCGTCGGGGTTGCTGCGCTTGTCGCCATATTTCAGGTCGCCCCTTATGGGACACCCGATTGAGGCCAGCTGCACGCGTATCTGATGTTTGCGGCCAGTCTCCAGCTCCACCTCGAGCAGGTGGTAGCGGTCAGACGATCCGAGCAGGCGGTAAGATAGAGCAGCCTCTTTAGCCCCTGGCTTTGGCGAGGTGTGGAAATAGCTTTTGTTGTTGCGCTCGGTCGATGAGATGTAGCCTGTGAGCCTCTGGGCCTGCTGCGGGGGCATATTGCGTGTTATGGCCAGGTATTTTTTCTTGACCTGACCGGTGCGAAACATCTCGTTGAGGCGCGCCAGTGCCTTGGAGGTCTTGGCAAAAATAACCAGGCCACCCACCGGGCGGTCCAGGCGGTGAACCACCCCGCAAAACACATTGCCGGGCTTGGAGTATTTCTCTTTAAGCCACGCCTTGACGCTCTCCGAGAGGGGAATGTCGCCGGTCTTGTCGCCCTGCACTATCTCGCCCGGGAGCTTGTCGATTATAATAAGATGATTGTCTTCGTAGACTACAGACGCGTCGTTCATAAACAGTGATTGAGGATGCAAAGTTAGTAATTTCTGACGAAAGAATTTGGCGAAGCCTGCATAGTGACGGTGAAAAATTCAGAAAAATCACAATTTTTGGCTTGCAAGCGAACTATTTTTCAACTAAAATTGTTGATAAATATAGATAATTAACAAAAATTTATTAATTTTGCAGCGTGATCCTCCTTAGGGATCCTCTGTAATAACAATTTAAATCACTTGACAATGAACACAGAGACTATTGGCCAGATGGCCGGCAGTGTATGGGCTGCTCTTAACGAAGCAGAAGCACTTGATGCAAAGCAGCTTAAGAAGATGGCCAAACTGAAAAACGATCGCGAGCTTTATGCCGCCATCGGCTGGCTGGCACGTGAGGGCAAAGTGGCCTTCACTCCCGGCGACGACAAGGAAGTGCTCATCTCTCTTGTCCAGGAATAAGAAATATCCCCCGATCCCAAAGCTTTCTGCTAATAGGCAGATGGCTTCATCCACCTTTTTTTAACTCTCGCCGCTCTTGCTTTGAATTCACACACGGGCAGCGAGAGTTTTTTGTTGTCACGCTTCTGAACAATATCCACCTCTCTGTGGTTTTTATTATATCATCACTTCATTCATCCGTTCTCCACTGATTCATTCATCCAACCCCTGTGCGAAAATTCGGAAAAATACTTCTCAGATTCCTGTTGGGATTGCTGATACTGGTGCTACTGGTGCCGGTGTTGCTCTATGTGCCTTTTGTGCAGGACTTTGTGGTCGGCGTGGCTACCCGTAAGGTGAGCGAGCAGACTGGTATGGAGATATCGGTGGGGCGCTTCCGCCTGGGATTCCCACTGAAACTGCGGCTTGAGGATGTGAGTGTGATACAGGCTAATGCCGACACCATGCTCACGGCCCGCCGAGCCGTGACGGGAGTGAGTCTGATGCCTTTGCTCAAGGGAGATATCGTTGTGGACCGCCTTGAGCTCGACTCGGCATTCTACCAGCTGGGCAACCGCGACTCACTGATGTGGCTTCGCGCCCATCTGGATCGCGGTGTCATAGCCGACGCCTCCATAGGGTTGAAAAGCAACGATATATCGCTCGGCAATGCCGACATCGACGGCGTGAGAGTGAGAATGAGGATGCTTGAGGATACTGTGACGACCCCTACCGACACCACCGCGGGGACACCGTTTCACATAAAGGCCGAGCACATAAGGTTGGCACGTGTGAACTACTCCATGGAGATGCTCCCGCTCATCGATTCTTTGGGGTGTGAGATAGGGGAGGCCAATCTGCGACAAGCTGTCGTGGATATGGCCAATAAACGCATCAGCGGCCGCAGCCTAAGCATAGACAGCGTAGCGGCTGCCTATATTTATCCCCAGGTCACCGAGGCTGCCGCTGCCGAAAGTAAAGACGAGCCGGCGCCATCCTCTCCAGACTCTGAGATGTGGACCATCACCGCCGACACCCTGCGCCTCACGGCACGCTCCGCTCTGTATGCCATGAAGGGCGTGAAGCCGGTCAGAGGATTTGACCCGTCATACATAGCCGCCACAGGGATTGCTATTGAAGTAGACTCATTTTACAATCGCGGCCAGGCCATCACGGTGCCACTCAAGCGTCTTGATGCCACCGAAAGGTGTGGCCTGCAGCTTCATGCCGACGGCCTTTTCAGCATGGACGCCACAGCCATGCGCGCCACGGCATTCTCCATCGAAACCCTCCGGTCCATACTTAAGCTCGACGCCACCATGGGCATGGGGGATCTGGCCACCGACACCTCTCTGCCCCTCTCGCTCAAGGCCAATGGCCGCATTGATCCGAGCGATGTGGTGGAAGCCTTCCCCGACATGGCCGCAATGCTCGCCCCGATGCAGCCACTCTCGCTGTCGGCCGATATCGACGGCACCTCAGGGCAGCTCAATGTCTATGCTCTCGACATGATAATGCCGGGAATAGTGAAGTTGCGGGCCAACGGTACGGTCGATTCACCGTTTAACCCCGCCAAAATCGGGGGGGATTTAACGCTTGACGGTTCTCTCTCCACTGTCACCGACAAGCAGTTCAGCTTCCTGCCCATAGCCCGTGTGCCCGCATTGCATCTCACCGGCAATGTCGACTATCATCCCGGAGCCGTTACGGGCGACGTAGAAGTGGAAACTGAAGGTGGGCGCATAGCCGCCGAAGGCTCGTGGACAGCAAGCTCCAAGGAGTATGACGCAGATATATCTCTGGATCGTTTCCCGGTGGACAAGTTTATGCCCGATCTTGGCGTGGGCGATGTCACTGCACGTGTCAAGGTAGATGGCAAAGGATATAATCCGATGCTGCGCTCAACGTCGATCGACGCCGATGTCGATCTGGCAAGTGTGGTCTACAACAAATACCGCTATTCAGATATTGCGCTCGATGTGGCTCTACACGCCGGCGAGGCCACCGGAAAGCTCGACAGCCATAACCCCGGAGCCGATGCCACGGCTGACTTCACAGCTCTGATGTCGGGCGACACGGTGCGCTACGACCTCATTGCCAATCTGCGCGATGTAAACCTCCAGGCCCTACATTTGATGGACTCCGTCTGTCAGGGCAAAGGTGTGCTGACATCAAAAGGATATTATGACGTGGTCACCGGAGGCATGGATGTGACGGCCTCAATAGGGGATCTTTACTGGCGCCTGCCGGGTGTCACCATCAATCCGGGCACACCCATTGATGCCTCGCTCCTGTCGGGCACCGCGGGCTCCTCGGCCACACTTAAGAACGGTGACCTCGACGTGCATTTCTACTCGCCGACACAGTTGATGGCGTTTGTCGACTCGATATCGCCCGCAGTGACCGAGGTGATGACCGAGATAGACAGCATGCGCATCAATGTAAGGCGCATAAACACCATGATGCCCCGCTTTGCACTCACCGCCTCCATGGGCCGCGATAATGTGGCAGCACGCTATCTGGCCTCATCTTCGGGCATATCGTTCAATTCGCTGAGAGCCACCGTGGCCAATGATTCGCTCATCTCCTTCAGCGCCGATATCTCGCGTTTTGCCACGGGCGACACCAGGCTCGACTCCATCACGGTGAGCGGCATCCAGCACGGCGACTATCTGGTATATAAAGCCATGGTGGACAACCGGCCCGGCACATTCGACGATTTTGCCCACGTGGCAGTAAACGGCTTTGCCGGCTTTAACCGCGCTTCGGTGTTCATGTCGCAGAAAAACATAAAGGGTGAACGCGGATTCAATATCGGCGTAAACGCATCGATAGAGGACAGTGTGGTCACCGTCCATCTCGTGCCGCGCAAACCCATCATAGCCTATAAGACCTGGCAGCTCAACGACAGCAACTTCATAAGTCTTGACCTTGCCGACAAGCATATAGATGCCAATCTGCGCATCTCTAACGGCGACAGCAGCTATATCTACATCTTCACACCCGCGCATCAGCAGAACCAGGATCTGGCTCAGGAAGGCCATCACCATGAGATGCAGGAGGATGTGGTGGTGCAGATAGCCAATGTGGCTCTGCAGGACTGGCTCTCCATCAACCCCTTTGCTCCGCCGGTGAAGGGTGAGCTCTCGGCCGACATGCACTTCCGTTATGACGCCCCCAACCTGACAGGCAAAGGTACACTCGGGCTGACCGATTTATATTACGGCCGCGAGCGTGTGGGCACATTTGATCTGGATGTCGATGTGGCCAATTCGGCCGGTGGAAAACTCACGGCCGACGTGGCTATGATGGTCGACTCTGTGCGCACCATCACAGCCCGCGGTGTGCTCAACGACTCCACGCTGGCCACACCCTTCCTGCTCGACTTCGACATGATTCGCTTCCCGCTCAAGGTGGCCAATCCCTTCCTCCCGCCCGGCACAGCCTCTCTGGCAGGATGGCTGAACGGCACAATGAAAATCACCGGCGACATGGCCAACCCCGTGTTCAACGGTTATCTCGATTTTGACAGCGCTGCGGTCAATGTGGCCATGCTGGGCACAGAGTTTACATTCTCCGACGAGAAGATTCCGGTGGACAGCAACGTGGTGACCTTTGACAACTACACCATCAAGGGTTGCAATGCCAATCCGCTTGCCATAAACGGAGTGGTGGACATGCGCCATCTCACCGACATACAGCTGAGTCTCGACGCTAAGGCCAGCAACATGCAGATAGTCAACTCCCAGCGGGCACGCAGCGCCGATGTCTACGGCAAGGCGTTTATCAATATCGACGCCGATGTCAAGGGAAACATGCGCCGCCTGGTGGTAAATGCTGATCTGGCTCTGCTCGAGGGAACAAATGTGACCTATGTGATATCCGATGCCCAGCAGGCCCTGCAGCAGCAGAGCAACGACGAGATGGTGAAGTTTGTCAACTTTGCCGACACTATGCAGGTGGCCAGCGCTGACTCCATCGCCGAGACTTCGATGCTCATGGTGGTATCGGCCGACCTTCATATCAACGAAGGCACCACTGTCAACGTTGACCTCGGAGGCTCGAATAAGGTTGAGGTGATCCCCTCGGGCGATCTCGACTTCTCAATGTCGCCACTCAACGGCATGAGGCTCACCGGACGCCTCAACATCAACAGCGGATATGTGCGCTACTCAGTGCCGCCGGTGATCTCTGAAAAACTCTTTGAGTTCCAGGAAGGCTCGTATGTAGCTTTCAACGGCGAAGTGATGAACCCGGTGCTCAACGTCCACGCCGTGGATGTGCTTCGCGCCAATGTGACGCAGAGCGGACAAAACTCACGCCTGGTGAACTTCGATGTGAGTGTGGCCGTCACAAACACTCTGGAAAATATGAACGTGGCTTTCGATGTCTCGACCGACGACGATATAACCGTGCAGAACGAACTTTCGTCAATGTCGCCCGAGCAACGCGCCAACCAGGCCATGAACCTGCTGCTCTACGGACAGTATTCAGGCTCGGGCACAAAGGGGAGCACAAGGCTGTCGGGCAATCCGCTCTACTCGTTCCTGTCGTCGCAGCTCAACAACTGGGCGTCGAAGATCAAGGCCGTGGACATCTCCTTTGGCATAGATCAGTATGACCGTACCTACGAGGGGGCCACATCTACAACCACCTCCTATAGCTACAAGGTATCGAAGACCCTGTTTAACGACCGCTTCAAGATTGTAGTGGGTGGCAACTACTCCACCGATGCCAACTCTGACGAAAACTTTGCCCAAAACCTCATCAACGACATCTCGTTTGAGTATATGCTCAACAAGTCGGGCACGATGTATGTGCGCATCTTCCGCCATACCGGTTACGAGAGTATCCTCGAGGGCGAAATCACTCAGACGGGCGTGGGATTCGTATTGCGCCGCAAACTCAACTCCCTGTGGGAACTCCTGGGCATTAAACGTGACTGAACATGAAGAAAGATCTATCTATCATAGCTGTGTTTCTGTCGGTGCTTCTGTCGGTGCTGACCAGCGGCTGTTCCACCACTAAACGGCTGGCCAAGGGGGATATCCTGTATACCGGCCTGAAGGGTGTGGAGATCGAGACCCCAACGGGCGAGAAGTTTCCGGCCGATGTGCGCGCCTCGCTCACCGAGGCCGTGTCGGTCAAACCCAACAATGCGCTGTTCGGTTCAGCCACTTATCGTGTGCCCATACCTTATGGTCTCTGGGCCTACAACAATCTGGCCGGAGCCAAGCGTGGCCCCAAAAAGTGGCTCTACGACTGGCTGGCCGAGGAGCCTGTGCTGGTGAGCGATGTGCGCCCAGAGGTGAGAGTGCATATGCTCGACCAGATACTCGACAACAATGGTTACTTCTCAGGCACTTCGTCATATGAACTGGTGCAGAAGAAAAACAAAAAGAAGGCTTCTATCCTGTATAAGATCAAATCGGGCGCACCCTATCTGCTCGACTCGCTCATACTTCTTCCCGACTCAACTCATCTCAACCACCTCATCGACTCGGTGGCTCGGGCTTCGAAATATCTGAAACCGGGCTCACGCTACTCTACCGACTCGCTGGCAGCCCTGCGTGTGGATATAGCCAACACCGTAAGAAACCGCGGATATTATTATTTCCGGCCTGATTATATCACCTATCTGGCCGATTCGCTCATCAATCCCGGCAATATAGCCCTTCGGATGGATGTGGCCGACAATCTGCATCCCTGGGCTCTCGACCGCTTCAAGACAGGCACCATCACCACCATTGTGAACCGCAACAAAGGGGGTGGTACACCCGACACTCTCCACACCTCCAAGGGTTTGCTGGTGCGCTATGAGCCTGTGAGGCTCAGAGACGGGCTGATACCGTCGTGCATAGTGTTCAACGAAGGACGCACATTCTCTGTGAGACAGATGGATCTGACTCAGACCCGACTGTCGCGCCTGGGCATATTCAACAACATAAACATTTCGGTTTTCCCCGACACTGTTCATCGCGACAAGCGTCTTTTGGATGTGCTCATCGAATGTACGTTCGACAAATCTCTCGAAGCTTCGATCGAGGCAAATGTCTCTTCGAAGTCCAACTCCTATCTCGGCCCGGGCCTGTCGGTAGGCGTCACGAACCGCAACATATTCGGAGGTGGCGAGCAGCTCAACGTCACTCTTACAGGCTCCTACGAATGGCAGACCGGCAGCGGCCGGAGCTCGGCCTTCAACTCCTACGAGCTCGGTCTCAACGGCACTCTGGCGTTTCCCCGACTGCTGGCCCCGAAGTTTATACCCCGCTCGAGGCGCGACATCAACTGGACGCGCCTCACTCTGGGCGTGGATATGCTCAACCGTCCTCACTATTTCAAAATGTATCAGTTCAACGCCGGCATCTCCTATGACTGGAGGTCGTCGAAATACATCACCAACACCTTCACCCCCCTTAAGCTTACTTACACCAAACTGCAGCACACCACCCAGGTGTTCGACTCAATCATGGCGGCAAATCCGGCCATAGCGCTGAGTTTCATGGATCAGTTCATCCCGCAGATGTCATACAGCATGATATTTGACCGCGCCATGAACCGCGACAACACCATAAATGTGCAGCTCACAGTGCAGCAGGCAGGCAATCTGTTCTGGAGTATCTATGAACTGTGTGGAAAAAAAGGGGAGAAGACGCTGTTTCACACACCTTTCTCGCAGTTTGTGAAGGGGTATGCGCAGATAGTATATGGCCGTCGACTGGCGGGGAAGGTATGGTTGGTAAACCGTGTGGCCACCGGTGCCGCTTATGCCTACGGCAACTCCAAGGAGGTGCCCTACAGCGAGCAGTTCTATGCCGGAGGTGCCAACTCGGTGCGAGCCTTCACGGTGCGTTCCATCGGCCCCGGCTCATATCGCGCTCCGGCCGATCAGATAAACGGCTACTTCGACCAGACCGGAACTTTCATATTCCTGGCCAATTCAGAGCTCCGCTTCCCCATCATAGGCCCTCTGGAGGGTGCTGCGTTCCTGGATGCCGGCAATGTGTGGACCCTTAAAAACGAACCCTCGCGCCCGGGCGGCCAGCTCAGAGCCTCGACCTTCCTGCGCGATATTGCACTGGGCACCGGAGTGGGTCTGCGTGTCAACATATCGATGCTCGTGATTCGCGGCGACCTCGGCATAGGCATCCATGCTCCCTATCACACCAGTCGTCACGGATATTACAACATGGAGTCGTTCCGCAAGTCGCTGGCCTTCCATCTTGCCATCGGCTACCCCTTCTGATATGTGAACCTAAGCCCCTCCGGGTGTGTTTAAAATAACAGGAGGGAGAGCCATAAGCCGGCATCTCCCCACCAGTTATGAACAAGACGTTGAAATATATAGTGTTCTGCATAGTGATAGTGGTGATGGTGGGCATCTTCGCTGTGCGAGTAAACCGCGAGGACACCGATCCGGCGGCTGTGCCTCATATAGATACGGCCGGAAACGCTGCTGGCACCGTGGATATTTCCAAACTCAAGGGTCGGTATGTGCTGGTGAATTTCTGGGATTCGCACAACGCCGTCTCCCGAATAGCCGCAGGGGAGTACGACAAGTTTTTGCGCTCTCATCCGCGCCTCAATGTCAAGCTCCTGTCGGTCAACACCGACGACAACCGCAAGCTTTTCGACGAGATTGTCAAGCACGACGGCCTTGACGGCTCCACACAATACCACATATCCGACACCCGTGCCGGAGGGCATACTCCCGGATTCCAGCCCGACGAGGGCTATGCCTCTTATCTCCTCAATCCCGAGGGCAAGGTCGTAGCCGTAAACCCATCTGTCGAGACCCTGGAGGATATTCTTGAAAAGTAAAGACTAAGAAGAACTTTGTCGATGCTCAACCTATCATATTGTAAATATTTTTGCTATATTTGCAGTATTATATGATATGTTGAGTATGGCAAAGAATATTATGGGCACAACGCGCCTTGAAGTAATTTTTTTTTGAAAATTATGGGGTTTTAACTAACTTTGTGGGAAATAAATCAGCACAAAGTCTATGTTATATTCCATGACGGGCTTCGGGAAGAGTGTAGCAGAGCTTCCCGGCAAGAAAATCACCGTTGAGGTGAAATCGCTCAATAGCAAGCAGGCAGATATAGCCATACGTATACCCTCGTCGCTGAGAAGTGTGGAGCTGGAGATGCGCAACCGCATAGCCTCAGCTCTGCTGCGAGGCAAGATAGATGTGACGGTCTCGGTGGAAACCATCGCTGGCGAGGCTCAGCAGACTCTCAACCTACCGGCTTTGAAACAGTATGCCAAACGTATTGCCGCCATGCGCGATGAGCTCGGTCTCCCCGAGCCCACCGACTGGTATGCACTTTTGCTGCGTTTCCCCGACTCAATGAAAAGCGAGACTCAGCAGGATGCCGACGACTCGGAGACTGCTGCCACCCTCGCGGCACTCGACCAGGCTCTGGAAGCCCTCAAGGAGTATCGCCGGACTGAAGGGCTGAAGCTCGAAAAATTCTTTGCCAAGCGCGTGGAGCATATAGCCTCGCTTCTGGCCGAGGTGCCCCGCTACGAAAACGAGCGCATAGAACGCATCAGAGTGCGTATGGAGGAGGGGCTAACTACACTCAACGGAGTTGATTACGACCGCTCACGCCTGGAGCAGGAACTGTTTTTCTTCATCGAGAAACTCGATATCAACGAAGAGAAGCAGCGCCTGGGGCAGCATCTGGAATATTTCATGCAGACTATGGAGGCGCCCGAAAGCGCTCAGGGCAAGAAACTGGGCTTCATATCGCAGGAGATGGGCAGGGAGATTAACACGCTGGGTTCAAAGAGCAATCACTCCGAGATGCAGCGCCTGGTGGTGAGAATGAAAGACGAACTTGAACAGATAAAGGAGCAGGTGCTCAATGTGCTCTGACACATCCATCCGTAACTACACTTACCTATGGCAAAAGGGAAAATCATAATAATATCGGCTCCGTCTGGGTGCGGAAAGTCAACCATAATCAATGCCCTTCTCAATGCAGGCGAGATCGACATGCAGTTTTCGGTCTCGGCTACTAACCGCCCGCCGCGTCCCGGCGAGGTCGACGGTGTGAACTACTGGTTTCTCACCGACGAGGATTTCAACAGCGCCATAGCCGAGGGGGAGTTCGTGGAGTATGAGGAGGTCTATCCCGGGCGCTTCTACGGCACACTGAAGCGTGAGATAGCCCGCATAGTCGACAATGGGCACAATGTGGTGCTCGACATCGATGTGAAGGGTGGCGTGAACGTGAAGAAACTCTATGGCCCCCAGGCAGTGAGCATTTTCATAGCACCCCCGTCGGTCGACACATTGCGAGAGCGTCTCGAAGGGCGTGGCACAGAGAGCCCCGAGGCCATTGACCAGCGTGTGGGCAGGGCTGAATACGAGCTCTCGTTTGCACCTGAGTTTGACCACACCGTGATCAACGACCGTCTCCCCGACGCCATCGGCGAGGTGGATGCCATAATCAAGGATTTTGTAAAATAGACCATATGAACATAGGATTGCTGGGCGGTTCGTTCAACCCCGTTCACATAGGCCACATGATGCTGGCGAGCTACCTGAAACAGTTTGTCGGATTTGATGAGGTGTGGCTCATGCTCTCGCCCCTCAATCCGCTCAAAATAAACAGCGCCGACCTTATTCCGGATATCTATCGTCTGAAGATGCTCGACATAGCTCTGGGCGATACTCAGGGTATCAGGGTGAACGACATAGAGCTCTCCATGCCCCGCCCCTCTTATACAATCAACACCCTGCGCTATCTCAGCAAAAGATATCCGCGCCATACATTCAAGCTGGTGATAGGGTCGGACAACTGGAAGATATTTTCGCAGTGGAAGGACTCGGAGACCATCCTCGACGACTATGGCGTAGTCATATATCCCCGCCCCGGCTATCCTGTCGGCACGATATATGACGATCGGGTAGAGGTGATAAATGCCCCGATGACCGACGTCTCGAGCACCTTCATACGCAAATCCATAGCCAGAGGCAAGGATATGACCTATTTCCTGCCTGCAGGCGTTTATGAATACATCAAAACAAATAAATTCTATGGACCTAAAGCCTAACACTCTCAGCCTTATAGGGCTATGTAGGGAATACTGTACCACCATAGAGGGGGTGGAGACAATTTCGGCTCCCGAATTTCTGGCTTCGATGGTGCGCCTGTTGCCGCGTATCTACATCACTGCCACCGATCTGGAACGCCAGGTCACCATGTCGGGCGACGATGAGGGTGGCCTGGACAACTATCTGGAGGAGGACTACTACGAGGCTCTGCGCCTGAAGCTTGAGAATCTCTTTGGCCCTGACGATGTGTATCTCGAGGTATTCGAAGAGGAGATGAAGTATTCCGACACACCCATTGGAGTCAGTGTGGCCGAGGGACTTTGTGATCTGTTTCAGGTGTTCTACAACTTTGTAGAGGCCATCAAGGGGTCGATCGACAACGAGCTCATGGCTATGGCCATCAACGCCATGCGCGATGAGTTTGAAACCACCTGGAGCCAGCAGCTGGTAAATGTGATGCGCCCGCTCAACGCCTTGGTTCACAAAAACATAGACGAAGAATATTAAAACATACCATATGATACTTAAACCCGGAATACCGGTGGGCTTCTGCAGCGACCATGCCGGTTATGAAATGAAAATGATGCTCGAGGGCTATCTGGAGTCGCAGGGCATAGAGTATAAGGACTTTGGCACCTACTCGGCCGAGAGTTGCGATTATGCCGACTTTGCCCATCCGTGTGCCGAGGCAGTGGAGCGTGGCGAGGTTTATCCTGCCATAGCGCTGTGTGGCTCGGGCAATGGCATAGGCATGACCATGAACAAGCATCAGGGAATTCGTGCGGCTCACTGCTGGAATGTGGAGCTGGCTCGTCTGGCCCGCCAGCACAACGATGCCAATGTGCTTGTGCTACCGGCACGTTTCATAGACAATGTGACCGCCATCAACATCATGGAGGCTTTCCTCAACACCGACTTCGAGGGTGGCCGCCACGCTCGCCGCATAGCCAAAATTCCGGTAAAATGAGCCGCCACACACGTCAGGAAAAACTCGAGGCCCTGGGGCGTGTCATCGACACACTTGATATCCTGAGGGTGAAGTGTCCGTGGGATGCCAAACAGACCAACGAGTCGCTGCGTCCCAACACTATCGAGGAGGTTTATGAGCTCTGCGACGCGCTGATAAAGGAGGACAATGCCAATATCCGCAAGGAGCTGGGCGATGTGTTGCTCCATGTGCTCTTCTACTCCAAGATAGGGGATGAGAAGGGTGAGTTTGACATAGCCGATGTGTGTGATGCTCTCAATACGAAACTGATCTACAGACACCCGCACGTGTTTGGCGATGCCAGCGTTAACGGCACTGACGATGTGTTGCGCAACTGGGAGGAGCTCAAACTGAAAGAAAAAGGTGGCAACAAGACGGTGCTGTCGGGTGTGCCCAAGGCTCTTCCGGCCATGATTAAGGCCGAGCGTATCACTGAGAAGGCCGCCAACGTGGGCTTTGACTGGGAGACGCGCCAAGGTGTATGGAATAAGGTGAGCGAGGAGATGACCGAGTTTGCCGCGGCTGCCGAGAGCATGGACAAGGATGCAATGGAGGCCGAGATGGGCGATGTGCTCTTCTCGGTGGTCAACGCAGCTCGGCTCTATGGCATCAACTCGGAGAATGCACTCGAACGCACCAATGCCAAGTTTATATCCCGATTCAACTACATAGAGCAGAAGGCTGCCGAGTCAGGCCGACATATCAAGGATCTCTCCCTGGCCGAGATGGATACCCTCTGGAATGAGGCTAAAAATCTTGAAACCGGGATCGACCGATGAGCTATAACGATCATAACGCCCATCCGCGTGATCAGTTTTTGAGTTTTGACCCGGAGTGTCATGTCTACACTTATGGCGGACGGGAATTCACTTCGGTCACCACTCTGGTGGAGGATTATTTCCCGAAGTTCGACGCCGACAAGTGGGCTCCGCGAGTGGCTCTGAAGGAGGGCGTGGATCCGCAGGTGATAAAAGATCGCTGGGAGGCCGAGGGAAAGCGTGCGCGGGATATGGGCACTGTGATGCACGACAAGATTGAGCGCTATTATCTGGGCGACGACGACGGCGATGATGCTGATGCCTTCAGGATGTTTCGCGAGTTTGCCGCAGGGTGTCAGCTCAGCCCTTACCGCACTGAGTGGCGCATCTATCACGAGGATTACGACCTGGCAGGCACGCTCGACTTCCTGGAGCGCACCCCCGACGGCACCTACAACCTCTGGGACTGGAAGCGTTCCACAAAGCTCGTGGACAGGATGGGAAATGTCTGCAGCTCTAACAATTACGGTAAGACAGGATTTTTCCCGCTGTCAAATCTGCACGACACCCCTTATTGGCACTATGCTTTGCAGCTGAGCATTTACAGCTTTATACTCGAGGAGAAGTATGGCATACATGTGAGCAAGGCTACGCTGGGAGTGTTTCACCCCGACAACGGACACCCCTGGGTCTTGCCCATGCCCAATATGCGCGACCATGTGGTGGCACTGCTGCGCCACCGTCTCAGTGCGCGGAGCGCTGCCCGAGTTCGATGACGTCGAGGCCGGTCACCGTGCCGGCGTCGATGCGCAGTTTTATAAGGGTTCTCACCTTCTGCCAGCCATGATATCCGGCCGCCCCGGGGTTGATGTGAAGCAGTCGCAGGCGTGGGTCGGGCATCACTTTAAGTATGTGTGAGTGGCCGCACACCATTACGTTCACATGGTTTTCGGCCAGAATTTTTGCCACTCCGGGTGCATATCGCCCGGGGTAGCCTGCTATGTGTGTGAGCCACACCGTCACACCCTCCACGGTGAAGAGTTCCACCTCGCGGCATTCGCGACACACGTCGCCATGATCGATATTTCCCCTCACGGCTCTGACAGTGGGGGCTATGGCTCGGAGGCGTTCCAGAATGGTGATGTCGCCGATGTCGCCGGCATGCCAGATCTCGTCGCAGTCCTTAAAGTGGAGGGCATAGCGATCGTCCCAGCAGGAGTGGGTGTCAGAGAGTATTCCGATTGTGGTCATTGCTTTTGTGTCGGGAGATAGACAAATTCAATGCGATTGAACAGTATAGTGCCGGTTATATAGGTGAGCGATAGCCGGTTGAGTCCGCTGCTAAGATCGGCTTCCACCCATGTCGACGGGGATATGTCGGTCCAGCTACCACGGGGCACAGGCGGACACACAAGCACACCCAAGGGGGTGTTGTTGGTGATGGAGTCGACAGTGGTTATCAATCCCAGGGTGCGACGAGCCAGGGTGTGAGTGGCGTTGGTGTAGAAGATGCGCACATAATACCGCCCCGAGTGGGGGAGAGTGGCATAAAATGTGAGGCGCGTGTTGTGGCGTGGGGCAAGCTCAATAAAGTGTGATGCCACATCGCGGTTTTTTATGAGATTGACTGGCGGGCGCCGAGGTGTGATGGATGTGGCGCTGACGGTGGTGAGCCCGTCGGGCGACAGGTCGAACACTGGGGGCTGTGCCACTCCTTCTGTTAAACCCTCGTCGTCGGTTGGCACTGCAAGCATCACTGAGTTGGCTGGGTGGGTGTAGGCCGTCAGAGACGCGTTTTCAGCCTGGAGGACACCGTCGGTGTAGATGTTGTAGAGGTTGCTCTCAAGGGGCATGGTCAAGGCCTCTTCGTCGGTGAGCTCAGTGTGGGTGTGTCCGGCTATGTTGTTGCTTGCCATTACAATTTCCACATCGTGAATACCCTCGAGCGAGGCAGGTATGAATGGGTGGGCGGGCACGGAGTCGATGGTAAACGAGGCTATGCGATCGCCGGTGCCTGTGACGCTGATGTTTACCACGGTGTTGCGATAGCGCAGGGAGTCGAGCGTAGCGGTGGCTGAAGTGTGTTCAGGGATAAAGGGCGAAACGTTGATACCGTCGGGTGTCAAGTAGAGGCCAAACACCGTGCTGACCAATGTGGCTGACCACAGCATTCCGCGGTTGCCATCGAGATTTTTCAGAGCCAGCAGAGCCGATTTAAAAGCCTCGGTATTGTCCACCTTTTCTGCGACCATGGCCATAAGGGCTTGGGTGGTAGCCTTGGGAGATGTGTCGCCGGTGTTGAGGGGGTAGGTTTCAGGGAATCCCGATGGCAGCGAGGGCGTTTTGGCTACAAAGGCATCGGCCATCTCTGGAAGGGGGATGTCTGAGAGAATACATACGGCGTTGGCTGCGCAGTCGGCCGCGGTGGACAGGACAGGATAAGGCTCGGGATATCTGAATTGGCCATAGCGGCTGTGGGGCGACGACCAGAAGTGCATATTGATTTTTTCGCGCAGCTGTTTGGCCTCAAGCAGCAGCGGTTGCTCGGTAGCGAGCCCCAAGATTCGAGCCATATCGGCTGCAACCCTGAGGGTTGTGTAGTGGAATGAATTCACATACAGCGATGCGCTCGAGATTTTGTCGGCCTCCGTAAACCACTCTGGATACATTTCAGGCAGATGGTGGGTCACACCGTGGAGCAAACCGTCGAGGTTGTCGTAGATGCCCATCTGGCGCTCGCTGCGCAGGGTGGCCATGATGATGTTGTAGGCCTCGAGCAGCCATTTTTCTGAACCGGTGGAGCAGTAGACAGCCCAAGCGGCAGCACCCCATTCGGGGCAATCGTAAACCATAGGTAGCCCCGGGCGGTTTATGATGCCGTTTTCCGTGAGGCTAAGCAGCGATTCCATAGACACTTGAGGAGCCAGCAGGGCGCCTCCGAGATAGATTTCGAGAGGCGAGAGGGCGGAGTCCGATCGGATCTCCGAAGGTCTAAGGTCTATTCCTTCAGCCCCAAAGAGTTCGCCGCCGTTATTCCTGTCGGTATGACCACATCCGACCAGCGACAGAAGCACAGATAGCAGTATGCAAAAACGGCAGAACATTACGCGCGTGGGTGAGGGGAAGGAGGTGATGGATGAGGGTGGTAAAAAATACAACGGCGACGAGGTCAAGCCGCCCCTTTTAAGGGCCGGGCGACGCTCACCGCCGATGTGGTGCATTTGGATATTCTGAATATGTTTCGTTCTTTCAATTCGGGCTTGGTGGCAATCGGAAACACGTCCGGCAGACCTCCGTGCAGTCTCTTACAGACCTCCTTTCGATTAGTTTAGAGAGGGGAATTGATGGTTCACTTTCTACGCAGTCAGCGAGGGGATATTATTCCTCGTTGAGACGAAGCTGCTGTACATATACAGCCTTCATCATCTTCTTGCGATTGGTGACAGAGGGCTTCTCGAAGGCCTGGCGTGAACGGAGCTCGCGCACGATGCCTGTTTTCTCGAATTTACGCTTGAATTTCTTGAGAGCCTTCTCGATGTTCTCGCCTTCCTTTACTTGTACGATGATCATTTTTAGAGTTTCTTGATGGTTTGAATTGTGGTGCACGCCGTGGGGCAGATACACCGGGTTAGTGACATTTGTATATTTGTGCCGCTTGCGTTTCCAGCAAACAGCGGTGCAAAATTACAAAATTTCCATCAAACCACAAAATTTACAGATAGATAATTTTTTTGTGAGCCTCTGCGTCCATCCACTTGCCTCGGCATGTGGTCATAACGCCGTGATGTCAAAACGGCGTCGGAGAGGTCGTATAACCTAACCTCTCACTCCGGGTGTGGTATTACAAGTATATCGTCTCTTCGAGGCGTTGTTCGAAGGATATCGGGAATAGTACCATGCTCCTCAACTCCCGAAGCCAGATATGCCTTAAGAGCCTCCTTTATAAGTCTGTCAAGATTTTCGTACATTTCATCTGTGCTAACCTCTGATCATGCCTCTCAGCTGATGATGCGGAGGTCGATGTCGGTGGCGGCGCAATAGTCGCGCAGGATGCGGGTGGCGTTGTCGATGGTGTCGGCTATGGGCATATCCTCGCCAAACATGTGTATGGTCATGAGCAGGCGTGTGGTGGAGGGTGAGGTCTTTGTGCGCTCGTTGTCGGATGTGGGTGTGCCGATGCCACCCAGGCCGTCGCGCACTATCGGGAGCCCCTCTACGTTGAGTGGTCCGCGCCCTATGCCTTCGTAGGGCTCATCTTTCATACCGACACCTATGCTGATGGTATCACCTACGACCTTGTCGGCGTCAAAGGCTCCGACGGAGTAGCCCGTGAGCAGCGACAGCAGATTGCCGGCGTCGACGATGGCGCTTATCTCATATAGCCCGAGGTCTCGGACTATGCGTCTCATCATCTGCTCCTGCGAGGGGCGATAGCGGTTGGGGTCTTTGCCGAGGGCTTTGTAGATTGCTCTTGTGGCTGCGATGCCCGGACGATGGGCTATGTCTTCAATCTTGAATAGATCCTTGAAGCTTCTTGAGAGAGCCTCAAGTTCATGCTTGAGCTCGGCGGGGGGGGCGGTGTTCTCGACGTCGCACTCCACCAGCAGAAGTCGGTAGCCGGGGCAGCTCTGCCGGATGCGGTCGTCAATCTCAACCTTTGCTATGCGGTTCATGGTGGGTATGGAGATAATCGTATAGGTGGAGTATGAATAAGGAAAAAGGAGATAAGTAATTGCCTGACAATTAATTATCTCCTCCAATGGTGGAGCCGCGAGTGGGACTCGAACCCACGACCTTTTCGTTACGAATGAAATGCTCTACCGACTGAGCTATTGCGGCTTGGTTGACGGGTGCAAAGTTACTGAAAAAATCCGAGATAACGTGTGTCTGCAGATGTTATTTTTTGTCCGTCAGAGTGTCTGTTTGCTGAATGAGAACTCCACACGTGCTTTCTTGAAGTCGAGCAGCGTCATTACAGGTTCTGTTACGTAGGGTGTGATCGAGCTGACCTGGGTGCTGGTGGTGTTGTAGCTGTAGCCGTAGTAGTACTGATAGTAGCTGCTGGAGCTGGTGTTGCTGGCGAAGAACGATACCTGCACCGGGCAGATCACAAACTCCTCATCCTCGGGCTCGACGGTGCCTTTCTTGATTATGTCGTTGATGTAGTTGAGCATTGACGAGAACACGTAGAGGCCTGTGCTTGAGTCGTAGCTGGCATAGAAGGAGTTGAGATTATCGTTGATCTGCGATTTTGAGAAGAACTCGTCTTTCTTCGACTTCTTCACCATCAGTACGTAGGGGGGCGGTGTGAGGCCATAGTCGTTTGATATGTCGTCGGCCGGAATGGCAAATGTGAGATAGTTGACCACTGCCAGCGGGCCTGATTCCTGCTGGTAGCGCTGTAGTATCTCGCGTGCCGGGAATTTGAACTCTACATCGTAGCCTACCGGACCCACCAGTATGGTGGCACCGGTGTCGGCGCGCTCGGCCAGCTGCGGCGCCATTTTGAAGGTGATGTTGTTGTTGGTGATCACCTCTGGTGTCACGCCCAGATAGGTGGCTGTGAGGTTTATCACAGTGTCGCGTTCCTGCTCGGTGTTTTCGTCGAGCTTCACGGTGGCGTGATAGTAGACGTCGATCACGTTTTTGCTGAAGCGTGTCACACGTCCGGAGCCAAAGGTGTTTGTGATGTAGAGCCCCGGAAACCATTGAGCAAACTTCTGGGGTGTACTGAAGGTCTCGGGCGAGTTGATATACTGATTGAACAGCTCGCGGCCAAATTCAATGGGCAGATCCACGTTTACATCCTTATAGAGAGCTCCTTCGGTGTCGGTGGCGAGATAGGGATATCCGTTTATTAGAGCCGAGTAGGAGGTGGAGCCTATGGGTGTCGGGTCATAATATCCGCTCGGGTCGAAGTCGCTGTAGATGGGCGTAGGGAGCTGCTTGGTCAGACGGTGGACGCTCAGGCCCATGGGGGCTACCGAATCGCCTGCAAATCCGTTGCGATACATGCTCAGACAGAGCTTCACGGAGTCGATCTCGTTGGCTGTGACGTCGAGGGTGTCCATGGATGCCGAGGGCATGTACTGACACACGATGTCGCTTTCAAACTGGCCGTATCCCTGTGCCGAATAGCGCCCCAGGAGCTGCAGTGTGGTGCGTGAGCGCACTGCGCCTGATGCTTCGGGCACGCCGGTGATGGTGAACAGGGAGTCGCGCACGATCTGGGTCTGACCCGATACGAGCGACTCGCCGGCTGCTGTGGTGGTGTCGTCGCACGACCAGAGCATTACTCCGGCTGCCAGGACGGCTATGGCAGAAAGTATTTTTTTCATCTTTCTCTTGGAGTGGGGGAGATGTGGGTGTGGAGAGGAATGGGATCAGTCTTCGTTGTCGATGTTGGTCAAGGCGCGGTAGAATTCCTTGAAGTGGTCTTTGCTGCCTTCGGGCGCCGGTGTGGCAAACGGTTTGCCAGAGGCTTTGGCATACTCAATGAGTGCGGGGTCTACATCGGGAGTAATCTGCATCACGGCGTCGGCATAGTCTATGGCCAGACGGTTGAGGGCTGCAAAATCCACATCGTCCTTGGTCAAAGCCTCGATATCCTCGTCGGTGAGGCCGTCCATCTTGAGTTTTTCCACAAATCGCGGGTCAAGGCTCCCTTCAAAGCTTTCGGGCTGCAGGGCATAGACTATCTTGGCCGAGCGGAATGTGGGGTCGTCGGCATACTTGCGGCGTATGTAGAGGGGAGCCAGTGCCGATACCCAGCCGCTGCAGTGTATCACAGCCGGCTGCCAGCGCAGTTTCTTGACGGTCTCGATGACGCCGGTGGTGAAAAACATCAGTCGCTCGTCGTTTTCCTCGGGCAGCAAGGCCGTCTCCAATCCCTTGTCGGGTAGGGGGCGGAAGAAGTCGTCGTTGTCGATGAAGTAAACCTGCATTCTGGAGGGGAGCAGCGTGGCCACCTTAATTATAAGCGGGTGGTCGTTGTCGTCGATCACCAGATTGAGGCCCGAGAGGCGTATCACCTCGTGTAGCTGGTTGCGTCGCTCATTGATACATCCGTATTTTGGCGTGAATATTCTTACCTCAAACTCTTTGCTGTGAACTCCCTGGGGGATGTCGCGACCCAGTACTGACATTGGTGTGTCGGGCACATAGGGCGACACTTCTTGTGAGATGAATAGAACTTTCTTTGACTCCATTATCGGATATATGTAGTGAGATGCATCAGATATTGCCGACTTCGGCGATTGACTCTTCTTTTCGAGCTATCTGCATGAAGACGGTTGCGAAAGGTATGCAGATTCGCGGTGCAAAGTTACGAAATTTTTATCAATACTCCCTTCGGGTTTTGCGGTAAATGGGGCTTAGAGATTTGAATTTTGTTCTTTTTAACACTTGCAGTTCTAAAATCCGATGTATTATTTGTATAATTGGAGAATATTAACTAACTTTGTGCGTTAAATGTGCGTTTTGAAAACATGAGACAATTAAAGATAACCAAATCAATCACCAATCGCGAAAGCGCGTCGCTCGACAAATTTCTTCAAGAGATTGGCCGTGAGGAACTTATCTCAGTCGAGGAAGAGGTGGAACTGGCTCAGCGCATACATCAGGGCGACGAGCGGGCTCTCGACAAGCTCGTGAGGGCCAACTTGCGTTTTGTGGTTTCAGTGGCCAAGCAGTATCAGAATCAGGGCCTCAGCCTCCCTGACCTTATCAATGAAGGGAATTTAGGCCTCATCAAGGCAGCCCAGAAGTTTGACGAAACACGCGGCTTTAAGTTCATATCCTATGCCGTGTGGTGGATTCGCCAGTCCATACTTCAAGCTCTTGCCGAGCAGAGCCGTATTGTGAGACTCCCGCTCAACCAGGTGGGCTCGCTCAACAAGATAAGCAAGGCTCTCTCGAAATTCGAGCAGGAAAACGAGCGCCGACCTTCGCCAGAAGAGCTGGCTGAAAAGCTCGAGGTTCCCGTCGACAAGATTGCCGACACGCTCAAGGTTTCAGGTCGCCATATCTCAGTGGATGCCCCCTTTGTAGAGGGCGAGGACAACAGCCTCCTTGATGTGCTCACCAACGACGACTCCCCCATGGCCGACGCATCGCTCAACCAGGAATCTCTGTCGCGCGAGGTGGATCGTGCACTCAAGCAGCTCCACGATCGTGAGCGCGAGATCCTCAAAATGTTTTTCGGCATAGGATGCCAGGAGATGACCCTCGAGGAGATCGGTGCCAAGTTTGACCTTACCCGCGAACGTGTGCGCCAGATTAAGGAAAAAGCCATACGGAGGCTCAAAGGCCAGAAGAGCCACTTGCTCAAATCCTATCTCGGACAGTAAAGGCATCCTCCCACCCCACACAGTTGGGAATGCCATAAATAAAACGAACTAAGCACTTTACAATTAACCTATACCCTCCGCCGGGAGGGCCGTCGGTGTCTGTAAAGTGCTTTTTTTACAACCGTATATAACCAAACAACACCTTGAATCACCATGTCACCGCTTCAACTAATGCTTATGTCGCTGACAGTCACCGTCAGCAATCCCATATCTGAGCCCAGGGAAAATGTGCCCGTCATAGTCAGTCTGCCCGCCGAGGGCGCCGAGGTGCGCTCGGTCAGCATAGCCGGACACCCCGACATGCCCTGGCAGCTCGACGACATGAACCACGACGGCCGTGCCGACGAGCTGGTGATGATGCTCAATATGAAGCCCTCGGAGACCATAGAGCTCAACGTAGAGCTATCCGACCAGGCTGTGAGCACCAATTTCAAGCCTGCCACCGAGGCATATATCAAGCTCAACGACAAGAATCAGAAGCATCCCCGCATACAGTCGATAGCCTATCCGGGCAACGCAGACAATCGCGATATGTATAATTCGATCTACGGCCACGGCGCCGTGCTCGAAGGGCTCTACTCGGCCATACGCCTCTATATGGACAACCGCCAGAGCGTAGACCTCTATGCCAAGCAGCATCCGCAGCTCGAGCTTGAGACAACCGGATTCTACACCACTATGGAGCAGCTCAATCAGGGCTACGGACGCGACATTCTCTGGGCCGGCACCTCGGTGGCTCTCGGCTCGTTCCGCGGATGGTCAGGCTCAGAGCCCCTCACCATCGACTCGGTCGACACGCGCGGCCAGAGCATTGTCACCACCGGCCCGCTGCGCTCGGTGGTGGAGATTGACGACCGTGGATGGGTGATGAAACCCGGCGACAAGCCGATGGACATGACCCAGCGCTACACCATCTTTGCCGGACACCGCGACTATCAGGTGGATATCCACATAGCCGGATCTCCTGAAGGGGCTGTATATTGCACCGGAGTGCAGAAGGTGATGGAAGACAACACCGGATTCGTCAACCCCGACGGTCTGGCAGGGTCGTGGGGCTGGAATGTGCCTGAAAAGAAATACAAAGAGCTCACCGACACTCTCGGCCTGGGCATATATGTGGTTCCTGCCTATCTGGAGCGCACACAGGAGGACGAGGTGAACTATCTCACACTGCTCCACCCCGACCGTGATGGGAATATCCGCTACTCGTTTGCCTCCGCCGCCCTGCGCGACGAGACCTCGCCCCACACCCCCCAGGAGTGGTTTGCATGGCTCAAACGCTGGCAAAACGAATTGGCAAACCCCGTGAAGGTAACTGTGAAATAAACACCTTCATTATACCAAATCATACCAATGAAACACCTTTCAACTCTTATTTTGGCTCTCAGCCTTCCCTTTATGGCTGCGGCTGCGCCGGCCGAGCAGACAGATACAGTCACCATCTTCATGATAGGCGACTCTACAATGGCCAACAAGCCCCTCGACAAGGAAAATCAGGAACGCGGCTGGGGACAGATGCTCCCACTATATTTCCAGGGTCCGGTCAAGATAGACAACCATGCCATGAACGGACGCTCGTCGAAAAGCTTCCGCACCGAAGGCCGCTGGGATGTGATAATGGAGAAGATGCGCCCCGGCGACTATGTCATAATCCAGTTTGGCCACAACGATGAGAAGATCAAAAACAAGGACCGCTACACCGAGCCCGGCTCGACATTTGACGAGAGCCTCCGCGGATATGTAGAGGACACTAAGAGCAAAGGGGGTATACCCATTCTGATGAACTCGATCGTGCGCCGCAACTTCCCAGCCGGAGCCACCGTGGGCGAGGATCGTGACGACAATCCCCCCGTAGGCCCCACAAACGACACCGAGGGAGGATACATCCTGGTCGACACTCACGGAGCATATCTCGACTCGCCCCGCAATGTGGCCAAGGAGACCGGCGTGGTGTTTATAGACATGAACAAGCTCACACATCAGCTGGTGCAGGAGCTGGGTCCGACACTGTCGCGCAACCTGTTCATGTGGATCCCCGCCAATACCTATGAGTTCTGCCCCAAAGGCAAGTCGGACAACACACACCTCAACATTCTGGGCGGCATCGTGGTGTCGCGCCTCGCTGCTAATGCACTTGCCGAGCAGGTGCCTGCCCTGCGCAAGTACATTAAGCCTGAGGTATGGAATCTCAACCGCTAAGCAAGGTATGTGGCCAGGTCTTTGTCGCCTCTGCCTGAGACATTGACTACCACGATATCGTCGGGCTTGAATTTCACCTTATCGAGCACCGCCAGGGCGTGGGCGCTCTCAATGGCCGGGATTATACCCTCCATGCGTGTCAGCATGTGGCCGGCCTTGAGGGCGTCCACGTCGTTTATGGCTATCACCTCTGTGCGCCCGGTCTCCGAGAGATAGGCCTGCAGCGGACCTATGCCGGGATAGTCGAGCCCGGCCGAGATGGAATAGGGTTCGGCCACGTTGCCGTCGGCGTCGGTGATAATCATGGTGCGCGATCCGTGGAGCACACCTTCGTGCCCTATGGTGAGTGTGGCAGCTGTCTTGCCGCTCTCCGGCCCCTGTCCCCCGGCCTCAGCTGCTATAAGCCTCACCTCGGGGCGGTTGATGAAGTGATAGAACGCTCCCGCCGCGTTGCTCCCACCACCTATGCAGGCTATGACGCAGTCGGGGGTGTCGCGTCCCTCCATTTCAAGGAGCTGTCGGGCTATCTCCTCAGAAATCACGCTCTGAAATCGTGCCACCATGGCCGGATAGGGATGTGGACCTACGGCCGAACCTATCATGTAGAACGTCTCATCTGGCTTATCACACCATTCGGCCAGAGCCGTGTCTACGGCATCAGTCAGGGCTGCGCCGCCCGTGTGCACGGCTACCACTTCGGCTCCCAGCATCTTCATGCGCTCCACGTTGGGGCGCTGACGCTCCACATCCAGCGCGCCCATATAGATGGTGCACTCCATGCCCAGCAGTGCACACACTGTGGCTGTGGCCACACCGTGCTGCCCGGCTCCGGTCTCGGCTATGATTCTCCTCTTGCCCATTCTTCGGGCCAACAGTGCCTGACCGATGGCGTTGTTTATCTTGTGGGCACCCGTGTGGTTTAGGTCTTCGCGCTTCAGATATATATTGGTGCCATAGTGGCGGCTGAGGCGCTCGGCCTTGTAGAGAGGGGAGGGGCGCCCCACATAGTCGCGCAGCAGGCGGTGGAATTCGGCCTGAAACTCTTCGTCCTTTATAGCCTCGGCATAGGCCAGGCGCAGGTCGTCGATGTTTTTGCGGAGCACTTCGGGGATGTAAGCCCCTCCGAAGCGACCGTAATATCCGTTTTCGTCGATGATGATGTCGTGGGTGAATTGCTTGGTGTTCATAATTGCAGGTGGATAAAAACAGCGGGACATCTTTTACCGACGGCCCGCTGTAAGGTTATGGAATGTATTGCTGATATTCTGAAATCACTTTGTCATGATGTCACACAGAACTCCGCGCCGTCGTATCTACCGCCGGGCGCCACCAAAATTTAGATGTCGAGAGTGCTGAAATCATACTGTTTGTGTTGTGACGAGGCAAAATTATGATAAACTTTTTGAATATGCAAGTAAATTCTAAGATTTTTTCTTAGGTTTGAGTCTACGGGGATTTGTTATTATCTTTGTGGCCGAAAACAACCACTTGCTATGAAAGATAATTCAGAAGAACTGCTCCCCGTGGTCGACGAGAAGGGAAACCTCCTGGGAGTGTCTACCCGTGGCGAATGTCACTCGGGGCTGACTCGTCCACTGCACCCGGTGGTCCACCTGCATCTGTTCAACACAGCCGGCGATCTCTATCTCCAGCGCCGCCCCGACTGGAAGGATATACAGCCCGGGCGCTGGGATACAGCTGTTGGAGGCCATGTAGACCCAGGCGAAACCATCGACGAAGCCCTCCGTCGCGAAGCTCGTGAGGAGCTGGGCATCACCGGATTTGAGCCTGAATTCCTCGCAAAATATGTATTTGAATCCGATCGCGAGCGCGAGCTTGTCCACACCTTCCGAGCCGTGAGCCACGAGCCCGTCACCCCCTCCGAAGAAACCGCCGGCGGCCGCTTCTGGTCCCTCACCGAGATAAGATCGCACCTCGGCCACGGCATCTTCACCCCAAACTTCGAGCAAGAATTCCAGCGCCTGTTCGGTGTGGAGGGGAGAGTATTGAGAATGGAGAATTGAGAGTTGAGAATTCATTCGAGCAACGCCTCGGAGAGGTCGGATAACGCAGCGCCCCACTCCGGGTGTGAGGCTCCCATTAAACGATCTCTCCGAGGCGTTGCTTGAAGGTGCATTCTCCCGTGCCCCATACCCGGGGCTGCTCAGGCTGTCCAATCTCGTCTCTGCGAGGGTGTCCACATACATATAATATCAACAATTCCGGCTGCTGACGGGTGTCGGCGGCCGGAATTGGTTTGTGGTGTGATATGGCTCGGGGGGATTATTCGTCGAGCGCGTCCTTTGAGGGATTGCGGAAATGGATTTTGTGGTCGAGATATTCCTGAGTGGCGATGAGAGTGGGCTTGGGGAGGCGCTCGTAGAAGCGCGATATCTCGATCTGCTCGCGGTTTTCGGATACTTCCTCGAGGGGGTCGTTCAGTGATGCGAATTCCTGAAGCTTCTTATCGAGGTCGTGTTTCATCTCGGCGGCTATCTGGTTGGCGCGCTTGGCTATCACGCACACAGTCTCATAGACGTTGCCGGTGTCCTCGCTCATTGAGATGAGGTCACGAGTCTGGGTGTTGAGAGGGGCGTTTGTCTTCTTGTAGTCCATGTATTTGGTGATGATGAATAAATTTCGGGTTGATTACTGTGCTACATAGCGGCTGGCTATGGCATATATATTGTCGGCCTCCTTGCGGTTGGGGGTGTCGGGGTAGTTGTTTATGAATGAGTAATATTCGTCGACCACCTCGGCATATCGTTGAGCCTTCTTTTCGTCGACACTCTGCTGGGCTTCCTGAAAGCGGGCTTTCAGCACCAGCAACTCGAGGTCTTCCTTGTATTTTGAGTAGGGATAATCCTTGATGGCGTTCTGGGCCACGATGATGGCGCTTTCATAGTTGTTGCCCATATATGTGCCCAGGTTGTAGTAGAGCTGGGCGTTTTCGAGCTGCTTCAGGGTGAGCTTGTCCTGTAGCTCGAAGATGGCATTCTGGGCTATAGAGACTTTGTCGCTGCGGGGGAAATAGTCGAGAAACGCCTGCAGCTCCTCGATGGCCTTGATGGTGCCGCTCTGGTCGAGCTGTGGGTCGGGGGAGTCCAGATAATAGCCATAGCCGGTATAATAGCGCGCCAGCTCGGTGTATTTGCCTTTGGGATAGCGGGTATAGTAGTTTTTGAAATATGATCCGGCGGTCTCGTAGTCCTTGTTCTCGTAGTAAGACAGAGCCATGAGATACAGGGCATCTTCGGCTTTTTCGCTGCCTCTGAATGCCGTGGGCACATTTTCCAGTGCTGTGGCAGCCTGGACATATTTCTTTTCTTCAAAGGCTCGCTTGGCATACTCCAGGCGGTAGTCAGGATCGGTGCTTTTGAGCACTTTCTGATATTCGCCACACGATGTCATTGCCACCGCTGCCATGAGAATTATTAGTATATGGCGCATTATTCCCGGGAATGGTTCTTGATTTCAAACTGCAAAATTAGCATTTTCCGGCGAAAAAAACAATTTGGAGTTCCTATTTTCTGTAAATTGTGTTAATTTTGCATGTAAAATTCCAAACCATGAAACCATTGCGCATATTTTGCTTGATAATAGTGCTGATGGCAGGCATCTGTGGCGCGCAGGCATCGCCCAAGCGAGAGATGAGGGGCGTGTGGGTAGCCACGGTGTGGGGGCTGGACTGGCCTTCGATCAAGGGCACGGGCAAGAGGGTGGAACAACGCCAGAAGGCCGAGCTGATAAAAATGCTCGACGAATACAAGCGGCTGAATTTCACTACGGTGTGTCTGCAGGTGCGTTCGATGGGCGATGTCTTCTATCCTTCGCGCTACGAGCCGTGGAGCGCTTTTCTGACGGGCACACGCGGCGCTGACCCCGGCTGGGATCCCCTTGAGTTTGCTGTGGAGGAGTGCCATAAGCGAGGGCTTGAGCTTTATGCCTGGGTCAATCCTTTCCGCTGGTCGACGGGCACGGCTTACAACACCTCGGCCGACCAGCGATGGAAGAAGCGCGGCTGGCTCATGACATATGGAAAATATACCGTGTTCAATCCTGGACTCGAGGAGGTGAGGCTGCATCTGGTGGAGATGTGCCGGGAGATTGTTGACGGCTATGACGTTGATGGACTTGTGTTTGACGACTACTTCTATCCCAACCGCATACCGGCCGACAACACTGCGCCCGACTATAAGCTCTACAAGTCTGAGGCGCCCTGGATGACCTTCTCCGACTGGCGGCGCGCCTGTGTGCATAAAGCCGTGGCCGATGTCAAGGCCATGATAGCCGACACGCGTCCCGGGTGTCGGTTTGGCATCTCGCCCGCAGGAGTAGCAGGAAAAGGGGATACATCGGCCTCAAAGTGGGGTGTGGAGCCCTGCACTGTCGGCGCCTCCGACTGGCAGTATGAGGAGATCTACTCTGACCCCCTTGGACTTATGTATCAGGGTACTGTAGATTTTATTTCGCCTCAGATATATTGGTCGACCACCCACTCCAAGGCTCCGTTCGGGCCGCTGGTCAACTGGTGGGCCCAGGCGTCATGTAGATTCGGCAGCCATCTGTATTCAAGCATAACCCTTGAACGCGTAGAGATGGGCAACAAGCGTGAGAATATCAACGACGCCGTCAGGCAGATAGATGCCCACCGCAGGGCCAGCATCGACGGCAACTGTGGCATCATCATCTACAGTTCGCGGTTTCTGCCCCTGGTGTCGCAGGTGGTGGAGGATCGTTTTGCCACACGCTCGCTCCCACCGGTGTCTGGCAGAAGTGCCGACCTGGAGATAGAGTCACCCAAAGGGCTGAGGATGGATAAGGGAGTGCTGCGCTGGAGCGAGAGCAGCGGAGAGCCCGGCGAGCTGATGAGATATACGGTCTATGCCATCCCCCCGGGAGTCGGAAAGGAAGATGCCCAGGCCGACGACGGCGACGGCCTGGCAGCCGAATATCTGCAAGGAGTGACATATCTCCCTGAATTCAAGCCGGAAAAGAGCACTGACGGATGGCGCTATGCCGTGTGTGTCTACACTCCGCAGTCAGCTGAGAGCGCCCCCACATGGCTCGAACCTTGAACGGGCAGTGTCCTGGGCCACATAAAAACGTATCATGGCATACACCATACCCTGTATGGGGGTGAGGATGGTTTCGGGGTTTTTGCCTTGGACAAAATCCATTTCCAGAGCCTGACGTATCGGTTCGCGATAGGTGGCGGGAAGAGCGTCGAGAGTGTTTTTGACACGTGAAGAGATTACATACATGGTTTCGATAATTGGTGAGATGAGTGAAACGTCGGTGAGTGCATGTGGAGAACACTGCAAAGGTAAAGCCCGGCATGGGTAGCTATCATGCCCGGCAGTATTAAAAAATATGAGTTTTTTGAATGTGGAGAGGCGGCTTCGGGGCAATTACACATTATATATGATGAAAAATTGCTAACTTTGGGGTCGCAAAAATAGAATATGAAAGAAGAAACGAAAATAGTATCGTTGGGCCAGTTTGAAATAAGCAGTCAGACCAAGGCCCAGGAGCCTGATTACGAAGATCTTCCGGTGATACCGATGAGAGACCTTGTGCTGTTTCCGGGAATCACCTTCCCCATCACCATGGGTAGGGAGCAGACCGTCAGGACAGCGGAAAAAGCCTCGGAGACCGGCATACCGGTGGGAATATTCTGCCAGCTTGATGCTTCGGAAGACGATCCCACGGCCTTGTCGCTCTACAAGTATGGAGTGGTGGCCCAGGTTGTGAAGACGCTCGAGCTCCCCGACGGCACCAAGACAGCCATCCTCTCGGCTCGCGAGAAGGTGCTGATAGATGGCGAGGGCAAAGGCCGGCTCATTCCCGGCGCCCTCAGCGTGAAGGTGCACCCTGTTAGGGAATCGGCTCCGCGGACCACCGACAAGGAATTTGCAGTGATGACCTCCGAGATACGCGACATCACTCTCAACATACTTCACAAGGAGCAGGACAAGCTGCCCGACCTGATGTTCAATATCGAAAACATCCAGTCGCCGGTTATGCTCGTCAACCTCATAGCCACACATTCGGCCTTCAGTGTCAGCGACAAGATAGAGATGCTCAAGAAATCGCGCGTCAAGGATCGTGCCATGTATCTGCTCTCGCTCCTTGCCCAGAACGAGCAGATGGCCGAGCTGAAAGCCGAGATTCAGCGCAAGACACGCCGCAACATCGACGAGCAGCAGCGCAACATGCTGCTTCACCAGCAGTTTGAGACCCTGCGCGACGAGCTCTTCGGCGACGAGGACGACTGTGCCGCCTTCCAGGCCAAAGCCCGGGAGATAGCCTTCCCCGACGAGGTGAGAAAACGCTTTGACAAGGAGGTGGAGAAACTCAGAAGACTCAACCCGCAGTCGCCCGACTACTCCGTGCAGTATTCCTATCTGCAGACCCTCACCGATCTCCCCTGGGGCAAGGAGGCCAGCCTGAACGGCGACTTCATCAAGGCCGAGGAGGTGCTTAACTCCGAACATTACGGCCTGGAGAAAGTGAAGGAGCGCATACTCGAGCAGTTGGCCGTGATGATGAACAATCCCTCGGGACGCTCGCCCATACTCTGCCTTGTGGGCGCTCCCGGTGTGGGCAAGACATCGCTCGGACAGTCCATAGCCCGGTCGCTGGGACGCCCCTATCAGCGCGTGTCGCTGGGCGGCCTGCACGACGAGGCCGAGATACGCGGACACCGCCGCACATATATAGGTGCGATGCCCGGACGCATCATCGACGCCATACGTCGCGCCGGCGCTTCAAACCCCGTACTCCTGCTCGACGAGATAGACAAAACCGGAAGTGACTATAAGGGTGACCCCTCGTCGGCTCTGCTTGAGGTGCTCGATCCCGAACAGAACTCTCACTTCCACGACAACTACGTCGACCTCGACTACGACCTCTCTCATGTGCTCTTCATAGCCACCGCCAACACCCTCTCCACCATCCCCCAGCCGCTGCTCGACCGCATGGAGATTATCGATATCTCTGGCTATCTGCTCGAGGAGAAGGTAGAGATAGCCCGCCGCCACCTCATACCACGTGTGAACGTGGAAAACGGATTCGATCCCGACTACTTCGACTTTACCCCCGAGACCATAACAGGCATCGTGGAGGGATACACATCGGAGAGCGGTGTGAGACAGCTGGAGAAAAACATTGCCAAGGTGGTGCGACAGATAATACTGCGCAAGATGAGAGGCCAGGAGTTCTCGCACGTGGTGACACCCGAAAAGCTCCGCGAATATCTTGGTGTACAGCGTTATACCCCCGAGCGATATGAGGTCACCGACATTCCCGGCGTGGCAGTGGGTCTGGCCTGGACCTCGGTGGGAGGCGAAATCCTCTTCATCGAGAGTGCGTTCACCCAGGGTAAAGGTGAGAAGCTCACCCTCACCGGCAATCTGGGCGATGTGATGAAGGAATCGGCCGTGATAGCCGCCCAGGTGGTGAAATCGCGCTCGGCTCGCTATGGCGTGGATCCAGAATGGTTTGACACCCATGCCCTCCATATACATGTGCCCGAGGGAGCCATTCCAAAAGATGGCCCGTCGGCCGGTATCACCATGTGCACCTCCATACTCTCAGCCCTCACCGGTATCCCGGTGCGCGAGCGTCTGGCCATGACAGGCGAGATAACCCTGAGAGGCAAAGTGCTCCCGGTGGGTGGAATCAAAGAGAAGATACTTGCGGCAAAGCGTGCAGGCATCACCGATATAATACTCTGCGCCGACAATCGCAAGGATATCGAGGAGATACGACCCGTGTATCTTGAAGGTGTGGAATTCCACTATGTGCGCACCATCGACGACGTTTTTGAAATAGCACTGAAAAAATGAAAAAGCTCCTCATCAACCTCCTTCTCATGGCTCTGGCTACCATAGTGATAGTGTGGCTGGCCATGCTGTGGCTGGGCATATGGACTCGCCACGGGCAGACCATACAGGTGCCCTCGGTGAAAAACATGGGGTATGACCGCGCCATAACCACTCTGACCGACATGGGATTGACCGGCATAGTGTCTGACTCCGTCTATGACACGCGTGTGGCTCCCGGAACCGTCATAGAGCAGAATCCCAAGACCGGAACAGTGGTGAAAGAGGGGCGTGAAGTGTTTCTGACCATCACGGCCTTTTCCCCAAAAGTGGTGACGCTGCCGGCTCTGACCGACATATCGCTGCGCCAGGCGCGCTCGATACTCGAGGGCCTGGAGGTGAGAAACATAGTGGAGAAACGTGTGCCAAGCGACTTCAAGGACCTGGTAGTGGGAGTGCGCTACAAAGGTGCACGCCTCATGCCAGGAGCGCGGGTGCCCATAAACGCTCAGATAGAGCTGGAGGTGGGCGAGGGGATGCCCGAATTTGCCGACTCGATAGCCACAGAAGCCGACTCGGCCATCGTGTCCGACCAGCTGGATTTGTTTGAATGATGGACGACGAGCTTATTCAGAATCCCGCTTTGGCCGACGGCGCCGACGCCGGGGATGTAGAGGAGACCGACGGCAACGGCCTCTATGAGCATTTTCGTTTCGTGGCCGACAAAGGGCAGCAGCTGCTCAGGGTCGACAAGTTTCTCGTGACTCGCCTGGAGCACTCCTCGCGCAACCGCATACAGCAGGCTGCCGACGCCGGCTGCATCCTCGTCAACGGCAAGCCTGTGAAATCAAACTACCGTGTCAAGCCGCTCGACCTGATACAGATAGTGATGGACAGGCCACGCTATGAGTTTGAGATAGTGGCCGAAGATATCCCTCTCGACATTGTCTATGAGGACGACACCGTGCTGGTGGTCAACAAACCGGCCGGAATGGTGGTGCATCCCGGCCATGGCAACTATACAGGCACGTTGGTCAACGCCCTGGCATGGCATTTCCGCGACATACCCGACTACGATGTGTCAGATCCGAGGCTTGGACTGGTGCACCGCATCGACAAGGATACCTCCGGACTGCTCGTGGTGGCCAAGACTCCCGACGCCAAGACCCATCTGGGACGCCAGTTTTTCAACAAAACCACCAAGCGCGAATACAATGCCCTGGTGTGGGGACTTCCATCCCCGCTGTCGGGGACAATCGAGGGCAACATAGGGCGCGACCCTAAAGACCGCCTGAAGATGACTGTGCTCCCCTCCGACGACCCCAACGGCAAGCATGCCGTGACCCACTATGAGACACTCGAAGACTTCACCCATACAGCTCTGGTGAAATGTGTGCTCGAGACCGGACGCACCCACCAAATCAGAGTGCACATGACCCATACCGGCCATCCTCTCTTTGCCGATGCCCGCTATGGGGGCGACAAAGTGCTGCGCGGCGAGCGCTCGGGGGCATATCAGAAATTCATACGCGACTGCATGGAGGCATGTCCGCGCCAGGCGCTCCATGCCCGCACGCTCGGGTTCGTGCATCCCAAGACCGGCGAGGAGATGTTTTTTTCGGCTCCTATACCGCAAGATATGCAGCGACTGCTTGAACTATGGAGAGGGCGGATGAGTTAATAATAATGAGGGAGTGTGAGCGATGATCCACTCACACACACACTGAAAAAACATTGGTTATAATCTCAATTCTCCGTCGTCGTTCAGTATAATATGGCCCAGATCACAGCAAGTTCATCCACCGAGGATTTAGGCAGCAAGTCCATAAGCAAGCTGTTGGTGCAATACTCCATACCTGCCATCATAGCGAGTGTGGCCACGTCGCTCTACAACATCATCGACTCCATCTTCATAGGTCGCGGAGTCGGAGCCATGGCCATAGCCGGACTTGCCATTACCTTCCCGCTCATGAACCTCGTGGCAGCCTTCTGTATGCTCATTGCAGCCGGCGGTGCGGCCATCAGCTCGATATTTCTGGGACAGAAAAACTACGACCGTGCCACCGATGTGGTAAACAATGTCTTCACCCTCTGCCTTATACACGCCGCTGTTTTCGGCGGACTCTCACTGCTGTTTCTCGACCCCATACTCTACTTCTTCGGAGCCACCGAGGCCACCATACCCTATGCGCGCGAGTTTATGGTGGTTATTCTCTGGGCCACCCCGCTGAGCTATGTATTCATAGGTCTCAACAATCTGATGCGCGCCACCGGATACCCCAAAAAGGCCATGGTGTCGGCTCTGATATCGGTGGTCATAAACCTCATTTTCGCCCCCATTTTTATCTTTAAACTCGAGTGGGGCATACGTGGAGCTGCATGGGCCACGGTGCTGGGTCAGTTCACCGCCTGCGTGTGGGTGATGTGTCACTTCCTATCGAAAAACAGTTCCATCCACTTCAAGCTGCGCAACAAATGGCTCACCTGGGGCATCGTGAAACACATCTATGCCATAGGCCTCTCGCCGTTTCTTATGAATGTGACGGCCTGTGTGGTGGTCATCTTCCTCAACCGCGCCCTGCTTGAGGCCGGCGGCGACGACGGCAACCTCTGTGTGGGCGCCTACGGCATCATCAACCGCACCACCATGTTTTTTGCCATGATAGTGTTTGGTGTCTCCCAGGGCATGCAGCCTATACTCGGCTTCAACATAGGCGCCTGCCGGTTTGACCGTGTGAAGCGCACCCTGCGTTCGGGCATATGGATAGGCTTTGCCATCACATCGCTGGGGTGCCTGATAAGTGAGATATTCCCCGACGAGGTGACACGCCTCTTCACCACCGACCCCACGCTCACCCGCATATCGCGCGAGGGATTCAGGATATTTTTCATGTGCTATGCCGTGGTGGGTGCACAGATTGTGATACAGAATTTTTTCCAGAGTGTGGGCAAGCCACAGCTCTCCATATTCCTGTCCCTGACCCGACAGCTCATTTTCCTTTTGCCTTTCCTGTTGATCTTCCCCAAATTCTGGGGCATCGACGGCGTGTGGGCATCGATGGCCGTGTCCGATATGCTGGCATTCATCGTGGCTATAATAACGCTGGTGTGGTGGATAAAGCATGTGATGAGACGCATGGAGATAAGGGCCGAATATATAACTGACGACAAAAAATGACACAGACTATAGAACTGAGAGTCGATCCGCGCACCGCGGCCACCGACCAGCTGCTCAGAGTGGCTACCTCGAGCCAACTCGGTATCGACGTGAACCGCATAAAGTTTCTTCGCATAATACGCCGCTCCATCGATGCACGCCAGCGCCGTGTGATGGTGAATCTGTCGGTGAAGCTGTGGATCGACGAGGTGCCTCTCTCCACAGGTCCTGAAATCGAAGCTCCCATCTATAGCGAGCTCCCTGCCGATGCTCCGCAGGTCGTGGTGGTAGGTGCGGGCCCCGCAGGGCTCTTTGCCGCACTGCGCCTCATTGAGTTGGGCATAAAGCCCATAGTGCTCGAGAGGGGCAAGGATGTGGACTCCCGCCGCCTTGACATGGCCAAGATATCAAGGGAGAATATCGTAGACCCCGACTCCAACTATTGTTTCGGCGAAGGTGGCGCCGGAGCCTTCTCTGACGGAAAGCTCTACACGCGTAGCAAGAAGAGAGGTTCGGTAGACAAGATTCTGAATATATTTGCCTCGCACGGAGCCCCCGAAGATATACTTGTGGATGCCCATCCTCACATCGGCACCGACAAGCTGCCACGTGTCATCAAAGCCATGCGCGAGACCATAATACGTTGTGGCGGCGAGGTGCGTTTCGGCACACGCGTCACCGACCTTGTCATTGACGACAACCGTGTGACAGGGGTGGTTACCGCCCACGGCACCGAGGTGAAAGGTCCGGTCATACTGGCCACCGGCCACTCCGCCCGCGACGTCTATCATATGCTTTTCGACCGTAAGGTGACCTTGGAGCCCAAAGGTCTGGCCATAGGCGTGAGGCTTGAGCATCCGCAACACCTCATAGACTGTCTGCGCTACCACTCGAAGGAAGGTCGCGGCAAATGGCTCCCGGCTGCTGAATACACCATGCTAACCCGTGTGGACGACCGTGCAGTCTACTCGTTCTGCATGTGTCCCGGTGGATTCATCATCCCGGCTGCGAGCGCCGACGGGCAGCTGGTGGTCAACGGCATGTCGCCCTCCGGGCGCAACACCCGCTGGGCCAACTCGGGAATGGTGGTGGAGATTCTGCCCGAGGATGTCCCGGACGGCGAGGACGAGGAAAGCCGTGTGCTCAAGATGATGCACTATCAGGAGCGCATAGAGAGGGCATTCTGGGAGGAGGCCGGACGCACTCAGAACGCTCCGGCCCAGCGCATGACCGACTTTGTCAATTCCCGCCTCTCCGACACTCTCCCGGCCACCTCATATCCTCCCGGCATACACCCGGCGCGTATAGACCGTCTGTTGCCCAAAGGGATATCGCGCAGACTGCAGGAAGGTTTTAAGGAGTTTGACCGCAAAAACCGTGGCTTCCTCACTCCCGAAGCCGTGCTGATAGGCGCCGAAACAAGGACATCGTCGCCTGTGAGGGTGCCACGTTCGCCCGAGACATTGGCCCATGTGAGTGTGGAAGGGCTCTTCCCGTGTGGCGAGGGTGCAGGATATGCCGGGGGCATAGTCTCAGCAGCCATCGACGGCGACCGTGTGGCCGATGCTGTGGCTCAGTATCTTAATCAGTAGCCCTTGCGGTATTTATCCTCCTCAGAGTCGTCGAGTATGGAGAGGTATGAAGCATATCTCGACTCTGAGATATAGTGGTCTTCCACAGCCTTTTTTACGGCACATCCGGGCTCGTGGGTGTGGGTGCAGTCGCCATAGCGGCAATTCTTACCGATGCGGAATATCTCGGGGAAGAAGTGCCCCACTTCGTGGCGGTCAAACTCCAGTGTGCCGAATCCCTTCACTCCGGGAGTATCGATTATAAAGGTGCCTTTGTCCATTTCGGGCACGGCAAACATCTCGGAGAATGTTGTGGTGTGCATGCCGGTGTCGTGGATGGCCGATATCTCAGCCGTGGCCAGCTCCATGCCGGGTATGAGGTCGTTGATCAGAGTAGATTTGCCCACACCCGAGTTTCCCGAAAACAGTGTGGTCTTGCCGTTTAGCTCAAGCCTGAGCGCCTCGAGGCCAAGACCGGTGCGGGCCGACAGGGGAAGTACCTTATAGCCGATGGAGGTGTAAAGGTTGGTGACACCCTTGAGATATTCCATAGCCTCCACATCAGTGTCGAGCAGGTCTATTTTGTTTATCACGATCACGGCCGGCACGCGGTAAGCCTCGGCAGTGGCCAGGAAGCGGTCTATGAAAGTGGTGGATGTGGTGGGATGAAACAGTGTCACCACCAGACACACCTGGTCGAGGTTTGCCGCCAGGATGTGGGCCTGCTTCGAGAGGTTGCTGGATCGGCGTATTATGTAGTTGCGTCGGGGGGTGATGGCTGTGATATAGGGAGTGTCACCTCCGGCCGTGTCGGTGATGGTGACATGGTCACCCACGGCCACGGGGTTGGTGGTGCGTATGCCTTTGAGGCGGAAGTTACCTTTGATCTTGCAGGTCAGTTCCTTACCATCGTCGGTGAGCACCACATAGGCAGCTCCGGTATTTTTGATTACAGTTCCTGTCATATCTTGATTGAAGTTGGGATTTTGTCACGCCGATATTCACATAACAATTCGGAGAGCGATATGGATTCCGGGCGATCGATAAATTGAGCCATGCAGGCCAGGCGTCCCAGCAGCTGCTGGGGTGTATGGCTCTCCCTGATAGCGGCCATGCTCTGTGCCTGGTCGCGTTTGGAGAGGCGCAGCCCCAGGCTGTTGCACACAAGGGGCAGATGCACATACTCAACGCCGGGGAGCTCAAGGAGTTGCCTGAGATATATCTGCTGGGTGGCAGAGAGCAGGAGGTCGCAGCCACGCATCACTTCGGTCACACCCATTAGAGCATCGTCAACGGTCACGGCAAGCTGATAAGCCCATGCACCGTCGGCTCGACGCACTACAAAGTCGCCGCACTCGCGCGCCAGATTGTGACGTTGCACCCCGAACACTCCGTCGGTATACTCGATTTCCACATCGGGCACATAGAGCCTCACGGCCGTTCCGGAGAAATCGGCGCTTGGGATACACGGAAGCGCTGCCGGGCGGCATGTGCCGGCATAGAGCACTCGGCCATCGCTCTGATGGGGCGCGCTGGCCGCCATGATATCTGCCCTGGTGCAGCGGCATGGATATGTGTAGCCGGTAAAGACCAGCCTGCGGTAATACTCGTGATATATGTCGGAGCGGTGGCTCTGCATATACCTCTCATCGTCCATCCCCCCTTCGTCCCACTTCAGCCCGAGCCACAGCAAATCATCCTCGATGAGGCGTGAATGTTCAGGCTTGGATCGCTGAGGATCAAGGTCTTCGATGCGCAGAATCCACCGCCCGCCCCTCGATTTAACTGAGAGCCACGAGAGCAGGGCAGTGAAAACATTTCCCAGGTGCATTCGTCCAGAAGGTGACGGGGCAAAGCGCCCGGTGGGAGTGGAAGGGGCATTTCCGTTCATGGCTGCAAAATTAATCAAAAAGCATGTCGACAAAAAATTTTTGAATTTTTTTTGTCTCGACAGGGTTACATCGGCCTCCTGCTGAACATATATATATGTAAGCCGCAGACAATGTGTCTGTGTAAGCGATTCAGACAATATCTATAATATGAAACGCCGTGCAAGACTAACTTTTTGAGAACAGCTTTAAAGTACACGACGTAAAAGACACACTACACACGCCGAGGGGCGGTGCATCGGCACCGCCCCTCACTTTGGTTTATCTCTGGTCTATACATTCGACTCACCCTTGTCGGCATCCCCTGAGGGTTGAGCCGGTTGGTCGGCCGAGGCAAAGATCTTCGACAGATATTTCTCTCTGAAGTTTTCAAGAAGTTCCCAGAAGCCGGGCACAAACAGGGTGCCCACTATGGCATTGACAGCCATGCCAAACACTACGGCGGTGCCGAGTGCCAAACGTGAGGCTGCGCCGGCTTCCGTGGCAAAAAGCATGGGCATAACGCCGAACACGAATGCAAGAGCCGTCATCATAATGGGGCGGAATCGTATGGTGCCCGCATCCTTGGCCGCCTGGCGCACATTGTTGCCCGCTTTCCGGAAGTCGATGGCATACTCCACGATGAGGATAGCGTTTTTGGCCGATAGACCAAGGAGCAGGATTATGCCTATCTGAGTGTAGATGGATATGGACTGCGACATGAGGAAACAACCCAGGATGGTGCCGAGGATGGCTGTGGGCATCGAAATGATCACAGCTATTGGGTCAGTCCAGCTCTCATACTGTGCGGCCAGCACGAGCAGTGTTATTATGACGGCGAAGAGCAGCACGGTGGTGATGGTGGTGCCCGCCTGAGTCTCCTGATATGCCACTCCGGTCCAGGCATATGAGAAGTTGTCGCCCACGGCCTCCTTGAGCAGTTGCTCCATGGCCACAATGCCATCGTGGCTGGAGACGCCCTTGGCCGGAGTGCCGGTGACCGAAGCGGTGGTATACATGTTGTAGCGGCTCACAGATGCCTGTCCCTCCGAAGGCTCCACCTTGGCAAAGGCTGCGAAGGGCACCATCTCGCCCTGCGTGTTGCGCACATTGAGCGAGGGTATCTGTTCGATGGTGGCGCGCGAGGCTGCGTCGGCGCTCACGGTGACCTGATATGTTCTGCCGAACAGCACAAAGTCGTTCACATAGCTGCCGCCCATAAACTGCGACAGAGTGGAATAGATATCCTCGATCATCAGTCCGAGCATCTTGGCGCGCTCGCGGTCCACCTTGATGGTGTATTGCGGCACAGAGCCCTGATACTGAGTGTTGAGTTCGGCAATACGTCCGTCCTCGGCAGCTTTCTCCTTCATGGTCGCTATGGCCTCGGCCAGAGCGTCGGCACCCAGGTTGTTGATATCGAGAATCTGCATCTGCAGACCCGAGGTCATCCCCAGACCCGGGATGGCGGGGGGATTAATGGAGAATATCACAGGCTCCTGATAGCGTGCAGAGATCTCGTTTACCTTGGCTATTACGCCGTCAACACTCTCGGCCTTACCTTTGCGCTGACTCCACGGCTTGAGCACCACGAAGAGTGAGCCCATATTTCCGCCCGAGCCGCCGCCCATCATTGACTGTCCGGCTATGGAGATTACATCCTTCACCTCGGGGAGCTTCAACACCTCGGCCGACATTTTGGTCATAATCTCGTCGGTGCGGTCTACGGTGGCTCCGGTGGGGAGCTGAACGGAAGTCATAAAGTATCCCTGATCCTCCTCGGGTATGTAGCTTGTGGGCCACTTGATGAATCCCCAGAAAGCCACAAGACAGAGAGCTGCATATATCCCAATGGCTACCCACGGGTGTTTGAGCAGCGAACCCACCATGTTGCCATATTTACCGAGCACGGCATTATAGCCCTTGTTAAACCAGCGGTAGAGGAAGAAGCGCGGCTCGGAGTTTTCCTTCTTGCGCAGGAAAAGCGCACACATGGCCGGGGTGAATGTCAAGGCATTGAAGCCCGAGAAGGCTACGGAGGTGGCTATGGTGAGGGCAAACTGCTTGTAGAGCTCGCCGGTGATGCCACTGATGAAGGCGGTGGGGATGAACACCGAAAGGAGCACCAGCACCTCGCCGATGATCGGACCCTGCAACTCCTGCATGGCCTTCTCGGCGCTCTGGCGCGGTGTGAGTTTCCCTTCCTGCACCAGTCGGGCGCAGTCCTCCACCACCACTATCGCATCGTCTACCACTATGGCTATGGCAAGCACCAGTCCAAACAGTGTGAGGGTGTTGAGCGAGAATCCCAGCAGTTTCATCACGGCAAACGTGGCGATGAGCGACACGGGGATGGCTATCATGGGTATGACCACCGCACGCCAGCTCTGCAGGAATATAAGTATCACAATCATGACGATGAGGGTAGTCTCCACGAAGGTCACCAGCACCTCGTCGATTGAGGCGTTTACAAAGTCGGTGGTGTCCAGGATGATGCGGTAGTGCACACCCTCGGGGAAGTATTCTGCCAGCTCGTTAAGGCGAGCCTTTACGCGTTTAGCCACATCAAGGGCGTTGGCGCCGGGGAGCTGCTGTATGCCTATCAGGCCGGCATTCTCGCCCGACACGTGGGCTATGCTCGAGTAGCTGCTTGAGCCCAGCTCTACGGTGGCTATGTCGCGCAGGTGCAGTAGGGAGCCGTCGGCCTCGGTGCGCAGTATGATGGCTCCGAACTCCTCGGGGGTCGACAGTTGTCCCTGAGCCGTGAGTGTAAACTGGAAGTCGACATCAGTGGGCACAGGGGGAGTACCCACGCTGCCGGCCGACACCTCAAGGTTCTGCGACTGAATCATCTCCATCACATCGGCCGGAGTGAGTCCGCGCATCTGCATTTTGCCCGGATCGAGCCATATGCGCATGCTGTATTCGCCTGCACCGAAAGCTCCGGCACCACCCACACCGTCGATTCGCGAGAGGTCGTCAATGATGTTGAGCTTGGCATAGTTGGTGAGATAAAGAGCCGAGTAGCGGTCGGGGTCATCGCTCTCAAGGGCAATGAACAGCACGATGTTTGACGACTCGGTTCTCACCGATAGTCCCTGCTGCTTCACAGCTGTAGGGAGAGTGGCCTCGGCCAGCGAGATACGGTTCTGCACCTTCACGGCAGCCTCGTCGAGGTCTGTGCCGTTTTCAAAGGTGACGGTGAGGTTATAACTGCCGTCTGAAGAGTTTGAGCTCATATACATCATGCCCTCCACACCGTTCACCTGCTCCTCGATGGGCTCACCCACCACCTTGGCCACGGTCTCGGCGTCGGCACCCGGATAAGATGCGCTCACCATTACTGTGGGGGGTGTGATGTCGGGATACTGAGCCACCGGCAGGGTCTTGACCGTCACGATTCCCACAAGAACCATGATGATGGCAAGCACCGTGGCAAAGACGGGACGGTCTATGAAAAATTTCGACAACATGGTTTCAGCGCATTAATCAGTTGGTTTTTACTTTCATTCCGTTTCTCACTTTCAACAGGGCTTTGGTCACATAGCGTTCGGAGCCATTGAGCCCTGAGGTGACTATGCGAAGCGAGTCGTTGTAAAGATCGCCCAGCTCCACGGGTGTGTAGACCACCTTGTCGGAGTCGTTCACTACATACATGTATTTGCCCAACTGATCGGTGCCGATCGAGGCATCGTTCACCAGCACGGCCTTGTCCATGCGGGCATAGGGGAGGCGCACTTTCACATACATGCCCGGACGCAGCTCGTTGTAGGGGTTCTGAATCTTGCATTCAAGATTCATGGTTCCGGTTGACTGCTTGATGTCGGGTGCCATATAGGAGATGGCACCGGTGTAGGTGTGGGGGAGAGGTTCGGAGAAAGCGATGGGGATATGCTGGAAATCGAGCGAGTCGTGAGCCTCGCGCGACTTCAGAAGGTCGAGATACCGCTGATCTTCGATGGAGAAGTTGGCCGTCATGGTCGAATTGTCGTAGATGGTGGCCAGGGTGACGGGCTGAGCTTCGCCGGTCACATAGTTTCCGGCGCTCATATTGTCGGTGGTGATCATGCCGGAGATCGGAGCTGTCACTGTGCAGTAGGCCAGATTGCGCTGAGCGGTTTCGAGGGCGGCTTTGGCAGTCTTGATGGATGCCAGGGCCTGCTCATAGTCGCTCTCGGCCTGCACCACTTCCATCTTGCTCACGGCATCGCTCTCCAGAGCCTTCTTTACGGCCTCATAATGCTCGCGGGCATAGTCGCATTCGCTGGTGGCGGTGGTGAGCGATGCCTGCGCCTGCGCCACACGGTCGGAGTAGACAGAGGGATCGATGGTGAAGAGCCGCTGCCCGGCCTTTACTGTAGAGCCACTCTGATAATCCTTGGTGAGAATCTGGCCGTTCACCTTGGCCACAACGTCGACTGAACTGTTGGCGGTGAGATAGCCGGGATATTCATTGTAGAGCACAATGTCGCGCACCTCTGGCGAGGCTACGGAGACAGTCTCTTCGGCCTCGGATTCGGAATGACTTTTATCCGACTTGCACGAATACATAGCCGTAACGGCCACGGAAGCCGCTATCATGGGGATGAGATGGAGTTTCATATGGTGAGTGTGATGTGTTTAAATTAGGGATTTGGCGAGCCACCGAGGGCACGGTAAAGATCGATCAGGGCTATGACAGCGTTGCCGCGGGCCGACACGCGCGAGTTGGCGGCGTTGAGCAGGTCAATCTGCGCGTCGACCACGTTAGTGAATGCCGAGAGCCCCTGCTTGTATTGTTCGATCGAGAGGGTGAGGGCCTCCTGGCTCTGGTTGTAATACTGCGAATAGATGTCGAAGGCCTCGATGGCAGCGTGATATGACACCATGGCATTGTCCACCTCACCCACGGCGTTCATCACCGTGAGGTTGTAGGCATCTATCGAAGCGGCCATCTGCTCCTTGGCCTGAGCCACGCCATATGAGCGCGAGAACCCGTCGAAGATGGTCCACGAAAGGGTAGGGGTGACGGAGTAATGGAACGTCTTGTCTTTAAACATATCTCCGGGACGTGGTGCCACGGTGCCTATCTCACCCTGCAGGGTGAGCGACGGGAGGAACTCCTTTTTAGCTATGCCGACGGCGGCAGCCTGGGCAGCCACATCAGCCTCAGCAGCGATGATGTCGGGACGTCGGCGCAGCAGGTCGGCCGGGACGCCGGCGGGGATGAGCATCAGATGTGAAGGCATGGAGCGCGGGGTCTCGAGCGCCGGGGCTATGGAGTCGGGATACACACCAAGCAGTGTGGCTATGGCGGTGAGTCGGCTGCGCAACGACACCTTCAGATTAGGTATAGTGGCTTGAGTGGAGAGATAGACGCTCTTGGCCTGGGCCACATCGAGTTTCGACACGAGTCCGGCCTCGTGGCGAGCTTCGGCTATCTTGAGCACTTTGGCTTGCGATTCGAGATGCTCGTTGGCAATGGCAATCTGAGCCTGCAGCATTCTGTAGTCCACATAATATGTGGCCATCTCGGCTGCCATGCTCACCATAGCAGCCGTGTATTCGGCCTTAGAGGCTCGGTATTCGGCTTTCTTGGCGCGGACAGATGCCCCGATGCGGCCAAACACATCCAGCTCCCAGCTCATATCGGCTCCCAGCGACCATGAATTGGCGTCGACCCCCGACGTGCGCGAGCGCGAATAATAGGCAGATGCCGAGAGGGTGGGCCAGTAGGCACTCCGAGCCTGCTTCACAGCCAGGCGTGCAGCCTCACGGCGATGGCTGGCCTCGAGAAGGTTGAAATTGGCTCGAGAGGATGCAGTGATGAGCGAGTCGAGCAGAGAATCCTCAAAACGTTCCCACCAGTTATCGTCCTCGGGCAGCAGCTGTTCGTGTTCGGGCTGGTAGGTCCACGATGAGGGCATGGGGGTTATGAGTGGTGGCTCTGAGGCTATGCCAGGCATAGCACCGCAGCCACATAATAGCGTAATGGCAATGAATCGGGCGAAACTTTTTTTCATAATCGCAACATGAGGTATGATTGTTTAACACTTCGGTAAATCAAAAGGTTCAAAAGGGGAAAGTTTAAAAATATTAACCCTCACTTCTGCTATCTTTCCTTGTGGAAAGTGTTATAATATTGAAATTATTATTAACTTTGCGGTAAGCGAACCTCTCTTAGCAAATGGAACAAACCTTAGAAGACATATTTAAATATGACGATCAGACGCAATTCAACCGAAGCATGCTTCTGATTTCGGATGCGTTGGATGTTCTCTACGGGAAGTGGAAACTGCGCATACTGATGGCGATCGTCAGGGGAAACACCCGGTATAAGGATATCATGGAAGGGAATCCGGGGTTGACCGACAAGATACTCTCGCAAAACCTTCGCTCGCTCATGGATGATGGCCTGATAGAGCGTGTGGTTTCCACGATAGGCACCTTTTCGAGGCTTATGGTGGAATATCGCCTCACACCTCACGGTGCATCGCTGCATCCGCTGATGGATGCCCTGGCGCGCTGGGGCGCCGAACACCGCCGTTACATAATCGACGGGGTGCAGAAAAAATAATTTGCACCTGCGGCCGAACCTTTCGGGCCGGTTGTGTGTTATATAGAAAAAAGCAAATTCATCCTCACACAACCGTTATGAAAGAACTCAAAGGAACCAAGACCGAGGCCAACCTTATGGCAGCCCTGGCAGGCGAGTCGCTTGCATTCTCGAAATATTCAATGTATGCCAAGAAGGCCAAAAAAGATGGTTACAACCAGATAGGCGCAATCTTTGCCGAAACCGCTCACAACGAGCACGAACACGCCAAGCTGTGGTTCAAAGCTCTCCACGGAGGCGATATGCCCGACACTCTCGACAACCTCTTCGACGCTGCTGCCGGCGAGCACTACGAGTGGACCGACATGTATGCCGAGTTTGCCCGCGTGGCCCGCGAAGAAGGCTTCACAGCTCTGGCCACTCAGTTTGACCTTGTGGGTCGCATAGAGCGCACCCACGAAGAGCGCTATCGCCGTCTGGCCGAAAACATCAAGGAGGGCATCGTCTTCTCGCGCGACGAAGACCGCTTCTGGGTGTGCCGCGAATGTGGTCATGTAGTCTTCGGAAAGAAGGCTCCCGAGACATGCCCCGTGTGCAAGCATCCCAAGTCATACTTCGAGCTTGAGGCTAAGAACTATTGATTTTGTCCATCCCCACCGACACAATGGTGTGGGGACTTCCTTCTGGAAATCAGACAAGTCCATGAGATTCCGACTCCCACGGGTGTCGCGACACACGGTTTGATTCGAGTTTTCAGGGGTAATCACAAAATAATCAGATAAAAACGACCTTGATGAGGTCGAATGATACCAGAGCCGCACTGAGGTGTGGCTCTAATCATACATGATCTCTGCGATTGAAATATGATAAACACTGACAAGAATAGGAAAGGTGGAAACTTCCTCATAGGCAATTCCTGCATACTGCTGGCCACTATATTCTGGGGCTTGAACATACCGTTTACCAAGGCCTTGATACCTACATGGATGACGGCCGACAGCATCTCGGCTGTCAGGCTCGTGGGTGGATGCATACTGTTTTGGATTGCTTCCCTATTTGTGAAGGGGCAAAGCATTGCGCGCCACGACTGGGTGAAACTGATAGTGGGCGGATTTCTGGGTCTGTTCGGCTTTATCTACCTCTTTGTCACGTCGCTCAAATATGGCGAGCCCATCGACATATCTATCATCATGACGTTGCCACCGGTGTTTGTGATACTGATGTCGATACTGTTCAGAGGCTATCGGCCATCGTGGCTGGAGTGGCTCGGTGTGGTGATATCGTTTGGCGGTGCCGTGGTGGTGATACTCGATGCCGGAGGAGGCGACGAGGGGAGCCATAAGCTGCTGGGCGACATCCTGGCCGTATGCTCCACCATCTGCTATGCTTTCTATCTCTTTATCCTCGAAGGCCCCACCCACACCTATCGCCCCGTGACAATGCTGAAATGGGTGTTTCTCTTTTCCGCCATCCCGGCGCTATTTCTTGTGCCACAGATGCGCTTCCTGCCCATACTCCACACCACCCAGGCGGTGCCCTGGCTTGAGATAAGCTTCATACTGTTTTGCCCAACGTTCATAGCCTACTTTCTGGTGCAGCCCGCCATACGCAACATAGGCTCCGAACTGGTGTCGCTCTATCAGTATCTGCTCCCCGTGGTGGCCACCATATCGTCGGTGCTTATGGGTCTGAGCCATCTGAAAGTGCTCCAGGTTGTGGCCATGGCCATAATCATAGCGGGTATGATACTCACCAATATGGGCAAACACCGCAGCCGGCTCAAAGGGTGATGATTGTTGCTGCGTTTATGGTCTGTTGCATCAAAAAAACCGTGTGTTCTGAAGGGAAAAATCGAAAAAATTGCTTACCTTTGTGGGAATTTTAGCCGCTGACGAGACGCCTGTCCGGCCAGCGGGCAATCAACTTCACATTTCAATTCAGATTTATGGTTGAAGAAGACCGAATTATTAAAATTGACATAGAAAACGAGATGAAGAGCGCCTACATCGACTACTCGATGTCGGTGATAGTGTCGCGAGCCCTTCCGGATGTCCGCGACGGCCTGAAGCCCGTCCACAGGCGTGTGCTCTTCGGTATGAATGAGATGGGCAATACTTCAGACAAACCACATAAGAAATCGGCCAACTGTGTGGGCGAGGTCATGGGTAAGTATCACCCTCATGGCGACTCGTCGATTTATGGCACTGTGGTGCGTCTGGCTCAGCCCTGGGCCATGCGTTACTGCCTTGTAGATGGCCATGGCAACTTCGGTTCTGTCGACGGCGACGGCGCCGCTGCCATGCGTTACACCGAGGTGCGTCTCGACCGTCTGGGCGAGGAGATGCTCGCCGATATCGACAAAGATACTGTCGATTTCCAGCCCAACTACGACAACTCGCGCCCGGAGCCCGCTGTGCTCCCCACACGTTTCCCCAACCTTCTGGTCAACGGTGCCTCGGGCATCGCCGTGGGTATGGCCACAAATATGCCCACTCACAATCTGGGTGAATCAATCAACGCCTGCGTGGCCTATATCGACAATCCCGATATCGACGTGGCCGGCCTGATGAAATATATCCCCGCCCCCGACTTCCCCACCGGTGGCATCATCTATGGCTATGACGGTGTGAAGGACGCCTATGAGACAGGCCGTGGACGCGTGGTGATACGTGCCAAGGCCGAGATTGAGGCCGAGGACAATCATGAGAATATCGTGGTGACCGAGATTCCCTACAATGTGAACAAGGCCGAGCTGATAGAATACATAGCCGACCTCGTCACAGAAAAGAAGCTCGATGGCATCGCCGATATCGCCGACTTGAGCAACTACAAGGGTATGCGTATACTCATAAAGCTCAAGAGCGACGCCAACGCCAACGTAGTGCTCAACAAGCTCTACAAGATGACCCAGATGCAGGCCTCGTTTAGCGTAAACAATGTGGCGCTGGTGAACGGACGCCCCCGTACACTCAACCTGCGCGACCTCATCAAGGAATTTGTGGATCATCGCCACGAAGTGGTGGTGCGCCGCACACGCTATGAGCTGAAGAAAGCCCAGGAGCGCGCCCACATTCTGGAAGGTCTCATCATAGCCTCGCAGAATATCGACGAGGTGATAAAGATAATACGTGGCGCCGCCGATACCCAGGAGGCCCGCGAGAAACTCAAGGAGCGTTTCGGCCTCACCGACCCGCAGACTGCTGCCATCGTGGAGATGCGCCTGCGTCAGCTCACCGGTCTGGAGCAGGACAAGCTGCGCAACGAGTATGAGGAGATAGAGAAGGAGATAGCTCGCCTGGAGCTTATCCTCGCCGACGACTCCGTCTGCCGCGCCCTCATAAAGGACGAGCTCATCGAGATACGCGACAAATATTCCGACCCCCGTCGCACCACCATCGACTATACAGCCGGAAACTTCAACGCCGAGGATTTCTATCCCGACGACGATATGATCATCACCATATCGCACCGTGGCTATATCAAGCGCACCAAGCTCACCGAGTTCCGCGCTCAGAATCGCGGCGGTGTGGGAGCCAAGGGCTCGGATACACGCGACGAGGACTTCATCGAGCACATCTATACAGCCTCGATGCACAACTATATGCTCTTCTTCACCCAGAGTGGCCGCTGCTACTGGCTCAAGGTATATGAGATACCTGAATTTGCCAAGAATTCGAAGGGTCGTGCCATACAGAACCTGCTCAACCTCGAGGCAGGCGACTCGATCAAGGCCTTCATCTGCACCAAGTCGCTCGGCGATGAAGAGTTTGTCAACTCACACAATCTTGTCTTTGCCACCAAGCGCGGCCTTATCAAGAAGACCTCGCTCAAAGCCTACTCCCGCCCCAGGGCTCGCGGCGTGAACGCCATCGTGATACGCGAAAACGACGAGCTGCTGCGCGTGGAGATGACCGACGGCAACTCGGAGATCATCATGGCCAATCGCAACGGCCGCGCCATCCGTTTCCACGAATCGAAGGTGCGCCAGATGGGCCGTATGGCTGCCGGAGTGCGCGGCATGGCTCTCGACGATGAGAACGACGAAGTGATAGGCCTCATCTGCATGCCTCAGGACTCGCCCAACGATATTATGGTGCTCAGCGAGCGCGGCTTCGGCAAGCGCACACGCCTCGACACCGAGATCGACGGCGAGAAAGTGCCCGTCTACCGCATCACCAACCGCGGCGGCAAGGGCGTGCGCACTATGAATGTCACCGAAAAGACCGGTGCGCTCGTGGCCATCGAGAGTGTAAACGATTCCAACGATCTCGTCATCATCAACCGCAGCGGCATCACCCTGCGCATTCATGTGGCCGACATCAAGCTGCAGGGTCGCAACACTCAGGGTGTACGCATCATCAATCTGGATAAACGCCAGGACACCATAGCATCCGTGTGCTGCGTAGATTCGGACCCGGAGGAAGAAGTGGAACAGGTGGAAGCCCAGCCCGACATCCTGGATGAAGTGGTGGAGGAGGAGGTTATCGACGATGAAGTTGTCGACGACGATGACCTGACCGACGACGCTACCGATGAGGGTGATGACGATACCGAAGCATAAACAATCAACTTACTCAACCTAATACCCGTTTCTCTATGAAAAAAATCTGTGTCCTGACACTCGGGCTCATAGCCTCAGCGTCAATCTCGGCTCAGGTCGCCGTCGTTAAGGATGGCGAGAAGGCTGTAAAGGGAGCCGACACTTATCCCGCACTTGTCGAGGCCATCAAGGTGCTCGAACCCGCCTTCACCGACCCCGAAACATCAAAGGACTCCAAGACTTTCTGGATCCCCGGCAAGCAGGGCTTTAGGCTCTACGACGACATGCTGGTGAAAGTCCAGCTGGGACAGCAGGTGGCACCCCTCGAAATGGCCGGTGCTCTGCTCGATGGATACCACTATGGCTACAAGGCCCTCGACGTGGATACTGTAGTCGATGCCAAAGGCAAGGTGAAAACCAAACTCTCAAAGGAGATCACCAGCCAGATAGCCGGACACCTCAACGACTATATCAACGCCGGATCTTACTTCTGGGACGCTCAGAAATATCCCGAGGCCTATGAGTGCTTCACAGCATATCTCGAGACACCCATGAACCCCCGTCTCGGCTCACTGGCTCCCAAGATGCCCGCCGACTCGATGAGAGCCCAGATTGAATACTATCGCGGTCTGGCCGCATGGCAAGGCGAAATGCTCCCTCAGGCTGCCGATGCCTTTGAGAAAATGATGGAGCTCGGATATCCCGACATGCAGGCATATGATTATGCCTACTCCGTGGCATATCAGCTGGGCGACGAGGCCAAGAAGCTCAAATATTCGCAGATAGCCTACGATAAGTTTGGCTCAGCCAAGCCCGACTTCTTCCAGCGCATCATACAGTCGTATATCACTGCCAAAGACTATCCTACAGCTATCAGTAAGCTCGAGGAGGTCATTGCAGCCGACCCGACCAACGCCAACTATCCATATCTGCTCGGTGTGCTCTATGACGACCAGGGCGAGAAAGAGAAGGCTATGGAGCTCTTCAAGAAGGCTTACGAGCTCGACCCCTCAGGCGCAATGTACAACTTCAGCTACGGCACAGCCCTGCTGCAGAAGGCCGAACGTCTCGACGAGAACACCAAAGACATGAGCCAGGCAGAATACAACAAGTTCCGCGCCGAGACCATGAACCCCATGCTCAAAGAAGCCGCCAGCTATCTTGAGAAGGCTTATGAGCTCGACCCCGACAACATGCACAACGCTCTCACCAACCTCAAGATTATCTACTATAACCTCAACGATGGCGAGAACCTGAAGCGCATAGAGAATCTGCTGCTCTAATCTCAGCAGACCCAACAAATATAAGACCTGTAAGTCAGCTTTATATAAAGCCCTGACTTGCAGGTCTTATTATTAGATATAAGCTGCTTTAAGTAGATGACAAAATGACTGTTGTGAGACTCGGAAAGATTTTGTAATTTTGTCTTTATGAACACTCTTGAACAATTTGATTCGGCTCTGGCTCTGTGCCGGGATATATTCAGCAAAAAACTTGAGGACTATGGCCCTTCGTGGCGCATCCTGAGGCCTCGATCTGTCACCGATCAGCTCTATATCAAGGCTAAACGCATCCGAACCCTCGAGGAGGGCCCCGCTATGGTGAACGAGGGTATTCTGGGCGAATTTATGGCCATAGTGAATTATGGTATAATAGGACTGATACAGCTCGAAAAGGGATATGCCGACTGTGCTGATATGCCTGCCGACGAGGCTCTGGCGCTATACGACCGTGTGGCTTCGGAGAGTCGTGCACTTATGGCGGCCAAGACTCATGACTATGGCGATGCCTGGAGAGAGATGAGGGTCAACTCGTATACCGACTTTATCCTCACCAAGCTGCAGCGCGTCAAGGAGATAGAGGATAATGCCGGACACACTCAGATTAGCGAGGGTATCGACTCAAACTATCAGGACATTATAAATTATGCCATCTTCGGAATCATCAAGCTCACCGAGTCGCACTAAGGTTTCAGACATCCTTGGCCGTGCGTGGCTGGTGTGGGTGATGCGCTTGCTGATAGGAGGCGTGTTCATCTTCTCGGGGTTTGTCAAGGCGATAGACCCTTGGGGGAGTGTGCTGAAAATCGGTGAGTATTTCGATGTGTGGGGCTTCCATGTGCCCAACACTATAGTCACCTGTGCTGCGTTTCTGCTGGGAGGTTTCGAGTTTGTATGGGGCTCATTGCTGGTCATGGGGTGTTATCGCCGTAGCTCGGTGTGGATGCTCACCCTAATGATGGCCTTCATGCTGCCGCTCACGCTCTATATTGCCATCAGTTCCCCGGTGGATGACTGCGGTTGCTTCGGCGACTTCCTGGTGATATCAAACACGGCAACTTTTGTAAAAAACATTTTCATCACCCTCGGGCTGGTGTATCTCATCATTTTCAATGGCCGGGTTAGTGGCCTATTTATCACCTATATTCAGTGGATAATCGGTGGTCTCGTCACTTTCTATATCCTTGCCATTGAGCTTTATGGCTTTAATATCCAGCCGCTTCAGGATTATCGGCGCTTTTCACCGGGCACCATGCTTGTGGGCAATGCCCAGGATCAGGACGAGGATGAGCGGGAGGTGGAGATGGAGTTTGTGTATGAACGCGACGGCCGACGTGCCACTTTCACCATGGACAATCTGCCCGATTCGAGCTGGACTTTTGTGGAGCGCCGCATCATTGGAGGCGATGTCGACGGTTCAGATGGATTCACAGTGATCGATGATGGCGAGGATGTGGCTCCTGAGCTGATAGACAATGAGGTGGAGATGTTTGTGGTGACAATCCCCGAGCTGCGCCGTGTAGACCTCTCTTGCACCTATCTGCTCAACGAGCTCAACGACTTCATCAATGCTCGCGGTGGCACCATGGTGGCATTCACCGGCGATGACGAAGAGGGCATAGAGTGGTGGCGTGATATCTCCATGGCCACATACCCTATGGTTCATGCCGAGCCTAAAGAGCTGCGCGAACTGGCTCGCGGAAATGCAGCACTGGTATATCTTGACAAGGGTGTGGTGAAGTGGAAGCGCACGGTGGCCTCCATCCCCAATACTCTGATTACCGAGACCCCTTCGAGGGAGCTGATAAATCATCTCGACCCTCATCACTCCGATGTGCTCCGTGCCCTCACGGGTGCTTTCGGGCTGATTCTGGTAGTGATTTTTGTGCTCGACCGCAGCGGCAAGCTTATAACGTGGCATATCCTGCGGCGACGCCGTAAAGATGCTACAACTGAAACTCCAGAGTCGCGCGGCTGACCCCGGCCGGTAGAGAAGAGTAGGGGACGGTAATAAACTGCAGGCGTGATGTGTCGAGGAGATATATCACGCCTGTCGATGTAAAGCGCACGCTTTTTATCTGATTACGCGCTATGAAATCTATTTCGGGAGCGCCGTCGTCGGGAGTATCGTCTTCACCCTCGGTCTTCTGTGGCTGGTAGATCAAAGTAAGACCTTCGGCGGGGCGTATCTCCACATGTTTTGGACGAATGGCCATGCGCACCTCGGGGGTGAGCATATAGTAGGTGTAGAGAAACGATATGGCCATGGGGACTGCTATGAACACCAGCATGAGCGCTATGAGCAGATAGCGCCAGTCGTCGAGACAAACGCCCAAGGCTCCGAACATAGCCACCGGTAGCAGCATCGACCACCCGTAGAGCGGTAGCCACAGAGTGAGCAGTGTGCTGAAATACTGCCCTGACGTGGTGGTGAAAACTTCGGTGGTGGTGACAGGCAGGGGGGCGGCAGACTCAGTCATCTATGTATCGGTGCAGTATGTTGGTGTAACTGTCTATGCGGCGGTCGCGCAGGAAGGGCCACCAGCGTCTCACATTCTCGCACCTCTGCATGTCGATATCCACAATGGATTCTGTCTCGGTGTCGGCGGGGGCTCGGTATATGAGCTCGCCCTGCGGGCCTGCCACAAAGCTGCTCCCCCAGAACTGTATACCGTTGGTCTGCCCCGACGGGTCAGTCTCGTGGCCGGTGCGGTTTACGGTAATCACTGGTATACCGTTGGCCACAGCGTGGCCGCGCTGCACAGTGGTCCAAGCCTCGCGCTGGCGCTCCTGCTCGTCGGTAGTATCTGAGCTCTCCCAGCCTATGGCGGTGGGGTAGATTAGCATCTCGGCACCTTTCATGGCCATGAGCCTGGCAGCTTCAGGATACCATTGATCCCAGCACACCAGCACGCCCAGACGCCCCACGGAGGTCTGTATGGGCTCGAATCCCATATCGCCGGGTGTGAAATAGAACTTTTCGTAGTAGGCCGGATCGTCGGGGATATGCATCTTGCGATACTTTCCGGCTATCGAGCCATCTTTGTCAAACACTACTGCAGTGTTGTGGTAGAGTCCGGGAGCACGGCGCTCGAAAAGAGAGGTCACCAGCACCACCCCGGCCTCGCGGGCTGTGGCCGAATAGAAATCGGTGGCCTCCGAGGGGATGGGGACTGCCAGGTTGAAGTTGTCGACGTTTTCGGTCTGGCAGAAGTAGAGCGAGTCGTGGAGCTCCTGGAGCACTACAAGCTCGGCTCCCTTTGCGGCAAGTTTTTTTATTTTTTCGGCCAGACGGTTGCGATTGTCATCGCGGTCGGAGCTGTTGGCCTGTTGTATGATACCTACTTTCATTTCAGAATGTGGTGAAGAGTGGGAAATTGCATGGAGGCGCAGTGGAGCGAGCCATGCTGCTGAATTAGCGCCCTGCAGTCGAGTGGCACTATGCGGTAGGTGTGATACACGCTCTGTATCATCATGGCTGCCAACGTGTCCTTGCGCAGCTGGCCGTAGGTGGGCACGAAGACCGTGCCGTTTGACACCAGATAGTTGGCATATGTGGCTGGCAACTGCATCCCGTCGCTGTCATAGATAGGTGCGGGCAGGGGCAGCTCCACAAGGTGGTAGGGCTGCCCGGCGGGGGTGAGGAGTGTTTTCAGCTGCTCTTTCATAGCCTCGAGCCCAGGATTGTTTGGGTCTCCCTCTTCGCCGGGGCCGCAATAGATGATGGTGTCGTCGGGAGCAAGTCGGGCCAGAGTGTCGATGTGGCTGTCAGTGTCATCGCCGGCCAGCGCGCCATGGTCGAGCCACAATACGTGGCTTGCCCCAAGATAGCGGTGCAGGCGCTCTTCTATCTGCTGCCGGTCAAGATCTCCGTTACGGTTGGGCGAGAGAAGACACTCGGATGTGGTGAGGATGGTGCCGCGGCCGTCGCTTTCGATAGAGCCCCCCTCGAGCACAAAGCCCAGACGGTTCTCGCGAGTGCCTGGCAGCAGCCCGAGACTGTAGAGATGAAGGTTTACAAGATTGTCACGGTCGGCGGCAAACTTAAGCCCCCAGCCGTTAAATTTGAAGTCGATGGCGGTGAGCCCGGAGCCGTCGGCGATGGTGATGGGGCCGTAGTCGCGAGTCCAGGTGTCGTTGGTGGGTATGTCGATGAACGTGACGCGCGCCGGGTTAAATCCGGCCTGAGTGAACGATGGATTGCACAACCTTTCGGGACCCACAACGATGACCGGAGTGACCTCGGAGATGGCTTTGACGATTCGTCCGTAGCACTCGAGCACATCGGGCAGTATTGGCTCCCAATCAGTCTGCGCATGTGGCCATGCCATGAGCACGGCCTGCTGAGGTTCCCACTCGGAGGGCAGCCGGCGTTCATTCATCTTCGTATTCATCTTTCAGATTGTCCCATATATTGTCTTGCGATTCAAGATATTCCTCGCAAAAGTCCATAAAGCCGTTTTTCTCGGTGCTACCTACGTCGTGACACCATTCGCGATACTGCTTTCTGAGATCGGGATCCTCGTGAATCCTCTTCTTGAATTCAGCCTCGGCTATGTCAACGCTGCCGTATTCGGTGAGCAACGATGTGAAATAATCTGTGATTTCCATTGTATTTTATCGTGATTGCATAATCATGTAAAAGTGGAGAGAAGTCAGACGCTCCAAATTTAGGCATTATGTGTGAGATACACAACATATTTGTCGTAAAAGCATTGCAAGGAACAATTCTTTTATATTTTATGAGGTATAATTGACAAATATTAGCAATTTTCCGGGCATAATTTCAGTGCTTCGGATGGTGTGAAGGTTGTATATGTGGGCAATTTTTCGTAACTTTGTAAGTCAATCCATCTGCAATTTTTCATATGAGAACCACCGTAATATTCCTCTTTTTGATAGCCTCCCTCCAGTGTGTAAGTGCTTCGCGTCTGGTGTGGAGCTCGTCGTCGCGTCAGGTCATCAGCGTTGAGGCGCCCACCGGCTCCGGGCTCGATGAAATCTGTGTGATACCGGGCGTTGACGGTGTTACGGTGAGCTATCAGCCCGCAGGAGGCAACCCGCAGCAGGTGAGATGGTATCGCTATTCGAGCCTCGGAGGGGGCTATGCCGAGGAGGTGTTTGGCTCTACTGACGGCGATCTTTCGCGCCTTGTAAGCCTCGAGGGTGACATGGGTTATATCGTTGAAGAGGGTACACAGAGATACTGCTTCTGGGTAGTGGACTACTCAAAGCATCCCTATAGTCTGACAGCTCTCACAGAGTCGCCCGAACAGGAGTGTGGCCGTGTGGCTCTCGATGTAGCTGGAAGTGCCGACGAGATAGTGTATTACTCGATAAACGGGCGTCGCATGGTGCTCTCGCGCGAGATAGTTGTGGACTACAACACTCTTAAATACGACGATGATGCCGCCGATTATCGCCAGACGGCTGAGTCGGAGATACTTACGCATTTCACAACCACACTCCACCTGCCTGCACCTCTGTGTCAGACAGATTTTACTGTGACCGGCGATAGATTTCTGAGACAGTGGGGTATGGCCGATGTGTATACATCTCCATCCTTTGCGCCACGCAGTGTGAGCTGCCACACTGTGGCCGAGCAGACTCAGCGTGATGCAGACAATGAGATAGGAACAGCCTCGGGAGGCGACGGTCTGGGAGGATCGGCCCCATGTGAGGTGAGATTCCAGGCTGCTGTGACAGATGCAGCCATATTCCGTGAATGGCAGTTCTCGCGCTATCCGGAGTTTGACGATATAACGCTACGAGTGTCTGATCTTGACTTTACACACACATTTACTGAACAGGGCACCGAGTATGTGCGTTTTTACTGTGCCAATGCCGATGCTTCGTGTGAGGAGTATGGCACCACCTACGAAATCAGCATCGGCACCTCGACCCTCAAATGCCCTAATGCCTTCTCTCCCCTCAACGAAGATGGCGTGAACGATGTCTGGAAGGTATCATATGCCTCGATAGTCTCGTTCAAGTGTTCCATCTTCAATCGGTTTGGTCGTGAGATCATATCCTTCACCAATCCGGCCGACGGCTGGGATGGCCGCTACGGAGGCAAGTTCGTGCCGGCCGGGGTTTACTATTATGTCATCAAGGCGCGCGGAGCCGACGGCCGCGATTATGATCTGTCGGGCGATATTAATATTGTAGATTACAAATAGCATGACTCTCAACCACAAGACATTTCTCGGCTCTGTAGCCGCACTCACACTTCTGGGCGTTCTCGCTCCTGCAGAAGATGCCCAGGCGCGCACGCATCACAACGATGTGACCGAAGCTTCGGCCACGCAGTTTGCACCCGTAGTCTCGCCCTATATTCCCAGCTCGGTCAGGTTTGCAGGTGAGACCATCGGGCTCGACGATGTGAGCATGGCCGAACGCCTGGACCGTGAGCTCTCGGCAATGGCCTACACCCACGGCAACACCATGCTGGTGATAAAGAGAGCCAACAGATATTTTCCGCAGCTCATTCCCATACTGAAGCGCAACGGTGTCCCTGAGGATATCGTGTATCTGGCGGCCATAGAGTCGTCGCTCAATCCGCGGGCCGTCTCCTCGGCCAAGGCTGCAGGAATGTGGCAGTTCATGCCGGCTACGGCCAAGGAATATGGCCTTGAGGTGTCGACTGAAGTAGACGAGCGCTACGATGTGGAAAAATCCACCGAGGCCGCCTGCCGCTATCTGAAAAACGCTTATGCCAAATATGGCAATTGGGAAAGTGTGGCGGCCAGCTATAACGGCGGCATGGGCCGTATATCCACCGAGCTTGAGGCTCAGCAGGCCGATTCGGCCTACGATCTTTGGCTCGCCGAAGAAACCATGCGCTATCCCTTCAGGATGCTGGCTATGAAGATGATACTCGAGACCCCGGCCGACTATGGATTCCATCTCACGGCCGACAATCTATATCAACCCTTCGAATATGAAACGGTGAGTGTCTCAGGTCCTGTGGCCGACTGGCCGCAGTGGGCCATAGACAACGGCACCGATTATCGCACCCTGCGCGAGCATAACCCGTGGATACGGTCAAAGCAGCTCACCAACAAGGCAGGGAAGACGTATAAAGTGAAGATCCCCAAACGGGATTCCCTGTCGAGGTCGAAGCAGAAGACCGTGGTCTACAATTCGGCCTGGACAGGCAAATGACACACAACCTCAACTTGACGAATGACAGAAATCAGAGATAAACACTCAATACCCACCCCTTCGCTCCGTGTGCTCGGCGCAAAGGTGCACAATCTTAAAAATATTGACGTAGAGATTCCACATAATGCCCTCACGGTGGTGACGGGCTTGAGTGGCAGTGGCAAATCGTCGCTCGCCTTCGATACTATATATGCCGAGGGTCAGCGCCGCTACATAGAGACTTTTTCGGCTTATGCCCGCAATATGCTTGGCAATCTTGAGCGCCCCGATGTCGACAAGATCACAGGTCTGTCGCCCGTGATAGCCATAGAGCAGAAAACCGTCAACCGCAATCCCCGTTCCACCATAGGCACCACTACAGAGATCTACGACTTCCTGCGTCTGCTCTATGCCAGGGCCGGCACGGCGGTGAGCTATATTACCGGCCAACCTATGGTGAAGTATACTCGCGACCAGATAGTGGCTCTGATACTTCAGCGCTTCGAGGGGCATAAGATATATGTCCTGGCTCCGGTGGTCAAGAACCGCAAGGGTCACTACAAGGAGCTGTTCGAGCAGATGAGAAAGAAGGGCTTCCTCACCGTCAGGGTAGATGGGCAGCTGCGCGAGCTCACCGTGGGTATGAAGGTGGATCGATATAAGAACCACGACATCGAGCTGGTGATAGACCGATTGAAAGTGTCGTCGAAGGATATGACACGACTGGAGTCGACCGTGGCCGACGCACTGCGCCAGGGCGACAAGCAGATGATGGTCTATGACGTAGACAGCGACAGCGTGTCATACTTCTCGCAGACACTCATGGACGGTGCCAGCGGCATATCTTACCGCGAGCCTGCTCCACACAATTTTTCGTTCAACTCTCCCCTGGGAGCCTGTCCCTGCTGCAAGGGATTGGGATATGTCAATATCATCGACCGCGACAAGGTGATACCAAACCCCTCGCTGTCGCTCTATCAGGGAGGTATAGCGCCTCTCGGAAAGTATAGAAACTCCATGATATTCTGGCAGCTCGAGGCTATATGCCGCAAGTATGGCCACACACTGAAGACACCCGTAGGTGAGCTGGGTGAGGAGGCGCTGAGCGATATCCTCAACGGCACCACCGAGCGCCTGGTGATTGAAAACGACACCATGGCCACCATGAACTATTTCCAGACTTACGAGGGTATAGTGAAGTATATCGAAGCTCAGCAGGGCGAGGAGGCTTCGGCGTCGGCCAAGAAATGGAGCGAGGGGTTCTATACCCGCGCAGTGTGTCCAGAGTGTAACGGCGACCGCCTGAATCGCGAGGCTTTGCATTTCTTTATCGACGGTAAGAATATTGCCGATCTGTGCAGGATGGATATAGCCGAGCTTTACGAATGGAGTCTAACCATTGAGGATAAGCTCGACCCGACTGCCAGGATGATTGCTTCGGAGATACTCAAGGAGGTGCGTTCGCGCCTCAAGTTTCTGGTAGATGTCGGTCTGGATTATCTCCAGCTCGGGCGTGCCTCGGCCACACTGTCGGGCGGCGAGAGCCAGCGCATCAGACTCGCCACTCAGCTGGGCAGTCGTCTTGTGAATGTGCTCTATATCCTCGACGAACCTTCCATCGGGCTGCACCAGCGCGACAATCTACGCCTCATCAACTCGCTGAAACAGCTGCGCGATGCTTCAAACTCGATTCTTGTGGTGGAACACGATAAGGATATAATGCTGCAGGCTGATCAAATTGTCGACATCGGCCCCGGAGCCGGGAGAAAGGGAGGCAATGTGGTCTATTCGGGCACTCCCACAGATATGCTCGCCACCGACACCCTCACTGCCCGCTATCTCAACGGCAATCTTGCCATCAAGCCCAACACTTCTCCCCGCCAGGGCAACGGCAAGACACTGACACTGCGTGGCGCCACAGGGCACAATCTGCGCAATGTCGATCTGGAACTTCCGCTGGGCAAGCTGATATGTGTGGCCGGAGTGTCGGGCAGCGGCAAGTCGTCGCTCGTCAATGCCACTCTGCAGCCCATATTGAGCCGCCACTTCTATCGGTCGCAACAGGAACCTCTGCCTTACCGGGAGATAGAGGGGATTGAGAATATCGACAAGGTTGTCACAGTCGATCAGTCGCCTCTGGGACGCTCGCCGCGCTCAAATCCTGCCACATATACCGGAGTCTTTACGGCCATACGCGACCTCTATGCGTCGCTCCCAGAGGCCAAGATTCGAGGCTACAAGCCCGGGCGTTTCTCGTTTAACGTGGCTGGTGGGCGGTGTGAAACCTGCAAGGGTAACGGCTATAAAACAATTGAGATGAACTTCTTGCCAGATGTGCTTGTGCCGTGTGAAACATGCTCAGGCAAGCGCTACAACCGCGAGACTCTGGAGGTGAGATTCAAGGGTAAGTCGATAGCCGATGTGCTCGACATGACCATCAATCAGGCCGTAGATTTCTTCTCGGGCATCCCCTCGATCCTGGGCAAGATAAAAGTGCTCCAGGATATCGGCTTGGGCTACATAAAGTTAGGTCAGCCATCGTCGACTCTGTCGGGCGGTGAGAACCAGCGTGTCAAGCTGGCCACAGAGCTGGCACGTCGCGACACAGGAAATACACTTTTCATACTCGACGAGCCCACCACGGGTCTGCATTTCGATGATATCCGCGTGCTGCTCGGTGTGCTCAACCGTCTGGTTGACAAGGGTAATACCGTGCTGGTGATTGAGCATAATCTCGACATAGTGTGTGCTGCTGACCTTGTGGTGGATATGGGTCCCGGCGGAGGCCGAAACGGTGGATGTATCATCGCACAGGGCAGTCCGGCAGAGGTGGCCATGACCGATTCTCCCACTGCTCCCTTCATCCGCGCTGAATTGGGGCTTGAAAAGTAGAATTAGATATTTTGTTAGTCTTTTTTAACAATTTCTGTTAATATATCTCCACCTTTGAAGGGTTAATATAGTATGAAACAGAACTCATTCCTCTTCAACATCGACATCCCCACGGGCAATGAGCCCGCGGTAGGGAGCCTGCTGGTGGCAGAGCCTTTCCTCAGGGAGTCATACTTCAATCATGCGGTGATTGTCATGGTCGATTATGAGCCCGGCATGTCGGCCATGGGGGTGGTGGTCAACAATCCATCGGAATATACGCTACAGGATGTGATAGACAGTGTGAAGGTTGAGACGCCAATCCCGGTGTATTGCGGTGGCCCAGTGGGGAGCGACCGTCTTTACTTCCTCCACACGTTGGGCGACCTCATACCCGACTCCACCCGTCTGGCTGATGGCTTGTGGCTGGGAGGCGATTTTGATGCTCTGCTCTCCATTATAAACGACGGTTACGATATAAACGGGCGCCTGCGTTTCTTCCTTGGCTACAGCGGATGGACGGCCGGGCAGCTTGAAAACGAGATAGCCCAGCGCGTATGGGCAGTAGGTAGGCTCGACATGGATCCTCACATCCTGTTTGAGACCGATGGAAACAAGACATGGCACAGTGCCGTGTCAGCGCTTGGCCCGGCTTTTAAAGGCTGGTTCTATCATCCCAAAGATGTTATAGCCAATTAGAAACTGATATAAAAAATAGCGCCATCCGAAATCATTTTGGATGGCGCTGATTTTATCGGGTATCCCTTATGTGGGGATTAGTCCTGGTTGAGGTTTACGCGCTTGAAGTTGACAACCACGAGACCCTTCTGCGACTGCTCAAGGAACTGGCCTACGGTGAGCTTGGAATCCTGAACGTATTCCTGTTCCATGAGGCATGACTCCTTGAAGAACTTGTTGAGACGGCCGTTGGCGATGTTCTGAATCATCTGCTCGGGGAGGTTTGCGGCCTTGGCCTCGGCAGTGGTCTTCATGATTTCGCGACCCTTGGCTGCTTCTTCCTCGGTGATCCAACCCTTCGAGATGTTTGATTCGATATGATCCTCAGAGTCGAAGTGGTTGGGGTTGAGGCCGGCCTTCTTGAGAGCGGCTTCAACAGCTTTGCGCACCTGCTCCTGCTTGGTCTTCTCGATGGCTACGCTGATCTCGGCATCGATGGTGGCCTGGGGCACATCTTCGCGAGATACGGCCACGGGGTTCATCGAGGCGATCTGCATGCACACTTCGCGGCCAATCTGGGGATCTACGCCCTCAAGGTTGAAGCCTACGATGGCAGCGAGCTTGTTGTTGAAGTGATTGTAAGCGGCGGTTGTGGGAGCCTCTACCACTTCGTAAGCGCCGATCTCGGTCTTTTCGCCGGTTTTGCCGCTTTCTTCGGTGATGAGGTCGGCCACGGTCTGGCCGTCGACAACAAACGACTTGAGCTCGTCGGCTGTCTTGAATTTGTTGGCCATGGCAAGGTCGATGAGCTTCTGAGCGAGAGCTACGAAGCCGGCGTTCTTAGCCACGAAGTCTGTCTCGCAGTTGAGGGCGAGGATGGCGGCAAATTTGCCGTCGGTCTTGGCTATGACGCAACCTTCAGAGGCCTGGCGGTCTTCGCGCTTGGCGGCTACTGCCTGACCTTTCTTGCGGAGAATCTCCACAGCGGCTTCGATGTCGCCGTTGGTCTCTGCGAGGGCTTTTTTGCAGTCCATCAGGCCGGCGCTTGTGAGATTGCGCAGCTTGGTGATTTCTGCCATTGTTACTGCCATATCGGGTAGTGTTTTTTTGAGTGTTAAGGAAATGTTGTGGAAGTGGAGGTAGAAGGATTATTCTGCCTCGGCTGCGGGGGTGTCGGCTGCGGGTGCTTCAGCTGCGGGAGCTGCTGCTTCGCGGCGTGACACACGGCGACGCTCGCCACCACGGCGGGGAGCTGCGTTTTCGCCATTCTCGGGGGCTGCCTTCTCGTCGGCCTTCTCAACCTTGCGCTCCTGCAGGCCTTCGTTGATGGCGTCGCAGACGGTGGAGAGGATGAGGTCGATGCTCTTTGAAGCGTCGTCGTTGGCGGGGATCACGTAGTCTACATTGTTGGGATCTGAGTTGGTGTCAACGATGGCGAATACGGGTATACCCAGACGGTTGGCTTCGGCTACGGCAATGTGCTCTTTGCACACATCGACTACGAAGAGAGCCGAGGGAAGACGGTTGAGGTCGGCGATAGAGCCGAGGTTCTTCTCGAGTTTGGCACGCTGACGGGTGATCTGGAGTTTCTCGCGCTTTGAGAGGTTGTCAAATGTGCCGTCCTTGGCCATTTTGTCGATTGAGGCCATCTTCTTCACAGCCTTGCGGATTGTGGGGAAGTTGGTGAGCATGCCGCCGGGCCAGCGCTCGATCACGTAAGGCATGCCTACGCTTTCGGCTTTCTGAGCCAGGATCTCTTTGGCCTGCTTTTTGGTGGCTACAAAGAGGATTTTTTTGCCGCCTTTGGCAAAGCCACGAAGCACGTTGGCTGCTTCGTCGAGCTTGGCGGCTGTCTTATAGAGGTCGATGATGTGGATACCGTTGCGCTCCATGAAGATGTAGGGCGCCATAGCAGGGTTCCATTTTCTTTTCATGTGGCCGAAATGGCAACCTGCTTCGAGGAGTTGGTCAAATGTGGGTGTTGACATTGTAGTCTGGATATTGTTTACGTTCTTTTTTAATTACAACCCGGGAGTAGGGAACGTGTCCATCTCGGGGGTTTAGATACTAAACACTTATTTTTGAGGGCTGTTCATGCCCGGAGATTAACGCTTGGAGAACTGGAAGCGTTTGCGTGCCTTGGGACGGCCCGGTTTCTTGCGCTCCACAACGCGGGGATCGCGTGTCATGAAGCCCTGTGCACGGAGTGTAGCCTTGTCGTCGGGGTTGATTTTGACGAGGGCGCGGGCGATGGCCAGACGCAGAGCCTCGGCCTGTCCTTTGTAGCCGCCGCCATCGAGGTTGACGTGGATGTCATATTTCTCGGTGGCATCGAGGGTGAGAAGCGGCTGCTTCACGATGTATTGGAGAATCGAAGAGGGGAAGTAGACGTCGAGGGGACGTTTGTTGATGGTGATTTGCCCGTTGCCTTCCTTGACGATCACGCGGGCTACGGCGGCTTTGCGGCGGCCTACTGCATTAACTGATTCCATTCTTCAGATTATTTTACTTTGTTGATATCGATGACTTCGGGGTTCTGAGCCTCGTGGGGATGGTTGGGACCGTTGTAAACATGAAGGTTCTCAATCAGGGTGCGACCCAGACGGTTCTTGGGAAGCATGCCTTTAACCACCTTGATGAAGAGGGGGTGATAGCCGGGCTTTAAGTGCTTGTTGAGCGACTTCTTCATGAGGATCTCGGGGGTAGCTGTGCGCTGGCCGCCGGGATAGCCGGTGTATGAGAGGTACTCGCGGTCGGTCCATTTCTTGCCGGTGAGACGAACTTTGTCGGCGTTGATGACGATGACGTTGTCGCCACACTCGATGTTGGGCGAGAAGCTGGGTTTGTTTTTGCCTCTGAGAATCAGGGCGATCACTGCACACAGTCGACCCAGAGCCTGGTCGGTGGCATCGATTACGACCCACTTGTGTTCAACGCTCTGCGCGTTGGGGGTGAGGGTTTTGTAGCTTAAAGTATCCACGTTGAATGTTTAATTAATAGATAGTTACTTTGGGGCATTCCGCCTGCGGCCCGGCCAAAGACCGACAGACTTCAAGGCCTGAGGTTTATTAATTGGACATAATCGGAGTGCAAAATTAGTCATTTTCAGCGATAATACAAAGCTTTGTTAAGTATTATTAACAATTAAAGCGCTATATCTCCTTTGCTTGATTTTTTACTCGAATTTTTATGGCGGGTTTGATGCGGTGTTGTGTGTTTTTTGCTACTTTTGCATGGTATATCATCAATCCAGTTATGCAGATTAACGGTAAAAAATTTTGGCTTACGTCTAAGGACTATATCATCATCACATTGGCCATAGTGCTTTATGGCCTGGGTTTCTCGGCTTTCATCCTTCCTGAGAAGGTGGTGATCGGTGGTGTGACGGGTCTTGGCACTATAGTTTATTTCCTCACGGGCAAGTCGTGGGCCATCGGTGCGACACAGTATGTGATAAATCTCGGGCTCCTGGCGGCTGCCTGGTTCATAGTCGGCAAGCAGTTTGTGGCCAAGACCATTTTCGGCGCCACGGTGGTGTCGGTGGTAGTGACGGTGTTGCCCCCTCTTTTCCCAGAGCCTCTCATACCAGGACAGTCGTTTATGAATGTCTGCATTGGTTCTATAATGTGTGGCATTGCGCTGGGACTGGTGTTTACTCACAATGGCTCGACAGGTGGCACGGATGTCGTGGCCGCTATGGTGGCCAAGAAGACCAATGTGACCATCGGGCGCACCATGCTTTATGTGGACTTCTGCATTATATCGTCGTCTTATTTCATTTTCCACCAGGTCGACACTGTGGTGTATGGCTTTATGGCGCTTATAATCACCTCTTATGTAGTGGATCTGATTATAAATACCAACCGCCAGGCGGTGCAGTTCATTATAATCTCGCGCAAGTGGGAGCGCATAGCGACGGCTGTAAATCAGCATGCGCGGCGTGGTGTGACTGTGATGGACGGCATGGGATGGTACACCCGACAGCCCATCAAAATTCTGCTTATAGTGTGCCGCAAGATAGAGTCGGTCACCATATTCCGCATCATCAAGAGTATTGACGACGGTGCTTTTATCACTCAAGCTAATGTCAACGGTGTGTATGGCCAGGGCTTTGATGAGCTGAAATTCAAACAGGATTTGAAGCTGCGTGAGGAGCTAGAGCATGAGGCCGAAGAGATGATGGAGGAGCGCGGTCGTTCCTGATAATATATGTGAGTCAACAACGACAACAGCCTTGCTGCAAGATTGCTGCAAGGCTGTTGTCGTTGTTGTATGATGTTGGAAACTTATGGACAGGATTATTTGATGATGCCGTATTTTTTGAATACGCGTGTGATGGTTTCGATAGCGCGATCCACCTGCTCCATTGTATGAGTGGCCATAAGGCTGAAGCGGATAAGGGTGTCGGTGGGAGCCACAGCGGGCGAAACAACGGGATTGACGAAGATGCCCTCCTCGAGAAGGTCGCGGGTGATGGCAAATGTCTTGAAGTCGTCGCGGATGAACAGGGGGATGATGGGGGTGGAGGTGTTGCCTATCTCCAGGCCTGCCGAGCGGAATCCGTCGAGGGCATGGTTGGTGAGCTTCCAGAGGTTTTCCTGGCGTTCGGGCTCGGTCTGCATTATCTCCAGAGCTTTGAGCGCAGCGGCTGTGGAGGCCGGTGTGATGGAGGCGGTGAAGATGTATGAGCGCGAGTGGTGGCGCAGATAGTTGGTGATCTCTTTATTGGTAGCTATAAATCCGCCGAGCGAGGCAAACGACTTGGAGAATGTTCCCATGATGAGGTCTACATCGTCGGCCACACCGTAGTGGTGACATACTCCGCGACCGCCGGGGCCAAACACTCCGATGCCGTGGGCTTCGTCGATCATGATGCTGGCGTTATACTGCTTGGCCAGGCGAACCATGTTTTTCACATCGGCCACATCGCCCTCCATGGAGAAAACGGAGTCGGAAACTATGAGCTTTACCTTGTCGGGGTCGCATTTGCGCAGCTGCTTTTCAAGAGACTCCATATCGTTGTGCTTGTATTTGAGCTGCTGGCTGAATGAGAGACGGCGCCCTTCGATAATCGAGGCGTGGTCCTGCTCGTCCCAGAGAATGTAGTCCTCACGGCCGGTGAGGGTGGAAACTACTCCGAGATTGACCTCAAAGCCAGTAGAGTAAATCATTACATCTTCCTTGCCCATATACTCAGCAAGCTTCGCCTCGAGCTCTTTGTGGATGTCAAGGGTGCCGTTGAGGAAGGGTGAGCCGGCGCATCCGGTGCCATATTTGCGTGTGGCTTCGATGGCGGCCTCTTTGATGCGGGGGTCATTTACAAGACCGGAGTAGCAGTTTGAGCCGAACATGAGCACTCGCTTGCCGTTCATAATCACCTCGGGGTCTTGCTCGCTCGAGATGGCGCGGAAATAAGGATACACTCCGGCGGCCTTGGCTTCCTGCGGTGCGGTGTATTTGCTGAGTTTCTCTTGAAGTAAGTTCATTGCTTTTTCCATTGGAACTTTTTGATGGGATTTCCCGAATAGTTGACGTGTCCGGAATTTCCCGGCTTGAGGTCGTTGTTTTCAAGGCGCAAAGGTAAGCATTTTTTCACGTTTGTAAACAATTTGTGCCAAATTTTAATTGTTAATTAATTGAAACAGGGCTCTTTTAATGGTAGTTTGTGCGCCAGTGTTGGCTTTTTGGCCATTCATTGTTCAGCTTTCAGGCTAATTTAGTAACTTTGCATCATAAAAACTCATTGATTATGGAATCAACTGCTCAACAGGATGGCACCGTGAAGCGCACGGTGCTCGACTATGACGATATCGCTCAGATGGCGCCTTTTTTCAAAGGCAAACCCCGTCTGGTGAACTGGCTCATGAGGATGCTCGACGTTGACAAGGTAAACTGGATACACTCGCGCAACTTCGATACTCCCGGTCCGGCATTCTGCCGTGGGCTTCTTAGCGACCTCGACATAAAGCTCCGCATCGACAATGAAGAGCTGCTCGACAATCTTCCCGAGGGTCCATTTGTTACTGTGAGCAATCATCCGTTCGGAGCTCTCGACGGCATTACGCTGATTGATATCATAGGCTCAAGGCGCCCGGAATACAAGGTGATGGTCAATATGATTCTCAACCATATCACCGCCATGAGGCAGAATTTCATAGCCGTCGACCAGGCTGCCAGCGACGACCCCAGCAAGAAGGCGGTGTCGATGAAAGGCATTAAGGAGGCTATAATGCAGATAAGACACGGACAGCCTGTAGGATTCTTTCCGGCCGGAGCCGTGGGCAACTACAATCGGCATTTGAAGTTTGAGGATCGCGAATGGCAGCCTGTGGTGATTCGCCTCATCCGTCAGTTTGGGGTGCCGGTGATTCCCATCTATTTCCATGGTCTCAACAGCTGGTGGTTCAGATTGCTGGGCATAGTGAGCTGGCAGCTGCGCACATTGAGGCTCCCGGCCGAGGTGTTCCGCCGCAAGGGGAGCACGATACACGTGTCGGTGGGCAATCTCATTACCCCCGAGGAGCTGAAGGCTCATTCCGGCTCTGAGGAAGAACTCGGACTGTGGCTGCGTCAACAGACCTACAAACTGGCTTCTATCAAATGATGGATATCACGCTTACACCCGACTATCCCGCCGAGGTGATGCAAGCCCGGCGACGATATGGCATAGTGGGCAATTCGCAGGAACTCAACGAGGCTATCATGAGGGCTGTGCGGGTGGCTCCCATTGATCTGTCGGTTCTTGTCATGGGCGAAAGTGGCACCGGAAAGGAGTTTTTCCCGAAGATTATACATGGTTTTTCTGCCAGAAAGCATGCCGGATATATAGCGGTAAACTGTGGCGCTATACCCGAGGGAACGATCGACTCAGAGCTTTTCGGCCATGAAAAGGGCGCTTTTACAGGGGCTGTGAATACGCGCAAGGGCTATTTTGAGGAGGCTGACGGCGGAACCATTTTCCTCGACGAAGTGGCAGAGCTTCCTCTCACCACTCAGGCTCGTCTGCTCAGAGTGCTCGAGTCGGGCGAGTTTATGAAGGTCGGTTCCTCAACGGTGCAGAAGGCAAATGTTCGCATCGTGGCGGCTACAAATGTCGATATGGTGCGTGCGGTGGCCGACGGGAAGTTTAGGGAAGACCTTTATTACCGTTTGTCGACGGTCACCATCAATGTTCCGCCGCTGCGCGAGCGTGGCGCCGATGTCATTCTGCTGGCTCGGAAGTTTGCTGCAGATTTTGCCGAGCGCTACACGATGCCGTCGGTTACGCTTGACGATTCGGCCCGGGCTATGCTCATGACATACCGTTGGCCGGGAAATGTGCGTCAACTAAAAAATGTGATTGAACAAACTGCCCTGTTTCATGCGGGTGAGACGGTGTCGTCGTTTGAACTGCGTGGCTATCTTCCCTCCACCGATATGGGGCTTGCCACGATTCCGGCGCCATCCGACGGCCGTCACAGCTATGAGGCCGAGAGGGAAATGCTGTTGGGGATGATGCTGAGGATGCAGCAGCAGATCGATTCGCTGCGCGAGTCCATCAATCTTTCGTCTCCAAAAAGCGAGGTGTCAGCCGGAATTGTCGACACCACCGTGCGCGAGTCGCATCTGCCGGTGAAATTCGAGCCGTTCTGTTCGCCTCTCCCAGAGGTGGTGCGACCGGCATCTCAGCCTGTAGAAGTGTCTGCCACTGTGCCGACTACTCTTGAGGAGACCGAACGTGACACCATCATGCGCGCGCTGGAGCGCAACGGAGGGCGCCGCAAGGCTACAGCTGCAGAGCTGAATATCTCGGAGCGCACACTCTATCGCAAGATTAAGAGATTGTTTAACAACAAATGTGAATAAAAAAGAGCACTCAATCAAATAA
>JAMPGA010000004.1 GCA_023664185.1 Muribaculaceae bacterium
AAACTGTGTAGTCGGCTAAACGCCGCTTAACGAACTTGCGAAACTTGAATTATAAGCAAAATGATTCATCATCTAAAACCAAGTATACAGATCAATACTTCCACTGTGATTGGGGCTGGAATGGTTATTCAAACGGTTATTATGCCGGAGAGGTTTTTACAATACTAAATGGAGATCAGTTTAAAATATCAACCTATTATCCAGTTAAAGCAAATATAATATATTGATAATATGAGGTTTTTAATATTAATCATGATGGCTATGCTTGGGATGGTTTCTCAAGCCGCCAACTATACAAACTATTTTGTGCCAGGTACTAAATGGACCACCGAGTTTCAGAGCATACCATGGCATGAGGTTTCTTATCAGACCGTTTGGCTTGAGGGGGGAGCAAACGTTTTCGGCTCAAGATGCATGCTTATGCATATTAAGGAAAATGATGGGAAAGAGTCCATCAGATATGTAAAGGTGGAAGAAGGCAAGATTTATTATCACGCCGAAGTAGAAGGCGAATGGGAGTTGATGTATGATTTTGAACTAAAGGTGGGAGATCGGTGTTATCTGGGCTATCCCCATTGGAATTGGACTGATAGTCAGACTAAACATCACAGATATATCGAAAATACTGGGTATTCGGAAATAGAAGGGATTCCGGTAATGAATGTAATATCGCTATATCAAAGCTCAGAGAGTAAAGAACTTATTAAGGACGGAGAAGGCTCATGGTTGTTGGGTATAGGCTCAACGGATGGAGTTTTGCAAAATTGTAATTATGGTATGGTAGGAGGCATAAGGACTCTTGTCAAAGTAGAGAGCAATGGTACTGTGGTTTATGATAGAACGTCAGGTTTAAAGGATGTTGAATTTGACGGAGTCACTGTAAGATGTGAAGGCCGTGATATCATAATCTCCGGATTGGATAATGGCGCACTGATTGAAGTTTATTCAATCACAGGGGTTATCGTGGCTAAATGCCAATGTACTACCGGAAGCGTCAACGTGAAAGTGGATCAGCCGGGAATATATTTTGTAAAAGCCGGTACATATACTCGAAAGATTTTGGTCAAGTAAATTTAGAGCCTGTCCTATAATATATGTTAACGCTGAGGCGGTCACATATATTATGGGACAGGCTCTTACAAAAAATAAGAATCAGGGCGCATCGCGAAATAATAGACGCGATGCACCCTGATTTTGGATTGTATGTTCAGGCTAATCAGAGAAGCTCTACCGAGCGGTGAACGAATTCGGTGAGGTCTTTGCCTTTGAGCAGGCCGTTGCCCAGGAGAGCCAGGTCGATCATCTGGCGCACCACGGGGCGTGTGGCGGCATATCCGGAGATGATATTCTCTTGTTCTTTGCGCGACTTCTCCACACTGTCCATCAGGGCTTTTTCCTGCTCCGACTGTTCGGGGGTGGGCTTGTTGTCCTTGATGGCTGCACGGAGCTCGGTGAGCTTGGCGTTATTGTCGGTCACAGCCTGGCGCAGGGGTGAGAGCTCGGCGCTGAGTTTCTCTTCGGCATCCTTGAGTTCGCGCTCCACCACGGGCTGTGAGGTGTTGACTATGAGGTTGTAGCTGTCGGGGAGCTCGGCATAGAAAGCCATGCCGGGCTGTGTGGCGGCCATATCCTTCATACGGCGCATGTATTCGTTCTGAGTGACGAGCACGGGGTCGGCCTTCGGGTCGAGGCTCTGGAACGAGATGAGAAACTCGCTCTTCTCCATCTTGGGAAGCTGTGAGTGGAACAGTGTGGTAAGTAGCGAGATGGCATCGGCTCCCAGTGAGCTCTGCTCGTCGCCTTCCTTGGGGATAAGGCGTGAGGCGGTGTCGGAGTCAACACGCACAAAGCGGGTCTTCTCCAGCTTGGTCTCGAGCATGGATATGAAGTGGCCGTCGAGCTGGCCGTCCATTACGAGCACATTGTAGCCCTTATCGGTGGCAGCCTTGATATAGCTGTACTGGGCGGTGGGGTCGGTGGCATAGATGTAGACCACATCGCCATCCTTGTCGGTCTGGGTGGCTTCGATGAGTGTGCGGTATTCCTCGAGTGTGAAATACTTGCCTTCGGTGTCTTTGACGAGGCAGAATTTCATGGCCGAGTCGCAGAATTTCTCGTCAGTGAGCATGCCATACTGGATGAAGATGCGGATGTCGTCCCACTTCTTTTCAAAGTCGGCACGGTCGGCCTTGAAGAGCTCTTCGAGGCGTGAGGCAACCTTCTTGGTGATATAGCCCGATATTTTTTTTACTGCACGGTCGCTCTGCAGATAGGATCTCGACACGTTGAGTGGGATGTCGGGGGAGTCGATCACGCCCTGGAGCAGCATCATGAACTCGGGCACCACGCCCTCCACGGAGTCGGTGACGAACACCTGGTTGCAGTATAGCTGGATGCGGTCTTTGCGGATGTCGAGGTTGCTCTTTATCTTGGGGAAGTAAAGGATACCGGTGAGGGTGAAGGGGTAGTCGACGTTGAGGTGTATCCAGAACAGCGGATCCTCCTGGCCGGGATAGAGGTCGCGGTAGAAGGTACGGTAGTCGTCGTCGGTGAGTTCGGCCGGCTTCTTGGCCCAGAGGGGCTCGGTGGCGTTGATCACGTTGGGCTTGTCGGTGTCCTGATACTTTCCGTCTTTCCATTCCTGCACCTTGCCTGAAATGACGGGCACGGGGAGGAAACGGCAATACTTTTTGAGCAGAAGGTCGATGCGGCTCTGCTCGAGATACTCCTTGTTGTCGTCGTCGATATAGAGTATCACGTCGGTGCCACGTGTGGCCTTGTCGGTCTCCTCCATTTCATATTCGGGCGAGCCGTCGCAGCTCCAGCACACGGCTTTGGCGCCCTCCTTATATGAGAGAGTGCGTATCTCCACCTTCTTGCTCACCATGAAGGCCGAATAGAAACCGAGTCCGAAGTGGCCAATGATGCCTGGAGCCGAGTCCTTGAACTTGTTCACAAACTCTTCGGCGCCCGAGAAGGCTATTTGATTGATGTATTTCTCCACCTCTTCGGCGGTCATGCCTATGCCGTGGTCGGAGACGGTGATGGTGCCGGCCTCTTTGTCGACCTTCACCTCAACGTTCATTTCTCCCAGCTCACCCTTGAAGTCGCCAAACGACGAGAGAGTCTGGAGTTTGCGAGTGGCGTCGATGGCATTGGCTACGAGCTCGCGTAGAAATATCTCATTGTCTGAATAGAGGAATTTTTTGATGACGGGGAAGATGTTTTCCGTCGTCACGCCAATATGTCCTTTCTGCATGGTATATGTTTTGAGTGTTTCTATTTATCTGTTATAACACTTCATGCAAAAATTGTGCCGAGCCGGCATCTGACAAATATTGTTAAATCAGACTGAAAAAATGTCATACTTCCGTCACGATGAGAATTTTTTGTTGAGGCTCTTTCGGCTATTTTGATTAACTTTGCAGAAAAGTACAGCATTATGAAACGACTATTTATATGGCTCGTTGCCCTTCTTTCCGTGGCGCTGACATCGCAGGCCAGGATGATAAGAGGTTGTGAATCAGTCTCTGAAGGAGAGCCTTCGTTTTCGGTGGACAGTATAGACTGCCGCAAGGATCTCACCCGTGTCTATGGGCGCGTCATAGGGCGTCCCCACACGTCGTCCAGGATTGACGCCGTGGGTATGCTGGTGCCCGGTGGGGTGCTGAAGGAGTGCACCGATATCGACGGTGTGGACTTCAACCGCTGGTTTCAGTGGGAGGATGACAGCGAGATACTCCTTGAGCTTGATTTTGGCCCGGTTAAGGATGCCCGCTCAGGGCAGCTCACATTCTCCTCGCCCCGCGGCACCACAATAGTCAAGTGGACCACACCGGACACCAAGGCTGACAAGAAATTGAAAAAAAGGAGGTGAACGGGTGAAACTCTGTATCACTGAGAAACCCAGCGTGGCTCGCGATATAGCCCGTCTGTTGGGAGCAGATGTAAAGCGAGACGGCTACTTTGAGGGAGCAGGCTATTGTGTGACATGGACCTTCGGTCACCTCTGCACCCTGAAAGAGCCTCACGACTATACTGAGGGATGGAAGCGCTGGAGTCTGGGCACACTGCCCATGATTCCGGCCAAATTCGGCATAAAGCTCATACCCGACTCGGGCTATGAGCGGCAGTTTCATGTGATAGAGACGCTGGCCGGACAGGCCGAAGAGATAATAAACTGTGGCGATGCCGGCCAGGAGGGTGAGCTGATACAGCGCTGGGTGATGCAGAAAGCGGCTGTGAAGTGTCCGGTGAAACGACTTTGGATATCATCGCTCACCGACGATGCTATTCGCGACGGATTCAATGGTCTGAAGCCCGAGGCCGACTATCGCAATCTGTATTATGCCGGGCTTTCGCGCGCCATCGGTGACTGGATTCTCGGCATGAATTGCACCCGCCTTTATTCGCTCAAATATTCCGAGCCCGGCAAGGTGCTCTCCATAGGTCGTGTGCAGACTCCCACGCTGGCTCTTATAGTGCAGCGTCACCGCGAGATAACCGACTTCAAGCCTGAAGATTTCTGGGAGCTGAAATCGGTGTATCGCAACACTACATTCAGCGTCACATCGGGCCGATTCAAGAAGCTCGACGAGGCTGAGGCTGCCCTCCGGGGAATAGAGGGCAAGGATATGACTATCAAGGATGTGCAGGAGAAGCAGGGGCGCGAGTCGGCTCCTCGCCTCTTCGACCTGACCTCGCTGCAGGTGGAGTGTAACAAAAAATGGGGCTGGACGGCCGACGAGACTCTGCGCCTCATACAGTCGCTTTACGAGAAGAAGGTCACCACATATCCGCGTGTCGACACCACATATCTCAGCGAAGACCTGCACCCCAAAATCCCCACCATACTCTCAGCCATGACCCCCTACGCAGCTCAGACCGCGCCGCTCCTGGCTGGGAAAATACAGAAAAACAAAAAGATATTTGACAATTCCAAGATCACCGACCACCATGCCATCATACCCACCGGGCAGTCGCCGTCGGTGCTCATAGGCGATGAGCGCAAGCTATACCATCTTATAGCCCTGAGATTTATAGGTGTGTTTTATCCCGACTGCCGCTTCCTCACCACCACTGTCATGGGCGATGTCGACGGAATAAGCTTCAAAGCTTCAGGCAAGGTGATAACCGGCCCGGGGTGGCGTCAGCTCTACGACTTCACTCGCGATGCCGACGAGGCGAACGCCGACGACGGAGAAGCTATATTGCCGGAATTTAGAGTGGGGGAGAGCGGGCCACAGACACCCTCGCTGGTGAAGAAAACCACTCAACCACCTAAATATTATACGGAGGGCACACTGCTGCGCGCCATGGAGAGCGCTGGCAAGACTGTCGACGACGAGGAGCTGCGCGAGGCCATGAAGGAGAATGGCATAGGGAGGCCATCGACCCGAGCAGCCATTATAGAAACCCTGTTCAAGCGCCGCTACATACAGCGTAGTCGCAAATCGATCATCCCCACCCAGGCAGGCATAGATCTGATAGACACCATAAGCGAGGAGCTGCTTAAGAGCGCCAAACTCACTGGGCTCTGGGAAAACAAGTTACGACGCATAGAGCGGGGCACATACTCGGCCGCCGAGTTTATAGACGAGCTCAAGGTGCTGGTAAACGGTATAGTGCTCAACGTTCTCGCCGATAACTCGCGCAGCAAAATACTTGTGGAGGACGAAAAGAAAGCTTCCGCCAAGAGCAGCAAAGGGAAGGAGACAGCGAAAGAAGCCGCACCTAAGAAGCCACGGGCGCCAAGAACAACCAAGTTTGAGCAGGTGGAGTGTCCGCTGTGCCATCAGGGCCACATAGTGAAAGGGCATACCGCCTTCGGCTGCAGCCGCCATCGCGAGGGGTGCATGCTGAGGTTGTTTTTCAAGGAGTATCCCGAGACTCTCACCCCCTCGCAATTAAAGAAGAAACTCGCCTCCCGATAGAGTAGGCAAAACAATCTTTTGATTATCTCGCGGGAAATTGTTAATTTTGCCATCAGAATTTCAACAACACATATTTTACAAGGTAAAAATGAGAAAGAATATCGTTGCAGGCAACTGGAAAATGAACACCACCCTGCCCGAAGGTATCAAACTTGCTAAGGAGGTGAACGACGCTCTCGCCACCGAGGCGCCCAAATGTGACGTAATCATCTGCGTTCCCTTTACCCATCTTGCCATGATCAACGAGATCATTGACAAAAATAAACTCGGCCTTGGTGCTGAAAACTGCGCCGACCACAAGTCGGGAGCCTACACAGGCGAGGTTTCAGCCCCCATGGTGGCTTCGACTGGTGCCAACTATGTGATTCTCGGACACTCCGAGCGTCGTCAGTATTACGGCGAGACCTCAGAGACCCTGCGCGAGAAAGTACGCTTGACCCTCGACAATTCACTCGCTCCCATCTTCTGCATAGGCGAGGTGCTGGAGCAGCGCGAAAACGGCACCTATCTCGACGTGGTTAAGACCCAGATCGAGGAAGGTCTGTTCAATCTCGATGCCGCAGAGTTTGGCAAAATCATCCTCGCCTATGAGCCTGTTTGGGCCATCGGCACAGGCAAGACAGCCACAGCCGACCAGGCCGAGGAGATGCACGCATTCATCCGCAAGACCATTGCCGACAGGTATGGCAAAGAGGTGGCCGAGAACACATCTATCCTTTATGGCGGCAGCTGCAAGCCCTCAAACGCTCGCGAAATCTTCTCAAAGCCCAATGTTGACGGTGGTCTGATCGGAGGCGCAGCCCTCGAGGCCGAATCGTTTATGGGCATTGTAAACGCATTCTAATTTCACGGAAACCGAGAGCCGGGTGCTCACTCCCGGCTCTCTCCATAATTTCCATTTTTCCAATCTCCATTTCTCAGCTATGCGCTCAATCTTCATACCATTGTGTATGCTGGCCTGCGGAGTCCTGACCGCCGGAGCCGACGTAACCTCAACCACCATCATTGACCACATCACAGCCGGTGGGGCCAATACGGTAGAACTGCCCGAGTCGCTGCTAAAGCGCCTCATGAAAGTTGAGCAGGCTCCCGAAGAGGAGGAGAAAGAGAAGGAGGAACCCGCAGTTCCGCGTCAGCAGACCGGACGTCAGGCCGGCTACAGAGTGCAGGTGTTCAGCGACAACAACCCCCGCACCGCCAAGGCTGAGGCCGGCAGCAAGAAGCGCATCATCGACGCACGCTTCCCGCAATATCAAACCTACGTGAGCTACACCTCGCCTTACTGGCGTCTGAAGGTGGGCGACTTCCGCACTCAACAGGAGGCCAATGCCGCCGCCGAGGAGCTGAAAAAGGCTTTCCCCGCCTACAGCAAGGAGATACGTGTGGTGAGAGATCGTGTGAATATCTCTGCTAACTGATCGGTAGATACATGGATAAGAACAGTGGTTTGTCTGACGATACCGTCCGTGAGATAGCCGGACACTATGCCGAGATACTGCGCCTGTTGGGCGAGGACGTCTCGCGCGAGGGGCTCGTGAAGACCCCCATGAGAGCCGCCCGGGCCATGGCATACATGACGCGCGGATATCGCCAGGACGCCGATGCCATCATCAACGGAGCCATCTTTACCCACGAGGGATCGCGCATGGTGGTGGTGCGCGATATCGAATTCTATTCCCTATGCGAGCATCACATACTTCCCTTTTACGGCACCGTATCCGTAGGCTATATCCCTAATGGTAAGACCATAGGTCTGAGCAAACTGGCTCGACTGGTGGATTTTTATGCACGGCGTTTGCAGGTGCAAGAGCGCATGACCTCGCAGATATGCCATATCATCATGGAAAAACTCGGCGCTAAAGGCGCTATAGTGGTGTGTAAGGGTGAACACCTGTGCATGAAAATGCGCGGTGTGGAAAAACAGATGTCAGTGACCACCACTATGGAGTCAGCCGGAGTTTTTGAGACAGACCCCATACTGCGCCGGGAGTTTTTCGACGCTCTGAGCTGTTGATAAAAAAGAAAGACGCCCTCTGCATCACGCAGCGAGCGCCCGTAGTTATAATCATCAATTCTAATTATCGGTATACGTTTTCACAAACTCGTCTCCAGTGCCACACACAGGTGGCGGTGGGAGATGGGTCAGGATAATTTCTTAAAGAATAGATGGATTGAATTTGATCAACATGGTAGGTTAAAAATGTAAACAATCAACTTTTATAATAACGACTATGAAATTTTCAGGTTTATTATTTGCATTTTGCCGCCTTAAAAGCAGCACTTTTGTCTTTTCACAGTGCAAAATTACAACAAAAAAATAGTCTTGTCAAGTATTTTAACTCTAATTGGTTAAAACACAAAGCGTTTTAACATTTTCCGCCCTGCAATTTCAAGAGTTAACAATAATTAGGTTAATGAAATAATGAACAATGCTATTCTATTTTGTAGGGATCAATCGCCTCAAAGAGGCGACGTAATTATAGCCCCACCACCTTGGTGTGGGGTCAGAATGATGTTATATACGACCTCTTTGAGGCCTTTTTCGCCTGCTCCCTTTTCTTATTTCAGGAATTCGGCGGCGCGGCGGCGGTCTACGCCAAGCTCCACGGCGCGTTTGGCATCGGCGCGGGCATCGTCGGGGCGGAAGCGCATCTTGTTGAGCGCGGCACGGTAGAGATAGAGTTCGCCGTCGTCGGGGCTGAGCTCCAGAGCGCGGGCTATGTCGTTTGAGGCGTCTTGAAGTTCGCCGGTCATGAGGTAGCAATAGGCGCGGGCTCCATAATATTCCGATGCTTTGATGTTTCTTAGAATGTTGGTGTATAGGGGGATAGCCTCGGCATACTCTCCCAGCGAGCAGTGGAGGGCGGCGGTGATGATGCGGGTCTCGTCGGTGTCGGGGTTGTGAAGATTGAGCCACTCTACATCGTCTTTAGCTGCGGCAAATTTGCGGTGACGCAGCGAGAGGAGACCGTGGTTGAATCTCGACTGAGTGTCGAGCGAGTCGAGCTGCATTATCAATTCGTAGTCGGCAAGCGCTTCATCGTCGCTCCCCATGGCTGTGAGTACGCGGGCGCGGTTGGCCAGAATGGTCACTGAGCGGGGTGCGAGGCGGTGTGCCTCGTTGAGTGTGGCGACCGCCAGACTGTCTTGACCCATATTGAATTGTATCAATCCTATATTGCTCATCAGCAATATGTTTCCGGGATTGTCGGGCTCGAGCTCCAGGGCGCGGTCGAGCGAGGCGAGAGCCTTGAGCCATTCACCTTTGGCACACGCCTTGTCGGCTTCCTCCACCGCCTCCATATATGGAGTGTCGGCCACGGCAGCAAAGACCGTGCACAATGCTATCATAATCAGCAGATACAGTCTGTTCATAGTTCGGAGAGATTGGCACGATAGTCGCGCGGCGAGATGCCAGTGAGGTGTTTGAAATACTTACCGAAAAACGACTGGTTGGAGAAATTGAGCGCCGAGCTGATCTCCTGAATGTTCATGCCGGTGGTACGTAGCATTAGCTTGGCCTCAAGAATCACGCGGCGGTCTATCCAGTCGCCGGCGGTGCGTCCACTCACCTCCTTGAGCACGGCCGAGAGATGTTTCGGAGTCACGAAGAGCCTATCGGCATAGAAGTTGACAGAGCGCTCGGTCTTGAAATTCTTTTCGAGGGTCTCAATGAACTGCGACAACAGTTCCTCGCGGCGCGATTTATGGTTGAGCTCGCGGGTGCGCAGGGCATATATGCCCAGGGTGTTGTAGAATAGCAGCTCACACAGGCTTTCGAGCGCCATGGCGCCAAAGGGGCGCTCAATGTCGCGCAGCTGACGCTTCAGCATGTCGTAGATCAGCGAGAGAGATTCGTATTCCTCCGGTGTGATCTCGATCATCGGATCGCCGTTGTAGATGAGGCTATAAGGTATCACATATTGCAGCGAGGGGAGCATGTGATGCAGACACTCCTGCGACACGGTAATGAAGAAACCTTTGAAGTCGGCACTGGTTTCGAAATGGTCTACCATGTGGCCGGGTCTGAGCACCATCACCTGATAGCTCTGCATTCGGCGGGGAGAGACGTCGATTTCAGCCGACACTGTCCCCTGGCCACACACGGCCATAATCATGCTGTCGAGCCGAGCAGGAAAGGATATGAACGGTATTTCAGACGGGGTTTTGAATACGTGGATGTCGCGTCGGAATCCCAGCGAGCGTTGTAAATCCTGAGTGTGCATCTGTCGGAGAGGTCTATTTGATGTTTCGTTTGTTCAGTTCAGCCTGATAGCGGCGGGCATTGGCCATGTGGGTAGAGTAGTCGCGGGCAAAATTATGATAGCCCGAGAAGTCCTCTTTGGCACACATATAAATATAGTCGTGGTCGGGGGCATTGAGCACTGCGTCGATAGCCTCGGCCGTTGCCACTCTTATCGGGCCGGGTGGCAAACCGGAATTGAGATAAGTATTGTAGGGCGACCGGACTTTGAGGTGCTCACCCCTGATGCGCCGAAGTGTGAAGTCGCCCACGGCAAATTTCACCGTCGGGTCGGCCTGCAGACGCATACCTTTGTGCAGGCGGTTGAGATACAGACGGGCCACTTTGGGGCGTTCGTCACTCTTGGCGGTCTCCTCCTCGATAATCGAGGCTATGGTGGCCACCTCGGTTTTGCTCAGGCCTTCGCGGCGCGCCAAAGCCAGGCGCTCTTCAGTCCAGAAGCGGTTGCGGTAGTCGAGAAGTCTTTCTACCACCCCTGTGGCATCCTGGTTCCAGTAAAACTCATATGTGTCAGGGAGAAACGCAGCGGGATAGTTGGGCTTGCTGAAACCTTTGGCGGGGAGTACATTGTCGCAAGCGGCCAGAAACTCCTCAGGGGTGCACTCCAGCTGCGATGCTATCCGGGAGGCCAGCATGCCCATGGTTCGTGTGCCCCTGAATGATACTGTTACGGGTGTCTGGCGCCCTGTGGCCAGACGTCGCGCAGCAGTCAGAGCTGTCACTCCATTGCCTATCCTGTAAGCACCCTCCGATTTAGCACCGGTGCCACCCATGAGCGACCACATTATATAAACACGCGTCCCCATCGAAGAGCCCAGAGAGCTTTTCAGGCTGTCTTTCAGCGCCTGGCGCTCGGTGTTGCGGGGGATATACACCCAGTCGCCCCCCTCGCGGGCTCCGGTGTGTGGGATAAAGGCGAAGCACAACACCCCAAATATCACGGCAAAAAATGCAATCACGGCTATCATCACTCCCAGTGAGTGGCGGCGCAGCCATGATTCTTTTTTCTTGGCTCCTTTATTCCGTTTTCGTGTGGGAGCCTTGCGTGGAGCCGGATGCTGTCCGGAGTTATCGGTCGGTTGGGTCATCTGAGTTTGTGAAGTGAGTCAAGCAGGTCTTGCAGACGGTTGCGCACGTCGCGCAGCGATGCCAGCGCCTCGGCGCGTCGGATAATGCCGTCGCGGTTGGTCTTCAGCTCCTCGCGCGCGGCTTCAATGCGCAGTCCGCGGTCGTGAAGCAGAAATTTGAGTATGCGGAGATTCTCAATATCCTTGGGCGTGTACTGGCGTGTACCTTTAGGGTTGCGACGCGGCACGGCTGTGGGAAACTGTTTCTCCCAGAACCGCAGTGTAGACTGTGGCAAATCGAGCATCTCAGCCACATCGCCTATCTTGTAAAACCGCTTGTCTGTCGATAGTGCCATATTCGCTTTGCAAAGATAACCAAAAAATCTCTGAGTGGCAAAATTCGGTGGAAAAGTTGGATAAGAGGGGGGATTTGTGTACTTTTGTGGGTCAAAAACATGAGCATGGACAAGGATATCACACTCCGCGGAGTCAAGCTCCACTACACCGACAGCGGCGACGGCAACCGGACACTGGTGCTGATGCACGGCTGGGGATGCGACCACACCACACTGGCCTCAATCGAGCGCACGGCGCTTGCTTCGGGCTGGCGTGTGATAAATGTAGACTTTCCGGGCTTCGGCGCTTCGCAGGAGCCTCCGGAGGTTTGGGGAGTAGAGGAGTATACGCTTGTCATCGAGGATCTTATATCGGCGCTTAAGATAGACAGCCCCTCGCTGCTGGGCCATTCGTTTGGCGGAAGGGTGGGCATACTCTATGCCTCTCGCCATCCGGAGGTCGACAAGCTGATACTGGTCGACGCTGCCGGCATCAAGCCCCGACGCACATTCAGCTACTACAGGAAGGTCTATTCGTTCAAGGCTCTGAAATGGCTCATGTATCTGGCTCTCGGCCGCAAGGAAGCTGAGCAGCGTCTCGATGCCCGGCGCGCCAAGGCCGGCTCGTCGGACTATGCCCAAGCCTCGCCCATGATGAGAAGAATACTCTCAAAGGTGGTAAATGAAGATCTTTCTGACCGCCTCCCCCTCATCAAAGCCCCCACGCTCCTCATATGGGGCGAGCGCGACACGGCCACCCCAATAGCCGATGCGCGCAAGATGGAGAGCCTAATCCCCGATGCCGGTCTTGTGGCATTCGACAACTGCGGGCACTATAGCTTCCTCGACAATCCAACGGGCTTCAAAGCCGTGCTCGAGAGCTTTATAAAGTAAACATAATCACACACACCATCACCTCACGATATTTCACTGACACTATGTTCTGGCTAAGTCTGATAACTCTTATAGTGGCTCTGACGGGAACCGTCTACGAACTGCGCCGCTGCCTAATGATGCTACAGCAGAACTCCTACCGCAACGAACGCTACAACCGCTGGCTGTCTACCTCCGAAGACTCAACTTCGAAAATGCGCCTGATAAGTGGCGCCGTGGTGCTTGCTGCTTTCTCCACACTGGCCATCCCGCCGGTGGCCATGGGGCTGGTGTGCATTGTGTCGGTGCTGAATATCGTCAATCTTGCCACTGCCCGATATAAGAAACCCCTCGTTTGGACTCCCCGAGCCAAGCGCATTTATGTTGTGATGGCAGTGTTGGCCACGGCCGTGATATTCTGCTCGTTCCTGTTGGGCGGACGCGGTCTGTATGGCCTTGAGGTGGCAGCCACTACCACTCTGGGTGTGTATTGCTTCTCCCATCTGTTCCTGCTCGCTGCCAACTGGCTGCTCAAACCTGTGGAGAGCCATATCAATAAAAAATATTACAACGATGCCGCGCGTATCCTGGCCTCCATGCCCCAGCTGAAGGTGATAGGCATAACCGGCAGTTATGGCAAAACCAGCACCAAACACTATCTGAACCGCATACTTGCCGAGCACTTTGATGTGATGATGACCCCCGGCAGCTTCAACACCACCATGGGGGTGATTCGCACCGTGCGCGAGTATCTGAAGCCTTACAACGAAGTCTTTATCGTGGAGATGGGCGCCAAGCAGCCGGGCGATATCCGTGAGATCTGCGACCTGGTTCACCCCTCCATCGGCATAGTGACAGCTGTGGGTCCGCAACACTTGGAGTCGTTCAAGACCATTGAGCGCGTGCAGCAAACCAAGTTTGAGCTCGTGGACTCCCTCCCGGCCGATGGCCTGGCCGTGGTCAACGACGACTTCCCCTACGTGGCCTCGCGCCCGGTGGACAATGTGGAGTGCATACGTTATGCCGTATCGGCCACCGGAGCAGCACAGTATACTGCCACTGATATAAAATATACCCCTGCAGGCACCACATTTGCCGTGGTTACTCCCGCCGGCGAGAGGCTCGAATTTTCCACCCGCCTGGTGGGCGAGTGCAATGTCAGCAATCTGCTGGCCGCCATTATAGTGGCACTGCGCATGGGTGTTCCGGAGCAGAAAATCAGATATGCCGCAGAGCAGATTGAGCAGGTGGAACATAGGCTCAACATGAAGCGTACCCCCGGCGGCGTCACTATTATAGACGATGCCTTCAACTCCAACCCCACAGGCTCCGGAATGGCTCTGGATGTGCTGGCCATGATGGATACCGGGCGCCGCATTGTGGTGACCCCCGGCATGATTGAGCTGGGCGACAAGCAGGAGGAGCTCAACCGCGAGTTCGGCCGCCGCATAGCCACCTCGGCCGACATTGCCATTGTGGTGGGCGAGTATAACCGCGATGCCATAGTGGAGGGGATAGAGAGTGTGGAGCCCCGTTCGGCCAAACTTTATACTGTAGACTCCTTTGCCGAGTCGCAGAAACTCCTTGGTGGGATGCTCAAACCCGGCGACGTGGTGCTCTATGAAAACGACTTGCCCGATACATTCAAGTAAATAATTTAGAATAGCATAATGAAAACAAACATCGGAGTATTTTTCGGCGGACGTTCCACCGAACACGAAATTTCCGTCATCTCTGCCTCACAGGCCATGGCCGCCATAGATCGTGAGAAATATGACGTTACTCCAATCTATATCTCCAAACAGGGACGCTATTATACCGGCGAGGCTCTGTTTGACATAAAAAACTACAAGGATATACCTTCGCTTCTCGAGAAATGCACACAGGTATATATGGAGCCCAGCTATGGCGACTACAACCTCTACCGGGTTAAGAAGCCTATGTTCGGCTCGGCCGTGGTCACTACACTGGATGTGGTGATTCCGGTGCTCCATGGTTCCAACGTAGAGGACGGCATTTTTGAGGGTGTGCTCGAGACCATAGGTATACCCTATGCCGGATGCAACACTCTGGCCAGCGCCAACGGCATGGACAAGATAACGATGAAGATGATTCTGCGCGAATGTGGCGTGCCCGTGATTGACTATGTGTGGTTTACCGACAAGGAATGGTTTGCGCGCCGCGACGAGCTGATAAATCGCATAGAGGAAAAAATAGGCTATCCCGCCATTGTCAAGCCTGCCAATCTGGGCTCGAGCGTGGGTATAGGCCGTGCCGCCAACCGCGAGCAGCTGATCGAGAAAATCGATGTGGCTCAGAAATACTCCTCACGTCTTATCGTGGAGCATATGGTGGACAACCTGAAGGAGATAAACTGCTCAGTGCTCGGAGATTGCGACGAATATCAGTCGTCGGTGCTCGAGGAGCCCATCAAGAGCGCCGAGATACTCTCGTATGAAGACAAATACATGGGTGGCACCAAGGGAGCCAAGGGCATGCAGGCATCGCAAAAGCGCATTCCTGCCGAGTTGCCTGAGGATGTGACCAAGCGCATACAATTTCTGGCCGGCGAGACGTTCCGTGTGCTGGGATGCCACGGTGTGAGCCGAATAGACTTCATAATCGACGATGACAAGAATGAAATCTATGTCAACGAGATCAACACCATTCCCGGCTCACTGTCGTTCTATCTGTGGGAGGCCACAGGAATCCCCTTCACCGAGCTTATGGATAGGCTGGTGCGCCTGGCTCTGAAGCGTAAGCGCGAGCAGGGGCAGAAAACCGTGAGCTACGACCAGAATATTTTTGCCATGACCGGAGGTGCCAAGGGTGGCATCAAGGGCGCAAAGGCTTAATCCCCCAGACGACAGGGACAATGGGCAATCTGTTTTACTGGATACTGGCGGCATTCATCTTCGGAATCCTTTCCGGAGGTCTCTACACATGGATGTCGCCCCGCCGGGGGCAATTCAAACGTCTCATTCTAAGGAGTGTGGCTGCCTACTCGGCTGTGGCACTCGGCATTGTCTATATCCTGTATGTTTTCTTTGATTAGAGCGCAGCGGTCAGTCGTGGTGATAGGGTTCACCCCTCATTATGGTGGTGGCGCGATATAGCTGCTCGGCAAAAAAGAGCCTTACCATTTCATGTGTGAAGGTCATTTTCGACAACGACAGCTGGCGGTCGGCTCTACTATATACCTCGGCTGAAAATCCATAGGGGCCTCCGATAACGAAAACCATCCTTTTGAGTCCGCTGACCATGCCTCTCTCCACCTCGGCGGCAAACTGACGGGATGTGAGCTGGACACCGCGCTCGTCGAGCAGAGTCACCAGATCGCCCCCCTGGATGGCGGCAAGTATCAGCTTGCCCTCGCGCTGCTTCTGCACCTCTTCGCTCAGGCCACGTGTGGAGCGCAGGTCGGGAATGATGACAAACTCCACGGGCACGTGGTGTGAAGCTCGGCGCACATAGTCGTCGACAGCCGAAGATATATATGGTGTGGCCGTCTTTCCCACGGCTATTACTACAATTTTCATTACGGAATATGTAAATATAAATGTTTCAATGATATGAAAACCAAAGACCAACTCATCGACGATCTGCTCACCCTGGCTTTTGCCGAGGATGTGGGCGACGGCGATCATACCACCCTCAGCACCATCCCGGCCGATGAGCGCGGGGTGCAGCGCCTTATAATAAAGGAGGAGGGGATTCTGGCCGGCGTGGATGTGGCCCGCAGGGTATTTGAAAAGTTCGACCCCGACCTGAAGATGACTGTCTACATCAACGATGGCGCCCATGTGAAGCCCGGCGATGTGGCTTTCGAGGTGGAGGGCACAGTGCGCTCCCTTCTGCAGACCGAGCGTGTGATGCTCAACATAATGCAGCGCATGAGCGGCATAGCCACCCAGACTGCCCGCTATCAGGATAGACTGAAGGGGCTGAAAACCAAGGTGCTCGACACTCGCAAAACCACTCCCGGAATGCGTATGCTCGAGAAGGAGGCTGTGCGCATCGGTGGCGGCTGCAACCATCGCATAGGTCTTTTCGACATGATTCTCATCAAAGACAATCATGTGGATTTTGCCGGTGGAATCACCCAGGCTGTAAATGCCGCCAAGGCTTATTGCAAGGAGAAGGGCAAAGACCTGAAAATAGAGGTAGAGGTGCGCAATAAACCCGAAATTCTCGAAGCCCTGGAGGCTGGAGTTGACCGCATTATGCTCGACAATTTCACTCCCGAGCGCACTCGTGAGGCTGTAAAGCTGATAAATGGTCGGGTAGAGGTAGAGTCGTCGGGCGGAATCACTCTGGAAACTCTGCGCGATTACGGCGAGTGTGGCGTGGACTTTATCTCAGTCGGAGCCCTCACTCATTCAGTTAAGGGCCTCGACATGAGTTTTAAAGCCAAGAAGTGAAGATCAAAGCCTGATTTTGCGGAATTCAAGCAGCATATCTACTGACAGCTCGCTGAAATGGTCAACGCTGATATCCGAGAGCTCTGTCACCGTGGCGGCTGGATTTGTGGTGGCAATTCCCACCACGGTCGCGCCCGAGGCTCTGGCAGCCAGCAGGCCGTTGATTGAATCCTCAAACACAAAGCATTTTTCTACAGGCACACCAATAAGCCCGGTACCGAGGATATAGCCTTCGGGGTCGGGTTTGCTGTGTGTCACCATGTCGGCAGTGACTATCTTTGTGGCTGCATGGCGCAGTTCGGGACGGCGTGCAAAGAGCTTCTCCATCTTGGCGTCGTCGCTGCTGGTGACGATGGCAGTGGGTATGCCTCGGCGTGTCAGATCTTCAAGAAACTCCCTGACTCCGGGATAGACCACATAGTCCATCTTACCCTCAAAGTTGTAGAGCTCGGCCTTGATCCCTTCGCGATCCTCTTCGGGGAAGTGGTCGAGAATCTCGGTGAGCGTGGTGCCCTTGATACGGTCTTTGAAATCGGGACCCATGTTATAGCGGTCACCAATGGAGCCCCAGAAAACGGAATATTCTCCCTCGCTGTCAACCAGAACTCCGTCAAGGTCAAACAGCATTCCTGTCTCTTGTGTCATCTTGCTATTCTTCTATTGTTATCCACACATTAAAACGAGGAATCAGAGGGGAATATTATCGTTATATGCTGAAAGTTTTGATTTTTGAGAGCGTGGGGTGATTAGAGATACTTGTCTTCTATCACTTTCATGCGGTCGTCGAGGGTGAAGACTCGTGGTGTGCCGGTGGGGATTTCTTCGTGGACAATGGCCTCGGGGGTGAGATGGTTGAGCATCATCACCAGTGCACGCAGCGAGTTGCCGTGAGCAGCTACGAGCACGGTGTCGTAGAGCTGCAGAGCAGGTATGATTTTCTCTTCCCAAACGGGGCGCACACGGTCAACTGTGTCCTTGAGCGACTCGGTAAGAGGCAGCTCGTCGGTCGAGAGCTCGGCATAGCGATAGTCGCGCACAGGCGAGCGGTCGTCCCCCTCCTCCAGAGCGGGAGGACACACGTCGTAACTTCTGCGCCATATGTGTACCTGCTCGTCGCCATATTTGGCAGCTGTCTCGGCCTTGTTCAGACCTTGGAGAGCTCCGTAGTGGCGCTCGTTGAGGTGCCAGTCCTTTACAACCGGCAGCCATACACGATCCATAGAGTCGAGAGCGATGTCGAGGGTGTGGATGGCACGTTTCAGATAAGATGTGAAGCAGTAGCGGGGCAGAATGCCCGAGCAGGCTATTTTGCGGCCAGCCTCGGCGGCCTCTTCGCGCCCCTTGGGCGAGAGCTCTACATCGGTCCATCCGGTGAACAGATTCTCGAGATTCCACTGGCTCTGGCCGTGGCGGAGTAGTATGAGATGTTTCATAACAGTTCGTTTGATATTGTTAAATTCTAACAATCCAATCGCCGTTAATGTTTGATGTCACCGCAATATCAACGGCTGCAAATGCGTTTAAAATAGAAAAACGATTATGGAAAAGACCGATACAGCAGACAATTCGATGAAATGGCACACGCTCTCGAGCGAATATCTATTCAATCGTCCGTGGCTCACGGTGAGGCGCGACAAGGTGCAACTACCCAATGGTGTGGTGCATCCGGAGTATTATGTGCTCGAGTATCCCAGCTGGATAAATGTTATAGCCATAACCCCTGAGGGCAAGTATGTGATGGTGAAGCAGTATCGCCACGGCCTTGGCATTGTGGCCACGGAGCTTTGCGCCGGTGTGGTGGAAGCGGGTGAAGATCCTCTGGATGGCGCTCGCCGCGAGCTGCTCGAGGAGACAGGTTTCGGTGGTGGAGAGTGGGAACTGTCTATGGTGCTGTCGGCAAATCCAGGCAGCCAGAACAATCTCACATATTGTTATACAGCCCGTGGAGTGACTCTGCAGTCGGAGCAACACCTTGACAAAACTGAGGATATACGTGTGGAGCTGCTGACTGAGCAGGAGGTGTATGACATGCTTGCGTCAGACAATCTCAAGCAGGCCCTTATGGCTGCCCCTCTGTGGAAGCATTTTGCTCTCAACTGTAAGAGCCTCCATGTCGAGGGCTACTGAGTCGGCCGTGTTCGGGCCTATCACTCTTGAGGCTCTTTCCTTTACTTCAGGCTTGGCATTTGAAGGGGCCACACACTCGTCGGCCACCTCAAACATAGGCAAGTCGTTGAGGTTGTCGCCATACACAATGAGCTTTTCAGCGCCCGTCATTTCCTTGAGCTGAAGCACAGCGCTGGCTTTACTGACACCCGACGAGAATACCTCTATATAGCCTACACTGTCGTTGAAAATATCGCTGTAGGCTGAGATGGACAGGCGTGTATCCTGCCCAAGCGCATGAGCCAGTCTTTTGATCACTGCGAAGTCGCCGATTCCGAACATGAGTATGGTGTCGGCAATATCGCACCCATAGCCGCCGGCGGGGTTGAAGACAAATTTTTTCAGTGGCAACCCGCGCCGCTCCTGGTAAAACTTGTCCTCCCTGCGGTTGAGTGTGCCGCAGTGGGTCACGATCATTTTCCCCTCCGCGGTAAGAGAGTAGACAAACGGGTTCACCCCAAACCTGCTCATTACAGCGGCGACATCCTGCATCAGTCCCGGCTGATAGAGCACGGGGTTGATGAAACTGTGCTCAGTGCGATCCCAAAGAGCAGCTCCGGTCATCACTATGGCCGGGATGCTGGTATAGGTTTTGGCAAGCAGAGGCTCAACGGTGGCCGGGGTGCGGGCAGTGGCCACGGTGACGAGGGCGCCACGCTGCGAGATATCGCTTATAATCTTGGCGCTCCTTTCGCTCACCCGGCTGTCGGCCGAGAGCAGAGTGCCATCCATATCTGTAACAAACAGGATTTTCATAAGGCAAAAACTAATGATAAAAACGCGCCGACCGGGCACCTTCTTCTCGAAGTATCCCGGTCGGCTTGTTCAATAAACTGCATTGACGCATCTTTAATTTTCACGCATAGTCGTTAGAAAGACACTAAGTGAACAGGTCGTTGATTTTTTACACATCGCAAAGTTATTCAAAATCAACGGGGCTGCCTACTATACAGATCCAAATCAAAGTCAAATCTTAATTATATAAAATGTAATTAATTAAGAGTTAGATAGTTGATGGATGGGCGTCAAAAGCAAAATATAAACTGGAATCGGCTCGTATTTCAGTCGTCGAGGCTGTGGATCACGAGACCAGAACGGAGTTTGGGTTCAAACCATGTGGTCTTCGGGGGCATGATGTTGCCGGAGTCGGCTATATCCATGAGCTGTTTCATGCTCACAGGATAGAGGGCCAGAGCCACGGCCATCTCGCCGGAGTCTACACGACGCTTCAGCTCGTCGAGGCCACGGATGCCTCCCACAAAGTCGATGCGCTTGTCGGAACGCAGGTCGGTTATGCCGAGAATGTCGCGCAGAATCAAGTCGCTCGAAATGGTCACATCGAGCACTCCGATGGGGTCGGAGTCATTGTATGTGCCCTCCTTTGCAGTGAGCGAATACCAGCGGCCGTCGAGATAGAGCGAGAAGTTGTGGAGTGCTGTGGGGCGGTAGGGCTCGGCTGAGCCTTTATCCTCAACGGTAAAATGCTGCGAGAGCTTGTCGAGAAACTCGGCGGGAGTGAGTCCGTTGAGGTCGCGCACCACACGGTTGTAGTCGATGATGTTGAGATGCGAAGCCGGGAAAGCCACAGCGAGAAACCAGTTGTACTCCTCGTCGCCGCGATGGTTGGGATTGTTGACAGCCTTTTCGTGGCCCACAAGAGCCGCAGCCGCCGAGCGGTGATGTCCGTCGGCTATGTAGAGCGAGGGAATCTTGGCAAATTCCTCGGTCACGGCCTGGATGGTGGGCTCATCTTCTATCACCCAGAAGTGATGGCCAAAGCCGTCGGGGGCAGTGAAGTCGTATTCGGGTTCACCCTTGGTGACACGGTCAATTATTTCCTGCAGGCGGGGATTATCGGGGAAGGCAAAGAAAACAGGTTCGATGTTGGCATTGTTTACCCTGACGTGCTTCATGCGGTCTTCCTCCTTGTCGCGACGTGTCAGCTCGTGCTTCTTGATGCGTCCTTCCATATAATCGGCCACATTGGCGGCCACCACGATGCCATACTGTGTGCGCCCGTTCATGGTCTGGGCGTAGATGTAGTAGCGGTCTGTGGTGTCCTGTACGAGCCACCCGTTTTTACGAAATGCCGTGAAGTTTTCTACGGCTTTTTCATAAACTTCGGGTGCATGCTCGTCGGTGCCCGGAGCAAAGTCGATCTCAGGCTTTATTATGTGGTAGAGCGAGCGCGGGTTACCCTCGGCTTCGGCGCGTGCCTCCTCGGAGTTGAGCACATCGTAGGGCCTGGAGGCCACCTGTGTCACCAACTCGCGGGGCGGACGTATGCCTCTGAACGGTTTTACTTTTGCCATGGTTGTGTGTAGTTTAAGGGTTTGTATGCGGTGAGAGATTATTTTCTCACAATGGTTTGTTTGCGGTCGGGACCGATTGAAACGATGGTTATGGGTGTGGCAAGCTCTTTCTCAAGGAAGTCGATATAAGCCTTGAACTCGGCGGGGAATTCCTCTTCGCTCTGCATGGCTGTCATGTCGGTTTTCCAGCCCGGAAGGGTGGTGTAGACAGGCTCAATACCCTCCTCGATGGAGTAGGGGAACTGACGGGTCTCCTTGCCATCGATCTTATAAGCAGTGCAGGCTTTGATTTCGTCGAAGCCGTCGAGCACGTCGCTCTTCATCATTATCAGCTGAGTCACGCCGTTGAGCATGATGGCATAGCGGAGAGCCACGAGGTCTATCCATCCGCAGCGGCGTTCGCGGCCTGTCACAGCGCCATATTCATGTCCCAGATCGCGTATGGTTTTTCCGGTCTCGTCGAAAAGTTCGGTGGGGAAGGGACCGCTGCCCACACGGGTGCAGTAGGCTTTGAAGATGCCAAACACTTCGCCTATCTTATTGGGAGCCACACCGAGACCCGAGCATGCGCCCGCGCTGATGGTGTTTGACGAGGTGACGAAGGGATACGAGCCGAAGTCGATGTCGAGCAGAGTGCCCTGAGCGCCCTCGCAAAGCACGCTTTTGCCCTCGCTGAGCAGGTCGTTGACAAGGTGTTCAGAGTCTACAATCTGATAGCCCTTGATATATTCAATAGCATCCATCCACTTGGCCTCGAGCTCCTCAAGACCCTCGGGTGTGGCGCCCATAGACTCCAGACGTAACAGGTGGAGCTGGCGCAGAGCGGAATACTTCTCGTCGAAGTTGTGGAACACATCGCCCAGACGCAGACCATTGCGCGAAATCTTGTCGGTATATGTGGGTCCGATGCCTTTGCCGGTGGTGCCGATCTTCTTGCCACCTTTGGCCTTCTCGTTAGCAGCGTCGAGCAGACGGTGAGTGGGTGTTATGAGGTGGGCTTTCTTAGAAATGCGCAGTATTGAGCGCAGGTCAACGCCGCTCTTTTCCAGCTCTTCGGCTTCCTGCTTGAAGAGCACGGGATCGAGCACCACGCCATTGCCGATGATGTTGATCTGGCCATGCTGGAATATGCCCGAGGGGATGGAGCGGAGCACATATTTCTTTCCCTCAAACTCAAGGGTGTGTCCGGCGTTGGGGCCACCCTGGAAACGAGCCACTACGTCGTAGCGCGGTGTAAGCACATCGACTACTTTACCTTTTCCCTCATCGCCCCACTGGAGCCCGAGAAGCACATCTACTTTCATATCTGGTTTATTATCTTTTGATTCGAGATAAATGGTTGGTTCAAGCGTTTTTGCGGCATCGTTGACAGATGCCTTTGACAATGATGTTGACGTTTACGGCCGAGAACGACGGATAGCGTCTGGCCGCGAGTTCGCGGAACAGGGCTGCGTCTTTGAGCTGGCGCCTTCTGCCGCAGCGGCTGCACACCAGTGTCATCGATACACCGCTGTCCACTCTCAACTCCCATGTGCCGTCAAAGCTCGTCACAATGCCTGCCTCTTCAAAAAGATGCAGGTTGTTATATATGGTGGCGCGGCTCACACGAAATCCGTCATCCTTCATGGCTTCCTCAATGGTGGCCACGGTGAATGACGTCTTCTGTTGAAGCACCTTGTCGAGTAGTGCACGGCGTTCGGGGGACGAGCGTAGACTGCGTGCCTTCAGATGCTCCTGGAGCAGCCTGAGTGCCGTGGATTTACGCTTTTCCTCGTTCATGACATTGCAAAGTTACAACGATTGCGGCAATTATGCAATTTTTCTCCTAAACTTCTATCACACCGCGGACTGTGAGTATGTGGAATATAAGGTCGTTGAGCAGGTCATACTCGTCCTGACGCGCTCCGATGCCCTTGCTGCGGGTGTCGCAGCGGCGGATGGCCGAGATTATCTCTATGGTCTGTCTCACATTGTAGGCCCGAGGGGCTGGCTCGAAATACTTCAGTTGCCATTCGTTTCTGAATTCCAGGGCGTTCATGTAGCCCGAGGGGCTCTTGTCGGCGGTGTAGTGGTAGATGAGTATGTTTGAAAACAGATTGAACAGCGTGCTCAGGGTGACGGTGACGGGATTGTTCTTGGGATTGTTGGCAAAATACTTCACTATCTCGAATGCCCGCCGGGGGTTGCGTTTGGTGAGCGCATCGACCAACTCGAAGTTATTGAAATCCTTTGATATACCCACATTGCGCTCTATGGCCTCGGGGGTAATCATGGCTCCTTTGCCCAGGATGAGCGCCAGTTTGTCAATCTCGTTGTAGAGGCGCGAGAGGTCGGTACCTATATAGTCGCGCAGCATCGCCATGGCCTTGGGCTCGATGTTGAGTCCTTTCTCTTTGGCCAGTGCTGTGATAGCGGGGCCTATCTGGTTTTCCTTGAATTTGTTTGAGGTGAATATCAGGCCGTTTTTCTTCACAGCGGCCAGCAGCTCCTTTCCCTTCACGGCAGCTCCGCGCGAGCATATCACAAACACGGTGCTCGCATTGGGGCGCGAAGCATAATGATGGAGCTTGTTGAGTGAGTCGGAGCGTATGGCCTGACACTCCTTGAGTATCACCACCTGGCGGTCGGACATCATGGGATAGCGGTGACAGATGTCCATGGCGGTCTCCACACCGCTTTCGGGGGCGTAGAGGGTGTAGAGGTTGAAGTCGCGCTCGTCTTCGGGCACCAGGCTCTCAAACTCTTTTACGAGTTCGTCTATGAAATAACCCTCCTCGCCGTGAAGCAGATAGACGGGCAATATATTTCCGGCTGCGAGGTCGCGCCGCAGCCTTGTGAAGTTTTCCTGAGTGTCGTTGGTGGCCATGGATATTACAGGTGTGGTTGGGAGTGTAAATTTACTAAAATCCACTCTGCCTGACAAACTTTTTTTGAATTTTGGCCCCGAATATCTAATTTTGTACTTGCCTATGCCACAATCTTCCGAAATATGCAATATAATCAGGCCGCTGAATCTGCCTGTGGCCAACCTGAATCTGCGCCACACGGCGGCCGGAGCCGAGGTCTACGACCCCCGTCGCGGCCGGTGGCTGGTGCTTACACCCGAGGAGTGGGTGAGGCAGCACTTTGTGAATTTTCTGGTAGACAGTCTCGAGGTGCCTTCGACGCTTGTGGTCAATGAGAAAAGCATATCCCTTAACGGTACTACAAAACGCTGTGACACAGTGATATACTCACGCTCACTCACGCCTCTGGCCATAGTGGAATACAAGGCCCCGTCGGTGAGGATAACACGCAAGGTGTTCGATCAGATAGTGCGCTACAATATGGTGCTACATGTGCGCTATCTCATTGTGAGCAATGGCCTTTCACACTATTGTTGCCGCGTGGACTATGAAGCCGGGCGCTGTGAGTTTTTGTCGAAGCTGCCGCTTTATGATGATATGATTCAGATACCGTAGCCCATTATCTCGAGCAGGGTGGGTGTGAGTAGGGCTGTGAGCAGTCCGTTGAGTGTTAGCCCGAGCGACGACCATGCCCCATATCTCATGCTCCCTCTTTCAATGGCAATGCTTGTGCCCACGGCATGTGCCGCCGTGCCCATCGAAAGCCCCTGAGCTATGGGGCTGTAGACGTTAGTGAGCTTCATGACCTTGAACCCCGACATTCCCCCGAATATGCCCACGGCACACACCACTGCGGCTGTGAGTGGGGCTATGCCACCCAGACTCCGGCTCACCTCCATGGCTATGGGTGTGGTGACCGACTTTGCAGCAAGCGATATCACCACTTCGCGCGAGGCGCCAAACCATTGGGCCAACAGGACCACCGAGATCACTCCGGCCAGACACCCGGCCACCTCGGCGGCAAGGATGGGGAGCAACTGCTTGCGTATGGTGGATAGCTGTCTATAGAGGGGCACTCCGAGAGCCACAACCGCAGGCTTGAGCCAGAATTCTATCATGGCACCTCCGGCGGCATAGCGCTCATATGGCACTCCCGTCACCACCAGATAGAGTATAAGTGCCGCGATGGTGATCATTATGGGATTAAGCAGCATAATGGAGGTGCGCCTGTAGAGGCGCCCTGCCAGCACATAGACCACAAATGTAAGGGCTATGAGCAGATAGCTATTTCCGAGAAAGTCCATGGAGATGGTTGGAGGTGAAATGACGGGCTATCTGGTGAACACGTCCGGTCACGCCGATCACTATGAACGTGCTCAACGCCGAGGCGCCCACTATGGCCTGCCACTGGTTGCTGATGAGGTCGGCATAGCCCAGTAGGCCCACTCCGGCGGGGATGAAGAAGAAGCCCAGGTTACCCACCAGGAAGTCGGAAACCCCTGCGACGTGGTGCAGATCCACAACCTTGAGTTGCAGAGCCAGGGTGAGAAGCATCATGCCTATGATGCTCGACGGCACCGGAATCCCCGTGAGCCAAACCGTAAACTCGCCGGCTGCCAGAAACAGAAATATCACTGCCAGCTGCAGTATCAGCATAAGTTCATTTCTTTTTGGCGGGATCGCATGTGAGACCTACACCGAGTTTTTTGAATATCTTGCGGTCTACCTCGCCCAGCATTACAGTGGAGTGCACCTGGCAGCCGTCGAGCTGCGGCAGGCAAGCAAGAGCCTTGCGACACTCCTCGTCGGTGGTCGAAAGGACTGAGAGAGCCACCAGCACCTCGTCGGTGTGGAGGCGCGGGTTGTGTGAGCGCAGACAGTGGATCTTTGTATATTGTATGGGCTCTATCATGTCCTGAGGTATCAGCTTCTTGTCGTGGTCTATGCCTGCAAGATGCTTTATAGCATTGAGAATCAGAGCGGCGCTCGGTCCCAGCAGTGCCGATGTCTCGGCCGTGATGATAGTGCCGTCGGCGAGCTCGATAGCCGAGCAGGGCACACCGCTTTTTTCGGCGCGCTCGCGGGCAGCACCGACGGGGCGACGGTCGGCAATACCTATTTTGGCCTGCTTGAACAGCAGTGATATTTTGCTCACTTCGCTGTCGTTGCCTTCACCCTGAGCCAGACGGTTGAGGGCTGTGAAATAGCGGCGTATGATCTCGTCTTTAGAGGCGCGGCAACACACATCGTCGTCGGAGATGCAGAAGCCCACCATGTTTACACCCATATCTGTGGGCGATTTGTATGGGCTCTCGCCGTAGATACCCTCGAAGAGCACGTTGAGCACCGGAAATATCTCGATGTCGCGATTGTAGTTAATGGCGGTTTTTCCGTAGGCCTCCAGGTGGAACGGGTCGATCATGTTCACATCGTTGAGGTCGGCGGTGGCGGCTTCGTAGGCAATGTTTACGGGGTGTTTCAGAGGCAGGCTCCACACGGGAAAGGTCTCAAACTTTGCATATCCGGCCTCGATGCCGCGTTTGTGCTCGTTGTAAAGCTGGCTGAGGCAGACTGCCATTTTGCCGCTGCCGGGGCCGGGGGCTGTGACTATGACAAGCGGGCGTGTGGTCTCCACATAGTCGTTTTTGCCGAAACCCTCGTCGGAGTCTATGAGGTCAACATTTGTGGGATAGCCGTCTATGAGATAGTGCACATAGGTCTTCACTCTGAGGCGATCGAGGCGAGCGCGGAAAGCGTCGGCGCTGCTCTGGCCATTGTAGTGGGTTATGACAACGGAGCTCACCAAAAATCCGCGTTTCTCAAACTCGCCGCGCAGGCGCAGCACATCCATGTCGTAGGTGATGCCCAGATCGTTGCGCACCTTGTTTTTTTCGATATCGGCGGCGCTGATCACTATTACGATCTCGGCCTTGTCGGCCAGCTTCGAGAGCATGCGCAGCTTGCTGTCGGGCTGGAAACCTGGCAGCACACGGGATGCGTGATGATCGTCGAAAAGTTTTCCACCGAGTTCCAGATACAGTTTGTTGCCAAACTGAGCTATGCGCTCCATGATATGCTCAGACTGGATTCTGAGATACCGCTCATTGTCAAATCCGTTCTTCATAACGGGTTGCAAAGTTAATCATTTTTCATCTTAGATGCAAAAAAATCAGACCGGAATCCCGACATCGCGTCGTGATTCCGGCCCTTTCTGAACAATTAACCTAACTTATCTAAAATAGTAAAAACAAATCATGAATTATCATACCTTTCATGTAGAAATGTGTGTGTTATCTGCCTGGACGTCTGCCGGGGCCTCCACCCCAGCCACCCCAGCCACCTCTGTTGAAGCCTCCGCCTTTGGGCTCGTTGCCTTTGCCAAACGAGTTGAAGCGGTAGCTCACGGTGATCATGCCGTAGCGCGACAGTGAGTTATACTCGGTGTCGGTGATATAGTTGGCGGTGACATTGCGGCGTATGTTGCTGCGCTGGTTGAGTATGTCGTAGACCTTCACAGCCAGTGTGAGCGATTTGTCTTTGAGGAACTGCTGCGAGAGGGTGGCGTTCCAGATCCATGTCTTGGTGTTGTATCCGGCCGCGTAGCCTGCGGTGGCCGAGTAGTTGACGTCGGTCTGCAGGGTCAGTCCCCAGGGTGTGTAGTATGTACCGTCGAAGCGTCCGCCGTAGGTGTGGACTGTCTGGTTGTTTTTCGACTGTACGGAGTTGAATGTGGTCTGCAGGGAGTAGCGCGGACGCAGTTCGAGCTCAAAGTTGTCGGGGCGGAAGGTGATCGAGGGCGACTCGTTGATGTTGAGCGACAGCGATGTGTTGCGCAGCGAATTGTTGTAGCCCACGTTGTGGCTCACATTGGCAAAGATGTGGTTTGAGAACGACCATTTCTTGTTGCTGAAGGGCATGGAGATCATGTTCATGAGCATGCCGTTCCAGACGCCGTTGACGTTAATATATTCAGTCAGTCGTTTACCATTTTCAAAATATGTGGTGCGCGATATGATGGAGTTTTGAGTGAACTGGAAGTGGGCCATGAGCATAATGCTTCGCTGCGAGTTCATGTTGAAGTCCTGGAAGCGCAGCATTATGTTGTGGTTGAACGAGGGGTTGAGGTTCGGGTTACCCTGCACCTGGTTGGTGGGGTTTGAGATGTCGAGCACGGGCTGCAGCTGACTCATGGAGGGCTGCGATGAGTTGCCGCGATAGTTCATCTGGAGAGAGCGCTGCTTGCTGAATTTGTAGCGGAAGCGCATGAAGGGGGAGTAGTTCCACACCCAGCGGTCGATGTTTTTGTCGGCGTTGTCGAGGAATATTGATTTCGACATCTGGGGCACCAGGGCCATGCCCACTTCGAGGTTGGCTTTCTGGGTCACCTTGCGGTAGCCGGCGCGAATCTGCTGGTTGAAATAGTTGTTGCGGTAGCGGTTTGAGTAGTCGGGGTCAGGCTCCTCGCCCAGTGGCGGATAGATATCGAGGTCGTAGCCGTCGGGGATGTTGTAGACCAGCTTGTCGGCGTTGTTCCAGCGATAGTTGGCGCGATAGCTGAAGGTGAGGTAGTTGCCGTTTTTTACATCGCCAAGGGGCTCAGTCCAGGTCACCTGTCCCATCACCTGGTTGTTCCAGGTGTGATTGTCGGTCCATTGGTTCAGGAGCTCGCTGTCGTCCTGGGTGTTGTCGGGGTCCTGTTCCAGCAGATAGAGTATGAAGTCGTTGCGCGAGGTTTCTTTCTCCTTCACGTCGGAGAATCGGTATTGTCCGCTCACTGAGAACGAACGCCCTCTGTGCTGCCTGAAGTTGTGAGAGTATATGAGTCGTCCGCCGGCTTCATAGGAGTCGCCTTTAGAGTTGCCCATCGATTTGTTGTCGCTCACCTTAACAAGGTCGCGGTTGATAAATGTCTCGTTTTCGGTGTCAAACGACTTGTTGAAGTTCATCGAGAAGTTGGGGCGGAACTCGAGAGTGTTGAACGAGTCGGGCTTCCAGAGCACACGGAAGTCGCCGCGGAAGTTGTTGCCCTTGTCGCGGGCATACTTTTCAGATTTATTCCAGGTGCGGTCGTCCCCTGCAAATATATTTTCACGATCTTGGCGCTGTTTGGTCTTGGCATCGGTGTTGCTCCACATGATGTCGCCGCCAATGCGGAGTATCTCCTCCTTGCCCACATTGAAGTTGAGGCCGAGAGCTTTCGAGACGGTCACGCCGTTGTTGCCGCCAAAGCGACGGAAGCGGTTGCCGTTGGAGTCGGTGAAGCCAATCTGGTTGGTGTTGTTGAAGTTGCCGAGCAGGGTTATCTGGTTGCCGTTCCAGAAGCGGTTCACGTTGAACGAGCCCATATATCTCTGGTCTGTGCCATATCCGCCCTCGGCGGTGCCAAACCATCCCTGGTTCATGCCTTTTTTGAAAGTGAGGTTTATGACGGTTTCGTCTTCGCCGTCGTCTACACCGGTGAGGCGCGCCATGTCGCTTTTGCGGTCCACAACCTGTAGCTTGTCAATCATGTTGGCAGGGAGGTTTTTGGAGGCCACCTGAGGGTCGTCGCTGAAAAACTCCTTGCCATCGATCAGGATCTTGGTCACATCCTTGCCGTTGGCTGTGATCTTGCCATCGGTGCCTACCTCCACACCGGGCAGGCGCTTCAGCAGATCCTCAACCACAGCGTTGGGCTGCGTGTGATAGGAGTCGGCGTTATACTCAACTGTATCCTCCATCACCTTGATGGGGGTCTTGACGGCTACCACTTGCACTTCGCCCAGCAGCTCGCTTGATTCCTTCAGCTCTATGGTGCCGAGGCGCAGATTGGACTGACCTACGGTGATATCTTTCTTGGTATCGGCATAACCGATGTATGAGCATACCAGAACATACTTGCCGGCCTTGACATTTTCGAGTGTGAATCGGCCGTTGGTCTTGGTGGAGACTCCTTTTACAAAGGCGCTGTCCTTGGCGGCGAGCAGTCGCACCGAGGCTTCCATCAAAGGCTCGCCAGTGACGGCGTCCTTGATAAGGCCGGTGACGTTAACAGCCCGAATGGCCAGAGCGAACAGGAAGATAAACGTAAGCGTGAGGATTACGCGTATTAAACGTGACATTTTCAGTGTGGTGAACAGTTTCAAATTCTATATCGTAGTGTCGGCATAATGCCCTTCCGGACAAGCCCGACATTCTCTAAGACCAAAGAGGCGCGAAAAGGTTTAAATCTCTGTTTGGTTAAAATCTGTTTAAATTGGTTTTTGAGTGTCAAAACTACACGGAAGTTGACTAACTTTGCACCCATATTTTTTGAAGCAATTACAATGGAGATACTCAAACATGAGTGTGGCGTGGCTATGATACGCCTTCTCAAACCGCTTGAATACTATCGCACAAAGTACGGTACATGGAGCTATGGCTTGAACAAGCTCTATCTGATGATGGAGAAACAGCACAACCGCGGGCAGGAAGGTGCCGGCATAGGGGTGGTGAAGCTCCACGGCACTCCGGGCAATGAATATGTGTTTAGAGAGCGCGCACTGGGCAAGGATGCCATCCAGGAGATTTTTGCCACTGTCAACTCCACACTGGCCGATTTCGGCCTTACCGACGCCTCGGCGCAAGAGATTGAAACTTACGCTCCTTTTTTAGGCGAGATCTATATGGGGCATCTCCGTTACTCAACCACAGGCAAGAGTGGCATATCGTATTGCCACCCATTTCTGCGGCGCAACAACTGGCGCTCGCGCAACCTGCTGATGTGTGGCAACTTCAACATGACAAATGTCGACGAGATATTTCGTGGCGTAGTGAACCACGGTCAGCATCCCCGCATCTACTCGGATACAGTGATATTGCTCGAGCAGCTGGGCGAGGCTCTCGACAAGGAAAACCATCGCATCTACCGCCAGTATCGCGACTCGCAGGTTGATCCGCAGCTCACCCGCACCATCGAGGATAATATCGACCTGACCCGTGTGCTGGGCTCCACGGCTCCGGCCTGGGACGGAGGATATGTGATATGCGGCGCCACAGGCTCAGGCGACATGTTTGCGCTGCGCGACCGCCACGGTATCCGTCCGGCATTCTACTATATGGACGATGAGATTGTGGTGCTTGCCTCTGAGCGGCCTGTGATACAGACGGTGATGAATGTGCCTCGCCGCAGTGTCAATGAACTCAATCCGGGCAGCGCGCTGATAGTGAAGAAGTCCGGCCAGGTAGAGGTACGCGATGTGCTGGGCGAGGGTAGCAACCGCCGCTGCTCGTTTGAGCGCATCTACTTCTCGCGCGGCAGCGACGCCGACATCTACAACGAGCGCAAGCGTCTGGGGCGCAACGTGGTACCCGATATCATGAAGAGTATCGACGATGATCTGGACCACAGCGTGTTCTCGTTTATCCCCAATACCGCCGAGGTAGCTTTTATCGGTATGGTTGAGGGGCTCGAGGAGCAACTCGATAGGGTGAAGGCTTCAAAGATACTTAAAGCTCAGGCAGATGGAAGCCTTAATGCCGATACCGTAGCCTCGATCATGGCCGAAAAACTTAGAGTGGAGAAGGTGGCCATAAAGGATATAAAGCTGCGCACATTCATAGCCGAGGGTGAGTCGCGCAACGACCTCGCAGCCCATGTCTATGATGTGACCTACGGCATCATTGAGAACGACCGCGATAACCTCGTGGTGATTGACGACAGCATAGTGCGCGGCACCACGCTGAAGCAGTCTATACTCCGCATGCTCGACCGCCTGCATCCCCGCAAAATAGTTGTGGTGAGCAGCTCGCCACAGGTGCGATACCCCGACTATTATGGTATAGACATGTCGAGGATGGGCGAGTTCATAGCCTTCCGTGCAGCTGTTGAGCTGCTGCGCGAGCGCGGCATGGAGAATGTGCTCGATGAAACCTACCGCCGCTGTCTTGAGCAGGAAAAACGCCTTGACCTCGAGCTGGAAAACTGTGTCAAAGCCATTTACGCACCGTTTACCCAGGATGAGATTTCCGATAAAATAGCCCGTATGCTCACAGCCGACGGCTCGATAAAAGCTGAGGTGCAGCTGGTGTATCAGTCAGTTGCCGGACTTCATGAGGCTATACCCAATTGTCCTGGCGACTGGTATTTCTCAGGCGATTATCCCACTCCCGGCGGCACAAGACTGGTAAACCGCGCCTTCATCAACTATTATGAGGGGCATGCCGATAAACGTTAAGGCCCTTGTTGCTTTAGCATTTCTGCTTTCGGCTCTGCACGCTGCTGCCGGTCTGCGGACGGAGCGTCATTATCATTACACTCCCGTGGCCGTGGCCGACACTCTTGTCACCCTTGGCGACCTGCCGGGCCATGTGTGCATGGTGGAGACTCGTGTGAGTCTCGACGACCTGCGCGAGCGGCGCGGATACTCAAAAGGCTCGTATGGATTGAAGATCAATCCAGAACATGGCACAGACACCATATCATTGACACTCCGTTGGGGCAACACCGACTTCGGCGATATCACCGATAGCCGTTTTACAGAGCTCAAGGTGGAGATGGGTGGAAGTGAGATAGAGAGCCGCCGCGTGGAGGGGTTTGTCGGAAAGTCGGGATCATACTCCACACTCGGCGCCCGGCTGCGGGATGGCCGCTTGACGGTATATGGCGGAAGCCGATCGACATCAGAACTTTTTGAAATGCAGTTGCCCTCAGGGTTTGTCTCCAACTCGGTGTCGCTCCGGGTGCATGGCAGCACCACAGTGTCGATTTTTGTGGCCGAGACAGAGCTTGACCCCGCTGAGATGCTTAGCACTGACTGGGCCAAATCGCTGCTTGATGGTCGGTTTGCATGCACCTCCAACCCAGTTGAAGGATATTGGGAATATCTCGACCGCCAGAACGATCCGACCCTGGCTCGCCCGGGTGGACGCTATACTCTGGCGCTGGTGGCAAATGACGACGGTGGATATGATATTCTGTATGTGTCAGGGGCCGAAATCCTTGCCTCCCGGTGGGAGCCTTTTATGCTGAAAGGCCGCTTGAAGCCCACAAATTTCCAGAATCACTATTCACTGGAGTGGATCGACGCTGAGTTTGAGGAGATCAATACAGACGTCCATGCCGATATTGCCGACGGTGCAATCCTTAGTCTTTCGTTTCCGTTGCTGAAGACGGTGTTGAGGTTTTCGAAAGCACGCTTCTGAGCCAGATGTAGCCTCCCAGCCCCGCCAGCAGCGAACCGACTATAATGCCGAGTTTAGCCTGGTTGAGCATGTTGGCCTGCTCCTGCACAGTGCTGTCGAACGTAAGATCGGCAATAAACAGCGATACAGTGAACCCGATGCCACCTAACAGCGATATGGCGGCTATCATTTTCCAGTCGGTGCCCGACGGACGCGAGGCCAGCCCCAGCTTCACCGTGAGCCACGAGAATGTGAATATGCCCACAAATTTACCCACCACAAGGCCGAGGATTATGGCCAGACTGATGCCGCCCACCACCGAGGTAGCATCGAAATGGCCCAGGTAAATGCCGGCGTTAGCAAAGGCGAAAAGGGGGATGATGAGATAGTCGGTGAGGGGGTGGAGCTGGTCTTCCATATCCTGGAGCGGCGATATCACCCTGTCGGAGGCCGACTCTATCTCTTTGAGCCAGTCGAGCTGCTCGTGGCTCAGTATGGTGCGCGAGTCAAGATCGGCGTCATCGTCCTCGCGGAAATTTCTGATGGTGTCCCTAATCTCCTTGATATATTTGTTGGGGGCATAGACGGGCACTGCGGGCACACACAGAGCGACCAGCACGCCGGCAATGGTGGGGTGGATGCCTGAGTTCAGCACCAGGAACCACACCACGCCCCCGACTATGAAATAAAACATCTTCGACTGTATCTTCAGCCATCCACCGCCGGCCAGGAGCACAAGCAGACCTATGGCGGCATATGCCAGGAATGAGGCTTCGATGTGGCCTGAATAGAACACGGCTATCACTATGATGCCGCCGATATCATCGACCACAGCAAGGGTGGTGAGGAAGATCTTGAGCGACAGTGGCACCCTCGACCCGAGCATGGCTATAATGCCGAGCGAGAAAGCTATGTCGGTGGCCATAGGGATGGCGGCTCCGTCGATATAATCGGTGCCACGCGCCATGATCCAGAATATTGCCACAGGGACTATCATTCCACCAATAGCTCCCATGATGGGTAGGAGGGCCTGACGGAACGAGGAGAGCTCGCCCACCAGTACCTCACGCTTTATCTCCAGACCGATATTGAAGAAGAATATGGCCATCAGGGCATCGTTGATGAACTGTATCACAGTCATGGGGTGCCCCGCATGCGACAATAGGTTGAAGCTTCCTACCTGCAGGCGCATCTCCTGAGCCCAGAAGTCGTTGTAATATGAGCTTACCACCGGCAGATTGGCCACGATTAGGGCCAGCAAAGTGGCACACATCAGCACATTGCCGCCTGTGGCATGATGGCCCAGAGCCCTGCGCGCGGCAAAGAATATGTTGCTTCCTGATGTCGTAGACATGATGATTGAGAATTGATGAAACGTTTATTTTCAAAACAATCCTCAATGCAGCGAAGTTCAAATATCAAATATCAATATCGCATTTGTCGGCTATGGAGAGGAACGGGAATTTTGATCGCCCATCTTCGAGCTCTTTATGGTCGAGCAGGGCGTAAACAAAACTGTTGCGTCGGGTTTCTCTGACAGATTCTCCCAGATTGTCGAAGATCTCCGTATCGGAGTGCTCATATTCGCCGAACGGATCTGAGCCCGAGCGATTGGCGCCCACGATATACATCTGATTTTCAACTGCGCGAGCCTTGAGCAGTATTTTGAATTGAGAGCTGCGCGAGTGGGGCCAGTTGGAGGGAACGATCATTACGTCGGGCGGACAAGCGGGACAGCTGCGACACCACACCGGAAAGCGCAGGTCGAAGCACACGGCCAGCGAGAAATTCCAACCTCTGAATCTCACCACCGGGGGGCGGCGAGTGCCGGGACTGAGTACTTTGTCCTCGGTGGAAAGAGGAAACAGGTGGCGCTTGTCGTAGAAAGTGACATCGCCCCCCGGCTCCACGAAAAAGGCTCTGTTGTGATGCTTCCCATCGGCATCCACGGCCAGGAAGCTACCCGCAATGGCAAATCCGAAAAATGCGGCCCAGCGCCCCACGGCCTGCATGGTGCGTCCGTCGTTGGGCTCGGCGAGAGCCTTCACATTCTTTGCATCGGGCACAAAGGCTGTGGTGAAAAGCTCGGGCAGAACCACCACATCGGTGTCAGACTCCACCTGGCTCAGGGCATGTGCAGCCGAGAGAAGATTCTCTTCGGGCTTTTCATATATGATGTCGAGGGGTATGGCGCAGATTTTCATTCTTTATTTGTCACTTACGAATTTTCAGGTTTTATCCCTTTAAATGGGGCGTAGTAGGCTCTCACAGCCTTCATATCGGCTTCGATGTCGCCTGTGGGCATAAAAGATTTTTCGAGGTGTACCTCCTTGTGTGTGGCATCGATGACACCCAGAACCACCGGCACGCCGGCATCTGTGGCGATACGCAGAAATCCGGTGTGCCATTCCTCCACCTTTTGGCGGGTGCCCTCGGGCGTAATGGCTATGGACAGATGGGTGCTGTCGTTAAACTTCCTCACCAGAGCTTGTGTGAGCGAGCTCCCTTTGCCTCTGGCCACAGGAATGCCGCCCAGAGCCTTGAAGAGCAGGTTCATGGGGAAGAAAAACCAACTGTCCTTGATGATGAATCCGGCGTGCCGACCCACAGACCAATAAGCAAATTTGCCCAGGACGAAATCCCAGTTTGAGGTGTGTGGCGCCACGCAAATGATGCACTTCGGGTAGTCGGGGACCGTGCAGATCACCTTCCACCCGAAGAGCCTGAGCATGAATTTGCTGAATCCCATCCTTTATTATTTAGCTGCCTTCTTCTTGTTGGCTTCCTTCTGAGAAGCCGGAAGGGCTGCGTTCATTTCTTTGATTATCTGGTCGATGCGGGCGTTGAAATCACCTTTGAGCTTGCGGAAAGCGGCGTGGAAATATTTGTGACGCTCGTCGGCATACTGCTTCTTGCTCTCATACGAGCTTTCGCTGCGGGGGAATGTGACGCTGATCATGCGTATGGCGTTGGCCTGTAGATCGGCTATGTCATAGATGATTTCGTTGAGTTTCTCGGTATCGATGCCCGGGATGGTGATCTTGGCGATCACACACTCTCCGGCCAGAGCGCCGCATATCATGCGGATCTCTTTTTTGAGTGTACGCTTGTTGGTAGCCATATAGATGAATGTGAGGTGTGATGTTTCTTTATGTTAAACACAATGAGGTGTGTTATTGTTTTGATGGTTGGAGTAGAATTTTCTTCAGCGCATCTATGGATGCCGATATCCGTTGCGGCGGCATGCGGTGGCTGGGAGGCAGGTGAGGGGGAGTGAATGTCACGCCCGTGGCCTGCATCACGGCAGAGGGGAATTTGGAGGGGTGAGCCGTTTCGAGAAATATACCCTTCTCGCCATCCTTTAAGTCGCGCCTCAGAGCTGCCAGGGCTGTGGCTCCATGAGGGTCAAGCAGATAACCATTGGCCGAGCGCGTCAGAGCCATCGTGTCGACTATCTCCTGGTCGGGGATGCTGTAGGCTTTCACGATATGCGAGAGCACTCCGGTGTCACCGTCAAACATGTCGGTGACGCGGGCTATGTTTGTGGGATTACCCACATCCATTGCGCATGCCACAGTGCGCACGGCGCGGCGCGGGCGGAAGACACCCTCGTTTATATAGTCGGCTGTGACGCTGTTTAAATTGTTGGCCACTACGAAGCGCTTCACAGGCAGCCCCATGCGCCAGGCCAGCAGACCGGCGGTGAGATTGCCAAGATTGCCCGAGGGGATCGAGATGACTACCCCCTCGCCGGGTCGGTCGCGCTGGATGAGTGAGGCGTAGGCGTGGAAGAAATAGAACATCTGGGGGAGCAGCCTGCAGATGTTGATGGAGTTGGCCGACGTCAGGCCTGGCAGCGCCTTGAGGTCAGAGTCGAGAAAAGCCTCTCTGACTATGCGCTGGCAGTCGTCGAAAGTGCCCAGTACCTCTACGGGGTGAATGTTTGACCCCGGCATGGTGAACTGTGATCGTTGCAGTTGGCTCAGCACTCCGTGGGGATAAAGCACGTAGACCTCCACACCGGGCACATTCTGGAATCCGTGAGCCACGGCACCTCCCGAGTCGCCCGACGTGGCCACAAGGACAGTGACCTTCTCTTTGCGTCGGGTGGAAAAATGGCTGATGACGCGGGCCAGAAACCTTGCCCCGACATCTTTGAAGGCCAGTGTCGGGCCATGGAAGAGCTCAAGTGAGTAGATGTCGTCTGTGAGCTTGACCAGTGGAATGTCAAACGAAAAAGTGTCGTTTACGATACGTCTTATATCGGCCGAGTCTATGTCGTCGCCCAGCATAAGGTCGGCCACGACATACGATATGTCGCGCACGCTCATGTCGGCTATATTGTTGAAGAAAGCACCCGGGATCACCGGAATCCTTTCAGGCATAAACAGGCCGCCATCAGGCGCTAAGCCTTTCATTACCGCCTCCTTCAGAGAGGTGTCACGACATTGTCTGTTTGTGCTGTAGAATTGCATTATTGAGTGTTTATATTGGCAAAATTAACAATAACTTTCCAATCCTCCAAATTATCTTGCCGGGCCGAAGGGGGTGGATTTCTTTTTTGCAAAATATTTCATGTGTAGTGCTCGGATTCGCGGAAATTTGTTAATTTTGCATCTGTTTTTTTGAAATGTAATTCTTACGATGTTCGAACTCTCTTTGACGCCACCGGTCGTGGCCCTCTTCGCGGTTCTTGTAGTTGCGGTGCTTTATCTCCTGCTGGGATTCCGGCATTATGTTGCCTCGGTGAGTAGCCGTGTCAGCGATGACAGCAGCCGTCCGTTTCCCACGGCCGACGAGATGACCTATCCGTCGGTGTCGGTGATAGTTTATTCTGAAAACGATGCTGCCAATCTCGAGGTGCTTCTGTCGCAGATTCTCGATCAAGACTATCCCGGAATGTTTGAGGTGATCGTGGTCAACGACGGGGCTGTGGCTTCGACCAAAGATGTGATAGCGCGCCTGGAGCGTGAGCACTCCAATCTGTATATGACGTTTACACCGCTCGACTCGCGCGCGGTGTCGAGAAAGAAACTTGCGGTGACCCTCGGCATTAAGGCTGCGCGCTATGATGTGGTGATCCACACTACGGGCAATTGCCAGATACCCTCCAGACTGTGGCTGCGCGCCATGTGTCGGCACTTCACCTCGGGCACCGATATGGTGATAGGCTATGCTGCACCGGCGGCTGCCGCCGACGAGGTGCGCGAGCCGCGCAAGCGTCTGCATGCCTTCGACAATGTCCGTTCGGCTGTCGAATACCTCTCCTGGGCCATAGCCGGCCGTCCATACAGGGGCACATCGCACAATCTGGCCTATCGCCGTGAGCTCTTTTTCAGCAACAAAGGGTTTTCGCGCTCACTCCATCTTAAGTATGGCGACGACGATGTGTTTGTGAGCCAGGTGGCCGATAAATACAATACTGTCACCGAGCTGTCGGCCGACTCTATGGTGCTTTCTGTAGAGGAGAATCCGGCGGCAGCCCACCGCGCCCGTAAGTTGCGCTACGGCTTCACGGCTCCCTTGCTCAAGGGGCATGCGCGTCTCTTCTTTGGCTCGTGCACACTGGTCTGGTGGATAGCGATCGGCGCCACCGTGGCCCTGTCGCTGCTGGGGTTGCCTTCGTTGCTGCCTCTTATAGTGGGCTGCACGCTGCTGCTGGCGTGCTGGATAATCCTCATGGTGGCCTGGCGCAAGACTTCGATAGCTCTATGGTCGAGAGGCATATTCATAACCTTCCCGTGGTTTATGTCTATCCATCCCATCTACACTCTCTACTACAGGCTGCGTGTGTTCCTGAGCCGTAAATCAAACTATTCGTGGGGATGATTACCGCCACAATCGAGATAAACGGACTGCGGCTCTTCGGGCGCCACGGCGTCGGGGCGCAGGAGAGGCAGGTGGGCAATATCTTTGAGGTGACGGCCCATTTGCGCTATCCGCTCGACGATGCTCTGGACTCGGACAATCTCAACCACACTCTCAACTATGCCGAAGCCATCGGCATTATTAAGACTGAGATGCAGACGCCTTCCGATCTGATAGAGCATGTGGCCGGCCGCATACGCAATGCCCTGCTCAGGAAGTTCCCGCAGATAAGTGGAGGCATGCTCCGTGTGGCCAAGATAACACCCCCGGTGACGGCCGAGCTTAAGAATGTGGCCATAAGGCTCGAATGGTGATAAACTTCCTCAAAAACAAGAATACAATCCAAGAGATATCAGATATAAAGATATGAAATCTACTCCCATACTCCTCCTGACAGGCTATCTCGGCAGTGGCAAGACCACTCTCGTAAACCATATTCTATCAAACCGCCGCGGCATTAAGTTTGCCGTCATTGTCAACGACATAGGCGAAGTCAATATCGATGCCGACCTTATAGAGCGCGGTGGTATCGTAGACACAAAAGACGACAGCCTTGTGGCGCTGCAGAACGGATGTATATGCTGCACGCTGAAAATGGGCCTGGTGAAGCAGATAGAGGATATCATGGCCATGAAGCGCTTCGACTATATTGTGATCGAAGCCAGTGGCGTGTGTGAGCCTGCTCCGATAGCCCAGACCATTTGCTCCATACCCCAGATGGGTGAGAACTTTGTGAAAAACGGTGCTCCGCGGCTCGACTGCATAGTGACAGTGGTCGATGCTCTGCGTCTGCGCGACGAGTTTGCCGCCGGCGACTCCCTGCAGAAGGAGAATATCGACGAAGAGGATATTGAAAACCTTATAATACAGCAGATTGAGTTCTGTAATATCATCCTCCTGAACAAGGTTTCGGAGGTTACATCCGAGGAGCTGGCACATATCCGCGCCGTGGTGCGTGCCATTCAGCCCGAAGCTCAGATCATAGAGTGCGATTATGCCGATGTGGATCTCGACCGCATCATCAACACCAATGCTTTCAACTTCAACCAGGTGGCTACCTCGGCAGCCTGGATAAAGCAACTCGACCGCGACAACGACGAGATTGAACGCGAAGAGGAGGAACACCATCACCATCACCATGAGCACCATCATCACCATGATCATGACCACGACGACGATGATGACCATGACGAAGGGTGTGAGTCGCACCACGGAGGCAACTGCACCTGTGGACATCACCACCACCATCACCACCACGACGGCGAGGGTGAGGCCGAAGAATATGGCATAGGCACCTTTGTCTACTACCGCCGTCCGGCCTTCGACCTCAACAAGTTCGACTGGTTCTGTGCACGTCAGTGGCCTAAAGAGATAATCCGCGCCAAGGGCATATGCTATTTCAGCAACAACACCGACATGAGCTATCTCTTCGAGAGCGCCGGCAAGCAGAAACAGCTCCGCGAAGCCGGCCTGTGGTATGCCACCGCGCCCGAGGATGAGTTCCAGCAGCTGCTCGAGGAGAACCCCGGCATGATGAAGGACTGGGACGAGGATTACGGTGACCGCATGATAAAAATAGTCTTCATAGGCCGCAACATGGACCGCGAGGCCATTACGCGCGATCTTGACGCATGCCTTGACAAATGAAGCCCCTGCTACTGGTTGACAATCTCACCAAGAGCTACGGCGACCGTCTGCTCTTTGCCGACGTCACTTTCGGTGTGAACGAAGGTGACAAAATCGGCATTATAGCCCGCAACGGTACGGGCAAATCCACTCTGCTCCGCCTTATAGCCGGTGTTGAGAGCCCCGATAGCGGCACGGTCACATTTCGTGGCGGTGTGCGTGTGGGATTTCTCTCGCAGCTGTCGGTGCTCGATCCGTCGCTCTCGCTCATGGACAATCTGCTCCCTGTGATTCCGGAGACCGACCATGATGAGTGGAACCGCGAGGACCGAGTGCGCCAGATGCTCTCGCAGCTCGGAGTCAACGATCTCACTCAACGTGTCGACACCCTTTCGGGCGGACAGCTCAAGAGGGTGGATCTGGCGCGTCTGCTCCTCTCGGCTCCCGACCTGCTCATACTCGACGAGCCCACCAACCATCTTGACATCTCAACCGTGGAGTGGCTCGAAAACTATCTTACACGCCAGCGCGTCACCCTGCTCATGGTGACCCACGACCGCTATTTCCTTGACAGAGTGTGCTCCCGCATCATCGAGATAGACCAGCGGCAGATATTCACCTACGACGGTAATTTCGACTACTACATGCGCCGTCGCACCGAGCGTCTGGAGGCTCAGGAGGCCGAGCTGGCAAGGGTGAAAAACACTCTGCGGCGCGAGCAGGAATGGATGCGCCGGCAGCCGCAGGCTCGCGCCGGAAAGGCCAAATATCGCATCGATGCCTTCTATGAGCTGAAGAAGCGGGCATCGGTGTCGTATGACGATCGTTCCATCGACCCTACGGATGTGCGCTCATCGTATATCGGCTCAAAGATTTTTGAGGCCGAGGGCATATGCAAACGCTTCGGCGACAAGGTGATACTCGACAATTTCACCTATACCTTTGCCCGCAGGGAGAAGGTGGGCATAGTGGGAGAGAACGGTGTGGGCAAATCTACCTTTATTAAGATGCTCCAAGGTCTGGTTCCGCAGGACTCAGGAGAATGGAATGTGGGTGAGACCGTGAGGTTTGGCTACTACTCGCAGGAGGGAATCAACCTGCCTGAGGGGAAAAAGGTGATAGACGCCATTACCGACATCACCGATGATATTGTGCTCGACGGCACTTCGCGATACACACCGATGCAGTTTCTCAATCGTTTTCTGTTCTCCCCGGCCGACCAGCAGAAATATATCTCGACGCTGAGCGGTGGCGAACGTCGTCGGCTTAATCTGGCGGCTGTGCTTGTGAGGCAGCCCAATTTCCTCATACTCGACGAGCCCACCAACGACCTTGACATACCCACACTGGCCATACTTGAGGAGTATCTGTGCGAATTCAAGGGGTGTGTTATCGTTATATCCCACGACCGTCATTTCCTGGATTCGGTGGTCGACCATCTATTTGTCATGGAGGGTGGGGGAGTGATACGCGATTTCCCTGGCTCATACTCGGACTATCGCGAATGGCTCAAGGCTCGCCGCGCAGCCGAGGCAGCCGAGGCCGCGCCCCGCAAAGAGCCTCAGGCGCGCCGTACCCAGGAGAGGCCGGCTCGACTCTCGTTCAAGGAACGCAAGGAGCTGGAAGCTCTTACAGTCGATATAGACAATCTCACGGTCGAGAAGGGCGCCCTCGAGGAGCAGTTTAACACCGGCAGCGTTGAGGGCGATTATGCCGAGGCCGCACGCCGCTATGAGGAAATAAAGACGCTGCTCGACGAGAAGGAGCTGCGGTGGCTTGAACTATCGGAACGCGAATGATGGAAAATATCACGTATTTCACTCTTCCCACAGGCCTGAGGGTGGTGAGTATTCACCGTCCCGGGTCGGTGGTGGGTCATTGCGGAGTGGTGGTTAATGCCGGCAGCCGCGATGAGACGGACTGCACTGAGGGAGTGGCTCACTTTGTGGAGCACACTATCTTCAAGGGCACCCACCGTCGTCGTGGTTGGCATATACTCAACCGCATGGAGACCGTTGGCGGCGAGTTGAACGCCTATACCACCAAAGAGGAGACTGTGGTCTATTCCACTTATCCGGCAGGAAATACAGCCAGGGCGGTTGAGCTGATAGCCGACCTGGTGGAAAATTCAATCTTCCCGGCTTCCGAGCTTGAAAAGGAGAGGGCTGTAGTGGAGGATGAGATAGATACCTATCTTGATATTCCACAGGATGGAATTTTTGACGACTACGACGAGTTGGCCTTCAGCGGCTCGTCGCTGGCTCATCCCATCCTGGGCACACGCCAGAGCCTTCAAGGTCTTAGTTCGGAAGTGTGTCGCAGCTGGATAGAGGATTGCTATACCCCCTCGCGCATGGTGCTCTTCCACTCCGGCGCCGAGACCCCGGCTCAGATACGCCGTCTGGCCGAGCGGTGTTTCTCAACACTTGTCAGAGCCGGTAAGCCTCTCGATCGCACTCTACCGCCACGGGTGGAGCCGTTTGTCAAAACCATCGACCGCTCCACTCATCAGTCTCACACAGTGATGGGAGCTCGTGTTGGTGGCATTTCCTCGGCTGACAGATGGGCTTTGGCTCTCCTCACCAACATACTTGGGGGTCCGGGCATGAACTCGCTGCTAAACGTGGCTCTGCGCGAGCGTCGCGGTCTGGTCTATTCGATAGATGCATCCACATCTCTGCTCACTGACTGCGGCCTCTTCACCATCTATTTCGGATGCGACCCCTCTGACACACAGCGGTGTGTGGGGCTTGTGGATCGGACCATAGGTCAGCTGGCCGAAACTCCTATGACACAACGCAAGCTCGAGGCAGTCAAGCGTCAGTATCTGGGTCAGATGATGGTGTCGTCGGTAAATACCGAGCAGGAAATACTCTCAGTGTCGCGGGCCACACTCCACCGCGGGCGCGCCCTTACGCCGGCCGAAATCCGCCAGTCCATTCTGGATGTGAATGCCGAGCAATTATCTGAAACAGCGGCGGCTTTATCTCTCTCTCGCCTCACCATTATTTGATAAAAAAGGTTAACGGCCTGCATGGAGCAGGAAATTTTTGCTAACTTGCGTATTGATTTTTTGTGTAACCTATGAAAATCTATCTACGCTTGTTGCTTATAGCTGTGTCCTGTGTGGCCATGGCCTCATGCTCCACTTACAGAGAAACCCACTCGGATAAATACTCCATATGCGGGCCTCAGGAGGTGGATACGGAGGCGATGTATAGGTTTGTCAAGTCGCGCAACCCAAAGTTTGACCGTCGCATAGCCAAAGCCTTCAGCGAAGTGGGGCGGCGATATGGAATAAGGGGCGATGTGGCTCTCTGCCAGGCCATACTGGAGACCGGCTGGTTTAAGTTTGACAACGGTACAGCCGTGAAGCCCAGCCAGCACAACTATTGCGGCATGGGGGTGAAAAAGCGTGGTGAGCGGGGTGCCTCGTTTGCCAGTATAGAGGAGGGTGTCACAGCCATGATGCAGCATCTCTATGCCTATTCTTCCACTCAGCCTCTGCCGCGGGGCGAAAAGCTGATGGATCCACGCTTCAAACTGGTGAAACGGGGCTCGGCTCCGACGTGGCATTCTCTGTCGGGCCGGTGGGCCGCGAATCCAAGCTATGGCAGCGGCATACTGGACTTATATTCGAAAATGAAAAAATTCAAGCAATGAAGCAGCAAATCATCATAGACAATATACTCTCACGCCACGGTGTGAGCCAGCTCAACCCGATGCAGAAACGCATGTCGGAAATACGTACCTCCGGACTGTACACACTGCTTGCCCCCACCGGCTCGGGCAAGACACTGGCATTCTCCATCCCTCTGCTCAAGTCGCTCAAGCTCCCCGACGGGCGTACTCAAGCAGTGGTGATAGCCCCCTCGCGCGAGCTTGTGATACAGATTTATGATGTGATCCGCCCCATAGCCACGGGCTACAAGACGGTGGCATTTTACGGCGGTCATTCCATGCAGGAGGAGACTTCGTCGCTCGCGGTGGTGCCTGATATTATCATAGCCACCCCCGGGCGCCTGCTCGATCATCTGCGCCGCTCCACTCTCGACCTCTCGGGAGTGCATACGCTGGTGCTCGACGAATATGACAAGGCCCTGGAGCTGGGTTTTGCCGACGAGATGAAGCGTGTGTGCAAGCGCCTCACCGGGCTGGGACTGGTTATACTCACCTCGGCCACCCCGCTCATGGAGCTTCCCGACTATCTGCCTACAATGCCCAGTCAGGTGATAGACTATACAGAGCGTCAGAGCTCTCCGCGCCAGCGCATGCAGGTGGTGAGAGTTGAATCGCAGTCGCGCGACAAGCTTCAGACCCTCATAGATCTGCTCCGGTCCATACCCAATGGCCGTATCATGGTATTTGCCAACCATCGCGAAAGCGCTGAGCGTATACACGATGCACTGGTAAAGGCCGGGCTGCCCGCCGGGCTGTATCACGGTGGCCTCGATCAGAACGACCGCGAAAACGCCATCACGCTTCTGGCCAACGGCACCACTCCCATACTTGTGTCGACTGACTTGGGTTCGCGCGGACTGGATATCCCCGAACTCTCGGCTGTGATACACTATCATATGCCCGTGTCCGAGCAGGCATGGACACACCGAAACGGTCGCACGGCACGCCAGACAGCCGATGGCACTGTATATGTGATAGCCTCAGAGGCCGACGATATTCCCGAATACATCACCACCGACCGCGATTATATCCCTTCAGGAAAATCGGATACACCCATCCACAGCGATGTGGCCACACTATATTTTAATGTGGGCAAGAAGGAAAAGATTTCGAGAGGCGATATAGTGGGCTTCCTGATAGCCAAAGGTGAGCTCGATGCAAAGGAGATAGGCACCATCACGCTGCGCGACCACTCGGCGCTTGTGGCAGTGCCCCGCAATAAGGCCCGCACGTTGGTGTCGCGCCTGGCGCCTCACCGCATCAAGAATACCCGCGCCCGCATTTCGCTTATGGAATAATGCGTGAACAGTAGCAAATTCGGAATATTTTGTGTAATTTTGCAGAACAATCACCACATTTCACTGCAATGAACACAAAAAGTCTTGTATCGATAAGCGACCTGAGTCGCGAGGAGATACTGAGCCTGCTTGAGACAGCCCGTCTCTTTGAGGCCAATCCCAACCGGCGGCTGCTTGAAGGGAAGGTTGTGGCCACGCTCTTCTTTGAACCCTCCACGCGCACACGCCTGAGTTTCGAAACCGCCGTCAATCGTCTTGGGGGTCGGGTGATAGGCTTCTCCGATGCCTCAAACACATCGACATCGAAGGGTGAAACCCTCAAGGACACCATCAAGATGGTAAGCAATTATGCCGACCTCATAGTGATGCGTCATTTTCTGGAAGGCGCGGCTCTGTATGCCACGGAGGTTACCGACATTCCCATAATCAATGCCGGCGACGGTGCCCACCAGCACCCATCGCAGACTATGCTCGACCTTTATTCGATCTACAAGACTCAGGGACGCCTGGAGAATCTCACCATCACGCTTGTGGGCGATCTGAAATACGGACGTACCGTCCACTCGCTGCTCATGGCCATGCGCTGGTTCAACCCCACATTCCGCTTTGTGGCCTGCAAGGAGCTGGATATGCCGGAAGAATATAAGAAGTTCTGTCGTGAAAACGGCATACGCTATACCGAGCATACCGACTTCTCGCCCGAGGTGATAAACACCAGCGACATCATCTATATGACCCGTGTGCAGCGCGAGCGCTTTGCCGACATCATGGAGTATGAGCGTGTGAAGGATCTCTACAATCTCAACAACGCCATGCTTGCCGATGCCCCCGAGCATCTGCGCATACTCCACCCGCTGCCACGCGTAAATGAAATATCGCAGGATGTCGACGACAATCCCCGCGCCTATTATTTCGAACAGGCACGCAACGGTCTTTATGCCCGTCAGGCCTTGATCTGCCGTTCGCTCGGCATCGATGTTTAACCACTCAAATAACTACAGCAACGATGAACGAATCAAAAGCCTCTCTTGCAGTGGCAGCTCTGCGCAATGGCACCGTGATAGACCATATCCCCTCGTCAGTGCTTTTCAAGGCCGTGAGGATTCTGGGTATTGAAAATATAGGCAGTGCTGTGACTATAGGCAATAACCTTGACTCAAAGAAACTTGGTAACAAGGGTATTATAAAGGTGGCCGATGTGTTTTTCCCCGAGACAGTGCTCAACCGTATTGCTCTTATAGCTCCATCGGCCGTCGTAAACATCATACGCGACTATGAGGTGGTGGAGAAGTTTCCTGTGACACTGCCCGACACTATCGTGGGGCTGGTGAAATGTGGCAACCCCAAATGTATCACCAACAATGAGCCCATGCGTACACGCTTCCATGTCACTGACCGCGAGGATGTCACCATAGCGTGTCACTACTGTTCGCACACAGTGAAGAGCACGGACGCACAGATAATATGAGCAAAGTATCCTGGAAACCCGGTACACAGATCTACCCCCTTCCGGCCGTGCTGGTGACGTGTGGCGACCGCAATGTCTCTAACATGCTCACAGTGGCTTGGACAGGAACAATATGCACCAATCCGCCGATGTGCTACATTTCGGTACGTCCTGAGCGCCACAGCTACGAAATGATAAAACGCCACATGGAGTTTACCATCAACCTCACCACAGCCTCCATGGCCCGCGCGACAGACTGGGCCGGAGTGCGTTCGGGAGTCGAGTATGACAAATGGCAGGAGACGGGGTTGACACCGGTGGCCGGACAGGCAGTGGCGTGTCCACACATAGCCGAGTCGCCCCTGAGTATAGAGTGCAGAGTTAAGGAGGTGATGCGTCTGGGAAGCCATGATATGTTTATAGCTGATGTGGTCAATGTGCTGGCCGACGAGGAGCTCATCGACCCCGCGACAGGCGCTTTCGACCTGGCTTCGGCAGGGCTAATCAACTACTCTCATGGCCATTATTTCGAACAGGGCGCCGAGATAGGGCGCTTCGGATGGTCGGTAAAGAAGAAAAATTAATATTAATATACAATGGAAAAAGACACCACAGTATTTGACATCATCGAGCGTGAGCATCAGCGCCAGAAGAAAGGCATCGAGCTCATAGCCTCAGAGAACTTTGTGAGCGACGAAGTAATGCGCGCCATGGGTTCATGTCTCACTAACAAGTATGCCGAGGGTTATCCCGGTCATCGCTATTATGGCGGTTGCGAGGTGGTTGACGAGATGGAGGCCCTGGCCATTGAGCGCCTCAAGAAGCTCTTCGGCGCCGAGTGGGCCAATGTGCAGCCCCACTCAGGTGCACAGGCCAATATGGCCGTGTTCATGGCATGCCTCAAACCCGGCGACAAGTTTCTGGGTCTCAATCTGAGCCACGGCGGTCACCTGTCGCACGGAAGCCCCGTCAACTTCTCGGGTCTCATGTTTCATGCGCTCGAATATAATGTGGACAAGGATACCGGCCTGATTGACTACGACCAAATGGAAGAGGTGGCACGCCGCGAGCGCCCGCGACTCATCATCGGAGGTGCCAGTGCCTACAGCCGTGAGTGGGATTATGCCCGCATGCGCCGTCTGGCCGATGAGATCGGTGCGATACTGCTGATCGATATGGCACACCCCGCCGGACTTATTGCCGCAGGCCTTCTGGACAACCCCGTGAAATATGCCCACATCGTCACCACTACCACCCACAAAACACTGCGCGGACCTCGTGGCGGCGTGATCATGATGGGTAAGGACTTTGAGAATCCCTGGGGCAAGAAGACACCCAAGGGTGTGACCCGCATGATGTCGTCGCTGCTCGATTCTGCAGTGTTCCCCGGAGTTCAGGGCGGCCCGCTGGAGCATGTCATCGCCGCCAAGGCCGTAGCTTTCGGCGAGGCTCTGAAGCCCGAGTTCAAGGAATATCAGATACAGGTGCAGAAGAATGCCAAGGCTCTGGCCGACGCTCTGATTGCCAAGGGATACAAGATTGTATCGGGTGGCACCGACAACCACTGCATCCTGGTGGACCTCCGCACCAAGTTCCCCGAGCTGACCGGCAAGGTGGCCGAAAAGGCTCTTGTAGAGGCCGACATCACCGCCAACAAGAACATGGTGCCCTTCGACACCCGTTCACCCTTCCAAACCTCAGGCATCCGCCTGGGCACTCCTGCCATCACCACACGCGGCGCCAAGGAGCCGCTCATGGCCGAGATTGCCGAGATGATTGACACTGTGCTCAGCAGCCCCGAAGATCCAGCTGTGATTGCCGCCGTGCGCGAGCGCGTCAACAAGACTATGGAGTCATACCCGATGTTTGCTTATTGATATACAAAATAGTCGTTACATTAAACCGGCGCTCTCTGAATGCAGGGAGCGCCGGTTTGTGTGAGTGGGGACAGGCTCTTAGCGCAGACGGTCGTAAGAGCGCAGCAGCTTCATATCCTTGTTAATGCCTGAGATGGCCAGGAGTTCGAGCACTATGGTGAGAGGCAGAAGTATGTCCCACACCGAGAAATGTGCGTCGAGGCTTTCGGCTTCAGCCTGTTTGTAGAGCGCGAAGCACACCACGGCGGCAGTGGCCAGTGTGAGCATGAGGCAAATTATCAGCACAGTGCGCTGCAGGGGCAGGTTGCGATAGAGGAAGAGGTCGGTGAGCAGGAGTATCACAATGGCGCCTGTGGGGATGAGCACGCCATATTCGCTCATGGTGTAAAGTGCCACCGAGGTGCCCTCCTCAAGATGTACCACCTCGCCATAGGGCACTATCAGGAATATAGCCATAGCTATGATAGACAGAAAGATGTAGACTGATTGAATGCGTTGGATCTGCATGTCTGACGAATTATTTTAAGGGTTATACGATGAAATTTTGTCAAAAGTACTAAAATTTTAACAATCGCCAACCCGAATAGTTGGCAAATTGTTGTAAATTTGTAAAAAGATTTTTTGAGTTTCCGATATGTCTGATAAACGTCCGTTAATATTAGTCACCAACGACGATGGTGTGCAGGCACGCGGGTTGGCCGAACTTGTAGGAATAGCCTCCAAGCTTGGCGACGTCATAGCCGTGGCCCCAGCGCAGCATCAGTCGGCCAAATCGTCGGCACTGACCGTCGATGGCCCTCTGCAGATAAACGAATGCGACCCCATAGGGGATGCAAAAGTGTATAGCGTGACAGGCACTCCGGTAGATTGTGTGAAGCTGGCTCTTCATGCCATCCTCGACCGCAAGCTCGATATGCTCCTTTCTGGTATAAATCATGGCTCCAACGCAGCCGTCAACAATATTTATTCGGGCACGATGGGCGCTGCGATGGAGGGGTGTATAGTGGGTGTGCCGTCGGTAGGTTTCTCCATTCTCACCCACAACAGCGGAGCCGATTTCTCGGGCATACTCGATATGATCGAGACGATAGCCGGCCGTGTGCTCCGCTCCGGACTCCCTGCCGGTATATGCCTCAATGTCAACTTCCCGAAAGACTGTGTCCCTGCCGGGCTTAAATGCGTTAGGGCAGCCGGCGGATACTGGACCGAGGAGTATGCCGACTATGCCCGCCCATCAGGTAAGCCCTTCTACTGGCTCACAGGTAAATATCACAACACCGAGCCCGACGACCCCGCCACCGATGAGTATTGGCTTGACAGGGGCTGGGCCACTGTAGTGCCAATCAGACCCGACCAGACTGCGAGAGATATGATCGGGACAATAGACGAACTCTTACTCTCTAAATGATGCTCAGATTCATCTCTCTCCTTATCTGTTTTCTGGCTACGTTGCAGGGGACGCTTGGCGCCTTTCCGCTCAATGTGGCCGGGATCGACACCACGCGCACCGCAGTGTGGATCTACGATCTGCGCTGGGGTGTGGATGTGGTTAAGGCCAATATAGACACATCACTGGTGCCGGCATCGGTGATGAAGACTGTCACTGCTGCCTCGCTTCTCAATCTGGCCGACGTATCGGAACGTTTCAACACCCCAGTAGTAGCAGAGGGGCGCATCTCTGCCGACAGCGTGCTGGAAGGTAATGTGGTGGTGCGCACCATGGGCGATCCTACCATAGAGTCGAGACACTTCCAGGGGACACGTGGTTTTGCCGACAGCATAGCTGCGGGGCTCAAACGTCTGGGGATAGCCAGGGTGAAAGGTGATGTCGTGGTGGATCAGAGCAATTTTCAGGATGCCACTACGGCTCACGGTGTTATGGCCGAGGATTTGCTTTGGCCCTACGGGGCGCGACTGTTTGGCGCCAACTGGCGCGACAACTCGTTTAATCTGCAGCTACCCTCGAAGGTGACAGTGCCCTATGTGCCCGATCTGAGCTTCAAGGTTTTGTCGCGCCGCGGACGCCGTGTCAAGGTGGATCGCAAGGATGGCACCGAGACTTTTCTCATCAGCGGCAACACACGCCGCGGATTCAGCGACAATTTTGCCATGCCCGACCCATCGAAAGCGATGAAGGCCGAGATAGTGAAAACGCTTGAGAACGCCGGCATAAAGGTGGATGGCGGTCTCATAGAGGGCGCGGAGGCCGAGGCTATTATCTACTCTCACAACTCCCCGGAGTTTGGCGATATACTTCGCAGCCTGATGCATCGGTCGGACAATCTTATGGCCGAGGGTATGCTTCGCTCCATAGTGCCCGGAGGGTCGAGAGCCGAGGCCATAGCCGAGGAAGAGGCGGTGTGGACCCTGGCCGGAGTGAGCCCCCACGGGGTGAGGATTGTGGACGGTAGTGGTCTGTCGCGCGACAACCGGCTCACGGCCCGCTTCTTGGGAGAGGTGAACAAACATATGCTCAACAATGAGTTTGGACGCGACTATATAGATCTCTTTCCGCGTGCCGGCTTAGAGGGTACCATGAAGTATTTTCTCTCGGAGACCCCACTGGAAGGGCGTGTGGCCATGAAGACGGGTTCGATGAAAGGGGTGCAGTCGTATAGTGGCTATCTTTTCGACGACGAAGGACGCCCGTCGCATGTGCTTGTCTTTATAGCCAATGGCTTCACTTGCTCGCGCGCGGCATTAAAAAATTCCATTCAGAGATTGTTATTAGACACTTTTTGTGTAAGTTTGCAGAATGAAACAGAACAACCGGATAGAATATCTTCTGAAGAAGACATATGAGGTGGAGGGACTGCTCCTTCTGCTCAAAGAGCGTGGCGACGATTTTCCTGCCGATGCACTCAGCCTGCTGGCTGAAAAAGTGACTGAGCTGCAGGGTGGTGTGATGATGCTGCCCGAATCGCCCACGGCTCCTACGGCTTCTTTGACCCCCACGCCACAGCAGGCCATGGCCGAGGCCGCAGAGATAGAGCAGACCGAAGATGCCGAACCGGCGGCCTCCATGGCTCAGATTGACGAGACCATCAAAACCCTCGATGACGACGACACTGCTAACGACACCAATGGCTCGACTCTCGACGAGATGCTGGCTCGCAAGCGAGCACGCGATATAAACAAGGCTTTTACGCTCAACGATAAGTATCGCTTCTGCCGCGAACTGTTTCATGGCTCGGAGGCTGATTTTACCGATACTCTCGACGTGATTTCGGCGATGTCATCGTTTGACGAGGCCGAGGAATATTTCTACGACGACCTTTGCTGGGATCCTGATAACGAGGATGTAAAGGCTTTCATGGAGATAGTAAAACGTCACTTCTGATATATGGGAAAGCTCTATGTGGTGCCGACACCGGTGGGCAATATGGCCGACATGACTCCGCGAGCCGTGGAGGTGCTCAGGAATGTAAGTCTTATTCTGGCTGAGGATACGCGCACTTCCGCCGTCTTGCTCAGGCATTTCGATGTTCAGACCCCCTGTCAGAGCCATCATAAGTTTAACGAGCATGCCACCGCCAAGCCCATTGTAGAGCGCATAGCCTCGGGCGAGGATGTGGCGCTGATATCCGATGCCGGCACCCCCGGCATCAGCGACCCTGGCTTTATGCTGACGCGCGAGTGTCGCCGCCAGGGTGTGGAGGTGGAGACACTGCCCGGAGCCACGGCCTTTGTGCCTGCGCTGGTCAATTCGGGTCTCCCCACCGACCGCTTCTATTTCGAGGGCTTCCTCCCACCTAAAAAAGGGCGTCGCACCAGGCTGGAGGCTATAGCTGCGTCAGACTGTACGACAATCGTCTACGAGTCGCCTCTGCGGTTGGTGAAAACCCTTGAGGAGCTGGCAGCTGTGTGTGGCGATGATCGCCCGGCATCAGTGTCGAGAGAGATTTCCAAACTTCACGACACAACGGTGAGAGGCACCCTGAGCGAGCTAAAGGAATACTTCGCAGCAAACAATCCGCGTGGTGAAATTGTTATAATTATAGGGGCAGTAGAAACCGGCCCACGCACACATAAAAACAAATATAAAGAACAAGATTAAAATATTAACTCACGTCAACTTGAAAATGAAAAAGATTGCAACTATGGCACTTCTGGCGGCCACCCTTCTCACAGGGTGTAACGCCGACAAGCTTCGCGAATCAGAGGCTCAGAACGAACAGCTCAAGGGCGACCTACGCGAAACCCTTGCTACTCAGGATTCACTCCTGGTGCTGGTCAACGATATTTCTGATGGAATGAGCCAGATTAAAGATCTCGAGAAGATAATCTCAACTCCCGGCTCGCTCTCAGGAGAGTCGAGTTCACGCAAGGAGCAGATACGCAACGATATGATTGCCATACAGCAGGCTCTGCAGGAGCGCCGTCAGCGCCTGGCCGAGCTGGAGAAGAAGCTTGAAGCTGCCGGAGGTGAGAACTCCACACTCAAGCGCACCATCTCGAATCTGAAGGCTCAGATTGCCGACCAGACCACCGAGATTGCCACTCTGACCAACCAGCTGGCAGCCGCCAATATCAAGATTGACGAGCTCACCACCACCGTCAACGATTTGAACGTGCGTGTTGACTCGCTCAATAGCGACGTTGCCGCCGAGGAAGCCGCCAAGAAAGCCGCCGAGGAGGCTGCCAATGCAGCGGTCAACGAGCTGAATACTTGCTATTATGCCATTGGCACAAACAAGGAGCTCAAGGAGCGCGGCATCATTGAGAGCGGTTTCCTGCGCAAGACAAAGATTATGAAGGGCGACTTCGACATGAACTATTTCACCGCAGCCGACAAGCGCACCCTCACCGAGATTGCCACACACAGCACCAAGGCTGAAATCAAGACCTCACAGCCCAAGGATTCCTATCAGATTGTGGATGTAAACGGCCAGAAGGTCATCAAGATAACCAATCCTGCCAAATTCTGGCAGCTCTCAAACTTCCTTGTTATAAAGGTAGACTGATACAATTCAAACCAATCCAAATAACGGGGCGCCCTCTCATTTGTGGGTGCCCCGCAATTTTTTGCATGTTAATCCGTTTATAAATATGTATCTTATCATAATAAACCGATTATCATGCAGGCTTTAAGCCAGTTCATATTATCTCTGTTACTAATATGTGCAGCCTCGGCCGAAGCCGAGGCGGTGAAGATCCACGGAAAGATCACCGACTCGAACAACGATCCGGTGGAATTTGCCACTGTACGCATCGGCGGCACGGCCATAGGTGTGACCTCCGGGCTCGAAGGCGACTATTCGCTTTCGTGTGCCAAATCGGATACTATCACAGTTTATTTTTCCTGTATAGGTTACCGCGAAGTGAAGCGCCAGCTCATAGACCCCGCGGCCGATGTGACCCTCAATGTGATGCTCCCGCTCGACACCGAGACGCTGCAGCAGCTTGAGGTGGTGGAACTTAAGAAGCAGACCGGAGCCGTAGAGCACCTGGATGTCAGCAATATCAAGCGCTCGCCCGATGCTTCGGGAGGCAGCGTCGAGGCATTACTTCAGACCATGCCCGGCGTGACGGCCTCCAACGAGATGTCGTCGCAATATTCTGTACGTGGCGGTTCATATGACGAAAACTCAGTGTATATCAACGGCATCGAAGTTTATCGACCTCAGCTCATCACGTCAGGTCAGCAGGAGGGTCTTTCCATAATCAATCCGGATATGGTAGGTGCCGTGGGCTTCTCGACGGGTGGCTTCCCGGCTGAGTATGGCGATAAAATGTCGTCGGTACTCGACATTACTTACCGCCACCCTGAGGCCTTCGAAGGGTCAGCCTCAGCCTCGCTCATGGGTGGCTCTCTGGCCATAGGGCAGGGGAGCAAGAAGTTCAACCAGCTGCACGGTGTGAGATACAAAACCAATTCGTCGCTGCTCAGCTCCATGGACACCAAAGGTGAATATGACCCCTCTTACTTCGACTATCAGACTTCTATAGGCTATCGCTTTTCTGACCGTCTGTCGGTTTCGCTGCTGGGCAACATCTCGGTGAACCGATATAAATTCACACCCCAGAACCGCACCACCACCTTTGGCACTTCGACTGATGCCAAGCAGTTTACGGTGTATTTCGATGGTCATGAGAAGGATCGTTTCGAGACCTACTTCGGAGCTCTGTCACTCGACTATCGCCTGAGCAGATCCACCAATCTGCAGCTGCTCGGATCGGGCTACCTGACCAACGAGCTTGTGGCCTATGATATCTCGGGTGAATATTGGCTTGACCAGGCAGGAACGTCGGATGTGGGAGGCGAGCTGGGCGTGGGACGCTATCACGAGCATGCACGAAACAGGCTTAAGGCTTCCGTGATGGCTCTTACTCTGAAGGGACAGACTGCGCTCAACTCAAAGCATACGCTATCTTACGGACTGAGTGTGCAGGGCGAGAAGATAATGGACCGTTCGCGCGAGTGGGAGCTGAGAGATTCGGCCGGATTCTCTTTGCCGGCTCTGCCCGATCAGCTGCGCGTAGTCTATAATCTTGACTCCCACCACGATGTGAACTCCACACGCATGGCTCTGTGGGTTCAGGATGCCTGGAAATTCACCACCTCGGCCGGATTCTTCACACTCAACGCCGGTGTGCGTCTGAGCCACTGGAGTTTCAATAAGGAGACACTGATTAGTCCGCGTGTATCGCTCGGTTTCATCCCCGACAAAGCTCCGGGGTGGGCATTTCGTGTGGCCACTGGTCTGTATTACCAGTCGCCCTTCTATAAGGAATACCGAATGCCCGTCACCGACGCCGATGGCAATCAGACCATCGTGCTCAACGAGGATATAAAGAGCCAGAGGTCGTTTCACCTTATAGGTGGAACCGACTACACCTTCCGCGCCATGGGGCGTCCCTTCAAGCTGTCGGGCGAGATTTATTACAAGGCACTCTCGGATCTTGTGCCTTATGAGATAGACAACCTTAAGATTGTCTACACCGGTAAAAATGAGTCGTCGGGCTTTGCTGCGGGTATAGATATGAAGCTGTTTGGTCAGTTTGTGCCCGGCAGCGACTCGTGGATAAGTTTATCGCTCATGAAAACATCCGAGACACTGCATGGTGTGAAGGTGCCCCGCCCGACCGATCGTTCCTACAGTCTGGGCCTCTTCTTTACGGATTATTTCCCCAAGTTCCCAAGACTAAAGTTCTCGCTTCGTGGCATTTTCATGCAGGGCCTTCCCAGCACATCGCCGCGCTCCACCCGCGACCAGGGATATTTCCGCATGCCTCCCTACAAGCGTGTCGACGTAGGTCTGCAATACGCCCTGCTCCCGCCGCTCAAGGAAGGGGAGTATCGTGGCGGATTTGCTTCGAAACTTAAGAGTGTGTGGCTCGGTGTCGACCTGTTCAATCTGCTCGATATCTCAAACGTGGCCTCCTACTATTGGGTCACCGATGTCAACGAGATCCAGTATGCAGTGCCCAACTATCTGACTCGCCGTCAGTTTAATGTCCGCCTCACAGTGGATTTCTGAAGTTGGAGTTTGCTAAATGATTTCAAGCGCCCCACGCTTTGAAGAAGTGTGGGGCTCGCATTATATCGCCTTTGCGAGGCTGTTAAGCTTCGCTTCAAGCGGATTTTAATACCACTTCACGCCGTTGGAGAGAGATGATCTCTTGTCATATTTGAGGTCGGCCAGGAGCGACGACTTGACGGAGATATGGAAGTTGTAGCTCTTGTAGGGACCCACGGGCACAAAGCTGGCTCGCATGATGAAGCAGTGCATGTCGCGCGAGATGTTGCAGTTCATATAGGCGAGCTTGTGGGTGTTGAAGTTGTAGGATGCCGAAAAGCCTATGTTCCAGTTTTGTGTGGGGCGCAGATTGCCCGAGAACGAAAGGTTTTGGGTTATCTTTCCCTTATATTCGAGTTTCTTGTAGTCAAATTCGCCGTAGCCGTAGTTTACGGAGTAGTTGAATGTCAGACTCCAGGGTACACTCCAATCCATATAGCCGCTGGGCCCTATCTTTATCCCCTTTTTGTCGTCGCGGTCGTTTGATGAAGATTCATCATAGTCAGAGGTGTCCTCGGCAAACTGCTGGCTTTCGTCGGGCTTGTTTTTGTCGTCTATGTCGGAGTCCTTTTTATTACCGCCAAACAGTTTTTTGAACGTATCGTTGTTAAACGTGTAGCTGAACGATGTTCCTGTGCTCGACAGTTTGCCCCAGCCTTTGCCGTGAGTGAGGCGCAGTTTGTTGACTCTAACGGGATTTCCGGCAGAATTGAGAGCATACATATACACATCCCACGTGGCCGAAAGGTTGAGGTTGAAGTTCTTGATCAGGCGCAGCATTATGGATGTGTTGAGGTTTGACCATCTCATGGAGTCGGCCGCCATGTTGTAGCTCTGGCTGAGCTGGAGGTTTTCGATGAGCGAAATCTTCTTTTCGCCAATCGAATCATTGTCCGACCGCACTTTCATCTCCAGATTGTTGGCGAGGGAGAAGCTCAGCGATCCCGTTTTGCCTGTGCCGGGCACACCGAAGAGTGAGTTGGGGAACATGGAGTATTGCCGCTCCACAAGTTCGCCACGCGAGTTGGTATACTGATACGTGTCGTAGTATCCGAAGAACTTTGACCCGAAGTCGGGGGCGCCGCTAAACGAGATGGTGGGGGTTAGCACATAGCGCACCATCTTCACCTTATTGCCCAGGAAGGGCAGAGGCTGGAAGAAGCCGTATACCTTGGTCGAGGCCGACACGGAGGCCGAAAAGTCCCACACATTATATAGACTATAGGTGGTGTCGAGCACCTCGGCCGATGCATTGGGATCCCACTGACGGCGCACCTTGGAGGAGTACATGCGGTCGGTGATGCTTATCGAAGGCGTCACGTTGAAGTATTTCAGTATGTTGAACGTGGCCGAGATGGGCACTGTGTGCTTCATGCCGTTGCGCCAGTCCTTGATGAGGCTTTTCTTGAAAAACTCATCTTGCTTGGAGGTGAGCGAGTTGTTGAACTGGCCCGAATATGAAAGCTTTATTTTTTCATACCATTTCTCGGCACCCACGGCGCGTTTGCGCTTGAAGGGGTAGACCTGCGAGAGTGTCAGCGTGAAGTTAGGAAACGATACTGCCAGGGTGGAGTCCTGAGAGCGCTGTGAGATATTGGCCGTCGACGACAGAGACCACTTGGAATTGGGGAAGCGGTATGTGAGGTTGACGGTAGAACTCTTAGTGTTTTCGGTAAACGAGTTGGAGTAATAGGAGCTGACATCGTTGCGCGAGTAGCCCGTAGTGGTGAAATTGACCGATGCCGAGAAGCTCATATTAGGATTGGCCTTTGAGTCCTGGGCATGATTCCAGAGCACCTGGAAGTTGGTCGATTTTGAATAGTCGGGCATTCCCTTGTCGCCGGTGATGGTTTTGAGGTAAGAGATGTTGAATGAGCCGTTATATTTGTAGCGCTTCAGATATGACGACTGAGCCCTCAAACCCCATGATCCCAGCGTGTAGAGTTCGCCGGTTATGGCCAGGTCGATGTTGTCGTTGATGGCAAAGTAGTATCCGCCGTCGCTCAGGTAGTATCCGCGGTTATAATCGTCGCCGAATGTAGGGAAGATTATACCTGAAGAGTATTTGTCGGAAAATGGGAAATAGCCGAAGGGCACAGCCAGCGGGAGGGGCAGTCCGGCCAGCACCATATAGCCAGGACCAATCACAGCGTCCTTGCCGGGACGCACTTTAGCCTTGGTGAGCTGCAGATAGAAGTGAGGGTGCTCATGGTCGTCGCAGGTGGTATATATGCCATCCTCCAGATAGAAGGTGTTCTCGTCTACCTTTTTTGAACGCCCGCCTGTAAGGTAGCCCTCACCTTGCTGAGTGACAACATCGGTGATATATCCATACTCTGTGTGGAAGTTATAGTTCATGGTCTTGGCCTCGTAGGTGGTGCCGTTGTCGTCAAACACAGGGGAGCCTACGAGTTCGCCCAGCGAGTCGGGCACGCCCACGGCATAGACCGTGGTACTGTCGAGATTCATCTTTATCTGCTCGGCGTCGAGTTTGATTTTGCCATACACCACGTTGCTCTGGCCATACATATAAGCCAGATTGCGCCCGATGAGCACCAGCGAGTCGCGCGCTGAGAAGTCGACTGGATTGTCAAGGTCTACCTTAGTGCGCACAATCTTTATGGAGTCGCGGGTGGTGTTGATGCGGGTTCGGCTCAGGCGGGTGCGTCGGGCAGTGTCAAGCACGGCAGTGTGCCTCACGGCCAGTGGCTCTATAGAGTCGGTGATTGTGATAAGCGTGGAGTCGGAGGGGAGGGAGTCGACAAGGATATGCTCAGGGATTGATATCGAGTCGTTGAAATCTTCGGCAGGCTCGGGGAGCAAGGGTAGGGTTGAGGGAACGGTGTCGGGCTCGAGGGTGTCGGCCACCTCGAGAGTCGGGGTGGGCGCCTGCGAAACGGGGCGGCCGGCAGGGCGCGGACGCGCACCTAAGCTGGCTGCACACAAAAGCACTAATAAGATAATATATATCTGAGATTTCCTCATTAACAATTGCAATGGCCCGGAGCATGGATAAGGCCAAAATTCCGTGCAAAGTTATAGAATTATTGTCAATCCGCCAACTGCCGCGGCCCTGTTGGTATGAATAAATATGTTAAGAAAGAAAAATATGGTGACTTTCGGGATGAAAAGTATGGAATTGTAGTAAATATTGTTGTATAACATAATAAAAAAATAATGTAGTGGAGAAAATTTTTAGTAATTTTGCAGCGTTAAATAGATGTCGGTGGCCTTGACAGGTAACCGGCGTCAATGTGAAGGACAACCGTTTTAAACTTTGAATCATATACTTTCATGGCAAGACAGCACTATGACGCACTCGACCTCCGTATACTCGAGATGCTTTCAAACAACGCCCGCAAGCCCTTTCTTGAGATAGCACGCGAGACCGGCATCTCGGGGGCCGCTATCCATCAGCGCATACAGAAACTTACAGCCTCAGGCATCATTCAGGGCTTCAAAACAGAGATCGACCCCGCCACAGTCGGCTATCAGACCTGTGCATACATCGGCTTTATCCTCAACGACTCGACAAAATTTGATGAAGTCGTGGATCGACTCAGAGAGATACCCGAGGTGGTAGACTGCCATTTCACCAGCGGTACCTACGATATCCTGGCCAAGATCTATGCTCGCAACAACGCCCATCTGCTCCAGATAATCCACAAGAAGCTCAGCCTCGGTCTGGGTCGCACCGAGACTCTTATCTCGTTTGAAGAGGTGTTCAAACGCCCCATACCCATTCAGCACGACGCAGAATAATTGATAGACAAGACAACGTTTGGCAGTCGCACTGCCCTCTTTCACACCTTCGGGTGTAAACTCAACTTCGCCGAGACATCGACGGTGGCGCGCATCTTTGCCGAGGAAGGCATAGAGCGTGTCCAACCGGGCGATGAGCCTGACTATATAGTGGTCAACACCTGCTCGGTGACGGAAATAGCCGACAAGAAATGCCGTCAGGCCATACGCTCGTTTGCACGCAGATATCCGCGGGCTCGCATTGTTGTGACCGGATGTTATGCCCAACTAAAACCTGAGGAGGTGGCTGAGCTTCCCGGTGTGACCATTGTAGCCGGAACCGACCGCAAGCTGCGTTTGGCCGAGTATCTGCGCAGCGAAGGCGAGGCTCTGGTGTTTCACACACCCACGCGCGATATCGACACCTTCTCACCCTCCTGTTCCCGTGGCGACCGCACCCGATATTTCCTAAAGGTGCAGGATGGCTGTGACTATTATTGCTCCTATTGCACCATACCCATGGCCAGAGGACGCAGCCGCTCGGGTACGATCGACGAGATTGTGGCTCAGGCACGCAGTGTGGCCTCGGAGGGAGGTAAGGAGATAGTGATAACCGGTGTAAATATCGGCGACTTCGGCCGTCGCAACGGGGAGACTTTCCTTGATCTCTGCCGGGCTCTCGATGGGGTGGAGGGGATAGAGCGATATCGTATATCGTCAATCGAGCCTAATCTGCTCACCGACGAGACCATCGAATTTGTGGCTCGATCACGCAGATTTATGCCTCACTTCCATATACCATTGCAGAATGGATCTGACGAAGTGCTCAGGCTGATGCGTCGGCGTTATGACACTGCGCTATTTCGCTCGAAGATAGAGAAGATACGCTCCGTGCTGCCCGATGCTTTTATAGGTGTAGATCTTATTGTTGGTGCACGAGGTGAGACCGAGGAGCTTTTCGAGGAATCGCGCCGGTTTGTGGAGAGTCTTGATATTTCCAGGCTTCACGTGTTTACCTACAGCGAGCGTCCCGGCACACGTGCCCTGCAGATAGAGCCCGTGGTGAGCCAAGAAGAGAAGCATCGCCGAACACGCATAATGCTCGGTGTGAGTGAGCGCAAGCTGAACGACTTCACACGCCGACATCTATCCACAGAGCGCCCGGTGCTACTTGAACACCCTCGCACCGACGGCTCCATGGCCGGATTCACCGATAATTATCTGCGTATTATTCTCGACAACCCCCGTCCCGAGCTCTCCAATACCGTTGTTCTCGTAAGAATAATCAGTCCCATAGAGGGTGAGGAGGATAACCGTGGGGAAATAGCAATCTGACTTCTTTCATGACACGCAAACCGGTAGCAGTAATAATATTGAATTGGAATGGCGAGAAGCTACTTGAGCGCTTTCTCCCTTCGGTGGTCGAGCATACGTCTGCGGCCATAGCCGATGTGATTGTGGCCGACAACGGGTCAACCGACTCGTCGGTGGCGCTGCTTGAGCGCGATTTTCCCGGCGTGAGATTGTTGAAATTCGAGGAGAATCTCGGATTTGCCGAGGGATATAACCGCGCCGTGCGCGACACGCAGGATGAGTATGACTACACCGTGCTGCTCAACTCCGATGTCAGAGTTGATGATGATTGGCTCACACCGCTTTACGACTTTATGACCACGCATCCCGAAGTGGGAGCCGTGCAGCCAAAACTACTCTCCGAGGCCGAGCCTACGCGGTTTGAATATGCCGGTGCTTCGGGCGGATTTCTTGATCGACACGGCTACCCCTATTGCCGCGGTCGCATTTTTGATACTGTCGAAGAAGATTGCGGCCAGTATGACACCCCGGCGAAGGTCCACTGGGCAAGCGGAGCCTGTCTGATGGTGGATAACTCGGTGTATATGCGTGCCGGCGGACTGGATGCACGCTTTTTTGCCCACATGGAGGAGATAGACCTGTGCTGGCGCATCAGACTGATGGGTAAAGAGATATGGGCTATACCCTCGTCGCATGTGTATCATCTGGGTGGAGGGAGTCTGCCGGCTTCAAATCCGCGGAAGACCTATCTGAATTTCCGCAACAATCTGTTGATGCTCCATAAAAATCTCCCCGACTCGGTGAGAAAGGGAGTGCTCTTCCGCCGTCGGCTGCTCGACACTGTGGCTTGGGCTAAGTTTCTGCTGACAGGCGACTTCCCTCAGGCCGGAGCCGTGTGGCGCGCACACCGCGATTTTGCCAAAATGCGTTGTCACTACGACCGTCACCCCAACGAAAATCTGCTCGACGTGGGTGTGAATATTATATTCGATTATTACGCCCGCGCCCGCCACACATGGGATTCTCTTGAAAATTAGATTGTGTCTAATAAAGGGTGTTAACGCGTAGGGTTCATGGTATGAGATGTATTTATAGATGCAGTTTCAGGAGTGTACTGGATGTACATGACTGAAACAAAGCGATAAAGACATCCAGAGCATGAAGTCAAATCATTCTTCCTTTCTGCGTTATTCAGCCTCATAAGACTTTTGTGATTTATGAAATATTGTTTTAATGAGTGTGAATTAACGAAAGTTACCTAGGCTCGGCCACTCTGTGCCGCTTTTTGTATAACTCTTCGGTCATGTGGCTACGGCCACACTCACTTATCGTTAGACAAAAATCGTCTAAAGATTGGCCGCCCTACGTGTTAACATCCTTTATTAGACACACTCTTAACCGTAAATCGGCACAATTTTGCGTATGTTTTGACGCTTCCGTCGAACATTCTGCGAACTTAATTTGTTATTTTAAATGAAAAGTTGTAACTTTGCGTCATAAAACCAGTGGCCTCATATATCAATGTTTTTAATCCATGAGCCCTGAGTGGCAAAAGTGTCACTTTTTTCTCCCCTCACTCCCCTCCACGCTATTCTAAGTTTTAGAACATCACGTTTTTTTGAAAGTATCTCCATTTTATTGATTACTGTATTGCGGATTGCTGTCTGCGCCTCCTCCCCCCGGCCTTCGGTATAAGCAATTTTTATCGGTTATCTTTTTCGTCGATACTATTTTGGCGATCTTGGAACCTTTATTCACTCTCCGACATCACTTTCTGAAAAAGGATGATTTAAAACAATCAACTGTTTTTAATAAAAATAGATCTCTTCTCCGCAACCCCCGGATTAGAATTATACATAGATTATGTACAATTTAGACGAACTTTCTTCGATGGATGAAGCCGCTATAAAGACAGCGGCCGAATCTGTAGGAATCTCACGTATTGACACAGCCGATCGAGAATCGCTGGTATATGAAATTCTGGACAAGCAGGCACGCGACCATGCATCGGCTGCCACTACCAATGTGCCCGACAAGCCAAAGCGTGGGCGCAAAAAGGGCTCGGACCAAAAAAAGCAATCGCAATCCGAAAAACAGGAATCGGCCGAGACTCCGGCTGCCGAGGCTGAAGCCCAGTCTCAGCCTCAGCCCAAAAAACGTGGCCGCAAACCTAAAAACCATAACCCCGAGCCCCAGCTGCCTCTCGAGGCTGCCGAGGGTGAGGATCAGACTGCTGCACCAACCGCCGGCGAAGCTCAGGCTCCCGCCGAGGAGGCTGCTAATCCGGATGGCGAAGTGAAGGGCCTTCAGCCCCAGAAGAAACGTCGCGGAAGACCACCCAAAAATCCGAAGCCTGAATCGACCGAGCAACCCGCAGACCAGGCATCAGCTGAGACTACTGAGCCTGTCGGAATGCTGCCCGAGCACGCTGGCGACTCTTCGACCGAACAGGCAGCACCTCAGACTGGTAGAGCCCGTGGTGTGTTTATACGCCCCGGCTCGGAACCTGACGAGGGCAGTGAGCAGGGTGGCGAACAATCCCAGAATGGCGAGTATCGCGACTTCCGTCCATCCAAGGACTCGGATTTCGGTCAGTTCTTCCCTCGAGCCGGTGGCCGCACTTTTGCACCCCGCTCAGAGCGCGACAGAGAGCAGCGCCAGCAGCAGCCTCGTCCCCAGCAGATGGCCCCTTCGCCCATCACCATTGCCGAGCCCGGCATGCCTCAGCCTCAGCAGATGGGCAAGAAAAATAAGAACAAAAAGAAAAACAACCAGGAGTGGGAGCATCGAGGCTATGACTTCGACAACCTCATAAAGACTACCGGTGTGCTCGAGGTTGAACCTCAGGGTCATGGATTCCTGCGCTCGAGCGACTATAATTACATGCCGTCGCCCGACGATGTGCTGCTGACTCAGCAACAGATTAAGCAGAATGCCCTGCGCCCAGGCGATGTGGTTGAGGCATATGTGCGTCCCCCCAGAGCCGACGAAAAATACTTCCCTCTCACATCGGTGATATCGGTCAATGGCCGTTCGCTCGACTTCATACGCGACCGTGTGGCCTTTGAGCATCTCACACCCCTGTTCCCCGATGAGAAATTCGATCTTACATCGGGCTCCACATCCAATATCTCCACACGTGTCGTAGACATGTTCTCGCCTATAGGCAAGGGTCAGCGTGGTCTTATTGTGGCTCCTCCCAAAACCGGTAAGACCATTCTGCTCAAGGATATAGCCAATGCTATAGCCGAGAATCACCCCGAGACATATATAATGATTCTGCTCATCGACGAGCGTCCCGAAGAGGTGACCGACATGAGCCGCAGCGTTAACGCCGAAGTGATAGCATCGACATTCGACGAGCCCGCCGACCGCCATGTGCGCATAGCATCCATTGTGCTCGAAAAAGCCAAGAGGATGGTGGAGTGTGGCCATGATGTGGTGATACTTCTCGACTCCATCACTCGCTTGGCCCGCGCTTACAACACCTGCGCTCCGGCCTCCGGCAAGATACTCTCTGGCGGTGTTGACGCCAATGCCCTGCAGAAGCCCAAGCGCTTCTTCGGTGCTGCCCGAAACATAGAGGGTGGAGGCTCGCTCACCATTATCGCCACAGCCTTGACTGAGACAAGCTCGAAGATGGACGAGGTGATTTTCGAAGAGTTCAAGGGCACGGGCAACATGGAGCTCCAGCTCGACCGCAAGCTTTCGAACAAGCGCATCTTCCCGGCCGTCGACATCATGGCATCAAGCACTCGCCGCGACGACCTGCTGCTGCGCAACGAGACCCTCAACCGCATGTGGATTCTGCGCCGCTTCCTGGCCGACCGTAATCCCATCGAGGCTATGGAATTTATCAAGGAACGAATGGAGCGCACCGCCGACAACGACGAGCTGCTGCGCACCATGAGCGACTGACATCAGCATACATAAACACCGGAGGGAGACAACTATTAGCCTCTCTCCGGCGTTTTCTTATCAGTATTATAATCATCAAGAAACAAATATGGGACAACTGATAGCAATAGTCGGTAGGCCTAATGTGGGCAAGTCGACGCTTTTTAACCGTCTCACCCAGACCCGTACAGCCATTACCAACGAGGAGGCCGGCACAACCCGCGACCGCCAGTATGGAAAGGTGGACTGGAATGGCAAGGAATTCTCGATCGTCGACACCGGAGGCTGGGTTGTGGGCAGTGAGGATGTGTTTGAAAACGAGATAAACAAGCAGGTTCATCTGGCCATCGAGCAAGCCGATGAGATACTCTTTGTGGTGGATGCGACCAACGGAGTCACCGACCTCGACGATCAGGTGGCCGAGATACTGCGCCGCTCCACAAAGCCCGTGATCCTGGTAGCCAACAAGGTAGATGTGGGCGACTCGCGATACAATATGGCCGAATTCTACTCCTTCGGTCTGGGCGATCCCATCGGGGTGTCGGCCGTGAGCGGATATGGCACAGGCGATCTGCTTGACGAAGTGGTGGCTAAGATGCCCGAGAAGGACGATGACGAAGGGGACACCCTCGAAGATATCCCTAAAATCTGTATTGTGGGACGCCCGAATGCCGGTAAATCGTCGCTGGTCAATGCCTTTATGGAGCAGGACCGCCATATAGTCACCGACATTGCCGGAACCACACGCGACTCCATATACACGCGCTACAATAAGTTTGGCTTCGACTTCTATCTGGTGGACACTGCCGGTATTAGAAAGAAGAACAAGGTGACCGAGGATATCGAATACTACTCCGTCATCCGCTCCATTCGCGCCATCGAGGCTTCGGATGTGTGTATCCTCATGATCGACGCCACCCGCGGCATCGAAGCGCAGGATGTGGCCATATTCTCGCTGATCCAGCGCAACAAGAAGGGCTTGGTTGTAGTGGTGAACAAATGGGACCTTGTGGAAGACAAGAGCAAAGAGGCCATACGCCACTACGAGGAGGCCATCAGAGGCCGCTTCGCCCCGTTCACCGATTTCCCCATCATATTTGCATCGGCTCTGACAAAACAGCGTATTTTCCGAGTGCTCGAAACTGCTCTCCAGGTGTGTCAGAACCGCAAACGAGTGGTGCCCACCTCGCAGCTCAACACCGTGATGCTCGAGGCCATCGGAGCATACCCTCCTCCTGCCAACAAAGGTAAGTTTGTGAAGATCAAGTATGTCACCATGCTCAAGGGTTCGCCCATACCTACATTTATCTTCTTCTGCAATCTGCCGCAGTGGGTAAAGGAGCCATATCGCCGATATCTCGAAAACAAGATACGAGAAAACTGGGATTTCCACGGTACTCCCATAAACATCTATATGCGCGAGAAATAACCCTCGACAGCACATCAGCATAGTCAACACATCCACCCTATCCGAAAACTTTCGGCGGGGTGGATGTGTTGTTTATATAACAATACATCGCATTATGACCACCTCTGCTTCAACACCCGTCAACACCCGCCACAAGGCCTCGAGAGTGATACAGAATCTGATGAATTTCATAGTTCTGGTGCTTTCGGTGCTCCTGATAGTGTGGCTTTCGATAGATACTTTCCGCAATGTGGATTTCCTGGAGAACCGTCCCTATATGACCTTTCAGCTCTGGGTGTGTCTATTCTTCATACTCGATTTTTTCGTGGGGTTGGCTCTTGCCGAAAATAAGTGGCGCTTTTTCAAACACCGTCTCATATTCCTGCTTCTATCCATACCCTATCTCAATATATTCACTTATATGGACATCCATCTCAGCCACGATGCCATATATTTTGTGAGATTCATACCCTTGGCGCGTGGAGCCCTGGCAATGTCGATAGTGATAGGCTATCTGTCGTCAAATGCTATCAACTCACTTTTTATGTCGTATATAGTCATCATGCTGCTGTTGGCCTATTTCTGCTCGCTCATATTTTTCCAGCGTGAACACGGGGTGAATCCGCAGGTCACGAGCTACTGGGATGCTCTATGGTGGAGTGCCATGAACATGTCGACCGTGGGGTGTGACATCAATCCTCTCACCCCGGTAGGCAAGATTGTGGCCGTGATTTTGCCCGTGTCCGGAATGGTGATATTTCCGCTCTTTACAGTATATCTGACAAATTATGTGACAAACGCGATGAATAAAGCCAAGAACGATGAGCTGGAAGTGTGAAAAAATAAATTTTGTCAAAATGACGACATAATTTCGCCGTGTGGGATATTATTTGTATTTTTGCACTCTGAAACTCCAATAGCAACAATCGCGGAATGTCTGACATTAAACCAATCAAAAGAGCCCTCATCTCAGTGTATCATAAGGAGGGTCTCGACGAAATCCTTGCGTTGCTCAACGCAGGTGGTGTGAAGTTTCTATCGACCGGCGGCACACGCTCGTTTATCGAAAGCCTCGGGTATGAGTGTGAGGCTGTAGAGGAGCTCACCGGATATCCCTCCATCCTCGGAGGCAGGGTGAAGACCTTGCATCCCAAGGTGTTTGGCGGTATCTTGGCTCGTCGTGACAACGAGGGAGACCGTGAGCAGACCACCAAGTATGAGATTCCTGACATCGACCTGGTGATAGTAGACCTTTATCCCTTCAGCCAGACTGTGGCATCCGGCGCTTCGGAAGCCGACATTATCGAGAAGATAGATATAGGCGGCATATCGCTGATACGCGCAGCTGCCAAAAACTATAAAGACGTCATCATCGTAGCCTCAAAAGACCAGTATGCTCCCCTGTCCGAAATGCTTAAGCGCCAGGGCGCCGTATCGTCCATCGACGAGCGCCGCTGGTTTGCCTCACAGGCATTTGCCGTTTCGTCGGGCTATGATACAGCCATATTCAACTATTTCGCCTCCACCGAGCCCGAACCTGCCCCCCTCAGCACTGCCAACGGCGGTGAGCTGCGCATAGCAGTCGACGGTGCCAAGCAGATGCGATATGGTGAGAATCCCCACCAGAAGGGCACATTCTACGGGCACCTTGACGAGATGTTCACTCAGCTCCACGGCAAGGAGATAAGCTACAACAACCTGCTCGACATCGACGCTGCCGTATGCCTGATATCCGAGTTTACTTATCCCACATTTGCTGTGCTCAAGCACAACAATGCCTGTGGCCTTGCCTCGCGCGGAACCATTGCCGAGGCCTGGAAGGATGCCCTGGCCGGCGACCCCGTCAGTGCTTTCGGCGGCGTTCTCATCACCAATGGCCTCATCGACAAGGAGACAGCCGAGGATATCAACAAGATATTCTTCGAGGTGATCATAGCCCCTGAATATGCCGACGATGCCCTCGAAGTGCTGAAACAGAAGAAAAACCGTATAATCCTCATACAGAACAAGAAGCTCGACACCAAGCGCCAGTATCGCTCTGTGCTCAACGGTGCGCTTGTGCAGGAACGCGACCTGAAGATTGAGACCGTTGAAGATCTCAAGCAGGTCACTGTCAAGGCCGTAACCCCCGCGCAGGCTCAGGATCTGCTCTTCGCTAACAAGATTGTGAAGAACTCCAAGAGCAACGCCATCGTTCTGGCCAAGGACGGCATGCTTCTGGCCAGCGGCGTGGGTCAGACCTCGCGCGTGGATGCCCTCAAGCAGGCCATCGAAAAGGCTCGCTCGTTCGGACACTCTCTGGAGGGAGCAGTCATGGCTTCTGACGCCTTCTTCCCCTTCCCCGACTGTGTCGAGATAGCCCACGAAGCTGGCATCACAGCAGTGATACATCCCGGAGGATCTATTCGCGACAACGAAAGTGTGGATTACTGCAATGCCCACGACATGGCTATGGTGACCACCGGTTTCCGTCACTTCAAACACTAACATATCTCTCTATTCCAACAAAATGGGACTTTTTTCTTTGACCAAAGAGATCGCTATTGACCTTGGCACGGCCAATACGCTAATCATACACAACGACAAGATCGTCATTGACGAGCCCTCGATTGTGGCCCTCGAGAAACGCACCGGCAAGCTCATTGCCGTGGGGCGCGAGGCCAAGCTCATGCAGGGCAAAGAGAACGACGGCATCGAGACCATTCGCCCCTTGCGTAAGGGTGTGATTGCCGACTTCAATGCCGCCGAGATGATGATCAGAGGCCTTATAAAGAAGGCAAGTACCAAGAGCAATTGGTTCTCACCCTCCATGAAGATGGTGGTGGGCATACCCTCGGGCTCAACCGAAGTTGAGGTGCGCGCCGTGCGCGACTCATCGGAACATGCCGGTGGACGAGACGTCTACATGATCTACGAGCCCATGGCCGCAGCTCTCGGCATTGGCATCGATGTGCTTGCGCCCCAGGGCAACATGATTGTCGATATAGGCGGTGGCACAACAGAGATCGCCGTGATATCGCTTGGCGGCATCGTGTCGAACAAGAGTATCCAGGTGGCTGGCGACGACCTCACCGACGACATCGTGGAGCACATGAGCCGTGTTCACAACGTCAAGGTGGGAGAGCGCACCGCCGAGCAGATCAAAATTCATGTGGGCTCTGCTCTGACCGAACTCGAGAATCCCCCCGAGGACTTCATCGTGCACGGACCCAACAAGATGACAGCTCTGCCCATGGAGGTGCCCGTGAGCTATCAGGAGATTTCGCACTGCATCGAGAAGTCGATTTCGCGCATCGAGGCAGCCGTGCTCCAAGCACTCGACGAGACTCCCCCCGAGCTCTACTCAGACATCGTGATGAACGGTATCTTCCTGGCCGGCGGCGGCGCTATGCTCCGTGGCCTCGACAAGCGTCTCACCGACAAGATCGGTATACAGTTCCACATCGCTGAAGATCCTCTGCTCTCTGTAGCCAAGGGTACAGGCGTAGCTCTGAAGAACATAGAGACCTTCTCGTTCCTGATACGCTGACCCCTGTGGCGGTGGCAAGCAACACCAATAGTCCTACTCACAACACCGACGCACAGCTGTGTCTGAGCTACTAAAATTTCTGGTAAAATACAGTTCGTGGTTCCTGTGTGCACTCTACCTGCTCATCTCGGCGGTATTGCTGCTCACGGGCAACCCTTACCAGCATCATGTGTTTCTGACATCAGCCAACACGGTGTCGTCGGGCGTATACCGCACCACAAACGGAGTGACCTCCTACTTCTCGCTCAGAGAGATAAACAACGATCTGCAGCGGCGCAACTCCGACCTCGAGCTTGAAATCTACAGGCTCAAGGACGTGATAAAGACCTATCGCCAGCAGATTTATGCCGACTCAATGACTGTAGACTCCGCTCTGACCCGCTATCACTTCATAATAGCTGATGTGATAAACAGTTCCATCAACCATTCGCACAACTATATCACCATCGACAAGGGGAGCCTTGACGGCATAGAGCCTGAGATGGGTGTGATGGATCAGAATGGCATTGTGGGTATAGTCAATGTGGTGGGCGACCATACCGCACGCCTCATCTCCGTGCTCAACCCCTATCTGCGCCTGTCGTGCAAGGTGAAGGGTCAGGCACAGGTGGGCTCGCTGGTTTGGGACGGCCGCAGCCCCGACGAAGCCATACTTGAGGAGCTGCCCAAACACTCGAAGTTTGTGAAGGGCGACACGATTGTCACCTCCGGATACTCGTCGGTATTTCCCGAAGGTGTCCCGGTGGGCACTATAGAGTCGGGCACACGCGACCGCGAGGACAATTTCTACACGCTGCGGATTAAGCTCTTTACCGACTTTTCCACCCTGAGCACCGTGAGAGTGATACGCGACAAGATGCGCGACGAGCTCACCGAGGTAGAGAAGGAACTTGAGATTAAAAACGTCCAGTAAACATACATCCATCCCAGCACACCACACACTGTGAGCAAGACAACACTTCAGTTCATACTGCTGACTCTGATCCTCGTGGTCACCCAGGTGATCGTGTTCAACCACATCTGTCTCTTCGGTGTGGCTGTGCCCATGGTGTTTATATACGTCATATTGCGTCTGCCCATTACGCTGTCGCTCAACTGGATGGCGACAATAGGATTCTTTCTGGGGCTGACTGTAGATATATTCTCGGACACCTACGGCATGAACGCGCTGGCCTGCACACTTCTGGCCATGCTGCGCAGACCAATACTGAGGCTCTATCTGCCGCGTGAGGAAGATCTGACACGCCCGGAACCCACCATGATGTCGCTCGGTACGGCTGTGTTCCTGAAATATCTCCTTACCACCACCCTGCTCTACTGCACCCTAATTTTCTGCATCGAGGCATTCACCTTTTTCCATCCTCTCCGTCTGCTGCTCCGCATAGTGTTCAGCACCATGCTGTCCATGATAATCATGCTGGGTATCGACAGCTTAATGACACCCCGAAGTGAGAAAAGATTATAACCTTGCCAAACGGCAATATATCATAGGCGGCTTTATAGTCGTTATAGCAATAATATATCTGATCCGCCTCTTCAGTTTGCAAGTGGCGGATTCGAAGTACAAGGAGTATGCTGATTCAAACGCCTTTCTGAGGCGCACGGTGTATCCCTCGCGCGGCATTGTATATGATCGCGACGGGCGTCTGGTGGTCTACAACCAGCCGGCCTACGACGTCATGGTGATACCTCGCGACATTGCCAAGGAGGGATTTGATACCCTCGACTTCTGCCGCTCAGTGGGACTGACCCGCGAGGAGCTGCGCAAGAAGTTTGCCGACATGCGCGATCCGCGTCGCAATCCCGGCTACTCGAGCTATTCGCCCCAGCGTCTTCTCACCCACCTCACTGCCGAGGATTACGGCCGTCTGCAGGAAAAGCTCTATCGTTTTCCCGGATTTTATGTGCAGAAGAGAATCTTGCGCGAGTACAACTATAAAGCCGCAGCCAATGTTCTGGGCAATATCCGCGAGGTGTCGCAGAAGGATATGGAGAAGGACGACTACTATAAGCGCGGCGACTATATAGGGGATATCGGCATAGAGAACACCTATGAGGAGTATTTGCGTGGCACCAAAGGCGCCGAAGTGCTGATGCGCGATGCCTTGGGTCGTATCAGAGGCCGCTATGAAGAGGGCGCTCTTGACCGCGACGCAGTGGCCGGCAAGAACATAAAGCTTTCAATCAACATCGAGCTCCAGCAGTATGCCGAGTCGTTGATGATGAACAAGAAAGGAGCTGTGGTGGCCATCGAGCCGGCAACGGGCGAAGTGTTGTGTCTGGTGTCGGCGCCGTCCTACGACCCCTCGACCCTTGTGGGGCGTGAGCGAGGTAACAACTACAACAAGATGATGCAAGATCTTGACAAACCCATGTTTAACCGCGCCATCCAGGCCACTTATCCTCCCGGCTCAACCTTCAAACCCACTCAGGGACTGATATTCCTCCAAGAGGGTATCATCACCCCGGCCACACCCTTCCCCTGCTATCACGGTTTTATATCTGGCGGATTGAGAGTAGGTTGCCACGGTCATGCTTCACCCTTAGCTTTGAAGCCTGCGCTCCAGACCTCTTGCAACGCATATTTCTGCTGGGGCTTTAAATCGATGATCGACAAGACCGGCAAGTATGGCACACATGCCAAAGCCTTCGACATCTGGAAGTATCACATGATATCGCAGGGCTATGGCTATAAACTTGGCATAGATCTGCCGGGCGAATACCGTGGCTTCATACCCAATGTGGATTTCTACAACAAGTGGTATGGCGATGGACATTGGAGCGCCAATACCATCATATCAGTTGCCATAGGCCAGGGTGAGATTCTGGCTACACCGCTCCAGATAGCCAATTTGGCATCGACCATAGCCAACCGCGGCCATTACATAACCCCGCATGTGGTGAAGGAGATACAGGACACCGTGGTGCCCGCTCAGTATCTGGAGCGGCACACTCCCACTATCGACTCCAAATGGTATGACCAGATAGCCGAGGGTATGCGCATGGCCGTCACGGGTGGTACCTGCCGTGTGGCCAATCTGGCTGATATAGAGGTGTGTGGCAAGACTGGTACGGCTCAGAACCCCCACGGTCGCGACCACTCGGCCTTCATGGGCTTCGCTCCCTATCACGAGCCGAAGATTGCGGTGGCCGTGTATGTGGAGAATGCCGGATTCGGCGCCACATTCGGTGTGCCCATCGGGTCGTTGGTGATGGAGCGCTATCTGCGTGGATATATTCCACCTGAACGCAAGTATCTGGAGGAGAGAATGCTCCAGAGCAATACCATACAGTTTGCAGGAACCAAGAAACATTGAGATAGCTCAGAATAGATATGTCACCGGTGAGAACAGACACTTCATCGACTTTCAAGTATGTCGATTGGTTCACGATTATACTCTATCTTATTCTTGTATCGGCAGGGATGGTGAGCATCTATGCCGCCAGCTATGACTTCGACCATGCCAATATGCTGAGCTTTGCCGAGTTTTCGGGCAAGCAGTTCCGCTGGATAGGTCTGTCGCTGGCGCTCGGCTTGATATTGCTGCTGATAGATGTGAGGGTTTATGAAAACTATGCCTATGTCATTTATGGTGTGGTGCTGTTGGTTCTACTCGTCACGATTTTTGTGGCGCCAGATATCAAGGGATCGCACTCGTGGCTTGTGATCGGCCCCATGAGTCTGCAGCCGGCCGAGTTTGGCAAATGTGCCACGGCACTGTGTCTGGCCAAGCTGTTCTCGAGCTATAACTTTGTGCTCAATGCCTCAAAAAACAATTATTACAAGGCCCTTGTGATAATATTCCTGCCGGTGATACTGATTCTCGGTCAGAACGAGACTGGCTCGGCGCTGGTGTATATGTCGCTGTTTTTCGTGCTGTATCGCGAGGGTATGAGTGGCCTGGTGCTTCTGGCGGCTCTGTGTGCGGTGATATTTTTTGTGGTCGAGCTCAAGTTTACCGACACTCTGCTGCTTGGCGTCCCCAGTGGACAGGCTGCAGTTTTCATAATGATAATGGTGCTCATAGTGGCTATGCTTGCCTTTTACTGCAAGCAGCCTGAGGCAGCCCGCAATACTTTATTGTGGTTTGTGGGTGGAGGTGCACTGTGCACAGGTCTGGTGATGGCCGGATTGCCTGTGCCGGGTATGGTGTTCTTCCTGGGCTCTATACTGGTGGCACTGGTCTACTGCATATTGCTCATGTTCAAAACCAAGGCTCGGAATCTGATAGTCACCGTGGCTGCGGCTCTGGTGTCGATAGCCTTTATATTTTCTGTAAACTTTGCTCTCGACAAGCTGCAGCCTCACCAGCAGTTGCGCATCAAGGTGGCTCTCGGAATTGTTGACGACAACAAGAGTGCCGGCTACAACGTCAATCAGTCGAAGATAGCCATCGGCTCGGGTGGCATTTGGGGCAAAGGATTTCTGAACGGCACGCAGACAAAGCTCAAATATGTGCCCGAGCAGCACACCGACTTCATCTATTGCACCATAGGTGAGGAGGAAGGCTTTGTGGGGTCGTCGGCTGTGCTCGTGCTGTTTTTGATACTGATATTGCGCGTCATAGCTATAGGCGAACGCCAGCCCACGGCTTTCGGGCGTGTATATGCCTACTGTGTGGCCAGCTATCTCATATTCCATATAGTGATCAACATCGGCATGGTGATAGGCCTGTGTCCGGTGATTGGTATCCCGCTGCCGTTTTTTAGTTACGGCGGCTCATCGCTGTGGGGATTTACCTTCCTCCTGTTCATATTGCTTCGCATCGATGCATCGCGGCGCGAACGTTCGCTATAACACCATCTTAAACACCCTTAACTATGGCACAGAAAGTAGTCGAGACACCGCTGATGAAACAGTATCTCGCAATGAAGCAGAAACACCCCGATGCGGTGCTGCTGTTCAGAGTGGGAGACTTCTACGAGACCTTTTCGGAAGATGCCATAACGGCTTCTGAGATACTCGGCATTACGCTGACTCGACGTGCCAACGGGTCGGCGCAGTTTGTTGAGCTGGCCGGATTTCCACACCATGCACTCGACACTTATCTGCCCAAGCTGGTCAGAGCCGGCAAAAGGGTGGCCATTTGCGAGCAGCTCGAAGATCCCAAGACTACAAAAAAGCTGGTGAAACGCGGTATAACCGAGCTGGTCACACCGGGTGTGGCCATAGGAGACAATGTGCTGAATCACCGCGAAAACAACTTCCTGGCTGCCATACATTTCGGCAAGCAGATATCGGGTGTGGCATTTCTGGATATTTCGACCGGCGAGTTTCTCACGGCCGAGGGCACCGACGACTATATTGCCAAGCTCATGACCAACTTTGCCCCTAAGGAGGTGCTGGTGGAACGTGGCAAGAAAAAGCTTGTGGAAGAGACCTTTGCTGAGCACTATTATACATTTGAGCTCGACGACTGGATTTTCACCGAGACCGCGGCCATGGACAGACTGCTAAAGCAGTTTGAGACATCGTCGCTCAAAGGCTTTGGAGTCCACTCCATGCAGGCGGCCATTATAGCCTCGGGAGCTGTGCTACACTATCTCGACATCACGCAGCATTACAATATCTCGCATATCACCTCGCTGTCGAGGGTAGAGGAGGAGGCGTATGTGAGGCTCGACCGTTTCACCATACGCAATCTTGAACTGGTGCATGCCATGAACGAGGATGGCAAGAGCTTGCTCGATGTGCTTGATCGCACCGTGAGTCCAATGGGAGCCAGGCTGCTGCATCGATGGCTGCTCTTTCCCCTCAAAGACCCCAAGGAGATAAACCGCAGGCTCGACATAGTGGAATATCTCTTCAAGCATCCCGACGATCGCGACTCCCTGCGCGAGGCTCTGGAGCAGATAGGTGATCTTGAGCGCCTCACTGGCAAGGTGGCGGCCTCGCGCATCAATCCACGCGAGATAGTGCAGCTGCGCAATGCCCTGCGCATGATTCAGCCCATTAAGGATCTGTGTCTCAGCTCGGGCGAAGCTGCGCTTATTTCCATAGGTGAGCAGCTTAACCCCTGCACCGGTATTGCCGACAAGATTTCGGCAGAGATTGTAGACGATGCTCCCACCGTGCTGGGAAGAGCGCCGCTGGTGCGCCACGGGGTGAATCCTGAGCTCGATGAACTACGACAGATAGCAGCCCACGGGCGCGACTATCTCAACGATCTGCAGCAGCGCGAGAGCCAGCGCACCGGCATACCCTCGCTCAAAGTGGCTTATAACAATGTGTTCGGCTATTATCTTGAGGTGACGAATACACACCGTAGCAAAGTGCCCCCGGAGTGGACACGTAAGCAGACTCTTGTCAATGCCGAGCGCTACATCACACCCGAGCTTAAGGAGTATGAGGAAAAGATAATCGGTGCACAGGATCGTATAGCCATTCTGGAACAGCAGATATTCTCCAATCTTGTGGCGGCTCTTTCGGAATACATTCCTGCCATACTGCTTGATGCCCAGATGGTGGCGAGGCTCGATGTGTTCGGCTCGTTTACACGTGTGGCATTGGAGAACCGTTACAACCGCCCCGTGGTAGACGATTCGCTCGAAATCTCGATCACTGAAGGGCGTCACCCTGTGATAGAGCGGCAGCTCCCTCCGGGAGAGCCTTATATTACCAATACAGTAACCCTCTCCAACTCGGCAACACAGATAATGATGATAACCGGCCCGAACATGTCGGGTAAGTCGGCGCTGCTGCGCCAGACCGCTCTCAACGTGCTTTTGGCTCAGACAGGCTCTTTTGTGGCTGCCGACAGTGCACATATCGGAGTAGTTGACAAGATTTTCACACGCGTGGGAGCCTCGGACAATATCTCGCTCGGCGAGTCGACCTTCATGGTTGAGATGAACGAGGCGGCCTCGATACTAAACAATATGTCGGAACGCTCGCTGATACTCTTTGATGAGCTCGGGCGCGGCACATCAACCTACGACGGTATCTCGCTGGCATGGGCTATCGTGGAATATATACATCAGAATGCCGGTCACCCCAAGACACTTTTTGCCACTCACTATCATGAGCTGAATGAGATGGAGAGCTCATTTCCGCGCGTGGTGAACTACAATGTTTCGGTCAAGGAGATAAACGGCAAGGTGGTGTTTCTTCGCAAACTGGCCCGTGGGGGCAGCGAACACAGCTTCGGCATACATGTGGCCCGCCTGGCAGGCATGCCGCAGACAATAGTGCGCCGAGCCGATGAGGTGCTGAAGCGGCTCGAGAAGGCCAACCGCCAGACCGACAAGGCCGCGGCGGCCTCCATAGCCTCGACCGACGGCATGGAAGAGGGTGTGCAGCTATCGTTTTTCCAGCTTGACGACCCGGTGTTGAGCCAGCTGCGCGACGAGATACTCGGCCTCGACATCGACAATCTTACTCCCATGGCCGCATTGAACAAACTCAACGATATACGTACCATTCTAACAGGAAAATAAATATATGAGCGACAATAATTACAAGAAGCTGGGAGTGGCACCGCGCTTCCATGAGATTCTTTCCACCGGCCTTTATACCGGCCTTCTTCCCGGTGCCCCCGGCACGTATGCAGCCTTTGTGGCTCTGCTGATATGGTATCTGCTTTACTATCTTCTCTCGCCGCTTGCTCTGACCATAACGACGGCTGCGCTGATAGTGGTGGTGACGGTGGTAGGTGCCTGGACTTCAGAAGTTATGGAAAAATATTGGGGCCCTGATCCCCGCGCCGTGGTGATAGATGAATATGTGGGCACTTGGATTCCGTGCCTCATAGCCCCGTGTGCTGCTCCAAATCAGGCTTGGACATGGTTGCTGGCATTTCTCGGCTTTGCTTTTTTCAGAATCATCGACATCACCAAGCCCTTGGGATGCCGCAAAGTGGAGCAACTGTGTCCGGGAGGATGGGGTGTGATGCTCGACGACGTCCTGGCCGGATTCTATTCGCTCATACTCATAGCCATAATAAAACTGGTGTGCGGCCTTTGACCGTACACCAGTTTGCTCACCCCTGTAGTGGGGCATGGGGTTAGTAGTTTACGTGGACTTCGGCGCGTCGGTTTTGTTCGACGGTAGGATATTTATGGGTCTCACCTTTACCGACTGTTTTAACATGAGATGCCGGAACGCCATGGGCCACAAGATATTGACCTACTTTACGAGCGCGTTTTTCGCTGAGGCGCTGATTGTAGGCTGCACGTCCGCTCTCGTCGGTATAGGCCGTTACCACTACATAAGCCTGCTGATTGCCGGAGACGCGGCCAGCCAGATTGTCGAGGGCAGCATTGGCTTGGATGTCAGATCCATCGAGCGGGAAGAGATACACCACATCTTCGGTGACCTGTGCTCCCTGAGTGTCTGTGGCAGAGGCTGTAGCTGATTGCGGAGCTGCGTTGCGGACAGTAATCATCTTGGCAGCAAATGGTTTTGCCGAATTGCCTACCGGGGTGGTAACCTCAGCAATGTCGGGATGATATTTTTCAGCACGATCTGAGAAGAAATAAATGGCTCCTACAAATACGGCAACGGCAGCAGCGGCCAGCATGGCCCATCCGAATCCACCAAAACCACGCACTTCGTCTACGTCGGCTGTCTGAGCCTCGCGTGGGGCACGTGGTGTTTTGGCTGTAGCTTCACGCTCTTTATGGGCAGGAAGCTCGAGCGGTTCCTGATATTCAGGTAGTCTGTTGTTATAATCTTCAGTCTTCATAATGGAGAGAGTTTAGTGAAAGATGAGGAAATTCTTTCAATTATAACAAACTGACCGACACAGTTGCCATCGCAGGCTGAGTTAATTAGTCTTAACGCAGCCTGCGATGACATTGATGGGGTGGGGGAGGGAGGAAGAGAGAGAGGATCTAAGGTCAATACATCTGGTAATCCATCGTGAGCACCTGGAACTCGGTGCGTCGGTTTATCTGGTCGGCTATCTCCTGATCCTCTTCGGAGAGGGACAGGACAAACTCCTCGTCGAGCACCTGGCCTTCCTGGAACTGTGGGTAGCGGCGTGCTATGCGTTTGGTCACGGTTTTTGGCCTTGACTCGCCATAGCCTTGAGCCTGGAGGCGGTCGGCAGGGATACCGGCGGCAATGAGATAGTCTACCACCGAAGTGGCTCTGCGCTGCGACAGGGCTATGTTATATTCGTCAGAGCCATGGCGGTCGGTGTGCGAGGCCATCTCGATGGTGATGTTGGGATTGTCGCGCAGCATCTGGGCTATAGAGTCGAGAGCCAGACATGATTCGGGGCGAAGGGTGGCCTTATCGAAGTCGTAGAATATGTTTTCGACAATGTTCGGCTTATTGATGGATGCCAGGATGAAGTCTATGCCATAGTCGGCATCCTCTTCGGCTGTGTCGGATGTGAATTGCTGACGGGCGTTGAGATATCCCTTGGCGCCGGCAAGCATCACATAGCTCACACCTCTCTGGAGCGGGAATGAGAATGAGCCGTCGTTTCGGGCAAAGGCCTTCTGGTTAGAGCCGTCGTTGCCCACAATGCGTATCACGGCGTTTGGCACCGGCTCTTCATCTTTGTCGAGCACCCAGCCTGAAATGGTGATTTTAAGATCGGGCAATACGAAGGAATAGAGATGGTCATATCCGCGCCCGTCGCCACGGTTGGAGCTGAAGTAACCCTCCTCGCGTGAGGGGGATGCATAGGTGATGCCGAAGTCGTCGCCCTCCGAGTTGATGGGCGAGCCCATGTTCTCCACCAGCCATCCGCCCGAGGGGGTGAGTGTGGCGCGGAAGATGTCGAGGCCACCCAGGCCGGGGTGTCCGTCGGATGAGAAGAAGAGAATGGAATCTGTGAGCATGTAGGGGAACGATTCGTCGCCCGTAGTGTTGATGGCTTCGCCAAGGTTTTCGAGCGAGCCGGCTCGCTCACGCAGGTTGATGCGCCATATGTCTTTGCCTCCCACACCGGGCATGTCCGACGAGAAATAGAGCCATTCGCCCGAGGGTGATACAGCAGGGTGGCCGTATGATGAAATGGTGTCGGGGATGATGTCGAACTTCACCGATTCGCTCCACTGAGCGTCAGAGCGCTGGGAGGTATGGATCTCGGTGCCGGTGTTGGCTCCGGGCTTGCGCACGGCTTTGGTGAGATACATGGTAGAGCCGTCGGGCGAGAAGGAGCATATACCCTCGTCCCATTCGGTGTTGAGTCCACCCTCTATTTCTTCGGGTCTCTGCCATGCACCCTGCTCGTTTTTGCGAGCCATCCATATGTCTGAGCGCTTCATGCCGGTGATTTCGCTGCGATTGGTGCCTTTAACCTTCTCGTTGGTAGTGGTGAAGTATAGCACATCTCCGTTAAACATGGGGGCGAAATCTGAGCGACGCGAGTTGAAGAGCGTGGCGTTGCGCACGATGTAGCGGGTCTTGTTTTTCTTTATCTCGGCAGCCTTACGAGCACCGGCCAGCGAGCGTTCGGCCAGAGGATCGGAGGGAAATTTGGCAAGATACTCTTCGTAGCTTTTTATGGCTTGGACATACTGACCCTGTCCGTGGAGCGACTGTGCCAGACGGAGCACTATCGAACTGTCGGGATAGCCGTAGCGCAGGGCATTCTGGTAGGCTGCTGCAGCGCGTGCATCCTGGCCCAGCATGCGGTGACATTCGGCCATCTTGTAGGCCACCTCGGCGCGTTCGGCGCGCTGTTCGCGTGGCTTGAGCTTGTTGTAGATTTTGCGATAGGTCTTCGAGGCGTCAAAATACTCGCCACGAGCCATCTGCTCGTCGGCAGTCTTTAGCTTGGCTCCTCCGCATCCGACCAAGCCCACAGCCATGAGCATAATATATAGTATTGTAGCTATCTTCCGGTTCATATAAATGTTAACGGAAAATCCTTTGAAATATTATATTTAGGGTGAAGATGAGCTAAAATCCCCGCGTCGGGATCCTTGGGGGATCGGCGCGGGGATTGGTGATGAGGGTTGCAATTGCCTGGGAGACCCAGCGGCTTTATTCGTCGGCCTGTGCCTTTTCGGCGTATTCCTTGAGCAGTTTCTCTTGAACGTCGGAGGGTGTGAGCTCGTAGGATGAGAACTTCATTGTGAATGCTGAGCGTCCGCCGGTGATGGATGAGAGGGCTGTGGAGTATGAACCCATCTCTTTGAGGGGCACTTTGGCAATGATTTTCTCAAAGCCGTTGTCGCTCTCCATGCCCATGATGATGGCGCGGCGTCCCTGAAGGTCGCTCATCACGTCGCCCATGACGTCGGAGGGAACCATTACTTCTACGTCGTAGACCGGCTCGAGCACCTTGGGGTTGGCATTGCGGAAGGCTTCCGAGAAGGCGTTGCGGCCTGCCAGACGGAAGGAGATTTCGTTTGAGTCGACGGGGTGCATCTTGCCGTCGTAGATGCAGACGCGCACGTCGCGTGCATACGATCCGGTGAGGGGACCCTGCTCCATGCGGTCCATGAGGCCCTTGACGATGGCGGGGATGAAGCGGGCATCAATGGCACCACCCACGATGCAGTTGTGAACCACGAGTTTGCCGCCCCACTGCAGGGGTATCTCCTGGGTGTCGCGTACGCTCATCTTGTATTCCTGATTGCCAAACTTGTAGGTGTCGGGCACGGGGGTACCTTCGGTGTAAGGCTCGATGATGAGGTGGACTTCGCCGAACTGGCCTGCGCCACCGCTCTGCTTTTTGTGACGGTAGTCAGCACGGGCGGCCTTGGTGATGGTTTCGCGGTAGGGTATGCGCGGTTCTTCGAATATGATGGGGAGTTTGTCGTTGTTTTCAACGCGCCATTTCAGGGTGCGCAGGTGGAATTCGCCCTGGCCTGAGAGTATGGTCTGCTTGAGCTCTTTAGACTGCTCCACTACCCATGTGGGATCTTCCTCGTGCATGCGGGTGAGGATGGTCATGAGCTTCTCTGAGTCGCTCTCGGTGACGGGACGCACGGCACGACGATATTTGGGTTCAGGGAAGCGGATGAAGTCGAACTGCCATTCGCAGTCTTTGGCGTCGAGGGTGTTGCCGGTGCGGACGTCTTTGAGCTTGACGGTGGCGCCGATGTCGCCTGCGCAGAGCTTGTCGACCTGTGTTTTGATGGAGCCGCACACGCAGTAGATCTGGGCTATGCGTTCGCGCGAACCGCGGGTGACGTTGTCGAGGTCAACACCGGGAGTGAGTGTCCCCGACATAACCTTGAAGTAGCTCACCTCGCCTATGTGGGGCTCAACGGTGGTCTTGAAGAAGTAGAGCGAGAGGGGGCCGTTGCTGTCGGGCTTGACTTCGGTGCCGTCGGAGGCGACGGGTGCGGGCATCTCCTCTACAAAGGGAACTACGTTGCCCAGGAACTCCATCATGCGGCGCACGCCCATGTCTTTGGCTGCGCTGACACAGAAGACGGGATAGATGGAGCGGTCGACAAGACCCTTGCGGATGCCTTCGCGCATCTCGTCCTCGGTAAGGTGGCCTTCCTCAAAGAATTTGTCCATGAGGGTTTCGTCGTTTTCGGCGGCAGCCTCTACGAGTTTCTGGTGAAGTTCGAGCGCCTTGGGCATCTCGGATTCGGGGATATCTTCGATGGTGGGCACACCGCCTTCGGGTCCCCACGAGTATTTTTTCATCAGGAGCACGTCGATCATGGCGTTGAAGCCGGAACCGCACTGGAGCGGATACTGTATGGCCACGATCTTGTTGCCGAAGTGTTCGCGCATCTGTTCCATCACGTTGTCGTAGTCGGCCTTATCGCCGTCGAGCTGGTTGAGGGCGAAGATGACGGGCTTCTTCAGCTTCTGGGTGGTGCGGAAAATGTTTTGTGTGCCCACCTCTACGCCATACTGCGAGTTGATCAGTATCAGGCCGGTGTCTGTGACATTGAGGGCTGTGATGGCGTTGCCCACAAAGTCGTCGGCCCCCGGGCAGTCAATCACGTTGAGCTTCTTGCCCAGAAACTCAGCGTAGAAAACGGTTGAGAATACCGAGTAGCCATACTCTTTCTCGACGGGGAAGGAGTCGGAGACGGTGTTGCGTCCCTCGATAGTGCCACGGCGTTTTATAACCCCACACTCGTAGAGCATAGCCTCGGCGAGTGTGGTTTTTCCCGAGCCCTTGCTACCAAGCAGGGCAATGTTTTTGATCTCGTTGGTTTGATAGACTTTCATTTTATGAAGCGGGGGGTCTACAAGGTTTGTTTATGTGGTAGTTTAAAGTAAGAAGAGCGTCCGGCTCTCTCTTGCTCCGGAAACGCGGTTGCAATGTAGTAATTATTTTTCGAATTATTGACCCGAAATAATGTGTTATAAAACATAAAATCCGTCAGAAGAATAAATTTTACAAAATTCGCACCTTGATATTGACGCGTTAAGGAAAATTGATTAAATTTGCATTTTGCATTATGGAAAATCCCCAGCCTCATATAATAGCTCTGCCCAAAATATTTGATCCGCGCGGCAGCCTGACGTTTGTAGAGGGAGGTGGCCTCATTCCCTTCAATATAGCCCGTGCTTACTGGATATATGATGTCCCTGCCGGTGAGGAGAGGGGAGGACACTCTCACATAGACATGCAGCAGCTGCTCGTAGCCACCGGGGGCAGCTTTGACGTAAACGTCACCGACGGTTTCAGTTCGCGCACCTTCACCCTCAACCGCCCATTCGAGGGACTGTATATACCGCAAGGCATCTGGCGCACCATCACCAACTTTGCATCGGGCAGCGTGTGCCTGTCGCTGGTCAACCTCCCGTTTTATGAAGAGGACTATATCAGAGATTTTGATGAATTCATGAAACTGGCCGCTTTGAGAGGACCTATTATAAGATAACACCACAATGAAACACTATACTTTTCTTGACCTAGCTAAAGTCAACGCTCCTTATATGGATGAGCTTGCCCAAGCAGCAACGAGAGTAATCACATCGGGCCGCTACATCGGGGGGCCTGAGGTGGAGGCTTTCGAGCAGGAGCTGGGAGGGTTGCTGCGGGTGCCCCACGTGGTGGCCGTGAGCAATGGGCTTGATGCTCTGAGGCTCATACTGAAGGCATGGATTGTGATGGGACGCCTGAAGAAGGGTGACCGAGTGATAGTTCCTGCCAATACATATATAGCCTCGGTGTTGGCCATCAGCGATGCCGGGCTCATGCCGGTGTTGGTCGACCCCGATAAGGCCACTATGAATCTGAGTGCCGAGACTTTGCTCAAAGCTATCACACCCGAAACTCGTGCTGTGATGCCCGTGCATCTCTATGGGCGCGTGGCCTGGGATGCAGAGATAGCCGAGATAGTGGACAGGCATAATCTGCTGGTGATAGAGGACTGTGCACAGGCCATAGGAGCGCAAGCCCCTTTATCGGGTCGACATGGTATAAATATGGCCGGAGTACTGGGCGATGCGGCGGCCTTGAGTTTCTATCCCACAAAAAATACCGGAGCCTTGGGCGACGCAGGGGCAGTGACCACCTTCGATTCTGAGCTTGCCACTACAGTCCGAGCGCTGGCCAACTATGGCAGCGACAGACGGTATCACAATATATATTGTGGCTACAATTGCCGTATGGATCCCATACAGGCGGCTATGTTGAGGGTGAAACTTCCGTATACTAATAAGGAAAATGCCGACAGATTCGAGAGGGCACTGGCATATCACCGTACCATTCAGCGTCCGGACATAGTGAAGCCGCTGATGAGTGAGCACCCCACCGACTGTGTATGGCATCAGTATGTGATAAGGGTTCTCGACGGCAACCGCGACAGGCTGGCAGAGAGGCTCAGGGAGCAGGGTGTAGAGACCGATATTCATTATGCCATTCCCCCACATATGCAGCCGTGTTATAAGGATCTCAACCACGGGCCTCTTCCTGTCACAGAGACATTGGCCAGCCAGATTCTCAGCCTACCCATAGCCACAGGCACCACTGTGACCGATGCGGTTGAGATAGCCCAAATAATAAACAATACACAACTCTAATGGCAAAAAAATCAGCCAAACGCCTCTCAGCCGGAAGGTTGATAGTAATGGTCATCGTCATTGCAGCGTGCATGGTGATGGCTCGGAACATAGAGCGGGAAGATGCATCTACCCCAATGGGTTCACAGGTATATGGCGACCTGCTCGACACCCACACTGCACCCGGCACGCCCGAGGTGAAAAAACGGTATAAAGGTATGGATCTGTCGTTCAATCCTCGGGCTCATATACCTAACTGGGTGGCATGGGAACTGACCGATGAGGAAACTCGCGGTAAGGCTCCCAGAACGAACAAGTTTGCGGCCGACGAGACAGTGGAAGGTTGTGCCGAGACCTGGGATTATGCATATTCCGGTTATGACCGCGGCCATATGGCGCCTGCAGGCGATATGAAATGGGACTCTGAAGCTATGGCTCAGACATTTTTGCTAACCAATATATGCCCGCAGTCGAAGGCTCTGAACACCGGAGCGTGGCGCACGCTTGAAGAAAAATGCCGCGTATGGGCGCGGAAGATGGGTAAACTATATATAGTGTGCGGTCCCGTCATCGATGGCAAACCCATAGAATATATAGGCGATTCGAAGGTCTATGTGCCCGGCAAATTTTTCAAAGCCATCATTGCCCCCGACCAGCGCATGGGCATAGGTTTCATAATGCCCAACGCAAAAGTAAAGGGAGGTATGCAGCCGTGTGCCGTCACGATCGACTCCATCGAAAGCCTGACGGGCCACGATCTGTTTCCCTCGCTCCCCGACGATCTGGAGACCGACATCGAAAGCCAATGCAATTTCAACAGATGGGTCACCGTAAAGCCAGATAAAAACAATTGACCCCGATCATCCCACATAGATGAATACAGAAGATATTTACGACTCAGAGTCAACCATATGCGCCATATCCACACCCCCAGGTTCGGGTGGCATAGCTGTGATAAGAGTGAGTGGTCCGAAATCCCTGGAGATAGTAGATAGCATTTGGAAAGGACGTTCACTTCGGGAGGCTAAAACGCATACTGCTCATCTGGGCGAAATAATAGATCCGGAGAGGCCCCATGAAAGTCTTGATGAGTGTGTCGCCACACTGTTTTGCACTCCGCGTTCATTCACGGGTGAAGACACAGTGGAAATCTCCGTGCACGGATCGCGGTGGATACAACGCGAACTCATCAATCTGCTCGTCAGGCAAGGTTGTCGCCCGGCTCTTCCCGGCGAATTTACACGAAGGGCGCTCCTCAACGGTCGCCTTGACCTGCCGCAGGCCGAAGCTGTGGCCGACGTCATAGCCTCGTCATCGCGTGCGGCTCATCGCTTAGCCGCCTCACAACTCAAAGGCACATTCTCAAAGCATATAGCCGCTCTGCGTGACAACCTCTTGCATCTGGCATCGCTGCTGGAGTTGGAGCTCGATTTTTCAGAAGAAGATGTAGAGTTTGCCGATCGTGGAGAGCTGCGTAGACTGGCGCTGGAAATATCCGGCGAAATAAGCCGTTTGCACAAATCATACTCCTCAGGATCGGCCATAAAAGACGGTATCCCAGTAGCCATAGCCGGAGCAACAAACGCCGGAAAATCATCCCTGCTCAACCGTCTTCTCTCCGACGAACGTGCAATAGTCAGCGATATCCACGGCACCACACGCGACACCATCGAAGAGACACTCGAAGTGGACGCATACCTGTTTCGTTTCATCGACACAGCCGGACTGCGCAACACCACCGATCCGATTGAACAGATGGGTATATCACGATCACGCCAGGCCATCAGCCGCGCCATGATCATAATAACCGTCATCGATCCTACCGCTCCTAACCCCCTTCAGGTGCTTGATGATATAGAAGTAGGTGATGATACACAGTCAATAACATTGATAAACAAATCGGACATCGCCACAATCTCGCAGGATATTGCCACAACCCTGCCAGGCACAGTCATAAACGCATCAGCCAAAACAGGCGACGGGATAGACAAACTGCTTGAGGCTCTAACAGACGCCGCCCGGCAACTCACCCTCGCACACCAGGACACCGACAACATCATAGTGACCAACGCCCGCCACGCCCAAGCCCTTGGCTCCGCCCTCGAATCAGCCGCACAGATAATCACCAGCCTCGACAACAACCTCCCACCCGAACTCACCGCCCAACACCTCCGCCAAACCATCTCCACCCTCTCCGCCATCACCGGCACCATCCCCACCCCCGAAATTCTCTCAAACATCTTCAAAAGCTTCTGTATCGG
>JAMPGA010000005.1 GCA_023664185.1 Muribaculaceae bacterium
ACGGCTCATTAGCTCAACTGAATAGAGCATCTGACTACGGATCAGAAGGTTACAGGTTTGAATCCTGTATGAGTCACTCTCAAGGCTGACAATAAAAATTGTCAGCCTTTTTGCTGTTTGATATCCAGCCTCTGTAGGTGGCACGGCCGAAAGGGAGAAAACGCATTGGAGCCGTCGCTGCGGTGCTTGAGGAGGTCTTCTTCGGTTTCGGTCAACTTGCCGACAACATGATGGACACCGCAATCCCACCGGTTGAGCCGGGTATGGACTACATGTTGCGCAGCATTATTCTGCCGCAGCTCTTTGCCGCTACCGATTTTATGCGTAAATTTGTGTCGATTATTTATAGGCCGAACATTTACCATGAAAATCAAATATTTCGCTTTACTCCCGGCATTATGCTTGGTACAGGCCGCTCAGGGAGCCGAGATAAGCAGCCCTTCGGGCAATATCGTTGTAACCACATCTGTCAGCGCCGACGGCACCCCACTCTACGCCGTGACACTCGATGGCAAACCCGTGATAAACAGTACTCCGCTCGGCCTGGTGCTCGACTTTGCCGACCTGTCCACAGGATTGAAAGAAACCGGATGCGACATCACCAAGGTCGACCGCAGCTACGTGCAGGACAAAATCAAGAAAAGCCACATTGACGTAAAGGCCAACGAAGGCGTGGTAAAATATGAAGGCGAAAAGAAAAAGCTCAATATCGAATGGCACGTGGCCGACGACGGCGTGGCCTACCGCTACTATGTGCCGTCCCAAAGCGGCAAAGCGGCCATGGTCGTAAAGGAGGAGGCAAGCTCATTCTCATTCCCCTCGGGCACAAGCACATTCCTAACGCCCCAGTCAGACGCAATGATCGGATGGAAGCGCACCAAGCCCAGCTATGAGGAATACTACGTTGTGGATGCACCGATGGACAGTGTGTCGCAATACGGCCATGGCTACACATTCCCGGCACTATTCAAAACTCCCGACGGGATATGGACCCTGATAACCGAGACCGGTGTCGACGGCTACTACTGCGGCTCGCACCTCAGCGACTTCAAGGACGGCAAGTACACCATAGCCTTCCCGATGGAAGAGGAAAACAACGGCAATGGCTCGGCCACGCCCGGCGTGAAGGTGCCCGGCTACACCCCCTGGCGCGTGATGGCCATAGGCAACAGCCTTGCTCCTATCGTTGAGACCACCCTGCCATGGGACCTCGTGGAGCCTCGCTACGACTACGTGACAAAAGGAAAGGCCCGCCCGGCCAAGGGAACTTGGAGCTGGATTCTGTGGCAAGACCCGTCGATCAACTACGATGACCAAGTGAAATTCATCGATTTCGCAGCCGATATGGGATATGACAATGTGCTTGTCGATGACTGGTGGGACAAGAACATCGGCACAGAGCGAATGGAAGAACTGATTAAGTACGCCAAGTCGAAAGGTGTGCGCCTTACATTGTGGTACTCATCGTCCGGCTCATGGAACGACATTGTGCAAGGCCCCGTGAACCGCATGGACCGCCCCATCGTCCGCAAGAAATGGATGAAATGGATGCGCGACAACGGCGTGGATGCCGTAAAGGTCGATTTTTTCGGCGGCGACAAGCAAGAGACCATACGCCTGTATGAAGATATCCTGAGCGATGCCGCCGACTATGGCATCGACGTTGTGTTCCACGGTTGCACATTGCCGCGTGGATGGGAGCGAATGTACCCCAACTTCGTAGGCGCAGAAGCTGTCCTTGCATCTGAAAACCTCGTCTTCGGCCAGGAATTCTGCGACATGGAAGCCCTCCACGCTTCGCTCCACCCATTCATACGCAACGCTGCGGCAATCATGGAATATGGTGGCTCTCCGCTCAACAAGAGCCTTAACCGCAAGAACGAGGGCAAGCCATATCGCCGCACTACCGATGCCTTTGAACTCGCCACATCAGTATTGTTCCAGAACCCCGTGCAGTATTTCGCTCTCGCGCCCAATAACCTCACTGATGCCCCGGCTGTCGCCATCGACTTCCTTAAGAACGTGCCAACCACTTGGGACGATACAAAGTATATCGACGGCTATCCCGGCAAATATGCAGTGGTTGCACGCCGCCACGGAAACAAATGGTACATCGCTGGTGTGAGCAATCTCGACCAGCCCACTACCCTCAACCTCAACCTGCCCATGTTTGAAAAAGGTACTACACTCGAAATGATCAACGACGACAAGACCGGACAACCGATTCTCACCGAGCTCAAAGTGAAAGACCCACAAAAAGTCGTTGTGACAATCAATCCTAACTCCGGATTCGTAATACATCGGTGAATAACATTCCTCTCTCTTTTAGGGGTCAGCGGACAGGGGTGAAAGAATTCTCAATTCTCCATTCTCATTTCCCCTTCAGTCCAAATAGTTTGGCCGTTAGTCGACTCCGGTTCAGCACCTGTGTGGCAAGCCACCAGGGTATTGCCACGCCACATGCCACACACACTATCTCTGCTGCCCCATATCCCCATATTCCGGCACTTTCCACTACATGCAACTTCACTATCACGCCCTTGGCAAATGCCTCAAACGTGGTGTGAAACAGGTAGATGAAATACGACGCTCCTGAGATTGAATAGACCACTCCAAGACACCATTTGGCAGACCTCAGCACTATCTGACGAGCCACGACAAGCGTTGCCCACGACCCCGTCAATGCACATATCAATCCTCGCACGGGCCTCCACACACTCCCGGCCTCCGGACTGATCCATAGAATATCGACCGCAAGCAGCAGGAAAATAATCACTGTGACCCACTGTATCCACGGTGCAAACGTTGTAACGCACATCTTGCGCATATAATCGCACGCACAGACACCTGACATGAAGAATACAAGGTTGTCAAAAAACTGCCTGATACAGAACACCAGCGGCATATATTCCTCTACAAAGTGAAGCCCAACGGCCACAACAAGTAACCCGAGCCTAAGTCCCGGTGTGCGGAAAGCCGGGATAATCACCATCATCCACCACAGCGCCCAGACAAACCATAGGAATCCACCTGCCACAGGCTCATAAAGTATGGCCACAAAGTCAGATACATTTACCGGATGATCGAGGGGCATTACACGCGCAAACGCTATCTTTATTCCGAACAGTATCAACGACGTAACAAAATAGGGCACCATCAGGCGCTTGAATTTACGGCTCAAAAACTTCCCGTAAGGCTCATCGCGCCACGTGGCGGCAAGCAGAAAACCGCTCATCATCATAAACAAAGGCATGTGGAAGAGGTAAATGAAATCCTTAACTGCCTCAAGCCCGGACGGCATCCCATCCATATTGAAATGACCTATCACCACAAGCACTATGGCAATTCCCCGCGCCACATCTACTGTCTCATAGCGTACCACACGTCCTGTAATATTCGCAGACTTCATATTCACACAATTTAGACCAGCAAAATTAAAAATAATTTTTAGAGGGCTGACACACTATTTTGTATGATTTTGCCCCATACGGCATTTTTTTCCAAAAAATTTGCTACCTTTGCGTGTTATGACAGAAAACTACGAAGATATCCTCACCCCCGACCCCGACACCTCAGCCATATACGACGAAAGTTCCATCACCACCCTGGACTGGAAGGAGCATATACGCCGCCGTCCGGGCATGTATATCGGCGATGTGGGCGACGGCTCGAAATTTGACGATGGCATCTATGTACTCATCAAGGAAGTGATGGACAATGCCATCGACGAGTTTGTCATGGGATACGGACGCGTGATAACCGTCGAAGTCTCCGACACCTGGGTGGAGGTGCGCGACAATGGCCGCGGCATCCCCCTGGGCAAGCTCGTGGAGGCTTCGTCGCGCATGAACACCGGCGGCAAATACGACTCCAAGGCTTTCAAGAAGTCGGTGGGTCTAAACGGCGTGGGCATCAAGGCTGTCAACGCACTATCCACGGCGTTCTACATACGCTCCGTGCGCGACGGTCAGAGCAAAAGCGTAAACTACAGCTGCGGCGAGATAATATCTGAATCGCCCATCGAGCCCACCGACGAGCCCAACGGCACACTGGTGCGCTTCACCCCCGACGCCGGGATATTCAAGGGCTACAGCTTCAGGCTGGAGTTCATAATCCCGATGGTGAAAAACTACACCTACCTCAACACCGGGCTGACCATAATACTGAACGGAAAGAAATATGTGTCGAAAGGAGGTCTGCTCGACCTGCTGCGCGACAATATCACCACCGACACCCTCTACGAGCCCATACACCTGCTGGGCGAGGATATTGAGGTGGCCATAACACACACCAACCAGCGCGGCGAGGAGTATTACTCGTTTGTCAACGGTGCCAACACCGTCCACGGTGGCACCCATCTGGCAGCCTTCAAGGAAGCGGTGGCCAGAACCTTCAAGGAATATTTCAAAAAAGATTTCGACCCCTCAGATGTGCGCGGCGGCATCATAGCAGCCATATCGGTGAAGGTGGAGGAGCCCGTGTTCGACTCGCAGGCCAAAACCAAACTGACCAGCCGCGAGATGGGACCAGACGGCCCTTCGGTGCAGAAATTCGTGGGCGATTTCATAAAGACCGAGCTCGACAACTATCTGCATCGCAACACCGATATTGCCGATATCATACTGAAGAAAGTTCAGGAAAACGAGCGCGACCGCAAAGCCATGTCGGCCGTGACAAAGGCTGCACGCGAGAAGGCCAAGAAGGTGAATCTCCACAACAAGAAGCTGCTCGATTGCCGCGTACACCTCAACGACCCAAAAGGGGACGAGGAGAAGAAACGCGCATCGTCAATCTTCATCACCGAGGGCGACTCGGCCGCAGGTTCCATTACCAAAATCCGCAATGTGGAAACACAGGCCGTGTTCTCGCTGCGAGGCAAACCGAAGAATTCCTACGGCGTGCCGGCCAAGATACTCTATGAGAACGAAGAGTTCAACCTGCTGCAAGCCGCACTCAACATTGAGGAGGGTATCGACGGGCTGCGCTACAACAACGTGATAATAGCCACCGATGCCGACGTCGACGGTATGCACATACGCCTGCTGCTGCTGACATTCTTCCTGCAGTTCTTCCCCGATATGGTGAAGAAGGGCCACGTCTACGTGCTGCAGACTCCGCTGTTCCGTGTGCGCAACGCCAAGACCGTGCGCAAAGGCGCCAGAGCCAAAAGCTCGGAAAACACCGAGACATACTACTGCTACACCGACGAGGAGCGCATCGAAGCCATAAAGAAGCTGGGCGACAATGCCGAGATTACACGATTCAAAGGTCTGGGCGAGATCTCACCCGACGAGTTCAGGGGATTCATAGGCCCCGACATGCGAGCCGACCGTGTGAGCCTGCGCAAGGAGGACGGCGTAGACGAACTGCTGGAATTCTACATGGGCAAGAACACCATGGACCGCCAGGTGTTCATCATAAACAATCTGGTGGTCGAGGACGACTCTCACCTCGACTCCGAAACTCCCCTCGACGAAGACTGACAAGATGACTGAGAAGGTAATTCTTTTCCCGGGATCGTTCGACCCCTTCACCATAGGCCACAAATCGCTGGTCGACAGGGTGCTTCCGCTGTTCGACCGCGTCGTCATAGCCATCGGAGCCAACTCATCGAAGCCCGGAGCTACCCCTGTGGAGCAGCGCGTGGAGAGCATCAAGGCTCTCTATGCCTCCGAGCCAAAGATTGAGGTGATGGCCTACAGCGGTCTCACAGTCGATGCCTGCCAGGCGTGTGGCGCCCGGTGGATGCTGAGAGGGGTGCGCACTGTGGCCGACTATGAATATGAGCGCAATCTGGCCGACATAAACCGCGATCTTGCCGGTGTAGACACTCTCATACTGTTCACCCTCCCCGGCCTCGCCTCGGTATCATCGTCGATGGTGAGAGAATTGGCCTCATATGGCCGCGATGTGAGCCGCTTCCTTCCTTAAGTGACGATTAACACACTCTGTAAATGAAAAGATTTTTCCCCATACTGTTCCTGTCGCTGGCTGCACTCTCCATGGCCCAGGTGAAGTTTGACGCTGCCCGCAAGACCGCCTTTGCCGAGCAGATAATAGAGAACTTCTATGTCGACAAGGTCGACTCCACCCAGCTGGTGGAGGAGGCCATAAAAGGGATGCTCAAAACCCTCGACCCACACTCGCAATACACCAACGCCGAGGAGACCCGGGAGCTCAACGAGCCCCTCGAAGGCAACTTCTCGGGCATAGGCATACGCTTCCAGATGAACCATGACACGCTTTATGTGATTGAGTCAATCGTAGGAGGGCCGTCGGAGAGAGTGGGCATACAGCCCGGCGACCGCATCATATCGTGCAACGACACCGTGCTGGCCGGACAGAAGCTGAAAAACTCCGACATACTCAAGACCCTGCGCGGCCCCAAAGGCACCGTGGCTAATCTGAAAGTGATGCGCAAGGGTGAGCCCCGCATGCTCGACTTCAAGGTGGTGCGCGAGGATATACCTATCTACAGCATCGACGCCACATATATGGTCAACGACTCGGTGGGCTTCATCTCAATAACCCGCTTTGGCGCAAGTACTGCCGACGAGACCGTCGAGGCCATCAAGAAACTGCAGCGAAAGGGGATGCGCCATCTGATCATCGACCTCTCCGACAACGGAGGCGGCTATCTGCGCTCGGCCACCGATATCGCCAACATGTTTCTGCGCAAGGGCGACATGCTGGTCTACACCGAGTCGCCCAAAAACGGCCGTGCCGAGTATGTGGCCGCCGACAATGGATTTTTCCAGGACGGACGCCTGGTGGTTATGATCAACCAGAACTCCGCCTCGGCCAGCGAGATCCTCTCAGGCGCCGTGCAGGACAATGACCGCGGTGTCATAGTGGGTCGTCGCTCTTTTGGCAAAGGCCTGGTGCAAAGACCATTCCCCTTCCCCGATGGCTCGATGATACGCCTGACCGTGTCGCGATACTACACCCCTGCCGGGCGCTGCATACAGAAGCCCTACAGCAGCGGCGACGACTCGGACTACCGCCTCGACATGACTCACCGCTATGAGTCGGGCGAGTTCTCGCATGCCGACTCCATCCACTTCCCCGACTCGCTGAAGTGCTACACACTGCACCTCAAGCGCCCGGTCTATGGCGGCGGCGGCATCATGCCTGACCGCTTTGTGGCCATCGATACCACAATGTTCTCACCCTACTACCGAGACCTCGTGGCCAAAGGTGTGCTCAACCGATACAGCGTTGAATATGTCGACGCCAACCGCTCCACTCTGAAAAAGCAATATCGCAGCGAAGACGATTTCATAGACCGCTTTGAGGTGACGCCACAGATGCTCGACTCCCTGCGCAACGCCGCCGAGAGCGACAGCATAGCCTTTGTCGACGAGCAGTATACCCGCTCGCTGCCGCTGATAGAGCTAAACCTGAAGGGACTGATCGGACGCGACCTGTTTGAGCAATCCACTTACTACAGAGTGGCCAACCCCCTCAACCCCATCTACAACTCGGCCGTCGAGGTCATCACCGATCCTCGCCTCTACCGCCAGTATCTTAGCCCCGCCCAGGATCAATGAACCCGTTTGCCTCGAAGTGTGTAGGTCTGCTGGGGCGCACCATTTACCGCCTCGGCCTTCTCAAGACTGCCATTTACATAGAAATGGACGGTGGGATATGCTCGCAAATGCACTTCTATATGGCCGGTCGTATGCTGGAGCGGCAGGGACACAAGGTGATATTCGAGTTGAAATGGTTTGATGAATGTGGCCTCGACACCGACGGCCGCTTCGCGCGCTGTTTCGACCTACAGAAAGCCTTCCCCACCCTCCCCATACACACCTGCCACTCAGGTATCCGCAGCCTGCTGTTCCGCAAATCGTGGCCCCGGGCCATAGACTGGTTCGACAAGTCGGCCGATCCGCTCGAATGGCTCTCCACCACCCCCCCGGCCTATATCATGGGCTATTTTCATGACACCGAGGAGATGTATGGCTCACTGTTCAGAGATACATTCTGCGTAGACACCACCCTGCTCGACGACGAAAACCGTGCCATGCTGCGCCAGATCGAAGCCTCCTCGGCAGCCTGCGCCATGCACGTGAGAAGGGGGGACCTCGCCACCTTCAACCCCGCCTATGGCGCGCCGGCCGACATCGACTACTTCAACCGCGCCATCCGCGAGATGAAAAAGGCCGGGGGTGACGGGATGAAATTCTACATCTTCTCCGACGAGCCCGAATGGTGTTGCTGTGAGCTGATTCCGCAACTCGACCCTTCCGACTTCACCGTCTGCGATCTCAACGGCTCAGACCGCGGCTGGTGTGATCTGGTACTTATGTCGAGATGCCCCCACCACATCACCAGCCAGGGCTCCCTGGGCAAATATGCCGCCCTTCTGCGCCCTGACCAAATGGAGGAAGGACTCGTCACGCTTCTGCCACAGTGCAGCGAATGGGCTCAGAGATTCTCGAATACAAAAATCATCTAACCAATCATCTCACTCATACACATGAAGTACTACTATATCGACCGATTCAACCAGCAGGCAGGACCTGTGGATGAACGAGACCTGAAAAGCCTTGGAGTCACCCCCGAGACCCTGGTCTGGACCGATGGTATGGCTCAGTGGGAACCGGCAGGGAAAATGATACCCCCTTATCTGCTGGCAGGAGCCACCACCTACGGCCGCGCGGCCACTCCGCCTCCATTCGCCACCGGTAATTCCGACTCGCGGGCTCCGATAGCCCAGTGCCCACCCACCTATCTCGCATGGTCCATACTTACCACTATTCTATGCTGCATACCCACCGGCATTCCGGCCATAATCTATTCAAGCAGAGTGGAATCGCTATGGTATGAAGGGCGCCATGACGAAGCTCGTCATGCCTCGGCCAAAGCGCGCACCTGGTGTATTGTCACAGCTTGTATACCGGTGGTGGTAACAATCCTCTATCTGATGCTTTTTGGCATCGGGTTTCTGGGAGCTTTAAGCACATTCGGGCTGCCCGACTGATGATTGGCGCTCACCCCAACGGCACCCTGCGGCTTTCAGTGATGCTGCTCGGCATCATCGCGCTGTTTATGCTCGGAGCCCTGTACTTTGCTGTAGACCCTTCAGCCACAAAATGGCTGCCGCGCTGCCCGGTGCTTATGCTCACTGGCTGGGAGTGCCCGTCGTGCGGCGCGCAGAGAGCCATTCATGCTGCGCTGCATCTGCAGTTCCGACAGGCTCTGACCTTCAATCCCTTCATGCTCGTGTCTGTTCCTTACTTCCTCCTGGCCGCCTATGCCTGGTGGCTGCGGGGCCCGGGATGGAAAAAACTCAGACACACGCTCTACTCCCCCATAGGTGTCTATATCTACGTAGCCCTCTGGTGTGCGTGGGGCATTGTCAGAAATATACTCGCATAGTTGTTTTTGTGCCATCGTTTCGCTAACTTTGCACCTTGAATTATTAACACTTCTATGGATTTGTTTGACAAAATATCGGCCGACATCAAGGCGGCAATGCTTGCACGCGACAAAGTGCGACTCGAGACACTGCGCGGCATAAAGAAAGAATTTCTCGAAGCCAAAACCGCAAAAGGTGGCGACGGCACTCTGCCCGACGATGCCGCCACTAAGATTCTGGCCAAAATGGTGAAGCAGCGCAAAGAGACTGCAGCCATCTATGAAGAACAGAACCGCATTGACCTGCGCGACAATGAGCTGGCCGAAGCCGCTGTGATTGAGGAGTATTTGCCCAAGCAGCTTTCCGACGAGGAACTCACCGCCGAGCTCAAGAAAATCATAGCTGAGACCGGAGCCACATCGGCCAAAGAGATGGGACGCGTAATGGGTGTGGCATCCAAAGCCCTGGCCGGACGAGCCGAGGGTCGCGCTATATCGGCTAAAGTAAAAGAACTCCTCTCATAATCATCACTATATTTCACCGCGATGCTAACCATACAACAGATAAAAGAGGATCCCGCACGGATCATAGAGCGTCTGGCCGTCAAGGGTTATGACGGAAAGAAAGCAATAACCGACGTGGTCGACTTCGACGACGAGCGCAAGAACCTGCAGTATCAGTCGGACACTCTGGCCGCCGAGCTCAAGAAAAAAGCCGATTCCATAGGCCGCCTCATGAAGGAGGGCCGTCGCGAAGAGGCCGACGAGGCCAAGAAGGAAGTGGCTACCCTAAAGGAACAGCAGAAAGAGCTGGCCGACCGCCTGGCCACTACCGAAAAAGCCATCCGCGACATACTGCTGGGTGTGCCCAACATACCCTGCGAGATGGTGCCCCAGGGCCTCACCGCTGCCGACAACGTGGTGGAGAAGGACGGTGGTAACATGCCCCAGCTCCCCGCCGACGCACTGCCCCACTGGGATCTGGCCAAGAAATACAACCTCATCGATTTTGAGCTGGGTGTGAAGATCACAGGCCCCGGCTTCCCCGTATATATCGGCAAGGGTGCCAAGCTGCAGCGTGCACTCATTCAGTTCTTCCTCGACCGCGCCTCGGAGGCCGGCTATCTGGAAATCCAGCCCCCCTACGTGGTCAACGAGGCTTCGGGCTACGGAACAGGCCAGCTCCCCGACAAGGAGGGCCAGATGTATTACATCAACGAAGACAACCTCTATCTCATCCCCACCGCCGAGGTGCCCGTCACCAACCTCTACCGCGACGTCATCATCCCCTCGGACAAGCTCCCAATCAAAAACTGTGCCTACTCGGCATGTTTCCGCCGCGAGGCCGGCAGCTATGGCAAGGATGTGCGCGGCCTGAACCGCCTGCACCAGTTTGACAAGGTGGAAATAGTGCGCATCGAGAAGCCCGAAAACTCTTATGCTGCGCTCGAGGAGATGAAAGACCACGTGCAGGGCCTGCTCGAAAGCCTCGGCCTTCCCTGGCATATACTGCGCCTCTGTGGCGGCGATATGAGCTTCACCTCGTCGATCACATTCGACTTTGAGGTTTACTCGGCTGCGCAGGGCCGCTGGCTTGAGGTGTCGAGCGTATCGAACTTCGAGACCTACCAGGCCAACCGCCTGAAATGCCGCTATCGTGGCGACGACAAGAAGACACACCTGTGTCACACCCTCAACGGATCGGCTCTGGCCCTCCCCCGCATCATGGCTGCACTCCTCGAAAACAACCAGACCCCCGAGGGCATTGTGGTGCCCGAGTGCCTGCGCAAGTACACCGGATTCGATCTCATCAACTAATCCGGCCTCAGGAACGTTTTAAGTATGCGGGCTCACCCCACTCGTGGAGAGCCTGCATACTTTATTAACCACACCTGTCAGAAACGAATTATGGAAACAACCCGACAAGCCAAAATAGCCCGACAGCTGCAGAAAGATCTCAGCGAGATATTCCGCCAGCAGACAGCCAAAACCCACGGCACACTGGTTAGCGTCAGCGCCGTGCGCATCTCTCCCGACCTGAGCATCGCACGCGTGTATCTGTCGATATTCCCACCCGAAAAGTCGCAGGAGATACTCGAAGGAATCAACGCCTCGGCCAAGACCATCAGATATGAGCTGGCCCAGAAAGTGAGATTCCAGCTTCGCAAATGCCCGGAGCTGTCGTTCTATATCGACGACTCTCTGGACTATATCGAAAACATAGATCGCCTGCTCGAGAAATAATGCTGTCGCTGCGCATAGCCCTGCGCTATCTTCTGGCACGCAAGAGCCACACCGCCGTCAATGTCATCTCCATGATATCGATGGCGGGTATTGCCGTGGCCGCACTGGCCATGGTGTGCGTGCTGTCGGTGTTCAACGGGTTCAGCGACCTGGCCTTCGAGCGCATCTCAATAGTCGACCCCGACCTGCGCATCACTCCGGCCGACGGTCATGTCATAGCCAATGCCGATTCCCTGGCCTCGGCTCTGTCGGGCATAAAGGGTATACGCATGGCCGCTGCGGTGCTCGAGCAGAAAGCTCTGGCCATCTCGGGCGAGACCCAACTTCCCGTCACCGTCAAGGGGATTCCCGAAGGCTACAAGACCATGAACGCCCTGCACACTCTGGTGATAGACGGCGAGATGGTCGACCCCTCCGACACCACCTATGCAGCCGAGGGCTACACACTGCCCATGGCTCTGCTGAGCGTGGGAGCCGCCATCAACACCGGCGCGCGCCCTTCGCTCGACCGCACTCTGCAGCTCACTGTTCCGCGACGCACCGGACGCATTAATCCGGCTCTCCCGTTGGCCGCCTTCGTCTCCGACTCTCTTTACGTTAGCGGCGTCTATCAGACCAACGATGCGCGCCACGACGAAGACTATATACTGATACCGCTCAGTGTGGCACGCCGTCTGTTTGAATACACCACCCAAGCCTCGGCCATCGAACTGGCTCTCGATGCGGGGGTATCGGAATCCAACATGGCCTCGACAATACGCACCAGGCTCGGCGATGGCTACATCGTGGCCGACCGTCTGGAGCAGCAGGAGACATCGTTCCGCATGATCAAAATAGAGAAATGGATCACCTTTGCCATGCTTCTCTTCGTGCTGGTGATGGCCTCGTTCAACATACTTTCCACCATGTCGATGCTTATAGTGGAGAAGGAAGATGACATGCACATCCTTTCGGCCCTCGGGGCCTCCGACTCTCTGGTGAAACGCATATTTCTCAACGAAGGCATGCTGATAGCCGTGATCGGAGGCACCATCGGCATAATATTAGGCGTGACAATGGCCGCCCTCCAGCAGCATTTCGGTCTAATATCGCTGGGTGGCGACCATTCTCAAATGTCGGTTGTGGCTTATCCCTGCCGCCTGGCGCTGGGCGACGTGCTCATCACCGCTGCCGTTGTGGCTGCCATCGGAATCATCTCCGGCACTATCAGTTCACGCTACGCAGGGCGATAAGCTCTTAGAGCTCTTAGAGCTCTTATTCTATATATCCAAACGAGCGGAGTTTGTTCTCACGATTGCGCCAGTTGGGCTCGACTTTAACAAACAGTTCGAGATACACGCTCTTGCCAAAGAAGGTCTCGATATCCTTGCGGGCTTCCATGCCCACCTTCTTGATCTTCTCCCCCTTGTGGCCTATGATGATACCCTTTTGCGAGTCGCGCTCCACATAGATCACAGCCATGATGTGGATGGAATTTTCCTTTTCTTCAAATTTCTCCACTATCACCTCCACTGAGTAAGGTATCTCCTTCTCATAGAGCAGCAAAATCTTCTCGCGGATGATTTCGGTGACAAAGAATCGGGCAGGCTTGTCGGTAAGGGCATCCTTGCCGAAGAAGGGTGGCGAGACGGGGAGCAGATCAATGATACGATTCATCAGATTGTCGACATTGAAGTGCTCAATGGCCGACACAGGATATATCTCGGCCTTTGGCAGCATGGCATGCCACTTTTCTGTGAGTGCCTCCAGATCGGCCTGATTTTTCACCAGATCTATTTTGTTGATCACCAGAAGCACCGGGATGGTCTCTTTGGCCACCTTAGCCAGAAACTCGGCATTTTTCGAGGGGTCTTCCACCACATCGGTCACATACACCAGTATATCGGCGTCGGTGAGTGCTCCTTCGCTGAAACTGAGCATCGACTCCTGCAGCTTGTATTTGGGCTGAAGCACACCTGGAGTGTCTGAGAACACTATCTGATATTCAGGGGTGTTGACTATGCCCATTATGCGGTGGCGTGTGGTCTGTGCCTTCGAGGTGATGATGCTGATGCGTTCGCCCACAAGGTCGTTCATCAGGGTTGACTTGCCCACGTTGGGATTGCCGACGATATTGACAAATCCGGCTCTATGTTTGGTTTCTTCCATATTGAAATAATTGCTTTTACCACTATAAACAAAAATAGCACCTGAAAAGATGCTATTTTCATAAGTTTTTTTGCGTCTGAAGCGTGACGGAAGGAAATCACATATCCCACACCAGATACATGGCACCCCATGTGAATCCGGCGCCGAAGGCTGTTAGGATAATCTTGTCACCCTTCTTGAGCTTGTCCTTATACTGGTCAAGGCAGATGGGAATGGATGCAGCCGAGGTGTTGCCATACTCTTCGATGTTGACAAGGACCTTCTCGGGGGCAATGCCCAGACGAGAGCCCACGGCCTCGATGATGCGGAGGTTGGCCTGGTGGGGCACAAACCAGTCGATCTCGTCGACCGAGAGATTGTTGCGCTTCATCACATCGAGCGAGGCTGTATACATGTCGGTGACAGCGTTCTTATAGACGTTTCTGCCATCCTGGAAGAGGAAGTGCTTGCCCTCCTGCACGGTCTGCACCGTGGCCGGAAGCACAGAGCCACCGCCCAGCATCACCAGATGCTCCAGGCCCTGGCCGTCGGTGTGAAACACACCGTCGATCACGCCCATGCCCTCCTCTTCGGTGGGCACGATGAGAGCAGCTCCCGCGCCGTCGCCAAAGAGAGCACATGTGGAGCGGTCCTGATAGTTGACCATCGACGACATTTTCTCGGCGGCAACAATGACAATCTTTTTACGCAGGCCCGAGCGTATATAGCCGGTGGCATCCTCGAGAGCCACGATAAAGCCGGCACAAGCGGCCTGGATATCGTAGGCATAAGCGTTTTTTAGTCCGCACTGGTAAGCTATCACCGATGCGGTGGCTGGGAAACGGTAGTCGGGATTTGAGGTGGCACAGATTACCATCTCAATCTCGTCGGGGTTTGTTCCTGTCTGAGCCAAAAGTTTTTCGACAGCCTTGATGCCGAGATATGAAGAGCCTTTGCCCTCCATATTGAGTATATGGCGGCGCTTGATGCCCACGCGGGTGGTGATCCACTCGTCGTTGGTGTCGACCATCTTGGACAGCATCTCGTTGTCCAGAATATCGTCGGGCGTATAGGCAGCAAGACCTGCTATGCGAGCGTTGAGCATTTTATAGGTGGTGAGGTTGTGGGTGTATATACATGAAATCACACACCACAACTCCGGCATCTCTGACCGGAGCGAGTGGTGTATAGTTCTTGGGCGATTGCAATGGGAAGAGGGTCACCGTTTATCAGACAGCGGCGCTCTTCTCAATGGCGATGCGACCGCGATAGTAGCCACATTCACCGCAAACAGTGTGATACAGATGCCATGAGCCGCAGTTGGGGCAGAGTGCCAGTGTAGGGACTACAGCCTTGTCGTGGGTGCGGCGCTTTGCGGTACGGGTCTTGGATTGTTTTCGTTTAGGATGTGCCATGACTTATTTAATTGATTTATTTGTTACTATATTTCTTAGCCGACGGGGCGCTGAGCACTCAGCTACCGCCCGCTGTTGTATTCGGTTTTATCGCAGTGTTCTCTCAACTGTCTTTGCCGTCGGGGTCGGTCGACAGATTTCTCAGCTTGTCCCAGCGTGGATCCATCGAGCCGCTTGAGGGGGGAGTCGAGTCCATGGTGTCCATTTCCTCTATCAGCTGTTCGGCCAGCTCGGCATCCTCGTCGTCTCTGACGGCTCTGTGCTTGCGCAGCAGTGCGCTCATAGCCCTATTGCATTTGCCCATGGGATGGACATGCTTTAGGGGTATGGCCAGAGATGCGGTGTCGAATATCATGTAGGAGACGTTGAGCGTGGGCGATGACTCCGGTATCACCAGGAGGTCGTCGGTCTCTGAATAATCGTCGCCATACTTGACATTCACACTGTATGTGGTGTCGATGGGATATATCAGATCGTCCAGACATCTGTCGCAAATAAGAGTCACAGTGCCGGTGATGTGAAAATCCAAGTGATACATATCATGTTTATGTGTCACTGACAGCACCACGTCAAGATCGGCGTCATGTATGTCTGAGCTCTCCATGTTGACGAAGAATTGCTTATCAAGATGATAGCTAAACTCTTGCGTCCCTTCGGGCATCGTCTTCAGGGGGAGTTTGAATTCTGAAAATTTTCCCACAGCAATAAGGGTTGAAAAAACTTTGCAAAGTTACGGTTTTTCTTTTGATTCCCAAAAATTTTATGCGGAATTTTACCTTTAGCTGTATGAGTGGAGGCCACCGAGCACGTAATTTACCCCGAAATAAGTCATCAGCACGCTGGCAAATGCCACCACGCAGAATATGGCAAAAGTCCTGTCAGAGCGCAGCGCCGGAAGCGTGGAGGTGTGCAGCGGTAAGCTATATATAAGCATGGTTATCAGCGCCCAAACCTCCTTCGGATCCCAGCCCCAGTATCGACCCCACGACATGTTGGCCCATACGGCACCGATAAAAATGCCTGCTGTCAGCAGAAATACTGCCGGCTCAAGCATTGTGCGCGCCATTCCCAGCATCTCGCGGCGTCCACACAGCCACATCACTCCCGAAAGAGCCATTATGGCAAGCAGCGAATAGGCCATCATCACCGTGAGCACATGCACGCTGAGCAGGGGCGAATTGAGCACCGGCATCAGCTGAGTCACCTGTGGTGTGCGCTGTCCCAGGTATGCCACCAGCAGTGCCAATCCGCCCACCAGCAGCGAGAGCGAGAAGAGCTCTTCGTGGCGCCGTACGGCGAAGGGGGAGAGGAGTGCGCACAAGGCCATTAGCTGCATGGTCTCACAGCCATTCGACAGCGGTGCATGGCCGGAGGCTATCCAGTTGGCCGACGTGAGTGTGAGCACCCACAGAGCGGCTGCTCCGTCGGCAAGGATCGCAATCCTGTTTCGGCGGAACACCAGCAGGATCACCCCGGCCAGAATCATCACTCCCGGAATTTCGGGGCGGGAGCTGCCGGCAAGATACCACCGTTCGCAATATCGTTCCAGGCGGCCCGGCACAGCGTCGCCGGCCTGTTTGCGCTGCCATGTGGCTATCTTGCCGAGGGCGGTTTTCATGCCGTCCCAGTCCTCCTCCTGGGCCATCTGTGCCAAAAGGCTAAGACCGTGACGGGCTATATGCCAGTCGTCCACCGGAACATCCTCTGGCATCGATTCGACGGGCGTGTACCACTCTACCACTCCATCGGTTCCCGGCAATGGAAAGAGCCTCCACAGCGACCCGTCGGCTGCCGACAAGGCTATGGAAAATTTTTCGTTAGCTTCAACAAACTCGGCGTCATCTAATCGATAACCCTCCGGATCGAAATAATCGGCAAGAGCCACCCGGCGCTTTCCGTCAAAAGCCTGGCGCGAGATTTTATCTTTCAGCGATATGCACGGTTCAGTCTTCCAGTCGTCATAGTAAAAGAGCCATCCTGTCAGCACCTGCTCGGGCGAGAGCCCCTCGTACGAGGCGGCTCCGGTAAGGCGGCGGGTAAAGTCGGAAGCAAGGGTGGTGAAGGGGGCTATGCGTCCGTTGTGATACACGGCCAAGTCGCCAAAAGCCCGAGCCACATCGGCCGGAACAGAACGCGGTGCAGCATCGACTCCGACCCACACCAAAGCCATGAGCACGGCGGCGGCAGTACGGCGCCTTGAGATGCATAGCAGCATCGAAAGAAGCAACAAGGCATAGCCCGTATAGGTCACAGCGGTGCCTACGGGGTCATGGCTCACTGTGAGTGTGCTGCCACGGCCGTCACTATCGCAGGCGGTCTGAAAAAACCTGTAGCCGTCAATGTCGGCCACATGGTTCATGGACACTTCATAGCTCTTTCCGTCTGCCGAGATAGTGCTTACGAAGTCGCGCGGAGCTGAGGTGCCGTCATAATATTCCATGCGGAAGTCGTCGAGCCTCACCAGGGGACCTCCGGTGGCCACGCTCTGGCCGATGCGCAGATGGACAGTACTATCTGTGGCGGTGAAATGCGTTATAGCCGCGCCACACAAAATGACCAGAAACGACACATGCAGCCCGAACACCCTCCAGCGGCGCCACAGCCGACGTCGAGCCATGACGATGACCGACGTCACTCCCAGTGCCACCCACAAGAGAATCATGGGGACTGATGTGTAAAAATCACTGCCGCCAGGAATCAGGCTGGCGGCAGCAAGCGCCCCCGCGATGAGGGCCAGGATAACGAATGATATCACGAATCAAATTGCATCAAGGAATTTTACAATGGCGTCACGATCGGCCTTGGAGAGATTTCTGAACGCATCAACGGTTCGTGCGGCATCGCTTTCGGGCGATGTGCCGTGCCACATGATAGCCTCAAGAGTGGTGCGAGCACGGCAGTCGTGCAGACGGTCGTCGTAGGGCGAACCGGTCACCTTCTTGTGCAGGCCGCGTCCCCAGAGGGGAGTAGTGCGACACCAACCATTTCTGATATCGTTGACCATCAAAAGCTTATGCTGCACCATATCTGTGTAGGGCCAGATGGTCTGATGGGGATAGCGGGGAAGAGCCCTGTCGGCCTTCGACTGTGTGAAGAACTGAGCGGGGTCTCTCACCTCGTCGGCGCCGGTGGTCCATGACGGACGGTGGCAGTAGGCACATCCTATCTGTTCAAACAGCTCTTTGCCTTTTCTCACATCCGGGTCGTCTATGCCACGCACGGCAGGCACAGCCAGACCGCGGTGCCATACCATCAGGTCGATATAGTTCTGATCGGTGGCCTCGGCAGGGAGATTGGTCGAGTTCAGATAGGCAAGAATATTCTGCTCCACATTGTCGGTGTGCCATTCGGGATAGGCATTGTCAGGGTCAATCTGGGCTATGTAGGCCGGGAAAGCAGCCTGCACCTCAGGGTCGGCGGCTGCGGCCTTCGAGTAGTAACCACCGGCATCCTTATAGTGGTAGCGGCGGTCGGAACGGGTCACGTTTGTAATATTCCAGTAGGCATTGGCGCCGGCTGCGTCCTGCAGAGGGCCGCGAGAGAGTGCATAGGTGTAGCGGTAGGGATACTTCCGGCCATCAGTCGAGACCTCTTTCGAGGTGTACTGCCCAGTCCAGGCTGCACCCGAGAAGATGGCGGTATTCAGGCCGTTGCGCATATATCCGTCGGCTTCCTCCTGGGCATACTGAGCCTGGAGATCCTCATCGGAGATGGCGTCGAGCAGGCCGGTGCCATAGATGCCGATGGTCGACTCGAGTTTCACCTCATACTGCCCCATCTGCTCGTCGGTGAGTACACCCTGGCGGTAGGCATACACGGCACTCTGCGGCATTGTCACCTCGGGATAGCGCAGTGAATAGGTCTCGCCATCGTCAAAGCGGTTGCCGAAGCGGTCGGTATACTCATGCCATTTTATGGTCACCTGACTCTCGTCGAGGGGAGCCTTGAAGGGATCCACGGCGTGTCCCTGGGGCATGCCTGCCAGCCAGTTGACATATCCCTGTGTGGTGGGATTGTAGACAACCAGGAGATAACCGTTGCCCACGTCGTTGGTCTTGAACGCGCCGTCGGGCTGCGACTTGCCATGACCATAGCCCGGATGGCAGTGCATGCAGGAAGAACGGATATATGTGGGGCCAAGGCCGCTGCGCACTCCCGAGTTGTTGCTCACATAGTTTTTCTCAAACAGCTGCTCGCCGCGCTTGAACGAAGCCAGCAGGCCACCGTCCTCAACACTGGGAGTAGGCTGCTCGAAGGCAGCCGAAGTAGTGATATACGAGGTGCCCAGGCGGCCGCCAGCATAATACCATTCGGGCTTGGCATCGGCATCGTTGGTTTCGTTTCCTGTCGAGCCTTTCGGCTCGTCGTCGGAGCAAGCCGGCAGAGCCAGAGCTGCTATAAGGAGGGGGATATATCTCTTGTCCATTCGTTCGTTATCCTTTTTGAGTCATCAGTTTTTCTGGATGAAATCGATCAGTTCGTCCATGATATCGTTGATATCGTTGCAGGCCTCTACGGCAGCCAGGTTTATCTGACGCATCGAGGCATCCTGCGATGTCGAGGCAAAAGGCTCTTTCATCTTTGAGATTGCGTCGATAGCATTGTCGAGGGTGGCTTTGATGCGCTTGTCGAAGGCGGGATCTATCGAGGCTACATAGTCGCTCAGTGTATGCTGGGGCTTTTTGATGTAGTTCTCAGTCTCACCGGCCACAGCCACATAGCCCATGTAGGCATGGCGCACGGAGCGGATATTGTCAATGAAGTCGGTGATGGAGTTGAGCGCATAGGGTGACTCTATATAGTCGGGATCGGCGTCAAGGCCCGAGCCTACAGGGTTGCCAATCTTCTGGTTGCCCACCTCATCGGCTATATCCTGAGCACCTACAACAAGCTCCTGCACAGCCTCGGCCAGATTGACATATGAGCTTCCGGGGTTTCCGGCGTTCTTCATATAGTCGCCATAATTGGTGGCGTAGGAGAGCTCGGCATCGTCAAGAATCTCAAGTTTATCCTTGCTCACATTCTCTGCACCTGCCCACGAAGCCTCGAGGCGAAGGCAGCAGTTGCGCAGGTCGTCGGCAACGGCGGCGAGATAGTAAAGCTCGTTTTGGGTGAAGCGGTTCACAGGACGGGGCGATGTGGTGGCGGTAGTGGCATTGGTGGGTTCGAATATCATATATTCGATGGCGTGGAAGCCGAGTAGACCCTGACCCAGCGACGAGCCAACATACTCGCCGGCGCTCTCGCGGTCGCTCATCTGAGCCATCTGGGCGGGGTTGCGCAGCATAGCCTCCATGGCAGTCTTGTCGAGGGGCCATGTGTCGATGTGGGGGTCGATATTATAGTCGGCAGCTGCGCCATAGAGCCATGCTTCGCTCAGCTCCCAGTAGCGGCGGGCCTCGATCCAGTATTTACCGGCAAGTTCTATCTGCTCGAGGGTGAGCTTGTCCACACCGGCCGTACACATCTCATCGCACACATCGGCCAGCTTCATCGAAGCATCAGCCAGGCCTCGATAGGTGGGCACTACAGTGCAGTCCACATAGTCGGCCACGATGTTCTTGAAGGCTGCCTCCTGAGCATTGACAGGAGTGTTGTCGTTGTTGTCGTCGTCAGAGCATGCTGTGACGGCAAAAGCCATGCACATGCAAGCGGCGAGAGTCTTGATTGAAATTTTCATATTGTGTAGTGTTTGATTGTTTACGTTATTTGAAGAATCCTGAATATGCTATTCCGAGCGATATGGAGGGCTCGTTGTTGTAGGGTTTCTTGAGCAGGCCTATGGAGTATTCGCCCTTCACCACAATCTGCTTGATGGGGAAGTAGTTTATACCGGCGGCCACACGCGAGCGGCCACACCATTCGTAGCGGAGAACTCCGCCGTTGGTTTTAAACATGGTGTCGTAATAATCATAGCGGCCAAAAACATAGAATTTCTGACCCTTCACCTTGAGCGGGGCAAAGATGTCGTAGCCGGCCTCGACGCCAACCGAGATGGCATCCGATGCCACATTGGTCTTGGGCGACGGTGAGTCGTTGCGCATCTTCTTGTTGTAAGCTGTGATGCGGTCGGCATCCGAGAGATGACCGTAGATAACGCCGCCGCGAGCTATGATGTTGTAGCCTGAGTAGTCGAAGTCAAAGGCACCGATGGTGAGTGTGCCCTTCACATCATCCCAGCTCTGGTTGGGGTGAGAGAGGGTGTTGCTGAAGGTGTTCCCCACATATCCGCTCAAACCCAGGCGCAGACCTTTCACTGAATAGTTGTCCACACGGGCAGCTCCGGCCAGGGCGTTGGCTATCTTAAATTCGTAGGGGCTTCCAGATCCGCTACCCACCCAGCTGTCTCGGCCGAAACGGTCGGAGTCAAGTCCGGGCACCAACATGGCCTCGTATCTCCAGTCGCCGGCACGGCCCCAGATGCTGATACCTGTCTCATGCCAGGTGCAGGGGATTATGGCTGCGTCGCCGGCCGGACGATAGACACCGAAAAATTCGGTGGGCATATGTGCGTGGTTGGTCGAGCCTACGGGCACCACCATGTGGCCTGCGCGCAGATTCAGAGCCTGGCAGAATGACTTTTGCAGCCAAAACTGCTCGAGAGCCACCTCGCCGCCGCGCTCTATCTCGCTTTCATATTCGCCGCCCTCGTCGTCTTCCATCTCGATGGCACTTTCTGTGCCTCCATGTTCAAATTCTATCTCGCTGCCCATGCTCCAGCCTTTGCCGAAGTCATAGCCAAGATAGAGCACCACGTGCGGAAGGTCGACGCGTGAATGATGATCGTTTTTAAAATTCTCGGGTGTCTTGTATCGGTTCCAGGCATCCGAATAGAAGTTGTAGGAATACACGGCCTCACCATAGCCTCCCACGGTGAGCTGGGCCGATGCTTCCTGGCATGCGAGCAGAGCAACGCCCGCGAGTGCAGCTGTAAATACTGATTTCATTACTCTTGCAGTTACTTATTTGCAACTGCAAAATTACCACCACCCCCGAAATACGACAATACCCTAAATTTAGGATATTGCAACCTTTTTTTGGTTAATTTTTAATCAAAATATAGTAGGGGAATAAGAGCCTGTCCCATAATATATGTTAACGCAGAGGTGGTCAGGCTCTAAAAAACGGGGCAACGCTGCACCATAATATATATAGATGCAACGTTGCCCGATGTGGAGTATCCCCGTAGGGAGTCGAACCCTAATCGTCGGAACCGGAATCCGATATTCTATCCATTGAACTACGGAGACTTGTGAGGTTTGGGGTGTGCAAATTTAGGGAAAAATTTGTATTTTTGCAAAAAAAACGAGATGAATGTACGCATCGATCCCTCGTGGCACGAGGCTCTGTCAGACCAGTGGGACAAGCCTTATTTCAAGACTCTCACCGACTTTGTGAGAGACCGCTATGCCCATGCCACCATCTATCCGCCGGCCTCGAAGATCTTCGCGGCCTTTGACGCATGCCCCTTCCGGGATGTCAAGGTGGTGATTCTGGGTCAGGATCCCTATCATGGCGCCGGGCAGGCCAACGGGCTGAGCTTCTCGGTAAATCCAGGTGTAGACATTCCGCGCTCGCTGCAGAACATCTACCATGAGCTGCAGACTGATTTGGGCGTGCAGCCTCCGGCCTCGGGCGACCTCAGCCGCTGGGCGCGCCAGGGAGTGCTGCTGCTCAACGCCACACTCACCGTGGAAGCCGGCTTGGCAGGCTCGCATCAGGGGCATGGCTGGGAGGAATTTACCGATGCTGCGATCAAGGCTCTGGCCGAGCAGCGTGAAGGCCTGGTATTTATACTCTGGGGAGCTTACGCCCAGCGCAAGGGTGCATTCATAGACCGTACGCGCCACTGCGTCATATCCTCGCCCCACCCCTCGCCGCTCAGTGCGTCGAGAGGCTTTTTCGGCTCTCGCCCCTTCTCGAGAGCCAATCAGTATCTGGTCTCTACAGGTAAAACTCCGGTGCAATGGTGACACTGCTACGCTTTATAACCCTTGCGGCAATGTGCCTGAGATGGTCTATAGCCATGGCTGAGACCACCGAGCAGGCCATATTCAACCCCGCATTCAAGACCCTGGAGGTCTATGTGGCAGGCAACCGCTATGCTCCCCCGGTGATCAATATGGCCGACCCGGCCGACAGGCTCATCATTGAGTTTGACGAGCTCTCCGACGATCGCCGCTATATGCGCTATGCGCTCACTCACTGCGATGCCCGCTGGCGTCCGGAGGGGCTGGTGGAGTCGGAGTTTCTCGACGGCTTCAACGAGGGTGTGGTGGAACAATACGACTACTCCCGTGCCACCACCGTGCACTACATACATTATATAATAGAGCTCCCCAACGAGCAGATGCGCATCACCCAGCCGGGCAACTATCTGCTGCGCGTCTACGACGAGAGCGACCCCGACAACACTATCCTGCAGGTCCGATTCGGTGTGATGGATCCGGCCGTGGGTGTATCGCTCCAGGCCACCACGCGCACGGATATAGACACCAACATGTCTCACCAGCAGCTGGGCGTAAGGATCGACACAAGCCGCCTGCGTCCGGCCGACCCCTTTACCGAACTGCGCGTGGTCATCACCCAGAACGGGCGCCCCGACAACGAGGTAATGCTTGTGACGCCGCAGCGCCTGGGCCACGACGAGGTGATCTACGAACACCTGCAGCCTCTCATCTTCGATGCCGGCAACGAATATCGCCGTTTTGAGACCGTGACACTCTATTATCCCGGCATGGGAGTGGAGTGGATAGACCGCGATGCACCCGTCACCAACATGGGTCTCTATCCCGACACACCGCGCACCATGTATCTCTACGACCAGACCCAGCACGGACGGTTCCTGATACGCGATGCCACCGTGGCCGACTCTTCGACCGAGGCCGACTATGTGCTGACCCACTTTGCGCTCGAGATGCCCCAGCGCACCGACGGCGACATATTCATAGAGGGGGATCTGACCAACCGACGGTTCGACCCCTCGTCACGCATGGTCTACAATCACGCCACAGGCCGCTATGAGCGCTCACTGCTGCTGAAACAGGGCTCTTACAACTATCAGTATCTCTTTGTCCCCTCCGGTTCCATGCGCGGACAGACCGGTATAGTGGAGGGAGACAATTATCAGACCGTCAACGAATACACTGTCCGCGTGTATCACCGACCCTACGGCACCCGCTTTGACCGACTCGTGGGTGTCTCGACAATCTCTACCGGAATATGACCGAAACCTCTGAAGAAATCATGCTTGAAATACAGAATACGCTCATCTCGCTCGACGTAATCGAGCGCTTCTTCTGCTGCGATATAGAAAAATGCAAAGGCGAATGTTGCATTGAGGGTGATGCGGGCGCGCCTCTCACCGAGGCCGAACGCGACACCATAGACTCGCTTCTGCCCGTGTTGCGTCCGCAACTGCTCCCGTCGGCACTCGAGCGCATCGAGGAGGCCGGCACAAGTTATCTCGACCCCGATGGCGACCTGGTGACACAGATCGTCGACGGCCGCAACTGCATATACACCTGCTATGCCCCCGGCGGCATCTGCCAGTGTGCCATCGAGAAAGCCTTTTCGGCCGGACTCACCGGAGGCTTCCGCAAACCCCAGTCGTGTGCACTCTATCCCATAAGACTCACGGAATACCCCACATTCACAGCCGTCAATTATCATCGGTGGAGTGTGTGCCGCCACGCTGAGAAACTGGGGCGCAAGCTGGGTCTGAGAGTCTATCAGTTTCTCAAAGGCCCCCTCATCGATCGGTTTGGCCAGGAGTGGTATGACGAGCTCTGCGAAGCCGCCGAAGCCTACCTCAGCCAGCAGCCTAATGACTAATCCCATATGGGGATACAGGCATAACCTCATTTATAGCCCCGCACCTTGGTGTGGGGTCAGAAGGATGCGATTAAAAAACGGCCTCGGAGAGGTCGATTAATCAGAGTCCGAGGCTTTGCCCCATCTTCTTGTCGAAAAATTTGTTAATTTCGATATAAAACCGTATCTTTGAGGGATTTTAACCGCCTTGAATTATGCCTAAACTGATCAAAGTCACTTTTCCGGATGGAGAGGAAATATGCTTTCGCTTTCCCATCGATACCGTTATCGCAGTACTACGGAAAATTGGTCCGTCCCGATTCCCCGAAATCACACTGAAAACCGGCGAGCATCGGTTTGTGTCTCGCGAAATTGTTCCCGAACTAAAGAAATATACAAAGGATATCTGTGACGGGTGGTATTATATAAACCGCACGGACACTCGAGAGAAGACATTGCAGCTGATAAGCATAAACAATCAGCTTAATCTCGATCTCAAGATTGAACTCGGGGAGTTTGAAGCTGTCAGAAATCCTATACGCAGAAGAGGAGCTCAACCTCAGCATCGGCTTATTGTCACCATGCACGATGGGGAAGTCATAGATTATGAGAGCTATAGGGATGTTTTTGCAACTGTAATCGATATTTTTGGGCCAAGACGCGTTTCAGCCAGGGCAAATATTGACCTTAACCGCAATCAGTCATTGCTGACAACCACCAACAATGATGGAAACCGACTGAAAATTGCAGATCATCTATATCTTGCTATGCCTAATACTGCCAGATCTGCAGGGACATGGCTTGAACTGATAGCCAAAAGGCTTGGCGAAAACATAAACGTTGAAATCAGACCGGTCAGAGAATAGTTATCATGGTAAACGACGAAGTAACACGCTGGTTTAACAAAAACCGAAAGAAAGAGGGTTTCTCCTGGGAGAGAATCCGTCTTGCTTATAAGGATTCGGAAGAAAGCCTGAAGGAATTCCTCCGTCAGCAAGAAGAAAACAATGACTGGCCGGCGCTGACCGTTGATGAATGGTATCAATTCATTGATGAACAGCATAGAACCGCACAAGAAGTTGCTCAAAAAGATGGAGCCGCAGTGATTCATGCGGTCAATGAACTCAACGAGCTGAAAGTGCCCGAAGATGAGGATTCGGCATGGCAGACCTATAGGGATACTCTGAAGGATAAAGGATTTCCGGAAGGCTCTATCGATGTGATTGAGAAAGCCACTATAGAGATTCTACACAATCTTAGCCGGAACACTCATGCCACCGGAGCTATCAAGGGTTTGGTGGTAGGCAATGTACAGTCAGGCAAAACCGCCAATATGACCGCCTTGATGGCTATGGCAGCCGATCATGGATGGAATATGTTCGTTATTCTATCCGGAATGATGAACAATCTGAAAGTGCAGACCTCACGCCGCATAACTTCCGACCTTAATTATGGCAGAAACCTGGAATGGCAGCCTATCAACGATCCCAGCGCCCGCTCTCCATATGGTGAAAAACTGAGAGATCTACACCTTACAGACTCGAGGAATCGTTATTTCACAGTATGCATCAAGAACGCCGAACGTCTTAGACAACTACTCGATTGGTTGAACTATGGAGACGGAGCGGCCAAGAAGAATCTGCGAATGCTGATAATTGACGATGAGTCAGACCAGGCAAGCATAAATGTTGCAGACCAAGAGGAAAGAGAGCGCACCGTCATAAACAAGCTCATTCTGGATTTGGTCAATGATAGGACACGCAGACACGAGCCAGCCAAATCGCAGTGTGAGGCTATCAACTATATAGGGTATACCGCAACGCCTTATGCCAATGTGCTCAACGAAGGCCCGGACACTGATTCCTTATACCCCAAAGATTTCATAGCCACACTCGATGTGTCAGACGAATATTTCGGTCCTCAACAAATATTCGGGCTCGAGGCGGAGGACACTGACGACAGCGCTCCCTACAGCGGCATGAATATTATAAACACAATCTCTGACTCGGAAAAAGATGAGATAAAAGATATTCATGAGGGTGCATCTATAGTGCTCCCCTCATCTCTCAAGAGATCGATCTGTTGGTTTCTTGACGGGGTGGCATATATGCGCCTTGCCCAGTATAAGAAACCTGTCAGCATGCTGATCCACACCAGCCGAGAGCGTAGGCATCACGATGGCATGCGCAATGCCATCACTCAATGGTATATATCGACCCCGATAGACAAAAAGATAGAGCTATGCCGGGAGGTATGGGAAGAAGAGAAGGCGAAGTTCAAAAAGGAAGATTTTGCCGCCGCCTGCCCCGATTACGGCAAGATGCGCGGGGCAGCTTCCATAGAGTCACTCCCAGCTTTTGACAAGATCAAACCATATCTTATCGAGCTTTTGAATGTGGGACTTACCACAATATTGCTCGAGGACAATGGCGATCTGGGATTCACTCAAGGCGTTCATCTTTGCGTGGATAACAGCAACAAAAACAACGATGCGACACGCCTGTTTTATCCCGAAGAGGAAATGTCCTGGGGTGCTCCCGCATTCCTGGTGATCGGCGGAAATACACTTTCACGAGGCCTGACCATTGAAGGGCTCATCTCAACCTATTTCCTGAGGCCGGCAAAATGTGCAGACACCCTCATGCAGATGGGTAGATGGTTTGGATATCGCCGGGGCTATGAACTTCTGCCCCGAATCTGGATGACTCAGAAAATCAAGGGACAATTTGAGTTTATGTCTATGATGGATCAGCGGCTTCGCGATGAAATACGGCTTATGGTTAAAACCGGCGTAAGTCCCACAGACTACGGGCCCAAGATCATGGCATCGCCTTCGGCAAAATGGCTGCAGATTGTGGCACGAAACAGGCAGCAAAACGCCAAGGCTGCAGATTATGATTTCACAGGTCACACCAAGGAAACCGACGTCTTTGAAAACAATGCCGAGAAACTTGAGTGGAACATGGCTCAGACACGGAGCTTCCTGCTGTCGCTGGGCACTCCAACTCCAATCCCCAATAATCCCTACTCCAAACGCAATATAGTGTGGAAGGACGTAGACTGGCAGAAGGTGAGGAGTTACCTGACTGAGTACAAACATTCAGCACGACAGAGAGGGTTCAACGATATCGAAGCCCTCACCAAATGGATGGATCAGATTACAGATGAGGGGATTCTGGGCAAGTGGAACGTGATACTCGCAGGAGTTAACGACGACACCGACAGAAAAGAGTGGGCGCTTTCGGATGATCTGAGAATCAACATGGTGGAACGTACCCAAAAGACGCCCGACCGCACCGACGGACTGCTCAACATCGGTACAATCCGATCTTTCTCAGATTTCCTCTCGGATATAGAGATACCCGACAACGACCTCCAGCTGCGAAAGCGGATAACCGGGCTGAAACATACACAGCAGGTGCTCAACGAATTCCGACGCGACATGGGACTGGAACAGACCCCTCAGATAGTGGTGTATATCATCAATAAGGACTCCAAGCCGGATAAGCAAAATAAGCAAAATAAGCAAAATGCCACTACCCGATTCCCTCTGGAGGCCGTACGCGACATAGCAGGCTTCTCCATCAATATCCCCGGCCAGAAGAATTCCCGACAGACAGTCAAGACAATCCAAATCAATATCCCCGAGGTTGATGGCGAGTTTGCCGATTAGCCCTCTGGTTAACCAAGATACGCCCTGCTGAGGGAGCCTACGGACATAACCTCGCAGAAGTGAGATAATCATAGCCCCACGCCGAGGCGTGGGGCTATGATTATCAATTATATACGACTTCAGAGAGGTCGATTAAGAAACACCCTTATCTGCTCTCTTCCCAGAGATACATGCGATCGGAGGGGCGGATTTTGCGGGGTACTTTAAGGGAGAAATGCTGACCTTTGTTCACCACCGGTACTGGGTCGTAGTCGAGTCTGAGCTCGCCGGCTGTCATGATGATGGCTCCGGTGTCGGTTCCTGTGATAATGATTTCGTCGCCTGGATGCAGCTCGCCGGCCTCGAGAATGAATTCGCCCACTCCGAGTTTGGGATAATATCTCACTCCCTTGGCTATGTAGCGCTTGGTGCGTGTGGCCGATGAGCCGTATTTGCTCGACCATTCGCCCAGACGTTGCCCCAGGTAATAGCCGTCCCAGAAACCGCGGTTAAACACCTTGGCCAACTCGCTCTCCCAGGCGGCAATCTTCTCGTCGGTATATGTGCCGGCACAGATGGCGTCGATGGCTTCCGAGTAGGCCTGAACGGTGAGCTTTACATACTCCGGGCCGCGGGCGCGCCCCTCTATCTTGAACACCCTCACTCCGGCGTCGATCATCTTGTTGAGGAAGTGTATGGTGCGCAGGTCCTTGGGCGACATTATATATTTGTTTTCCACCTCGAGCTGGTCGCCGGTGTCGCGGTCGGTCACCGTGTAGGCACGGCGGCATATCTGGGTGCATGCACCGCGATTGGCGCTCGAGTTCATCTGATGGAGGCTGAGATAGCATTTGCCCGACACAGCCATGCAGAGCGCGCCGTGACAGAACATTTCGAGCCGTATCAGCTCACCATGGGGGCCGCGTATATCGTCGCGCTCTATGGCCTGGTGAATCTCCTTCACCTGGTCGAGCGAGAGTTCACGGGCCAGCACCATAACATCAGCCCACTGGGCAAAAAACCTCACGGCCTCTGTGTTGCTCACATTGAGCTGGGTGGATATATGCACCTCCACTCCTACGGAGCGGGCATAGGATATGGCCGCAATGTCAGTGGCTATGATGGCCGAAATGCCGCTTTGGCTCACAGCGTCGATCACCTGGCGCATGCGCTCCATCTCGCCGTCATAGATTATGGTATTGACTGTGAGATAGCTCTTCACACCTGCCTCATCGCAGATGGAGGCTATATTGCGGAGATCGTCGAGTGTGAAGTTGACCGACGAGCGCGAACGCATGTTCAGACCTTCCACTCCAAAATATATAGCGTCGGCGCCGGCCTCTATGGCGGCGTGTAGCGACTCATACGACCCCACAGGGGCCATTATCTCAAAATCTTTGCGGTTCATGGTGCAAAATTACAAATCTTTTCCCGTCTTGCCAACCTTCTTGCACCACCACATTTTAATCCGGGTGGTGAGGCGGGGAGTCAGAGGCCACTGAGCCACAGCCTCGATAGCCATCCTCATCAGCTCAGGGTCGCGGCTCTCAAAGGCGAGACCCACTATATATGCGGCCTTGGCTCTAAACATTTCCATCAGCTCGCTGCGCTCCACGCCATAGTGATCGGCCAGCGCGGCTGTGCAGCGCAGTGACCGCGAGTAGAAGTTCACCAGCTTTCTGCTGTCGCTGCCACCCACTATGCTCCCGTCGTTTTCCACATAGGTATATGTGGCCTCAGGGCAGCCTACTGCCCCACCCCGGCTGGCCAGAAGTGACATGATGGGCAGATCCTCGCACCCGAATTCACGATTGCGCACCATGGCGGGTGCCGTTGCAAGCCCTTCCATCACCACCCGGCGGCGATAGAGCGAGGCGGTGAGATTGTATGGGAGAGTGTCCACATGATTGAGCACACGCTTCAGCAGCTCGGCTGAACCATAGACAGTGCCGTCGGGACGGAGCACTGCAGGCATATCTGAGGCGCGACGCATGCGGCCGGAGTTTGAGTCGAGTATGTTCCAGTCTGAGAAAGCCACCGTAGCCTCGGGGTGAGAGTCGAGCTGCGCAGTGAGACGGTCGATCTTCAGTGGGTCGGTCCAATAGTCGTCGCCGGCGCAGTCGGTGACAAATTCGCCGCGACATTGCTCAAGACAGTCAAAATAATTGTCGACCACCCCCTTGTTTGGCGCTTCGGGCAGCAGGGTGATCATGTCGAGATGCTCGCGAGCAAAGCGCTCACACACCTGGCGGGTACCATCGGTCGAGCCGTCGTCGCCTATCACTATCTCGTATGTCACCTCACCCTTTTGCCCCAGCACCGACTCGATGGCGCGGGCTATGGTGCTCGCCTGATTGTATGTTACGATTATGACTGAAACTCTTGGCATTGTGTTTTTAGTGACGATTAAAAAATGCGGGGATAACGCTTGAGACGTTATCCCCGCTATGGATAGAAGATGATGTATGGCGGAATTAGCCGTTATACTTCTTCATGCGAGCGATGAGGTCGAGCACCTTGTTTGAGTAGCCGATCTCATTGTCGTACCATGAAACTACCTTCACGAAGGTGGGAGTAAGCTGGATACCGGCCTTCTTGTCGAAGATAGAGGTGAGGGGGCAGCCGAGGAAGTCGCTTGAAACGACTGCGTCCTCAGTGTAGCCGAGGATACCCTTGAGCTCGCCCTCTGAAGCCTCCTTCATGGCGGCGCAGATCTCGTCGTAGGTAGCGGGCTTGGCCAGGTTGACGGTGAGGTCAACTACAGAGACATCGAGGGTGGGGACACGCATCGACATACCTGTGAGCTTGCCATTGAGCTCGGGGATAACTTTGCCTACAGCCTTGGCAGCGCCGGTGCTTGAGGGGATGATGTTGCCCGAAGCAGCACGACCACCGCGCCAGTCCTTCATCGAGGGACCGTCGACAGTCTTCTGTGTGGCTGTGGTTGAGTGAACGGTTGTCATGAGACCGTCGAGGATGCCAAACTTATCGTTGAGCACCTTGGCGATGGGAGCGAGACAGTTGGTGGTGCAGGAAGCGTTTGATACGAACTGCTGGCCGGCATATGTGTTGTCGTTAACACCGCATACGAACATGGGGGTGTCGTCCTTTGAGGGAGCCGACATAACAACATACTTTGCACCTGCCTCGATGTGAGCCTGAGCCTTCTCCTTGGTGAGGAAGAGACCGGTTGACTCTACTACATATTCGGCACCTACTGCACCCCAGCCGATTTCGGCGGGATTCTTGCAGGCGGTAACGCGGATGGGCTTACCGTTGACGATAAGGAGGCTCTTCTCCATATCGTAGTCTACGGTTCCGTCAAACTGGCCGTGCATTGTGTCATACTTCAGCATGTAGGCCATGTAGTCAACGGGAAGGAGGTCGTTGATGGCAACTACCTCGATGTCATCGCGCTTGGTTGATGCGCGGAATACGAACCGGCCGATACGGCCAAATCCATTGATACCGATTTTTGTCATAGTGTTATAAAAAGAGAATTATTTCTTTTCTTTGAAATTTCCTATCGGATGGCCGCCACATGACTCACGCCCTGCTTTGACCGCCGCAAAATTACAAATTATTTTTCATTAATAATGCCTTTTAGGTCAAAAAAGTTGGCCATTTAATCTACGCCTTCACTATTTTTTTGATTGTTTGTATTAAATTGTGTTTAAAAGGCCGAAGTATAATTATTTATAGCTATCTTTGCCACCAAATTTTCATTAATTTCAAAAGCTGTTTGAATATGGCCTTTCTAAAAGAATTCAAGGAATTTGCAATGCGCGGCAATGTCATCGACATGGCTGTCGGCGTTGTCATCGGTGCCGCCTTCGGCAAAATCATATCTTCGCTGGTCGACGATATCATCATGCCCCTCGTGGGTGTGGCCACCGGTGGTATGAATTTCACTGACTACAAGTTTGTTATCCAGCAGGCCATCATTGATGGTCAGACTCAGGAGATACTCAAGCCCGAGGTTTCGCTCAACTGGGGCACCTGGGTGCAGACTGTGGTCGACTTCCTCATCGTGGCCTTCTGCATCTTCGTGGCCATCAAAGCCATCAACAAACTGAAACGCGAGCAGAAAGAAGAGCCGGCTCCCGCTCCCGAACCCACCAAGGAGGAGCAGCTGCTCACCGAGATTCGCGACCTGCTCAAGGACAAGAAATAACCATCGCCATCACCTGATGCTCAGTCAGTCAAACCCGACCGAATGGTTTGACTGACTGGCTATTCTGAATATCCTATCTAATTACACAATTCATGAAAACTTCTCTCATCACATTTGGCTTGATGCTTGCCGCGGGAGTCTTCACCGCCTCGGCCGACGTCACCATCACCACGGTGGTCGACGGCGTCACTGAGACACGCTCACTCTCCAGCATGACATTTGACAATGCTGACCCCACAACCGTCACCCTACACTTCGACGACGCCAGTACCCTCGTGGCCGACATCAGCCTGGTCACCGTAGCAATAGACTACTCCGGCTCCACTGCCATCGAAGATATTGTGGCCACCTCTGCCACCCAAGCCGGCGTGTGGAACCTGAAAGGCCAGCGTGTGGCCGACTCTCTTGAAGGCCTGTCGACCGGCGTTTATATTACCAACGGCAAAAAAGTTCTTGTAAAATGAAAAAGTCAACCAATTCATTGCTGGGACTCTTTGCCTCGGCCATAACCTTATTCTCGCTCTCAGCCACCGCCTCGGCCGAGACGACTCTGTGCAGCTACATCAACGGCACAAAAACAAACATCACCATTTCAGGCACCACCACTGAAGGCTCGGCTAAATATGAGTCAAACAAGACTTCCGTGTCATGCCTGCAGCTCAAAAACGGCTATCTCACCGACGATGTCTACAACGGCAACGCTATCAATCTTGTGTGTGCCGACGGCTTCAAGACCGGCGACGTGGTGACTGTGCAGGGCTTCATCAACAACTCCGATGAATCAAAGCGCGGCACCGTAAAACTCATCTATGTGGGTGCCGACAACGCTGTGACCGAGATCAACAGCTTCCCCGACTTCATAAACGGACGCACCTCGGCCGCCACTCCCGAGAAGATGCAGTTTACTCTGGCTGCCGACTATGCCAACCTTGAGCTGGTGCGCGACGGCAACACTGGCACAAACCTAATGTATATCACCGTGGTGCGCGATGCAGGTGGCGACACTCCTAACCCCGACCCGGATCCCGATCCCGATCCCGATCCCGACCCCGATCCCGACGACCACTCGGTGAAGATGGATCCCTATGCCAACCAGATGCAGCTCACCACAACCAGCAACGATGTAAAATACTACAACACCGCTTCTCTCTCGGCCGTCAACTTCGACAAGGCCTCAGGCTCTGTCACCGTGGCCGGTGGCGACTGGACCGATACCTACCAGTCTAACATCGCAGCTCTCAGCTTTGCCAAGGCAGAGCAACAGGGTGGCGGTGGCGACATCACCGACGCCGGTGTGAAGATCACCGAGGCCAACGGATGGCTTGAAAGCGTCTATGCCAAGTGGGAACTTCCGCCCTCGACATCATATGTCTACGACGCATATATAAAAGGTGGCGATTATGCCGACTACACCAAGGTAGACAATCAGCTGGTGCGCAAATATCCCGGCTACGGCCGCGTTGACATCCCCGGTCTCCCCGCAGGCACCTACTCGCTCAAGGTCGTGGCTCGCGGCACCAACAGCGAGGCCTATGCCGAAAACCTTACCGTCAAGGCTCACGACCGCTCGGGTTTCGCATTCAAAGATATGCCCGACGGCCTTGGTGCCTACACCCTCGATGGTCGCCTCAAGCCCAACGCCGTGGTGGTATACGTCACCCCCGAGACAGCCAAGACTGTGACCTGCGACATCCTCACCGATGCCAAGAAGGGGAAATATGAAACCTTCACAGGCTTCCAGGATATAGTATACGGTCTGCAGAAAGGCGCCGAGACCCGTCCCATCTGCATCCGCATCATTGGCACCATCAAGGCCTCAGACATGGACTCGTTCGGCTCATCGGCCGAGGGTCTGCAGATCAAAGGCAAGAAATCTTACAGCCCCATCAACCTAACCATCGAGGGTATTGGCGAAGATGCCGGTGTGCACGGCTTTGGCTTCCTCATCCGCAACAGCTCGAGCGTCGAGCTCGCCAACCTTGGTGTGATGTGGTTTATGGACGACGCCGTTTCCATCGACACCGACAACTCTCACCTGTGGGTTCACCACCTCGACCTCTTCTATGGCCAGCCCGGCGGCGACTCCGACCAGGCCAAGGGTGACGGCACTCTCGACATCAAGGGCGACTCGCAGTTCACCACCTTTGCCTACAACCACCTCTGGGACAGCGGCAAGGCTTCGCTTTGCGGCATGAAGAGCGAATCGGGTCCCAACTACATCGACTATCACCACAACTGGTTTGACCGCAGCGACTCGCGCCATCCCCGCATCCGCACCATGTCGGTTCACGTATGGAACAACTACTACGACGGCGTGTCGAAGTATGGCGTTGGTGCAGCCGAGAAGTCGAACGCATTCATGGAGGCCAACTACTTCCGTCACACTAAGAATCCGGCTCTCTCGTCGATGCAGGGCACCGATATCAAGAGCGGCAAGGGAACATTCTCAAGCGAGAACGGCGGCATCATCAAGAGCTTCGGCAACCTCTACACCGAAGGCTCGGGAACTCCCGTCGACTATCATACTGCCAATGTGGAGTTTGACGTCTACGAAGCCAGCTCGCGCGACGAGAAAGTGCCCGCCGAGGTCAAAGCCAAGCAGGGCGGACGCACATACGACAACTTTGACACCGACCCGGCTCTGTTCCACACCTACACCCCCGACGCTGCCGCCGACATCCCCACAAAGGTCACCGGATATTATGGCGCGGGCCGTCTCAACAAGGGTGATTTCAAGTGGACATTCACCTCTGCCGACGATACCGACTACAACGTGAACAAGGACCTCCAGAACGCCGTCAAGAACTATCAGTCCACACTGATAGGTCTTTTCGAGTGATCTGGCAAACAGAAAAATTTGACAAAAATGCGGGAGAGCATGTAACTTTTCCCGCATTTTTGCGTCAAACTTATCAGAAATCATCAACCAATTCACATTATAAAAATGAAGAAATTCTTCAGCTTATCTCTGCTGGCCATAATGGCAGTGCTCTTTGCTGCCATCCCCGTCAGCGCCCAGCAGAATCCAATGATGCAGCCCCTGCCGGTCGACTCGGGCGTGCGTGTGGGCAAGCTCCCCAACGGGCTCACCTACTATATCCGCCACAACGAGTATCCCAAGGGACAGGCCGACTTCTACATAGCCCAGAACGTGGGCTCGGCTCTTGAGAACGACAACCAACGTGGTCTGGCCCACTTCCTTGAGCACATGTGTTTCAACGGCACCACCAACTTTCCCGGCAATCTGCTGCGCGACTGGCTCGAATCGGTGGGCGTGAAATTCGGCTATAACCTCAACGCATATACCGGCGTAGACAAGACCGTCTACCTCATCAAAAACGTGCCCACCGCACGTGAGAGCGTCCAGGACTCCTGTCTGCTCATTCTCCACGACTGGGCCAACGACCTCACCCTGGCTCCCGAGGAGATCGACAAGGAGCGCGGTGTGATCCACGAAGAATGGCGCCGCTCAAATGTGGGACAGATGCGTATCATGGAGAAGATTCTCCCCGACCTCTTCCCCACCACAAAATATGGCCACCGTCTGCCCATAGGCACCATGGAGGTTGTGGACAACTTCCCCTATCAGGCTCTGCGCGACTACTATGAGGCATGGTATCGTCCCGACCAGCAGGCTGTGATCGTCGTTGGCGACATCGACGTTGACCGCATCGAAGGCAAGATCAAAGAGATGTTCTCATCGATCGAAATGCCTGCCGACGCCCCCGCCCGCACCTACGAGCCCGTCCCCGACCACAAGGGCACTCTCTATGGAATCGGCTCCGACCCCGAGCAGCAGGCTCTCATCGCACAGATCTTCTTCCTCTCCGACCCCATGCCCACCGAGATGAAGAACACCCCCGCTTATCTCCTCAACGACTATGTCGAGGCAATGATCACCGCCATGCTCGATGCCCGTCTCAACGAGATGTCGTCCAAGCCCGATTCACCCTTCGCCGCAGCCGGTGTCAGCTTCACCGACTATATCCTGGCCAAGGAGAAGGACACTTTTGCCGGATTTGTTGCCGCCAAGGGCACCGACATCGTCGAGCCTCTCCAGGCTGTGTACCGCGAGATACTGCGCGCCCAGCGCGGTGGTTTCACCCATAGCGAGTATGACCGCGCACGCTCTGAATTCCTCTCGAACCTCGAGAAGCAGTACAACAACCGCAACACCCGCGAAAACAACACATATGTAGACGAATACGTAGACAACTTCACCGAGCAGGAGCCCATGCCCGGCATTGCCAAGCTCTACGAATTCTACAATATGGTGGCTCCGATGCTCCCCGTCGACATGATCAACCAGGCCGTGGCCGAACTCGTCACCCCCGACAACCGTGCCCTCGTGGTGATGTCGCCCGAAGGTGAGGGCTACACCCTGCCCACTTCCGACGCCCTCGCCGCCGCCCTTGCCGCTGTTGACGCCGAGGATATACCCGCGTTTGTCGACGAGGTTAAGGCCGAGCCCCTCGTGCCCTCTGCTCCCGTGGCCGGCAAGATCGTATCGAGCGTCGACAACAAGCAGTGGGGTGCCACCGAGTGGACACTCTCAAACGGTGTGAAGGTCTATGTGAAGCAGACCAAGTTTAAGGACGACGAGATTCTCCTCTCGGCCTTTGCCAAGGGTGGTTTCGCTGACTATCCCGCCGAGTATGCCAACACCATCATCTCGCTCCCCCTCACTCTCCGCGCCAACGGCCTGGGAACATACTCCAACACCGACCTTGAGAAATATCTGGCCGGCAAGCAGGCTTCAGTAAACCTTGAAGTCAACGGCTACTCGCGCGAGATCTCAGGTGCTACCACTCCCAAGGATCTCCCCACCATGATGGAGCTCCTCTACATGACCCTCACCGATATAGAATATACCGCCGAGGAGTTTGAAGCTCTGCAGAAAGCCTATGCCGGCATCCTGGCCAACCAGGAGAAGAGCCCCGAGTATCAGTTTGCCAAGATGCTCACCAACGATCTCTTTGCCTCACCCTTCCGTCAGACCATGTCGGCTGAAGCCATCAACGGAGCCTCGCGCGAGCAGACCATCGAACTGGCCCACGCCATGACAGCCAACGTCGCCGACTTTACCTTCGTGTTCGTCGGCAACATCGACCTTGACACTCTCAAGCCCCTGGTTGAGACATATCTTGCCTCCATCCCCGCCAACCCCGCCAAGGCCGTGACCTTCACTGCCTACAACCCCGGCTTGTTCACCAAGACCGGCACAGGTGAGGATACATTTGCCATCGAGATGTCCAATCCGCAGACCTACGTATCCATCTTCGAGAAGGCCGACGGCACCTACGACACCAAAAACGCTCTCATCGCTTCAATAGCCGGACAGATCCTCACCAACCGCCTCCTGGCCACCGTGCGCGAGGATATGGGTGCCGTTTACTCGATCGGCGCTCAGGGCTCGGCCTCACGCCAGGGTCTGCAGCCCTTCGCGCTGGCTACACAGTTCCCCATGAAGCCCGAAATGAAGCAGCAGGTGCTCGACTTTATCTACGGTCAGTTCAAGGCCATGGAGTCGGACATCAAGGCTGAGGAGCTCAATCCTGCCAAGGAATATATGGTGAAGAATTTCACCGAGCAGAAGGAGAAAAACCAGCCCTGGCTCAACGCCATGATCGGATGGATCAACAACGATGTGGACACCTTCAACGGCAACATCGACGTTCTGAACACCATCACCGTAGAAGATGTGCAGAACTACATGAAGGCTCTCAACGCCGCCGGCAACCGCCGCACCGTGGTCCTCGACCCCAAGTAACCGAACTTCCATCATAACTCCCAAAAGGCTGCACTACCCCGGTGCAGCCTTTTTTGTATTTAGCGGCGGTAGCCCCAAACTGGGGTGCATAGGTGACATCCATATTTCACAGATACATTTTTGTAACATTTTCCTATTTTGAGCCTTTTGTTGAAAAAAAAGCCTAAATTTTTGTGCATTTTTGCAATAAAGCGTTAACTTTGCCAACAAATATCAATTTTTCATCACAGGATTTTTGAAGTTCTCAATTTTCAAACCTTACTAACCAACAAATTAATGCAAAGACTTTTACTTCCGATTGTCATGGCGACGTTTACGGCAGCGATAGGAGCAAGCGCAGCCGAGACTTTGCCATATATCAATCCCGGCGAAGATCTGTCTACTGTCACTGTGCAGGGACACGGCTCGAAGTCATGGGATATTTACCAGAAGGTTGTGGCTCAGGGCAAGTCGTTCAGAATAGCCCCTGTGAACACCTCGACCGTGGGCGACGCATGGCTCTGGACACCGGCTTTGCCCCTTGAAGAGGGCAAATATTATGAGATCTCGGCTCTGAGCTGCGTGCAGTCCAAAAACGGCACTCTGCAGTATGAGGTGTATCTATGCTCCTCACCCGCCAGCACAGCCTCGAAGACCAAGTTAGCCACTCACGACATCACAAGCGGCACCACCTTTGCCACCTACTCGACCTATGTGAAGGGTGATGCCTCTAAACCATATGTGGGCTTCCACAACATCTGTAAGGGCAACTACCGTTTCTTCTATCTCGACGACATCACCGTGCGCGAGATAGACGGCACTGTGCCCGGCGAAGCCACTTCGCTCTCGGCCGTCAACACCTCGCTGAAAGATGTGACCGTCACCTTCACTCTTCCCCAAAAGACCATCGTAGGTGAGACACTCCCCTCCATTAGCGACGTTGTACTCTATCGCAACGGTGTGGAGGTGAACCGCTGGGGAGCTTCGCAGCCCGGCGCTCAGCTCTCTTACTCGGAGACCGTCTCATCGCTTGGCAACAATGAATATGCCGTCGAGGCTTACTTCGAGGGTCGTCCCGGCCTCAAAGCCTCGACCACTGTGACTGTAGGGGGCAACCAGAGCGACTACACGCCCACAGTCTACAGCTACGACAAGACTCACGGCAACAACTACATGGCTCCCGCAGTCTATATCCCGGACGAGGGTGTGTTCATCTCATGGGCACCCTATGATGCCGGCACAGACCCCGACACCAACGAGCCTGTGGCAGTGACTTACACTGTAACTCGCGTGCAGGACGGCACGGTGATAGCCAACGAAGTCTCAGACACTTCGTTTATGGATGGAGGAGCCCTGAACGATGCTCTGGCGCTCTATACATACAAGGTGAAAGCCAACTACAGCGGCACATCCAAGGATCTCTACACCACAAACACTGTATCTATCCACAATCCTGCTCCATTCCATACTGCCTTCTCGCAGATGTCGTTCTATGAATATTCATACTACGACGGCGACCTCGACAGCAGCTCGTGGGCATTTATCAACAAAGGCACAGATGCCTATCGTTATGGCGCTTCGCTTTTCTTCCGCACACGTGTGGGCAAGGACTGGCTCTTCACTCCCGGCATCAACCTGCAGGCCGGCAAGACTTATCGCTTTGACGTCGACGTTAACAGCCTCAACCTCATACCCACAAACGTGGGCTTTGCTCTGAAGCTGGGCAAGTCGAACACACCCGAGGGCGTGACAGTAAGCCTGGTTGACGAGTTTGTGCTCAACGACATGATAGCCGACACCTACTCAGGCTTCTACACCCCCGCGCAGGATGAGATGGTATTTGTGGGTATGTATGGCTACAATCCCTCTGAAGATGCCTCTTACAACGACCTCGGTGTCTCGGCTTTCTCAATCACCGAAGTTCCCGCAGGGCTCCCCGGAGCCGTGACCGACGTGGCCGTATCGTTCTCCAAGACCGATGCTACCCAGGCCTTCGTTTCGTTCAAGGCACCTGAGATAGATGTGACCGGCTCACCTCTCACAGCCCTTACCCAGATAGACATGCTCCTTGAAGGGGTGGTAGTGAAGACTTTCGACAATCCCACTCCCGGCCAGGAGCTTTCAGCCCAGGTGACAGTGGAGCTTGGCAAGATGGCTGAATATACCATTATCCCCTACAGCGCCGACGGTGCCGGTCTGAAAGCCAAGGCCGAGGTATTTATAATCGAGCCTCCCTACCAGAACGACTTCACATCCAAGTCAGATCTCACAGGCTTCACCGTAATCAACATCGATGCCACAGGCTACACATGGGCATATCAGGGTGGGGCTGCGCGTGCATATCCCTCAAGCCAGTATGGCCACGACGACTATCTCATCACTCCTCCCATGCACCTCGAGGGTGGCAAGTATTACAAGGTGAACTTCACCACCTGGCTGGCTCAGGTGAACGGCGGCGACCAGACCAACGAGCTTGAGCTGCTGCTGGGCACTGCACCCACCGTCGATGCTCTCACCACCACGGTGATTGAGCCCTATACCATCACCACCAACTCCGTCTCGGCCGTGCTTCTCAAGGAGTATTTCACCGTGCCCGAGACAGGCGAATACTATCTGGCTTGGCATGCTAAGAGCCCGGCTGCAACCGCCGAGGAGATCTATGTTGACAACTTCACCATCAGCGCTCCCATCGATCCTTCGGTGCCCGATGTGGTGCAGAACCTCACAGTGACCCCCGATGCCAACGGCGCTGAGAAAGCCGAGATCACATTTGACCTCCCCACCCTCAACATAGCCGGCGCCCCGCTCGACTACACTATATATAAATATACCATCTATCGCGACGGCACATCTATCTACAACGGATGGCCCAAAGCCGATGACACCACCATAAGCTACACCGACTCCCGTGCGACAACCGGCATGCATCTCTACACCGTGATATGCTACAAGGATAACACCAACGCCGGCAAGGAGCTCGACGAGCTGGCCTATGTGGGAATCAACCTCCCGGCTGCAGTGGGCTATGTGAAGGCCGTTGAGAACCCCGACAACTTCGGCGAGGTCACCATCAGCTGGGAGGCTCCCGTCAACGACTATCAGGGATTCAAGCTCAACACCGACCAGCTCACCTACACCGTCGGTCGCCTCAACACCGACCTCGTCACCGGCGAGCTCTCTGAAATCATTTATGCCGAGGCAGCCACAGGCAACGAGCTCACCGTTCAGGCCAAGACCGGCAACGAGGCTCAGGAATTCTGCCGCTTCTTCGTGCGCCCTGCCACCTCGGCCGGCACATCGCCAACCACTGTGGTGACACGCTACATGGCCGTAGGTCAGCCTTATACACTGCCGTTCACCGAATCGTTCCCCAACTCCAAGCCCACCAACTCGTGGATGCAGGAGGCTGTATCGCTTGCCTCGTGGGGCTTCAACACCATCAACCCCGTCACCAAGATTGGACCCGTCGATTCTGACCACGGTCTGGCCATGATGGAGTCTATCTTTGTCGACGGCACAGCCCGCTTCTTCACCGCCCGCATCAAGGTGGAGGGTGAGAAACCGATGCTCTCGTTCTATATCTACAATCAGACAAACGACATCACCACCGACGAGAACGAGCTCATAATCGAAGTGCGCGATGAGGATTCGGAATATGAGATACTCGCCTCGAAGACCGTCGACGAATGGGCCGAAGGGAATCCCGGATGGAAGAAAGCCATCGTTGACCTCTCGTCGATCAAGGGTCGCACTGTCTACATAGGCTTCCGTGCCATCTGCAAGAAGTTTACCTTCACCCACATCGACGCCGTGCGTGTGGCCGAAACCCCTGCTGCCGATCTGACAGCACTTTCGATCAACGTGCCCTCTGTTTACGTGGGACGCAACCACGACGTCAAGATCAATGTGCGCAACAACGGCGCCGAGACCACCGGCAACTACACCGTCAAGCTCAATCTCGATGGCAACACCATAGCCACCGAGCAGGCCTCGGCTCTGACAGCCGGCGAGAGCAAAGAGTTTGTATTCGGCAATACTCTTGACCGCACCGCGCTGGGCAAGCATATCTACTCGGCAGTGGTGGAATATGCCCCTGACTTCGACCAGCTCGACAATGCCGTGACCGGCACAGCGTTTGAACTTAAGGACAATGCCTTCCCCACCGTCAACAATCTTGCAGCTGCCACTACCACGGGCAATACTCTTGTGACAGTAAGCTGGAACGAACCTGACATACCCGCTCAGGCATCGGCCACTACCGACAACTTTGAGCAGTATCAGGGATGGCGCACTATGCAGACCGGCGGTCTGGGCGACTGGACTCTGGTAGACTATGACGAAGGCTGTGTGGGCGGCTTCCAGAATATAGAGATGCCCAACGTGGCCTACGCCTCGCAGCAGTCGTTCTATCTGATGGATGTAAGCTATCAGAACCTCCAGTCCGATTCGCGCTACACAGCCCACTCGGGCACCAAGACACTCGTGTCGAGCTACAATGTGGATCAGACCTACACCGACGACTATCTCATCTCGCCCCGCCTCACCGGACAGGCACAGACCATCACATTCTGGGCCCGTGCACTCTCCGACGATTATCCCGAGAGATTCAGCGTGCTGGTGTCTTCCACCGGAACAAACATCAGGCAGTTCACCGAACTTGCATCAGTCAGCGGCGTTGGTGGCACCTGGACTCAGTATAGCTTCGACCTCCCCGAGGGCACACTCTACTTTGCCATCGAGCACTACAACTATGGCAGCTACTTCTTCTTTGTCGACGACATCACCTTCACCCCCATGGGAGACGAGTCGCTGCAGCTTGAGGGCTACCATGTGTATCGCGACGGACAGAAGCTGACCGAGACTCCCATCAACACTCTAAGCTGGGAGGAAGACCTTGATCCAGCCATCAACAGCGCCAAATATGGTGTGACAGCTCTCTACGACCGCGGCGAGTCGCCCGTCGAGGAGGTTGAAATGTCGAGAGGCACCGTTGGCATCGACACCGCCACAGCGGGCTCAGTCCGCGTGGCAGCTGTAGAAAACGGCATCAGTGTCACAGGCGCCGACGACATGTATGTCACCGTGGCATCGGCAGCAGGTATGGTCTATACATCGTTCCTCTCCACAGGTTCCGACTTCATTCCTCTTACCCAGGGCATCTATCTCGTCACCGTTGGCTCCAACACCTACAAGATAGCTGTGCGCTGATACTTTTCCAACCCACTCTCCCCGAGGGCTACGGCAATGCCGTGGCCCTCTTTTTGCATAATTTCGGAGGATTTTTTAACTTTGTGACTTCATTAGAGAAACCATCTGCTATGCGCAACAATCAAGAGCTCGAGGGTGTGACCCTTCTGGGAGAAACCCGGGTGAGCTATCCCACCCAATACTGTCCCGAAATTCTGGAGACATTTGTCAACAAGCATCCCGAACGTGAGTATCTGGTCAGCTTCCTGTGTCCGGAGTTCACGTCACTGTGCCCCAAGACCGGGCAGCCCGACTTTGCCAAAATCATCATTTCATACATCCCGCGCCACCGCATGGTGGAGAGCAAGAGCCTTAAGCTCTATCTCTTCTCGTTTCGCAACCACGGCGATTTTCATGAAGACTGCGTGAATATAATCCTCAACGATCTGTGGCAACTGATGGATCCGAAATATATCGAAGTAAAGGGTATTTTCACACCCCGCGGCGGCATAGCCATCCATCCTTTCGCCTGCCAGGCCGACCCCGAGCATCAACAGCTGGCCGCACAGCGCATGGCCGAGTCTTTCCCTTCTGATTTTTAAACCCGATATGGCTAAAGATATGCTACTTGTCCTTTCAGGCGGGATGGACTCCGTGACAATGCTCTGGGACTATCGCGACCGCATAGCCCTGGCCGTGACCTTCCAGTATGGCTCGAACCACAACAAGCGCGAGGCACGCTGCGCGCGCATAAACTGCGAGAAGGCCGGCATCGAGTGGCTGGAAATAGATCTGGCTTTCATGGGAAAATACTTCAAAAGCTCGCTGCTGAGCGGAGCCGACGCTATCCCCGAAGCCGATTATGCCGACGATAACATCCGCTCAACCATCGTGCCATTCCGCAACGGCATCATGCTGGCCGTGGCCGCCGGACTGGCCGAAAGCCGCGGCCTTAAGGGTGTGATGCTGGCAAATCATGCCGGCGACCATGCCATTTATCCCGACTGCCGCCCGGAGTTTATACGTGCCATGAACGCCGCCATATCAGATGGCACTCTGGAGCATCTGCAGCTCTTTGCTCCATACACAAACATGACCAAGGGGGAGATAGCCCTGCGCGGCAAAGAGCTGGGAGTTGACTACAATCTGACCTATTCGTGCTACAAAGGGGGCGAGCAGCATTGCGGCCAGTGTGCCACATGCCGCGAACGCGAAGAAGCCCTGAAATTTGCCGGCATAAAATTATAATCCATGTCACGACCCGCAATCCTCCTGCTCACACTGGCCACTCTGTGTGGTTCTGCCGAGCTCCGAGCCGACGATACCACTGCGCCGGCCCCTCAGAAGTTTGTCACCGTCAATGCCCATATCATGGGTGGCGCAAGCTACACCACCAATAACTACATGAGTTGTTTCCCCGAAATCAGCGACATCAACTCCTCGATGGGTCCCCTCTTTGGCGTGGGTGTGGAGGGGGTGTGCAGCCTGGGCCGACACTTCAGTGTGGGCACCGGCATAAACCTCACACGCAATCAGCGCCGCATGGACATAGCCGTGAGCGGAGCCGGGAAGCCGAGTGTATCAAATGTGTTTCAGCGAAACATTTACTATGAGCTCGATTTTCCCGTCTATCTGCGTTGGGAATTCGCCATCGCCAAGGGGGTGGACTGGAATGTAGACGGAGGTCTGTATTACTCCTACGGTGTATGGGGAAACCAGAAAAACACCATCTACGATGCCAAGACCAACGATCTGGGGCAGCTAATGACATCCAAGTCTACTCTGGAGACGGGCTATTATTCCGACGACCGCGCCTTCATCAACTCCTATCGCCGCGGCGATGTGGGCGTGCATCTGGCCACCGGCCTCACCTTCAGAAACCACCTCACCGTGGGTATACGTACTCATCTCGGCATGAAGGATGTATCCCGTTCCACAGGCATAGTCAACCCCTCAGCCCACAACATCAACCTCCAGGCCCTCATCGGCTGGAGCTTCTAAGAGTTGGGAATGGAGAATGGAGAATATAACCTCGTAGAGATGAGGTGATTACAATCCCTAACCTTGGTGTGGGGCCACAAGTATACGACGCAAAACGGCCTCGGAGAGGTCGCATAAAATTAGAGCCACACCTCGGTGTGGCTCTAATTTTGATATGGCTTCTACGTTGCTCTGTTACCAGATCACGATGCGCTCTGATTCGGGGCGGAACATGGGCTGACCTTCGGTGATGGAGAATGCTTCGAAGAAGGGAGCAATGTTACGCAGGGTAACGTTGACACGGTTCTTGCCGAGGGCGTGAACGTCGCCGGTGGTCAGCGCACGGATCTCCTCGTCGCGGATGTTGCCGGCCCAAAGGTTGGCGTAGTTCATATAGAACACCTGCTCGGGAGTGAAGCCATCGATCTTGGCCTCCTCCGACTTCACATCAACGCCCTTCTTGGCCTGGGCATCGAGGAAGGCTGTCATGGCTATGCGCAGACCACCCTGGTCGGCTATGTTCTCGCCGAGGGTGTAGGCGCCGTTGGCATGGAGGCCGGGGAGCACCTCAACTTCGTCAAACTGGGCGATGAGGCCCTTGGTCTTCTCGGCAAACTTGGCAGCATCCTCGTCGGTCCACCAGTTGGTCATGTTGCCCTTGGCGTCAAAATTGCGACCCTGATCGTCGAATCCGTGGGTCATTTCGTGGCCTATCACCACACCGATGCCGCCATAGTTCTCGGCGTCCGAGGCATTCGGATCGAAGAAGGGAGCCTGAAGAATGGCTGCCGGGAATACGATCTCATTTGCCATGGGGTTGTAGTAGGCGTTGACGGTCTGGGGAGTCATGCCCCACTCGGTGCGGTCCACGGGCTTACCCCATTTTGAATAAGTGTCGCGCTGATGCCACATCGACACCTCGTGCATATTCTCGTAATAAGATTTGGCTGGGTCGAGCTGCATCGACGAGTAGTCTTTCCACTTGTCGGGATAGCCGATCTTCACGGTGAAGGCAGCGAGCTTCTCGTGAGCACGAGCCTTGGTGGCGTCGCTCATCCAGTCGAGATTGTCGATGTGCTTGCCGAGGGCTGTGCGCAGATTCTCAACGAGGCCCACCATATAGTCTTTAGACGACTGGGGGAAGTATTTCTCTACATAGAGCTCGCCGATGGCCTCGCCAAGAGCACCCTCGGTGGCACGCAGTGAGCGCTTCCAGAGGGGGCGCATCTCCTGCACACCGCTCATCACCTTCGAGAACTCAAAATTGGCCTGGGTGAAGTTGTCGCTCAGCTCGGAAGATGCCTGGTTTACGTAGTTCCACAGATAATAGTCCTTTATCTCGCGGTCGGAGAGCGATGCCATGAGCTGGTTGGCACGGTCTACGCTCTTGAGCTCGGTGATGATGACCGAGTCGGGCGACTGTATCTCCATAGTCTCCACGAAGAAGCGATCCCAGGGCACGGCGGGATACATCTCCTTGAGCTGGGCAAATGAGCGGCGGTTGTTCATGCGAAGCAGATCGCGGCTCTCCTCGCGGGTGAAGGCTGAGTCGGCCAGGGCGGTCTCTATCTTCATCACATTTTTCACGATGCGGTCGGCGTCGGCTTGCGAGTAGCCGGCATTCATCATCTGCGAGGCTATGAGGGTCTTGTAGGCGTTGCGCACCTGAGTGTTGCGCTCATCGTTTTCAAGATAGTAGTCACGGTCGCCCAGACCCATGCCTCCGCCCGAGATATACATGGCATAAGCCTCCGAGTTGTCGAAGTCTTCCATGGGGCCGGCACCAAAGAAGGGGCTGGCATAGTTGCCGTGCATCCAGAGGAACAGGTCGGTCATCCCTTCGTGGGGAGTATCCTCGATTTTCTTGAGGTCGGCCAGGATGGGCTGTGCACCCTCGGCGTTGCGACGGGCAGTGTCCATGGCCTGAGAGTAGACCGTCCAGACCTTGAAAGCCACTGTTCCGGGCTCGGGATTGGTCTCGCCAAGACCCTCAACGAGTTTGCGCACACGCACCTCCGAGGAGTCGCTCAGTGTGTCGAAACGTCCGTAGCGGGCATGCTCGCCGGTGAGGGGATTTGCTTCCATCCAGCCCTTGTTGACAAACGTATAGAAGTCAGCTCCGGGAGAGGTGGTAGAGTCGATATATTCGGGGTTAAGGCTGGCAAGATGCTCAGCCTTGGGGCCGCTGCACGATACTGCTCCTGCGGCGGCGATAGTCAGCGCGAGGGCTGAAGCGGGGATTAGTCGCATTTTAAATTGTTGTGGTTATGCTATTTTGTTTTTACTGAGTTTCGAGGGTCGAGAGTATGGTGCGTAACTCCTCCTCGGTGGCTGTGAGGCGTGAGCGGCACTCCTTTATCAGCTCTGAGGCGCGGCGGGTATACTCGGCCAGGTGGTCTATGTCACACTGGTCTGACTGCATGCGCCGCAATATATCCTCGAGCTCTTTTATGCTTTCGCTATAGGTTGACATGCGGGTTCGAGGGCTGAGGTGATGCGTTCGAATATCTCTTCGATGGTGCCCAGGCCGTGGATGGGCTTATAGCTGCCCAGCTTCATGTAGAACTCGCGCAGCGGAGTGGTGGTGTCGTGGTATACGGCCAGGCGGCGACGTATGGTCTCCTCATTGTCGTCGCTGCGACCCGACACCTTGCCGCGGTTCAGCAGGCGCACGGTCAGCTCATCGTCGGGCACCTCAAGCCCCACCACGGCGTCGACACGGCATCCTCTCTTGGCCAGCATCTTCTCCAGAGCCTCGGCCTGCGCGATGGTGCGGGGGAAACCGTCGAAGATAAAGCCTTTTGCTGTGGGCATCAGTCGATCCACCTCGTCGGCCAGGATCTCGACCATCAGATGGTCGGGTATAAGATTGCCCTTCGAGATATACGAGTCGGCTATCTTGCCCAGCTCGGTGCCGGCGGCTATCTGAGCGCGCAGCACATCGCCGGTAGAGATATGTGTGAGGCCATAACGGTCTATGAGCTTTTCACTTTGTGTGCCCTTGCCGCTGCCGGGGCCGCCAAACAGTACTAAATTGAACATATATTAGGATTGATCTTGTATATATCATGCATCCTCATCGTCGAGGACATAGATTTCGTTGAGATTTCGGGCCAGGCCATCGATGTCGAGGCCATAGCCTATAATGAATTTCACGGGTATCTCAAAACCCACATAGTCGGGCTTGACACCCGGACACTGCAGAGCATCGGGCTTGAACAGCAGTGTGGCTATGCGCAGCGAGGCAGGCTTGAGAGCCTCAAGGTCGGCCTGGAGTTTACACATGGTGCGACCGGTGTCGATGATGTCTTCCACCACAATGACGTCGCGTCCTTCGATGCTCTGCGACAGGCCCAGCACCTCCTTCACCTTGCCCGTCGAGCCTGTGCCCTCATAGCTTTTCAGACGTATGAAGGCTATCTCGGCATCCGTGTCGATGGCACGGAAAAGGTCGATGGCAAAAGGTGCGGCGCCGTTGAGCACACAGATCAACAGCGGATTGCGACCGGCATATTCGGCCGTTATCTGCCTGCCCAGCTCCTCTACGCGGGCGCGGATACGGTCGCTTTCTATAAACGGTTTGAACGTAAGTCCCTGATAAGTTTTTCGTTTCATGGGTCTCGATTGGGGATATTTGGTTGCAAAGTTACAAAATTTCGGGCTAATAGCCCTTATTTACCCCCCGGAAAATTCAAAAGCCTCATTTTCCTGGCCCGGTGATGGATAATTTCGTGGAAATTTGCTACTTTTGCGCTATCATGCTCGGATTTTCACTGAAACCATACAAGCTGGGAATAGTGCTCAGCGGAGGCGGAGCTCGCGGCTTTGCCCACTGCGGTGCGCTGCAGGCCCTCGAGGAGATGGGTCTGCGCCCCGACGCCATGGCCGGTGTGAGCGCTGGCTCGGTGGTGATGTCGATGTATGCCGCAGGTCTGAGACCCAAGGAGATACTGAAGATTTTCACGGATGCCAAGTTTGGCGACTTTGCTGAGCTGGCCATGCCGCGCGACGGTTTTTTTGCCATGGACGGCTTCCGGGCCATGCTGCGCAAGGAGATCCCCTACAAGGATATCTCCGAGCTGCCCATACCCTCAATGGTGTGTGCCACCGATCTCGACAACTATAAGCCTGTGGCCTTCACCGAGGGGGATATAGCCGACTGCGTGTCGGCCTCGTGCAGCATTCCTATTATCTTCAAGCCGGTAAAAATCAAGGGCGTCACCTACGTTGACGGCGGCGTGACGGCCAATCTGCCGGCCTGGGCTCTGAGAGACAAGTGTAAATATCTGATAGGCATAAACTGCTCGCCGGTGCCGAGGCGCAACCGCCCAACATCGATTATCGACATTGCCCAACGCACCTACGACCTTCTGGTCAAGACCAACGCCGTGCCCCAGATGGAGCTCTGCGACCTTGCCATAAGCATCAACGACATAGCCAACTATAAGGTGTTCAACCTGCGCGAGATTAAGCGCGTGTATCAGCTGGGCTACGACGACACGATGCGAACCCTGCTCAACGCCGGGTTTACCCCGCAGAAACGCGAGACCCCGGAGACTGACTAACAACACTCCTGAAGACACAGAAAAATGGACAGAAAACCAATCATCTACCAACTGTTGCCCCGACTTTTCACCAACTCCAACCCCACCTGCATTCCCAACGGAACTCTTCAGCAGAACGGCGTTGGAAAGATGAACGACATAACCGACACCGTGCTGCAGTCCATAAAGCAGCTGGGTGTGACCCATGTGTGGTATACCGGCCTTATCGAACATGCCACCAAGACCGACTACACGGCTCAGGGCATCGTGCCCGCCGACAATCCCTATGTGGTGAAAGGTGAGGCCGGCTCACCCTATGCCATCAAGGATTACTATGACATAGACCCCGATCTGGCCGTCGACGTCAAGGAGCGCATGGCCGAGTTTGAGGCTCTCGTGGCCCGCACACACGACAACGGCATGGAGGTAATCATCGACTTTGTGCCCAACCACACTGCGCGCCGCTACCACTCGGATGTGGCGCCCGCAGGCATTGAAGACTTCGGCGCCCACGACGACACCGACAAATTTTTCTCCCCCTCAAACAATTACTACTACATCACCCGCCAGCTCTTCGCCCCATCCATAGATCTTGGCGAGGGCAAAAAAGCCTATGTGGAGTTTCCGGCCAAAGCCACGGGCGACGACTGTTTCTCGGCCTTCCCCGGCAAGAATAACTGGTATGAGACCGTCAAGCTCAACTATGGCCGCGACCCTTATGACGGCTCGGGCCACTACAGCCCCATACCCGACACCTGGTTCAAGATGCTCAACATATTGCGTTTCTGGGCTTCGAAGGGGATCGACGCATTCCGCTGCGACATGGTGTTTATGGTGCCCCTCGAGTTCTGGCAGTGGGCCATTCCAAACGTCAAGGATCGCTATCCCCACATCAAATTTATAGCCGAGATATATGATGTGAACATCTATCGCGACTTCATCTTCAAGGGTGGCTTCGACTACCTCTACGACAAGGTAAACCTCTACGACACGCTGAGAGCCATACAATGTGCCAACCACTCGGCTGCCACCATCACCTCGTGCTGGCAAACTGTGGAAGGGCTGCAGCCCTATATGCTCAACTTCCTCGAGAACCACGACGAGCAGCGCTTCGGCTCGAAGTTTTATGCCGGCGACCCGGCCAAGGTTATCCCCTCGCTCGTGGTGAGCTCGATGATTTCCACCGGCCCCATGATGATCTATATGGGTCAGGAGCTGGGCGAGCAGGCCACCGACTCGGAGGGCTTCAGCGGCTATGACGGGCGCACCACCATCTTTGACTACTGGAGCGTGGGCACACTGCGCCGCTGGTATAACAACGGCAACCCCGACAGTTCGCAGCTCACCCCCCGCGAGCGTTGGCTCAGAAGCAAGTATGCCACCATACTGCGCCTGTGCAACACGGAGAAAGCCATAGCCCAGGGCCGATTCTACGACCTGATGTATGTGAACTATCAGAACCACACACTCAACCCCCACAGGCAGTATGTGTTCATGCGCTCATACGACGGCGTTACGCTGCTCATTGCCGTCAACTTCTCGTCGGACTCCTGCGATCTGGCTATCAACATACCCCGCCATGCTCTTGAGATGCTCAATATCCCCGAGGGACGCGTCAACGCCCGCGAGATGCTCACAGGCACCACCGACACCAAGACCATCTCGAGCACCGAGCCCTTTTGCACCATGATACCCCCCTACGATGCCGTGGTGTGGAAGATACGCCACTCGGGCGTAAAACCTCTTGAGAACAGACAATAAGAAAATCTATCGGGCGCATTCAACAAAATTTGTCTTTTGAGTGTTATAATCTTGAAATCAGAATCAACCACGACTTCAATTTCAACTATTACATAAAAACAACTCAAAAAACAAATCGTTATGAAAGCGCTATTTGAGAAATTCATGGGGGAGTCCCGCTATTGGTGGGTAGTACTCCTGGCAGGTATCCTGATGGTGATCTGCGGTTTCGCCTACTGGTTCTGGCCGGTGGCCGGATATGCAGTGGCTTCGCAGATATTCGGATGGTTGCTTATCCTTGTGGGCATCGTCCAGCTCCTTATGGCTTCCGGACCTCATGCCGGCAAAGGCTGGGGATGGTGGCTGGCCGGCGGTGTCATCGACCTGTTTATCGGCTTCATGATGGTGCGCAGCATCGTGCTCTCTGAGGCAGTGTTCCCTTACTTCCTTGCATTTATCTTTATCTTCTGGGGCATCAGCGCTCTATGCTCGGCCGTCCAGCAGAGTGCACGCCGCTACTGGTGGCTGCAACTCATCAACGGCATTCTGTTGATGCTCATCGGATTCTTCTTTATCGAGGCCGGCTGGATCCAGGATATGGCCATGACCGCATTCCTCACCTCGCTTGCCTTCATATATTGGGGTTTCTCCCTTGCAATGCTCTCATACGATATGAAGCCCCAGCGTTGACGCTCAGGCCTCACACCCAAGTGATATAATAAAATGATACTTGTCCCGTCGGCGCGTGTCGCTGACGGGATTTTTGTAAACATTATGATGAAATCCAGTCATACCATCACGCTCCTTCTGGTGGCCTGCCTAATGATGGCGGGGTGCCATAATGCCGACGACTCGGCCTATTTCCAGGGGGTGCGGTCGGCCAACAAGCTTGTGCTGGCCCAGATGACCATCTCGAAGATGGCCACGGTCGACGATCTGAAACTCTCGGAGGCCAACGGCATGAAACAGACGGCTGCTGCCATGCTCGATGCCGTGAAGATAGGGAGCCGCAAGGCTGCCTATTCCTACGACACTTACCTGCGCGCCTACGTCGACCTCTCGGAGGTATCGCCCGGCGATGTGAAAGTAGACCACCGCAATCGTACGGTCAGCATCTCCTTACCACCCGTCCAGACAGAGTTTCAAGGGCGCGACACGGGTATACGCGAGGACCACTACCGGGTGACGGGGCTACGCTCCGAGATAGACTCGCGCGAGCGCGCCGAGCTGAAGGAGAAGATGAACACCGCACTCAAGGCCGAGGTTGAGGAGAAGCCCTGGTTCACCGACCAGCTGGTGAGCGAAGCCAAAACCAAGGCTGCCGCCTATTTCCAGCAGCTGCTTGGGGGCGATGGATATACCGTGACCGTAAAATTCAAAGATCAGTAGCCATGAAATCCACCGTTAGACTCAGTATCTTGCTACTCACCGTGTGTGTATTGGGGGCGGGCGCCTGCCTATACTTCTGGCATACGTCGCAAGCGGCCGACCGCGTGAAAATGCGTGAGGCTTATGCCCGCCATATCTCGGCCATATCGCAGCTCTGCTCGCTTGATATAGTGGAGGATGTCCCCGTGAAGGCCCATATAGGCACCCGGCATTTTTTCGGGCGCATGAGGCTCACAGGCTCGGTGACTTTCGATCTTGAGGGACTGACACCAACCGAGCGGGGCGACACTCTGTTCATAAGCCTCCCGCCCGAGCAGGTTGAGCTGCACGAATCGACCGACCCTGATGCCTACGAGGTGATAGACACCTGGAACAGCCGACTGCTTGGCTCGTCGCTCTTCACGGCAGCCGAGGAGAATGAGATAAAGAGCCGTGTGTGCGACAGTTTTCGCCGGGCCGTCTACGCCAAAGGCTATGTGAAGCGCGCGAGGGCTGAGGCCGCGAAAAATCTCCGCACCATGCTCACCACCCTCACCGGAAAGACCGTGGTCGTGACCGACTCTATCCCCGAAGGCATAATGTGATCAGATCCCCTTGCGCAGCCACGCTCCGGACACAAGCCTCCACAGAAAGATGGCGCCCCTGAAACACAGCTCCACACACATGGCCAGCCAAACTCCATTGAGCCCCATGGTCGGGGCAAGCACGGCAGCCAGCGGCAGACGCACCAGCCAGATACTGCCAAAGTTCATGGCGGCCGGCACAATGGTGTCGCCTACTCCCACCATGACACCGTAGGCCACTATGGAGGCGGCAAACATAGGCTCGGCAAAGGCTTCGATACGCAGGGCCGATGCACCGAGGTCGACAATCTCTCCCACGGGGCTCATCAGCTCCATCACCGCGGGTGCAAAGATATACAGTACCACTCCCATCAGCGTCATCACCACCATCCCGGCTGCAGTGGTGATATAGCCGAAACGTTTGGCCAGATCGTGGCGCGAAGCGCCGTAGCTCTGCCCCACAAGCGTTGTGGCTGCGTCGGCTATGCCATAGCCGGGCATATAGCATAGACTCTCGGCGGTCACGGCAAACGAGTTGGCGGCTATGGCAAACACGCCCAACGGAGCCACAATCACCGTTACGGCTATCTGTGCGCCGCATATCACGGCATGCTCCAGAGTCATGGGCGCCGACACGCGCATGGCTTTGTAGAGGATGGCTTTGGTGGGCCGGTAGCTGCCTGTTGTGCCCTTAAGCCTAAGATCGGGCTGAATGCGCAGCAGATACCACATCATGGCTGCTGCTGTGATGGTCTCGGCCGAGACTGTGCCCAGAGCTGCCCCAAGCACTCCAAGCCCGGCACCGGGGAGAGTGATACTGAGTCCGAATACACTGAAGTGGTGGGTGGGAAAAATGAGCAGGAAGTTGAACACCACGTCGAGCACACACATCATCACATTCAGCCCACCCGGCACCTTCATATTGCCGGCACAGCGCAGCATGGCACCTCCGAGATAGTTGAAGGTGAGCAGCGGCAATGCCAGCACGAATACAAGGAAATAAAGCGAAGCCTTAGAGCATACCGCCTCCTCGCCACCAAGCCAATGAGGCAGCGGGCCGGACACTGCTGCCCCGATACCGGCTATGACGAGGCTGAACAGGAAGCAGGCCACGATGCTCTGGCGCAATATGGAGCGCGCACGGCTGAAATCGCCTGCCCCGACGCTGTGGGCCACCTGCACGGAAAATCCCATGGTGACCATAGAGCAGACTCCCCAGCATAGCCACAGGCTGGTGGAGACCAGCCCGACCGACGCCGAGTCGTCGGCGCCCAGACGCCCCACCATGGCGGCGTCAATATACTGCATCATTATGCTCGAGAGCTGAGCCATCATGGCGGGCCACGAAAGCATGGCCGTCAGTTTGATCTGCTGCCCCAATGTGAGGGGATGCCCCGAGCGTATGAGTGAAATGTCGGTCACGGACGCAGGGCGGAGCAAATCCTGTCGAGTGCCTCAGAGAGCAGCGAGCGCGGACAGGCTATGTTGAGACGTATATATCGGTTGTCGCCATACATGGAGCCAGAATTCACTCTGACACCATGCTCCAGCAACAACATTTCAGCTTTGTCGCCGTCGAGCCCCAGGGGAGTCACATCCATCCAGGGCAGATATGTAGCCTCCAGGCGCGACACCGGGCACTCGGGGAGCCGACGGTGCAAGGTAGAGCGCATAAATTCGTAGTTCTCCCACAAATATTGCCGCAGAGCCTCGAGCCACTCCTTGCCCTCGGGGGTGTAGGATGCCTTGAGGGCCTCCACGCCAAAAGGATTGACATCGCAGACCTCGTTGATATTGATAGCCCGGTCTATGGCTGCTCGGGTTGAGGAGTCGGGACACACGATGTTGGCTATCTGCAGCCCGGCGGTGTTGAAGGCCTTCGAGGGGGAGAGACACACTATGGCCGAGGGGTCGACCGTGGCATAAGGCACATAGCTGGTGCCCGGTGCTGTGAGTTCGCAGTGTATCTCGTCGCTCACCACTGTCACGTTGTGGCGGCGGCATATCTCGGCTATCATTTCGAGCTCCATGCGTGTCCACAAGCGCCCCGAGGGGTTGCCGGGATTGCACAGCAGCAGCATGCGGGCATGAGGGTCGGAGCAGCGTTTCTCCAGATTGTCGAAGTCTATGCCATAGGTAAACTCACCCTTGCCAAGGTTTTCGCGTATCAGAGGGCTCTCCACAATGCGGCAGCCGTTGTTGCGTATCGACGAGAAGAAACAATTGTAGACCGGAGTCTGCACTATCACACCCTCGCCCGGCGGGACAAGTGCCTTGATGATGGCCGATATGGCCGGAACCACGCCGCTGGTATAGATCACCATGGCCGGATCTATCTCATAGCCGTGGCGCGAGGCAAACCACGAGGTCAGTGCCTCATAGTAGTCGGGGAGCACCAGTGTGTAGCCGAACACTCCGTGCTCCACGCGGCGTTTCAGGGCGTCGATCACACACGGTGCGGTGGCAAAATCCATGTCGGCCACCCATAGGGGAAGTGCCCCGGCCGGGGTGGAGTCCCATTTATAGGAACCGCTGCCGCGGCGCGAAGGAGGGTTGTCGAAGTCAAACGTGGTCATGGCGGGGAGGGATTATGGTGAGATTATATTGTGGGGAGTTTATTGTTTGTCGGTCTCGGTTATAACGCAATTGGCAGGCTGGAGCACATTCTCGTCGAGAATCAGAGTGCCCACACTCTTCACTGCTATCGAGCCTGTGCGCGGGTTCTTAATCGAAGTGACCGGCGAGAGAATTGTAGCCTTGAGTTCAGAATCCTCAAAGGCCAGGTCAGCGTCAGGATCGAATGTGCAGTCCTCGAGTATAAGATTGTGACAGTAACACAGTGGCTGTGTGCCGCTTATATGACACCTCACCAGACGCAGTCCGTTGGAGTGCCAGCCCAGATACTCGCCGTTGAGCTTGGAGTCGACAACAGTGACATTCTCAGTGTTCCAGAAAGCGTCTTTCGAGTCGATGTTGGCATTGCTTATCACCACATCCTTGCAATACTGAAATGAGTAGTTGCCCTGATGCTCGTAATCCTTGATGTTAATATAGGCAGAGTGCATGAACAGATAGTCGGCATTGGCCACCTTGAGGCGATTAATTCGAATATCCTTGCAGTGCCACAGAGTCTCCTGCGCGTCGGGTATCTCCACATCCTCGAGGGTAATTCCGGTCATCTCCCTGAACATTTTGGGAGCCTCCACGCGGGTGCGCTTCATGACACATGCCTCAGAATACCACAGAGCTGCGCGGGCTCCGGGGGTGAACAGACAGTCGTTGATTTCAAAACTTCTCACATGCCAGAAGGGGTATTTGCCCTCAAAGCGGCAGTTGTAAGCCAGGATATCGGTGCAGCATTTCAGAGCCGACTCTCCGGCATGAACGGTTACGTTTTTAAGCACAAGGTGCTTTGATGCAAACAGCGGTCTCTCACCGCCGAATTCCTCATTCTCAATAACGGTCATAGTTGTTAATTTATATGATAGTCCGCATTAGCGCCTAAGAGGTCGCTATATTGCTGTTATAC
>JAMPGA010000006.1:0-21882 GCA_023664185.1 Muribaculaceae bacterium
GAGAAGATGTCGAAATCCATGTTCAACGTGGTCAATCCCGACGACATCGTGGAGCGCTACGGAGCCGACACACTGCGCCTCTACGAGATGTTCTTGGGTCCGCTCGAGCAGAGCAAACCATGGGATACCAACGGCATCGACGGTGTGAACCGTTTCCTTAAAAAACTCTGGGCTCTATATTATAAAGGTGACACCCTGCTGGTGGACGATTCCAAGCCCTCAGCCGAGGCTCTGAAGTCGATCCATAAGCTCATCAAGAAGGTTACAGGCGACATCGAGACCTTCAGCTACAACACCTCGGTGGCAGCCTTCATGATATGTGTCAACGAGCTCACTCAGCTCAAGTGTCATTCGCGCGAGGTGCTCGAGCCTCTGCTCATAGTGCTCGCACCTTTCGCTCCCCATATTGCCGAGGAGCTCTGGCACTCGGCACTGGGCCACGACACTACCATCAACGATGCCCGCTGGCCCGAGTGGAACGAGGAATACCTTCGTGAGTCGACCGTGAGATATGCCGTGTCGTTTAACGGCAAGGCACGTTTCAACATCGACGTTCCCGCCGACATGCCCGCAGCCGAGGTAGAGGCCGTGGCCAAAGCTCACGAAAGCGCCGCCAAATGGCTCGAAGGCAAAACCATCCGCAAAGTCATCGTAGTTCCCGGAAAGATAGTAAACATCGTAGTGGGATAAGAGAGAAATTGAGAGTGGAGAATTTTAAGTTTCGATTCTCCGCACCAGTATGGGGCATATAGCAAAATAGCCCGGGGATGAGTCCCTGGGCTATTTTGTTGTGTCCCCTATGAGAACTGGATGATTGAGATTTAAGTTATTGATTCTCAATTCTTAATTCTCCATTCTCATTTTATACCGTCAGGATTTCCTTTTCCTTGGCAGCGAAGAGTTCGTCGATCTTCTTGAGATATTTGTCGTGGAGCTTCTGCACCGAGGTCTCAGCGTCCTTCTCCACATCCTCGCTCATGCCCTGTTTGACGGCCTTCTTCAGACTCTCAATGGCATCGCGGCGGGCATTGCGCACACTCACCTTGGCGTTCTCGGCCTCGGCCTTGCTCTGCTTCACCAGAGCCTTGCGGCGCTCCTCGGTGAGGGGCGGGATGGCCAGGCGGATCACCTCACCGTTGTTTTCGGGCATAATGCCGATCTCCGAGTTGATGATAGCCTTTTCAATCTCCTTAAACATTGATTTCTCCCAGGGAGTGATCATGATGGTGCGGGCGTCGGGCACTGATATGTTGGCCACGTTGGAGACGGGCACATTTGAGCCGTAGTAGCTCACACGCACAGCGTCGAGAATCTTCGGGTTGGCTTTGCCGGCACGGATATGGGCGAGAGCTTCGTCGAGATAAGCCACGGCAAGCTCCATCTTTTCCTCTGCGGGGTTAAGATAATCGGAAGGTGACATGATGTGTATATTGTGTTTTTGTTATGATTAATAATCAAGGGTGTATGCGTGTGCCTATGGGCTCACCCTCTATCACTTTGAGCAGATTGCCGGGGGTGTCCATGTCGAACACCAGGATGGGCAGTCCGTTTTCCTTGCAGAGGGCTGTAGCGGTGATGTCCATGACACGCAGGTTGCGTGTCAGAACCTCGTCGTAGGAGATTTCGTCAAACTTAGTGGCTGTCGGGTCCTTCTCAGGGTCAGCCGTATAGACTCCGTCTACTCTTGTGCCCTTCAGCATTATGTCGGCACCTATCTCTATGCCGCGCAGGGCGCTGCCGGTGTCGGTGGTGAAAAACGGATTACCGGTGCCTCCGGCCATGATGGCCACCTCGCCTTTCTCGATGGTCTCGATGGCGCGGCGATTGGAATAATGTTCGCCTATGGGATACATGCCTATGGCTGTAAGCACACGTGCGGGCTGCCCGATGGCTTCGAGAGCACTCGACAGAGCCAGCGAGTTGATCACCGTAGCCAGCATACCCATCTGGTCTCCCTTCACACGGTCAAAGCCCTTGGCAGCGCCTGAGAGGCCGCGAAATATGTTGCCGCCACCTATCACTATGCCCACCTCAACGCCCATGGCCACAATGCGGGCTATCTGTGTAGCATACTGGTTGAGGCGCTCGGTGTCAATGCCATAGCCCTGATGGCCCATGAGCGACTCGCCGCTGAGTTTGAGGAGTATTCTTTTGTATTTGAGTTCCATGTTGATGTGAATTTTTACAAAGATATGCAAAATAGCCCGAAAACAAAAATTTTTTTTACTTCACTCCACTCCCGTGATTTTGCGGAGTTTGGCGGGGATTGTGGTGTTGTCGTTGACGGGGATAAACTCTTCGGCTCCTACGCCTACGGCATAAACCGGAACGAGGCCGCCGGAATGGCCATTGGTGGTCCAGCCCAGTCCGGTGACGCTGTCCATTATCTTATAAACCTCCTCTGTGAAGTTGCTGAAGGAGTTGTAGAGGGTCTTTTTGTCGGCGGGGATATCACCCTTGAAAGCGCGTTCAAACTCGGCCATCAACCGAGACTCCTGCTCAGGGGTGACAGGCACGCCGTCCCAGAAGCCGAGCTTTTCAGTGAGAAACTCTTTCATGTCGGCCCAGTCAAATATCTCACGAGCCTGGCGTGTGGTGCGGCAGAACTCGGCAAACGCATCCTTCGAGATCTTCTGGTGGTCGATATACTCAAGGTGCAGGTCATAGCCCACGGTGTTGTTGCCCAGCCCCATACCGCCGGTCTCATGGTCAGCAGTGACTACGATGAGAGTTTCGTCGGGATGAGCGAGATAGAAGTCGTAGGCGTGCTGCAGGGCCTGGTTGAAGTTGAGCACCTCCTTTATTATAGTGCCACCGTCGTTGGCATGGCCGCCATAGTCGATGTTACCACCCTCAATCATCATGAAAAATTTGTCGCGCCCGTTCTTGGCCATGCGGTCGAGAGCGGCCAGAGTCATGTCGGGCAGATTCATGGCTCCCTTTACAGAGTCGATGGTGAAATGTATCTGATGATAGTCTATCTCGACCGGATTGAGTAGCAGAGCCTTTCCGGCACCCATAGCAGCAAGCTCGTCGAGACCGCGGGCTATGGCCACATCATTCTTCTCAAACTGCTTGAGCAGATCTGTAGGATTGCCCTGCTTATCCTTGAGGCCGCGCAGATTCGATCCGGCTATGAAGTCGTAGCCCGACTCGGCCATCTGCTTGCCTATCTCATAATACATGCCACGGTTGGGCACATGGGCATAGAAAGCGCCGGGTGTAGCATCGTCGGGTGGCACCGAGGTCACCAGCGCCACGCCGTAACCCTTGTCGAAGAGCTGGCGCGCCAGCGAGGTCACGGCTACGGTGTCGGGGTTCATGCCCAGCATGCCGTTTTTGGTCTTGAAACCGGTGGCAAGGGCTGTGCCGGCGGCTGCAGAGTCGGTGACGGGTGAGGATGCCGAGTGAGTGGTCGACATCGAGGCCACCGGGAATTGCATCATCAATATGGGCTGCTCATTGCCCAGCACAGTGCGGTTATACACCTGCGCTGCCAGGCTCTGAGCCATGCCCATGCCGTCGCCGATGAAGTAGAACACATATTTCGGCACTTCGGCGCCAAAGGCCGGAAACATGACGGCCAGCGCCGTAAGCATGGAAAGAAAACGAAGTTTCATATCAGTAAAATGCAAATTACTTGAGAATCACCTTCTCCACGGTCGATTTTCCATCAGGCTCAATCACCTGAAGAAGATATATGCCGGGGCGACCCGAGGGACGCGGAAGGATGGAGCTGTGGGTGGTGGAGCTGACCATGCGGCCATCGATGCTGTAGAGAGCCGCGCCGGCCACCTCGGCCGGAGTCTCTATCACGATGGCTGAGGCTGTGACGAAATATGTCAGTCCGGCAGCATCTGTGGGAGTCACACTCTCTATTCCGGTCTCGCCATCGGCATGCACCTTGACATAGAAATCGTATATACGTATGCCGCCGTTGTTTTTAGAGGGGTTGACAAACTTCACAGTCACCGGCTTGTCGGTCGATTCGATGCCCGCGTTGGCCATCAGATCCCAGCCGGTCAGAGTGGTTTTGCTGAGCTTATCGGAGCTCCAGCTCTTCTCGGCGCTACCCTCATACTGCCATCTCACCTCCAGATATCGGCCACCGGTGAAGTGTACATTGGCTTTGAGCTCGAGCAGCGAGGGGAGTTTCCACACCAGTGCGCCTCCACGCTCTACGTTGACAGCACCCTTGGTGCATCCGCCGGGCACAGAGCCGTCGCTCTCGGTGTATTCCGGATTCCAGACGGTGGTATATGAGTCTGACGACTCTAAGGCCACCACATCCTTCAGGTCGGTAGGGAGGGCATCGATGGGATCCTGTATATTATACCAGTCGCCCGTGAGAATCTTATAAGCCGTCTCCAGCTCTATTTTACCGCTCAGGCTCACCGGAGTCATGCCGCCTGTGGCAGTCACTGTATAAGAGCCGCTCTCTGTGGGAGTGCCGCTTATGGTAAGCGTTTTTCCCTCGATGGTTTGGTTGAGGCCGGCAGGGAGTCCGCTCACCTCTATAGCAGTAGCTCCACCGCCGTATTCAAACACGATAGGCTCCACTGGGGTATTGTAGAACAGAGTCTGCGATGAGTTTGCCGATACGCACACCAGTGTTGCCGGGGCTGTCTGTGAAACCTCGATTACTATCTCAACCGATGCCGCCGTCTGGCCACCGACTGTTGTAACAGTCACTTTGGTCGAGGCTGCAGGAATGCCGCTCAGGGTGACGGTGGAGGCATCCATGTCGCGCATCACACTCAGAGCCCCCTCGCCGCTCACGGTCACATCTGTGGCGGCTCCGGCCCATTTAAGCACCACGGGCTCAATGGCGGTTCCGGCATAGACAAGCTGCTCTGTGGCTCCCGACACCACATAAAGGCGTCCGGTCGAGGCCACACCGCTTTCGAATGCACCCAGATCAGGCGCCGAGCCATTGTGCTCGATAGTCACGGCATCGGCGGTGACCAGCTCGAGTCCATGCTTCTCGGCCTCCTCGCGGCTCATAAAACGCACAGGCACAAAGCCCTCGGTCACCTCGCCTTTATCTATAAAGATGCTCCCCTCCACCAGGCGGCAGAAATTGTTTTCGGGCAGTGAGCCGTCGGGGTTGCGCGGAGCCTTGGCGTCGGCCTCGCTGAGCGAGAGGAACTGCGCCGTGTGATCGGCCACATTCACCTTCTTGCCGTCAACCTTGTTTCCATCCTTCACAGGGTCGGTGCCGTCGATGAGTGTCCACGAGTTGAAATCGGTGTCGGGAGTCTGATATCCGTCCTTATTGGCCGAGAGAAACTCATGGTTGAGTTTGCGGGGCTTGAAGCCCACACAGTTTCTTATTCTCATCCCGCCGTATTCAAATTTGGTGGGGAAGCGATAGTTGTATTCATTGTCCCAAGCCACGTTGTTGAAGAGATACATACCCTCGTAGGCGTTGTTCTGGTCGAAGCCCTTCACCGTGTTGTAGAAAGCCACACAGTTGCGCACCACATGTGCACCCGTCGACTGGGCAAATGCTGCACCGCCCGACGAGCCGCCACCACCCAGCTTAAAGCCGTTGCCGTTGCCCGGAGTCTCCTTGCCATTAGCGTCGAGAGCCGCATTCCAGGCCCAGCAGTGGTCTATAACCACGGGGTGATACACCATGTAGAGATCCCAGTTGTCGTCTGAATTATTCCAGGCACGGCAGCCGTAAAACTCTGTCCCGGGACCCGGGAAGAGCTTGCAGGCAAATCCGTCGGCATCGCCGCCATCATCCTTGCCGCTGAAGCTCACGGCGTCATAGTTGTTGTATGAGTCGCAGTTTATCACCTTGTTGCCGCGGCAATATGTGTAGCCTGGATTGAATTCGGGTGTACCCTTTATGGGGAAGCTCTTTGTCTCCTCTATGCTCCAGTCTTTGAACATGCCTATCTGTAGGCCCGTGTCATTGTTGTCGTGGAATGTACAGTTTTCAAATATATTGTAGCTACCCTCCACCTTCACGCCGTTGTCTTTGGCGTTGCAGAAGGTTATCCCCTTCACATACCAGTAGTTGGCCCAGTAAGGGAAATAAATGCACCGAGCCATCTTGAACTCCATCTGGGTTTTTGGAGCCATCTTTGAGCCGTCTATCACCACCTGGTCGGTGCCATAGGCAGTCAGAGTGATTCGCGAGGTCGCCGTGGTGGCTTTCTCAGGTATCACGATGCGCGACTGTGGATAATAGGTGCCTTCATGTACATAGATTGTTCCACCGGGCTGCACTGCCTCTATGGCCTTTTCTATTGTGGCAAACGGAGCCTCGGCCGAGCCCGACGCTGAGTCGGAACCATCGACCGACACATGGATGCTGCTCTGGGCACCCGCTCCCAGCCATGCACCGAAGAGCATAGCTGCTGTGATTGATAGATATTTCATGGTATATAAAAAAACAGGTTTTTGTTCACACAAAATTACACTTAATTTGTATCATGGCAAAAATCAAGTTGACAAATCGGCGGATTATGGCTAATTTTGCACCATGCACTCACCACATATCACACTCATCACCGGCGGTCAGCGCTCGGGGAAAAGCGAAATGGCCGAAAAACTTGCACTGGAAATGAGCACAAACCCCGTGTATATTGCCACTTCGACAGTCCCTGCCGACGACTCCGACTGGCAGGTGAGAGTGGCCGCCCATCAGGCGCGCCGTGGCCCGCAGTGGACCACCGTTGAAGAGTCCCTCACACCATCCCTACACGCCGATGCCCTGGCCGCTCAGACTGTGCTGCTCGACTGCCTCACACTCTGGTGCACCAATCTGTTTTTCCACCACGGCGAGGACTCCGAGGCAACTCTGGCCACACTCAAGGCAGAGCTTGAAGCCCTCAGCTCCACCTGCGCTCATCTCATAGTGGTGACCAACGAAATAGGGCTGGGAGGCATTAGCCCAAACACCTTGCAGCGCCGATTTACCGATCTGCAGGGCATGGCCAACCGCACCGTGGCGGCTATGGCCGATGAGGTATATTTTATGATTTCCGGAATACCTGTCAAGATAAAAGGCTGAAACTGAAATGCTACAATTCTCCATCAATCCCCCCGACCGCTCCATAGAGCCGCAACTGCGTAGCAAAATAGACAATCTCACCAAGCCCAAGGGATCGCTTGGGCGTCTCGAGGAGCTGGCTCTGCAGATAGGCCTCATCCAGCAAACTCTTACCCCAACCCTCACTAATCCCTGCAACATCCTCTTTGCCGCCGACCACGGGGTGATAGAGGAGGGTGTGAGTGTGTCGCCTAAGGAAGTGACCTGGCAGCAGGTAGAACACTTCACACGCGGAGGCGCCGGCATAAACTTTCTTTGTGAGCAGCATGGTTTCCGCCTTATAGTGGTAGACGCCGGGGTCGACTACGACTTCGATCCCTCTCTCGGGGTAATAGACATGAAGGTGCGCCGCTCCACCCGCAACTTCCTCCATGAAGCGGCCATGACAGCCGAGGAGGCCGACCTGTGTCTGGCGCGCGGCGCTGCTATGACCGACCGCGTGGCCACGGAGTATGGCTGCAATGTGGTGAGCTTCGGCGAGATGGGCAGCGGCAACACCTCGGCCGCATCCATGTGGATGCACATTCTCACAGGCATTCCTCTCGATAAGTGTATCGGAGCCGGAGCCGGGCTGGACAGCCACGGTGTGAACCACAAGCTCGAGGTGCTCACATGCGCCTTCAAGGCCTACAAAGGTGATGGATCGCTCTGGAGCCGCCTCTGCTGGTTTGGCGGTCTGGAAATGATGATGGCCGTGGGCGCCATGCTGCGTGCAGCCGAAAGAGGGATGACTATACTGGTGGATGGCTTTATAATGACCGCCTGCATGGCTGCCGCCATATCCATCAATCCTGCAGTAGGCGATTATGCCGTCTATGGCCACTGTGGCGACGAGTCGGGCCACCGCCTCATGCTCGACGCCCTCGGAGCGCGTCCACTGCTCAGCCTCAGTCTGCGTCTGGGCGAAGGCTCGGGTGCCGTATGCGCCTATCCCATACTCGAATCGGCCGTGAGGATGATAAACCGCATGGACTCGTTCAAGAAAGTCTCAGTCACAAAATACTTCTGATGTTATCACGTCTCTGCGCCACTATAATTTTCTTCACCCGGCTCCCGCTGTGGCGCGTGGTCTCTCCCCCGGCCGAGTGCTACAAGCGTGTGGTGGAGTTATGGCCCCTGGTCGGATGGCTCACTGGAGGCGTCACAGCCGCCACTCTATGGTGTTGCTCCTTTCTGTTTCCTCCCCTCGTTGCTGTTGTCTCGGCTCTGATGGTCAGAGTATTTCTCACCGGCGCCCTCCACGAGGATGGCCTTGCCGACTGGTGGGATGCCTTCGGCGGAGGTGCTTCTGACCGTGATCGCACCCTGGCCATAATGAAAGACTCTCACATAGGCACTTATGGCGTCATAGCCCTGATATTCTACTACCTCACCGCTATCACCACACTTGCCTCTCTCCCCATGCCAACGGCATGCGCAGTGGTCTTTGGAGCCGATGTGTGGAGCAAATGCTGCGCCTCGCAAATCATAAACCGTCTCCCTTATGCCCGCACCGAGCAGACGGCCAAAAACCGCACCATCTATACATCAATGAGCATCGGTGCACGCAGCCTCAACCTCCTTCTGGGTATCGCAGGGCTCGTGTTCGTGCCCCTCACCCTTCTGCCTGCTATGCTCGGCCCCGTGGTGGTGACAGCGCTCGCCATACGCACCATGCGCCACACCATCAGCGGCTACACCGGCGACTGCTGCGGAGCCACCACCCTCATGTCAGAACTCTCCTTCCTCCTCATCGCCATCGCATGCATGAATATTTAGCCCAGTAGGTTGCTTCTTTTAAATGGCCTCTCCCCACCCCAGTATGGGGCATATCTTAATCTCTCTCAGTCTTATGCGAGGTTGGGCACGGGGCCATATTCGTTTGAGTCGGGGGTGCTGGGCTGGCAGAACCAGAAGATGAGCACAAGCGCACCGATCAGAGGGATAAAGGCCAGCAGTATCCACCATCCGCTTTTGTTTGTGTCGTGCAGACGGCGCACACACAGTCCGAGTCCGGGCAGAATAAGTGCGAGCTGCACTATACCCATTACGATGCACTCTACTGTCTCGCTAAACGAGAACACAAAACCGATCACCAGACCCAGGAGGAAGGTGAACAGCGCATACCACCAGTATTCCGAACGCGAGGCACGGCCGGCGAAATTGCAGTAGTTGACCGTAAGGGCTCTGACCACTGCCTCTTTGAAATCGAGCTGTCGCTGATACATAATAAAATCTGTTTTTAGTTGATAGTGACGCAAAGTTACGGATTTTAAAGTTATACAAGCAAAAAATATGTGAAAAATAGCGCATGTGTGACGGATTTTTCTTACTTTCGCTTGTTGAATCAGTATGGAAACAATCAAAGTTAAAATCATCAATGAATCGGGCAATGCGCTGCCCGCCTATGAGACTCCGTCGTCGGCCGGAATGGATGTCCGCGCCCGTCTGGATGCGCCCGTCACTCTTAATCCCCTGGAACGCCGTCTTATCCCCACGGGTCTGCGCATGCAGCTGCCCCGCGGCTACGAGTGTCAGGTGAGACCTCGCTCGGGCCTCGCGCTCAAACATGGCATTTCGCTGGTAAATACCCCCGGCACCATCGACGCCGACTATCGCGGCGAAATCGGTATTATAGTGATAAACCTCTCAAACGAACCCTACACCATCGATCCCGGCGAGCGCATAGCCCAGCTGGTGATCAAGGAATATGTGAAGGTGGAATGGGAGCCCGTGAGCCGCATCGACGAGACCGTGAGAGGCGATGGCGCCTTCGGCCACACCGGCACTAACTGACCACACCCCCTGCCTATGAGACGACTCCCACTGATAATCTGCCTGCTGGCCCTGATAGGCTCCGCCATGGCTGCCGCACGCGGCAACCGTGACACCACCTCGCGCGAGGATATCAATAAGGCCGACTACCTGTTTCTGGAAGCTCTGAGAGCACGCTCGCAGGACAGGAACGACGCAGCCTACGAGCTGCTTGAACGCGCCCATGCGCTCAACCCGGCCGATAATGAGACCGCGCTCGAGCTGTCGAGATATCTGCTTATGCTTCCCACCACCGACTCGCTCGACCGGGCTCTGACACTGATGGGGCAGTATTACAATGCCAATCCTTCAGACTATCAGGCCGGGGCTCGTTATGGCATGGTGCTCGACCGCATGGGCCGACAGGGCGACGCTCTCAAGGTATGGGAGGCGCTCCACAAATATTACCCCCAGCGTCCCGAAGTGACCGCTGTGCTGGCCTCTGCTTTAGCCCAGACAGGCATTGGGGCCGACGCCGACAGAGCCGTGGCTCTGTTCGACTCCATGGAGGTGACAGAGGGGCCCAGCGTGAACCTATCCTCCAACAAAATACAGATTTTCTACAACCGCAATGACACGGCCTCCATCCTGGCCGAGGTCGACAGACTGCGTCGTCTCTATCCCACAAACTCGGAGTTCTGCGTCTTCTCGGGCGAGGTATACACCATGTTTGGCAACCCCGACAAGGCTCTTGAATTCTACAACCGCGCCTGCGAGCTTGACCCCTCAAGCGGATATGCCTACTACTCTAAAGCCGAATACTTCAAAAACATCGGCGACTCGGCCGGATATGACCGTGAAGTGTTTGTGGCCCTGGGGCGCGACAATCTCGACGTCAACACCAAGCTGGCCATACTGCGCTCATATATCCGCGATATGTATGCCGACACCCTGCAGCAGCCGCGCATAGTGCAGCTGTTTGACACTCTTGAGCTTCAACACCCCCTCGAGCACGACATCCACGCCCTCTATGCCGCCTATCTGCTGCAGACAGGCGAGTATGCCCGTGCCGCCGAGCAGCAGGAGCATACGCTGGGTCTCGACCCTGCCGACCCCGAAGGTTGGGATCTGCTGTCGAGCCTCTACATGCAGATCGACGATATGACCCGTGCGGAGGACGCTGTGAAACGCGCCATGCATTATTACCCCGACAACTCCACATTCCATCTGAAGCTCGGTTCAATCTATGCCATCTCCGACAAAAACGATATGGCCATGGCTCAGTATGAGCGGGCTCTGCAGACGGCCGACTCGACCGACGTCAATGCCCTCTCCTCCATCTACACCGCCATGGGCGACGTGCTATACAAAAAGAACCTGCCCGACAGCGCATTCACCCTCTATGAACGCGCCATTCTTTATAACCCCGACAACCTGCTGGCCCTGAACAACTGCGCATACTTTATGGCTTGTAGCGGAGGCGACCTCGACAAGGCTCTGAGCATGGCCGAGAAGGTGGTGGAACAAACCCCCGAAAGCACCACCAACCTCGACACCTACGCCTGGGTGCTATTCAAGCGCAAAGAATATCAGAAAGCCCGCGAGGTCATAGACAAGGCTCTGTCCCTGCAGGGCGATGAAGATGAAAACGCCGAGATTTACGAACATGCCGGCGATATCTATTTCATGGACGGCGACCCGACCTCAGCCCTCGAATTCTGGAAAAAGGCTCTCAAACTTGACCCCGACAACGAGCTGCTGAAACGGAAAGTGAAAAACAAGACCTTCTACTACGAATGAACATGCTCTGCAACGCCTCACGCCGGGCATTCTACGGTGTGCTCCTGCTGCTCACTCTCGCCATGGCCTCCTGCTCGTCGAAGCGTGGGGCTACGGCTCCGGACGCCGGAGCGTTTTCGGGCGACGTCAACACTCTGGCCTCTCAGCTCGCAGCCGATAGCCTGAAGTGGCACACTATGTCGGTGCCCGTTGGTATCCGTGTGAAAGACTCCGGGCTGCCAAGCCTGAGCGGCACCCTGAGCATGCGCCGAGACCTTGACATAAGCATCTCACTGCGATTTTTGGGCATGGAGATGGGAGCCCTCTATGTCACCGCCGACTCCGTCTGGGCCTATGTGAAACCGCAGAAGATATATCTGGCCGAAAGTATCCCCGAGCTGCTGGGTGGCTTCCCGGCCACTGTGGGCAATCTGCAGTCGCTCCTGCTGGGGCGGCTCTTCACCCTGGGAGACAACACAGCCAACCTCGGTGGAGCCGAGATACTGGAGATGGGGCGCGACACATACACCATCACCCCGCGCTCTCCGCAGCCGGGGCTCGACTATGGATTCGGCGTAAAGCTCCCGGCCAACACCATAAGCGCTGTGGCCTTCAGCCGTGGCACACACTCGGCTACAGTGCTCTATCCCGAGCCCGGCGAGGCCGACATAGAGGTGACTACCCCCGGCCGGAAAATGCAGGCCGAGATAACCCTCAGCCTCGACCGTGCCGAGAGCGATGCCTCAGCCTCCAGCCGCCGTTTTGCCATCCCGAAGGGTTACAAAAGGGTGTGCGCCTCATCGCTGCTCAAACTTATCAGCCAACAGTAAAATAAACCTTCTCGTCACATGCGTTTCAACCATATAGTCCGTTTGCTTATCGTAGTCCTCATCATGGCTCTCTGTGGTGAGGCTCTCGAGGCTAAACAGCGCCGCAAAGCCAAGAGCAAGCCCGCAAGGACGGTTGAGAATGTGCGCAAGGAGCAGAACACCACCCACCGCCGCATCTCTGAGACGGCCGAGAAGATAAACATCAACGACGCCGAGCTGAAACGCCGCATGGGGCAGCTCAACGCACTCAACGCCGATATCGAGACTCAGACCGTAGAGGTGAAACGCCTGCGCTCGAATGTCGACTCCATAGGCAGTGCCATCCGCCTCACCTCCGACTCCATCGCCCTCATGGAGCGCGATCTCGAGGGGCTGCGCCGCTCCTATGCCGACGCCATGGCCAAGCTTCAGCCCTCGGCAGGACGGCTCGATATGGTCACGTTTCTATTCTCATCCAAGTCGTTCTCCGAAGCCTGGAGTCGACTCAGATACCTTAGGCGCTTTGCCGAGTGGAGGCAGAGCAAGGCCGACGATATAGAGAGTGCCATCGACCGCATCTCCACCCACCGACAGCAACTCACCGGCCTGCGTCATTCCCACGATCTGGCGCGCCGTCAGGCCGAACAGCAGCAACACCTGCTGGAGGCTCGGCAGAACGAATCGAAAAAACTTGTGGCCTCGCTGCGCAAAGAAGACTCCCGCCTGAAGCGTGAACTAAAAGAGCAGCAGAGCCGTGCTGCAGCCCTCGACCGCGAGCTCGATCGTCTCATAGCCGAGGAGCAGGCCCGTATAGCCCGCGAGGAAAAGGAGCGCAAACGGCGCGAAGCCGCCGAGGCTGCCCGCAGAAACAAAGCCTCTAAGACCAAGACACAGACACCGTCTGCTAAGACCACGGGTAAATCTACGAGCAAGTCTACGGCCAAATCCTCAGCTGCCACCCCCTCGTCGGAGGCTGTGGCATCGGCCCGCGCCACCACACAGACCGCCGCCGCCACGGCACCCGCCGCACTCACAGGATCATTTCTGAGCAATAAGGGTAAACTTCTTTTCCCCGTCAGTGGTTCATATAAAATAGTGCGACGTTTCGGACGTCAGCCACATCCGACACTAAAACATGTCACCGTGGATAACTCGGGCATCGACATCGAAACCCGTCGCGGAACCCAGGCAAGAGCTATCTTTGCAGGCACCGTCTCGGCCATCTTCCAGCAGCCCGGCTATGGCACGATAGTGATGCTGCGCCACGGCACTTATCTTTCAGTCTATGCCGGACTCTCGTCGGCCTCCGTCTCGAAAGGGCAGAAGGTAAAAGCCGGACAAAACCTCGGCGCCATTGCCATCGACCCTCTCCGCGATGTGGCCACACTGCATTTCGAAATCCGCAACGAGCGCACCAAGCTCAATCCCACAGCGTGGGTTAAATAGTAAAGATTATGAAAACTTTTGCAGAATTAGGGGTGAGTGAGCCCCTGCTCCGCGCCATAGCGGACCTCGGGTTTGAAAAGCCTATGCCTATACAGGAGCGTGTCATACCTCGGTTGCTGGGCGATGCCACCGACATTGTAGCCCTGGCTCAGACTGGCACCGGAAAGACCGCAGCTTTCGGTCTGCCCGTGCTGCAGCGCATCGACCCCGAGTTGAAGGTGCCCCAGGCTTTGGTGCTCTCCCCCACGCGCGAACTTTGTCTGCAGATAGCCGGCGACCTGGCCGACTTCTCGCGCTATATCAACGGTGTCAAGGTGCTCCCCGTCTATGGCGGCTCGAGCATCGAGAGCCAGATTAGATCGCTGCGCGCTGGCGTGCAGATTATCGTGGCCACCCCGGGTCGACTCATCGACCTGATAAACCGCGGGGTGGTCAACCTTGATCATGTGAACACCGTGGTGCTCGACGAGGCCGACGAGATGCTCAACATGGGCTTCCAGGAGTCGCTCGAAGAGATACTCAAACATGTGCCCGCCGACCGCAAGATGCTCCTCTTCTCGGCCACAATGCCAAAGGATATACTCCGCATAGCCAAAAACTATATGAAGGACTATGAAGAGATAGTGGTGGGCTCGCGCAACGAGGGTGCCGAGAATGTGCGCCATATCTACTATATGGTCAAGGCTCAGGACAAGTATCTGGCTCTGAAGCGAGTGGTCGACAACTCGCCGGGCATCTACGCCATAATCTTCTGTCGCACCCGCCGCGACACCCAGGAGATAGCCGATGCGCTGATACGCGACGGCTATAACGCCGAAGCCCTTCACGGCGACCTCTCGCAGCAGCAGCGCGACATTGTGATGAAGAAGTTCCGCGACCGCGTGGTGCCCATACTCGTGGCCACCGACGTGGCTGCCCGAGGCCTCGACGTGAGCGACCTGACACACGTCATCAACTACGGTCTGCCCGAGGATGTGGCCGTCTATACCCACCGCTCGGGCCGAACGGGACGCGCCGGAAAGTCGGGCGTATCGGTGGCCATAATCCACTCACGCGAGCAGGGACGCCTGCGCGAGATTGAGCGCATCATCGGCAAGACCTTCGAACACCTCAAGGTGCCCACTCCCGAGCATATCATAGAGAAACAGCTCTACAATCTGGCCGACCGTATAGAGCGCGTTGAGGTGAACGAGGACGAGATAGCCCGCTATCTGCCCGGCATATCGCGCAAGCTGGAATGGCTCTCGGAGGAGGATCTGCTCAAACGTGTCATATCGCTCGAGTTCAACCGACTGCTCGACTACTATAAGAACGTCCCCGAGATAGACGATATCGACGTGAAGCCCCGCGACAAAAAGGAGCGTCACGACAAGAAGGGCATGGACACCTCGCGCCCGGCCAATGACGCCGATAAAGACCGTCGCACCGCCGCGCGCGGCATGGAGCGCATATACATCAACCTGGGCAAACGCGACGGTTTCTTTGCAGGAAACCTCATAGACATGCTCAACAAGCTCGTACATGGCAAGCGGGTCGACGTGGGCCGCATAGACTTGCTCCCGGCCTATTCGCTCTTCGATGTGCGCAAGGCCGACGCCCGCAAGGTGGTGGGCGCTCTGACAGGTGCAGAGTTTTACGGAAAACGCATTCACAGCGAGATAGCCGTGCCCGAGCGCGACTACTCCAAGCTCGCTGACAAAAAGAAAAAGAAAGACAAGCACAAACAATGAAGCATCTCAAACTTATTATGGCCATAATCCTGGGGGTAACCTCAGGTATGGTCTTTGCCGCCCCACCCAAGGCCGCCGATCTCTTTGCCGACGCACCGACCTCGGTGTATCCGCTGCTCGACCGCACCACGCGCCTCGACATGATAGACTATGCCGTCAATAACCTCACCACCCCCTCGGCCAACGCACTCGACGGACACTCGGCCATCACCGAGCTCACCTCCGAGTCGCTCAAGCTGCGCCTCACCGACTCATCCACATCGCAGCTCGTGGTGCTCCCCACAAAGGGTGACAATGCCGTGGTGGCAGTGATATCCACGGTAGCCACACCGGGGCTCGACTCAAGCATCAGCTTCTACACCACCGAATGGAGCCAGCTCCCCACGTCCGGCCTCTTCGCCAAACCTGTGTGGAAAGACTGGCTCACCCCCGACGGCGACCTGGCCACAGTGATGTCGCTCACCCCGTTCATGCTCTCGTCATACGTCTACGATCCCGCCACCAAGACCCTCACACTCACCAACAATCTGTCGGGATTCCTCGATGAGGATGTCTACGAAACTATCTCCTCATCCCTACTCCCTACTATAACTTATGTCTGGGACGGTAAAAAATTCTCCAAGAGCAAGTAAGGCTCCCCGAGTTATTGGATTTTTTCACTAACTTTGCAGCATGGATCAGAATACCGAAAAATGGACCGAGATAGAGCACCTGCCCGAGTGGGATGAGGAGTTCTATCATGTGTATACCGCCAAGAAGCATGGCAAATGGCTGATGCTCAAAACTCTGCGTCCCGAGCTGAAGGGCGTGCCCGAATACGAGGATATGATACGCAAGGAGTTTGAGGTGCGCTACAATCTGGCCCATCCACACATCATCATGATCAACGATCTTGAGGAGGTGCCCGGTCTGGGCATGTGCATCATCACCGACGATGTCTACGGCGACTCGCTCTCCAAGCTCATCAAAGAGCGGAAAGTGACTCCCGAGCATATCTACAAGCTGCACCACCAGCTGCTCGACGCGCTCGACTATATCCAGGCCAACCATCTGGAACACAAGCCGCTCGATGCCTCCAGAGTGATTTTTACCGAAAACATCGGCAACCTCAAGCTCATCGACGTGGGTTTCAACCAGAAAAAGGTGCTCACCACCGGCGATACCGCCGACGACATCTACAACTATGGCATTCTGCTCCAGGAGGCTCTTGATGCGGTGCCCGACGCCGATCCGCGCCTGTGCCGCGTGGCTGCACGCTGCACCGATCCCAATCCGGCACGCCGCTATAAGTCGCTCAGCGCACTGCGTCTGGCTCTCGAGCCCCGACGCACCAACATCATCTACATAGCCATCATCATCTTCCTGCTGGCCATGATAGCCATATTGCTCTGGCTCGTGTCGGCCGGAGCGAATGCCTGACGGTTCAGCGAACCCTTAAACCAATCGAAATCACAATTCAAAGCTTATAAAGTGTCTGTAACAGTCAAACCGATAAAGCCCGTCAAAAGCGAGCTTGCGCCATACGTCAAGTTTCAGCTCGACCTGTATCGCGACAACCCCTGCTATGTGCCGCCGCTGATTTTTGACGATATCAATACACTGTTGCCCGAGAAAAATCCCGCCTTCGACTTCTGCGAGGCACAGTCGTTCATGGCCTATCGCGACGGAAAGCCAGCAGGGCGCATCACAGCCATACTCAACAAACTCGTCAACGAGAAGAGCGGCCGCAAGGAGGCACGCTTCGGGTTTGTGGATTTCATCGACGACCCCGAGGTGGTCGACCTCCTGTTCAAGGCCGCTGAGGACTGGGCACGCTCAAAGGGCATGACCGAGATGGTGGGCCCGATGGGATTTTCCGACATGGACCACGAAGGGATGCTCGTGTACGGATTCGACGAGATGGGCACAATGGCTACCATCTACAACTACGACTACTATCCGCGCCATATGGAGCGCCTCGGATATGCCAAGGACACTGACTGGGTGGAATACCGCATAACCATCCCCGACAAAGTGCCAGAAAAGATGAGCCGCATAGCCGAGATTGTGATGAAGAAGTTCAATCTCCGCATCATCAAATACACATCCTCGTCGCGCATCAAGGCCGAGTACGGCGAGGCTCTCTTCGAGCTAATAAACGAGGCGTATGCCAACCTCTACGGCTACTCCACACTCACCAAACGCCAGATAGACTACTACATAGACATGTATCTGAGTCTCATCAAGCTCGACTATGTGAGTCTGGTGGTCGACGCCGACGACCGCCTCATAGGTGTGGGTATCACGCTCCCATCGCTCTCGCAGGCTCTGCGCAAAGCCCACGGAAAGCTACTACCCCTGGGGTGGTGGTATATGCTGCGTGCCATCAAGGGGCACAACGACGTGGTAGACCTCATGCTCATAGCCGTGAAGCCCGAATATCAATCGAAAGGAGTGAACTCGCTCTTCTTCTATGATCTGCTAAACCTTTACATACGCGACGGAGTGAAATTTGCCGAGACAAACCTTGAGCTCGAGGAAAACCTCAACGTGCAGTCGCAGTGGGAATACTTTGAGAAACGTCTCCACCGCCGCCGCCGCGCCTACCGCAAGCAGCTGTGACTCTCGACGTTCTGATATCCACACATGCTCCCGAAGGGATCCAGCGCGTGGAGCAGATGGGTCTGCCTCACGTCGACGGGGTGAGATACATAGTGTCATGGCAGCGACATGCCGACACCTCCGTGCCCCCCTCGCTGGCTTCGCGCAGTGATGTTGAGATCTATCGCCTATCCCAACCCGGCCTGAGCCGCAACCGCAACAATGCCATGGACCACTCCACGGCCGACATCATGCTCATGGCCGACGATGATCTGGTCTACACCCCCGAAGGGCTCCGCAGTATAATCATCGCCTTCGAGCAGCGCCCCTCAATGCTCATAGCCTCGTTTATGTATGCTGGAGAGGATGCCAAAAAGTATCCCGCCTCCGAGTGCACTCTCGACCATCTCCCCAAAGGATTCTATCAGTCGGCCATCGAGATAGCCGTGCGCCGCTGTGCGGCCACCGCCACCCTTCGCTTCAGCCCCGACTTCGGCCTGGGATCCGAGCGCTGGCCTGTGGGCGAGGATACCATTTTCATGCTCAGCGCCCGCCATCGTGGCATCACACCGGTGTTTATACCCCTGGTGATATGCACTCATCGCGGCCTCTCCACCGGCAACCGCCCCATCACCGACCCCAGGATGATGAGCGGCATCGGCGCCTGCATAGCCCTCGAATACCCCTACACAGCCCCTCTGCGCATCCCCCTCAAAGCCTGGCGTGAATACCGGGCTCGACGCATGAGCCTGCTGCCCGCGCTGTTCCACATGACTGCCGGCGCGCTCCGGGCCACACTATCGCTGAAAAAACCATGGTGAAACTGCCACATACATCACCGCTGACCAGGGCCGTAATCAAAGCCATGAGCATATTCGGCTCTCTGCAGATGCTCACCATACTGTGCAGTGTGGCGAGGGTCAAGTTTGTGGCGCTGTGGATAGGTGCCACAGGCGTGGGTCTGTTCACCATCTACAACTCGGCACTGGCACTCATATCCACTCTGACCCAGCTCAACCTGCGCACAAGTGCCGTGCGCGATATTGCCGCATCCACAGATGCCGACTCCCGCGGGCTCACATCGCTCGTAGTGCGCCGTCTGGGGTGGCTGCTGGGATTGGCCGGAGCTGTGGTGATGCTCATTTCAGCCCCGGTATTCAGTTTCAACACCTTCAAAGGCTTCTCCTTCACCCCCTTCTTCGCGGCTCTGTGTATAGGGGTGATCTTCATGTCGGCCAGTATGGCCGAGCAGTCGGTGATGCAAGGCTACGGCCAGCTCAAGGGTCTGGCCAAGACCTCGCTATGGGGCAATGTGGGAGGACTGCTGGTGAGCCTGCCGTTGCTGCTGCTATGGGGCGAACAGGGAGTGGTGCCCTCCATTCTGGCCTACTGTGTGGCCGGCTACCTTTTCTGCCTGCCCTATCGAGTAAAGACAGCTCCCCAACCCCCGCTCACGTGGCAAACCACACGCCGCATAGGCTCCCCTATATTGCGCCTGGGCATCTACATGACCGTAGCCGCCGCCGTCTCCGAGCTCATGGCCTATATCCTCATAGCCTGGATAAATACCCATGGCGACACCGCACAGGTGGGCATATTCCAGGCAGGATACACCATAGTAAACCGCTACGTGGCCATGGTGTTTACAGCCATCGGCATGGAGTTTTTTCCCAGGCTCGCATCGGCCAACGGCTCCCGCTGGCGCCAGGAAGTGTTTGTGAGCCACGAGATAAAACTCCTGCTCATGACCCTTGTGCCGCTGCTTATGGTGTTCATCCCCCTGGTGGGTCCGGTGGTGAGGCTGCTCTACTCGTCGGAGTTCGACGCCGCCGTCCCCTACGTGCTTCTGGCGCTGCCCGGCATGGTGCTCAGAGTGATGCAGTGGTGCCAGTCATATGTCATAGCTGCCCGAGCCGACGGCCGCATCTTCATTCTCACCGAAGGAATCTCCGATGCCCTGATGCTGGCGCTGTGCCTGCCGGCCTACCTCTACTGGGGCATACCTGGTCTGGGAGCCGCCTTCACGCTGGCCACTATGGGCTCCACGCTGCTCATAGCTACCGTCTATCGCCGCTACTACGGCATGCGCCTGGCTTCCGGGGTCACCATGATGCTGCTGGCATCGCTGGCGCTGGTGAGTGTCGTGGTAAGCCTGAAGCTGTTTTAGAACCTGTCCCATAATATAGGACAGGCTCTTAGTGAAAAATAAGGTAAAAAAGGTGAGAAAAATTAAGGAAATTTTTCTTTAATAATGATGATTTCACGAAAAAAGTGCGTATCTTTGCACTCGGTAAACAAGGCTCCGACGCATAGCGTCCGGCCTGGATTGCCTACAGAAACGTCAACAAGGTAAAAAAGCAGATTATATTCAATTCTAATATATCCACACCTATGAGTACAATTGATTTGTCCCAGTATGGCATCAAGGATGTCAAGGAGATCATCTACAACCCCTCATACGAGGAGCTCTTCAAGGCTGAAACCGATCCCTCGCTCGAAGGCTTCGAGAAGGGCACCGTCACCGAACTCGGCGCTGTCAACGTGATGACAGGCGTCTACACCGGCCGCTCCCCCAAAGACAAATTCATCGTCCTCGACACCAACTCGAAAGATAAAGTATGGTGGACAACCGAGGAATATCCCAACGACAACAAGCCCGTCACCGAAAAGACCTGGGACGCTGTCAAGGATATCGCCATCAAGGAGCTCTCTGGCAAGAAGCTCTATGTGGTAGACCGCTTCTGCGGTGCCAACAAGGACACCCGCATGGCCGTCCGCTTCATCATGGAGGTGGCTTGGCAGGCTCACTTCGTGACCAACATGTTTATCGCCGCCACTCCCGAGGAGCTCAAGGACTTCAAGCCCGACTTTGTAGTCTACAACGCTTCGAAGGCCAAAGTTGAAAACTACAAGGAGCTCGGCCTCAACTCTGAGACCGCCGTTGTCTTCAACACCACCTCGCGCGAACAGGTCATCATCAACACATGGTATGGCGGTGAGATGAAGAAGGGTATGTTCTCAATGATGAACTACTACCTTCCCCAGCAGGGCATCGCTTCTATGCACTGCTCGGCCAATACCGACAAGCAGGGCAAGAATACAGCCATATTCTTCGGCCTCTCAGGCACAGGCAAGACCACTCTGTCAACCGACCCCAAGCGTCTCCTCATCGGCGACGACGAGCACGGCTGGGACGACAACGGCGTCTTCAACTTCGAGGGCGGCTGCTATGCCAAGGTTATCAACCTCGACAAGGATTCTGAGCCCGACATCTACAACGCCATCCGTCGCGACGCCCTCCTGGAGAACGTCACCGTCGATAAAGACGGCAAGATCGACTTCGCCGACAAGAGCGTCACAGAGAACACCCGCGTATCTTATCCCATCGACCATATCGAGAGCATCGTGAAGCCCGTTTCTGCCGGCCCTGCCGCCAAGAACGTCATCTTCCTCTCGGCCGATGCCTTCGGTGTGCTTCCTCCCGTGTCGATCCTGACACCCGAGCAGACAAAATACTACTTCCTCTCAGGCTTCACCAGCAAGCTCGCCGGTACAGAGCGTGGCATCACAGAGCCCACTCCCACCTTCTCGGCTTGCTTCGGCCAGGCATTCCTTGAGCTCCACCCCACAAAGTATGCTGAGGAACTCGTCAAGAAGATGGACGCCAACGGCGCCAAGGCTTATCTGGTGAACACCGGCTGGAACGGCACCGGCAAGCGCATCTCCATCCGCGACACCC
>JAMPGA010000006.1:21982-39809 GCA_023664185.1 Muribaculaceae bacterium
CATTTTGAGCATACTCCACACCCTTGTCGATGAGGTCGGCACGGTCGGACACTCCTTTCATGATCGCGGGCCACCCCCAACGCCACAGTATGACGAAGAGCACGGCAAACGACACGAACATCCAGAATACCAGACCGAAATCAGGCGTGAATAGTTCCATAGCTTAATGACGTGTGAAAAGCTGACGGATTATACGAACATTGCAAGGATGCAGACGATGACGGCGAAGAGTGCCACACCCTCAATAAGGGCTGCGATCACAATCATGTTGCTTCGGATGTCGCCGGTGGCTTCGGGCTGACGGGCTATAGCCTCCATGGCCGATCCGCCGATCTTGCCGATACCGATACCTGCGCCGATGGCTGCGATGGCTGCGCCGATGCAGGCGCCCAGTCCGAGGATACCTTCGATTGCTGCTAAAATCATTGCTAACATAGTTGTAGTAGTTTTATTGGTGATTAGTTTAGAGTTTAATTTGGAGTCGAGGAGGGAGCTGCCACGGCAGGAGCCGGGGCTGCGGGGGTTGTGGTGGGTTCGGCCTTCGTCTCGGCCTTCTCATGATGTCCGTTTTCCTGGCCAAGGGCTATGAAGAGGGTTGAGAGCATGGTGAAGACATAGGCCTGGATGAAGCTCACAAGTACATCTATGCAGAGCATGAACACCGAGAAGAGTATCGACACCACTGCGGTGGCGCCTGTCACTACCGGGCCCATGAAGGCAAAGATGAAGATGAGAAGTGTGAGCACAATGACTATCATGTGGCCGCCCATCATATTGGCGAACAGACGGACAGTTAGAGCCGCGGGCTTGGTGAAAATGCCGAAGAGCTCTATGACAGGCATGATGGGTATGGGCCATTTGAGCCACCAGGGCACGTCGGGGTTGAAGATTTCCTTCCAGTAGTGCTTAGTGGCACAGATGTTGGTGATGAAGAATGTTATCAGCGCCAGCACCAGTGTCACGGCTATATTGCCGGTGAGGTTGGCACCGCCGGGAAAGACCACGATCAGCCCCAACAGGTTCATTATCAGGATAAAGAAGAACACCGTCAGGAGATAGGGAGCAAAGCGGTTGGCTTTGTCCTTGAGGGTGGGTTTTATGACGCCGTCGTAGATGAAGAGTATCACAAACTCGATGGCGCCCGTCATCTTGCGCGGAGCTTTCATGGCCTGTGTCTTGTGCCAGCGTGCCACATCAAGTATGCACCATATGCACAGCAGCACGGCTATAAATACGCCACAGACGTTTTTGGTGATAGAGATATCGATGGTAGGTTTCACCTCTTTGCCGTCGATTATCTCTACCACTTTACCCTTGTAAGGGGAGTCCTTGCCGGCCACCCTGAACTCGGCGTTGCCGTCGCGCCAGGTCTGGTTGTGTTCGATGCGGGCCGACGAGAACACATGCAGGCCGTCGGAGCCCCACACAATCACCGGGAGCGGAATGCGCTTATGGTGATTGAACGGCACTTCCCAGCCATACGCGTCGCCCAGGTGCTCAAAGATGATTTCCTTGGCGTCCACGCCCTCCTTCTCAGCCTCGCTCTCGGTGTCGGCGGCGGCAGCCCCAATGGGGAGCACCAGACCCACAATGGCGAGGGTGATTGCGGTGATGATTCGTTTGATCGTCTCCATGGTCAGTTTAGAGGGTATTAATAAATGCACACCGAAACCACATCCTTGTCCACATCGACTACACCGCCCTCAATCTCCGTAGACTTCTCTTCGCCGTCGGCCGCGGTGTAGCGGATGAGGCCGGGTGTGAGTGTGGAGATGAGTGAGGCGTGGCCCGGAAGCACTGTGAAGGCTCCCTGTGTGCCGGGCAGATGGACTGCCTTGGCCTCTCCTTCGAAGAGGATATCTTCAGCCGATATGATTTTGAGTGTCATGATGATGTGCGGTTGGGTGGTTAGATTGATGGAGAAAGTGAGCCTCTGTCATTATTCAGCCACTTCGGCAAGGAGTTTCTTGCCCTTCTCAATGGCCTCGTCTATGGTGCCCACGTTGAGGAAGGCCTGTTCGGGATACTCATCCATCTCGCCCGAGAGGATCATCTTGAATCCGCGTATGGTTTCGTTGAGGGGTACCATCACGCCGGGCAGGCCGGTAAACTGTTCGGCCACGTGGAAGGGCTGCGAGAGGAAGCGCTGTGCGCGACGTGCGCGTGCCACAACCTGCTTGTCCTCGTCGGAGAGCTCGTCGACACCGAGAATGGCTATGATGTCTTGCAGCTCGTTGTATTTCTGCAGCAGCTGCTTCACGGCCTGGGCCGTCTGATAGTGGTCTTCGCCAATGATGTTGGGGTCAAGGATTCGCGAGGTCGACTCCAGAGGATCGACGGCGGGATAGATACCCAGCTCGGCAATCTTTCTCGAGAGCACTGTGGTGGCGTCGAGGAAGCTGAATGTGGTGGCCGGAGCGGGGTCGGTGAGGTCGTCAGCAGGAACGTAGATGGCCTGCACCGATGTGATCGAACCGTTTTTGGTCGAGGTGATTCGCTCCTGGAGCGCACCCATCTCGGAGGCCAGTGTAGGCTGGTAGCCTACGGCCGAGGGCATACGCCCCAGAAGGGCTGACACCTCCGAACCGGCCTGTGTGAAACGGAAAATATTGTCGATGAAGAGAAGGATGTCCTTGCCACCGCCATCCTGATCGCGGAACTGCTCGGCCACGGTAAGGCCCGACAGAGCCACACGCAGACGTGCGCCCGGGGGCTCGTTCATCTGGCCGAAGACGAGTGTGGCCTGCGAGTCGGCCAGCTGCTGCTGGTCCACATCCTCGAGATTCCACTCGCCCTTCTCCATTCCTTCCTCAAATTTCTTGCCATATTTGATGACACCGCTCTCGATCATCTCGCGCAGCAGGTCGTTGCCCTCGCGGGTACGCTCGCCCACACCTGTGAATACCGAGAAGCCATTGTGACCCTTGGCAATGTTATTGATAAGTTCCATGATGAGCACGGTCTTGCCCACACCGGCGCCACCGAACAGACCGATTTTGCCACCCTTACTGTAGGGCTCGAGCAGGTCGATCACCTTGATGCCTGTATAGAGAATCTCGGTGCCGATGGTCAGCTCGTCAAACTCTGGTGCCGGCTGGTGAATGGGGCGCAGGTTTTCGCGTTTGAGCTCGGGGAGACGGTCGATGGCGTTGCCAAGCACATTGAGGAGTCGGCCCTTCACCTGGTCGCCGGTAGGCACGGCTATGGGTCGCTCAAGGTTGTCCACGCGTGTGCCGCGCTGCAGGCCGTCAGTGCTCTCCATGGCCACACATCGCACGGTCTGCTCGCCAATGTGCTGCTCCACCTCGAGTATGAGCTGGGTGCCGTCCTCGCGGTCCACCTTGAGGGCGGTGTAGATGGGCGGGATGGCGGCGCTCTCGCCGTCTCCCTCGAAGATGACGTCGACCACCGGGCCGATCACCTGGGCTATTTTGCCGTATTTTTCACTCATCGGGATTAAAAATAGTTTTTGGGAGGTAAGGATTTAAAGTCTTAGAGATAGAGACCGAATGTCACCACAATCACCATCAACACCAGGTTGAAGAGGTTGATGGGAAGGAGATATTTCCATTCGAGCGACAGAAGCTGGTCGATGCGCAGACGCGGGAAGGTCCACTTGAACCAGATGATGATAAACGACAGGCCTATGGCCTTGGCTATGAACCAGATCACCGAGGGGATATAGTCCATGATATCGTTGAAAGCATCGAATCCGGGGATGTGGAGCGGCATCCAGCCTCCGAAGAAGAGCAGTGCAGCCACGCCCGAGACGATGAAGAGGTTGAGATACTCGGCCAGATAGAAGAAGCCGAAGTGGATACCCGAATACTCGGTGTGATATCCGGCCGTGAGCTCGCTCTCAGCCTCGGGGAGGTCAAACGGGCCGCGGTTGGTCTCGGCGGTACCTGCTATCATGAATATCACAAAGGCTATGATGGCAGGGATATGGCCTGAGAATATGAACCACAGATGCTCCTGAGCCATGCAGATCTGATGCACGTTCATGGTGCCGGCTATGACCACCATGGTCACCACACACAGACCCATGGAGAGCTCGTAGCTCACCATCTGGGCTCCGGAACGGAGAGCGCCTATGAGGGTGAATTTGTTGTTTGACGACCATCCGGCCAGCAGGATGCCCAGCACACCGATGCTCGAGACTGCAAGCAGGAAGAAGATGCCGACGTTGAAATCAATGATTTCCAGCCCATTGCCCCAAGGAAGCACCGCAAAGGCCAGCATCGAGGCGATGATGACGAGATATGGCGCCAGGGCAAAGAGAAACTTATCTACATGGTTGAGCGAGATAAGCTCCTTGATGAGAATCTTGAACATATCGGCCACACTCTGCAGCAATCCCCAGGGGCCCACACGGTTGGGACCGAGGCGACACTGGAAGGCAGCGCAGACCTTACGTTCGAACAGAATATAGAAGAGAGCGAGGACAGAATAAAGGAGCAACAGGCCCACTCCTATGAGCAGGCACTCCAAAGTGACTGCCGCCCACTCGGGTATGTAGCCGAGCAGGAAAGAATGAAACCATGAGGTTGCCACTGATAAGTCTTGCATGATCGCTTATTGTGATTGAAGTGAATGTTGAGACTGTGTTGGGGGGATATGAAATATCAGGGGGGAGATCAACGATCAATGTCGGGGACGATATAGTCCATCGAGCCTCCGATGGTGATGAGATCGGCTATCTTCTGCCCCTCGGTAATGGTGTCTACCACAGCAGCTGCGGGCAGACAGGGAGGAGCTATCTTGAGGCGGTAAGGCATTGTGCCGCCGTCGCTTTCGAGATAGAGGCCGAATGTGCCACGGCAACCCTCTACCATCTTGAACCAATGGCCTGCGGGTATCTTGAGTACCTTGGGCACCTTCACCTGGAAGTCGCCTTCGGGGATATTGTCGATGAGCTGGGCTATGATGCGTGCGCTCTGCTCCATCTCGAGTATACGGAGCTTGAAGCGGGCCATAGAGTCGCCTTCCTGAAGCACTATCTCGTCGAAGTCCACCTGGTCGTAGACGGCATAGGGGAAGTTCTTACGCACGTCGCAAGCCCAGCCTGAAGCGCGTCCGTTGGGGCCTGAGACTGCCCATGAGATGGCCTGGTCGCGTGTGAGCACGCCGACGTTCTCAAGACGGTCGCGGGCTATGACGTTGCCGGTGAAGAGGGTGTTGTATTCCTTGATATTGCCGGGGAGCACATCGAGCAGGGCATGCACATCCTTCACGAAGTCGGGGTGGAGGTCGGCCATAATGCCGCCGATGGTCGAGTAGTTGAAGGTCATGCGTGCGCCGCATGTGCGCTCGAAGATATCGAGTATCTGTTCTCTCACTCTCAGGGCATAGAAGAGCATTGTGGTGGCGCCGAGGTCCATGCAGTATGTGCCGATGAAGAGGCAGTGTGAGGCTATACGCGAGAGCTCGTCCATGAGCACGCGGATGGTCTGAATGCGCTTGTTCACCTCGATGCCGGCAGCCTCTTCATAGAGCATGCAGAGGCCGTGGTGATAGTTCTGGGCCGAGAAGTAGTCGAGACGATCCATGAAGTGGAGAGTCTGCTGATAGGTGTCCTGCTCGCAGATTTTCTCCACGCCGCGGTGTATGTAGCCCAGATAGATGTCGATTTTCTTGATTATCTCGCCGTCGATGGCGGTGCGGAAGCGGAGCACACCGTGGGTGGCGGGGTGCTGGGGGCCGATGTTGACCACGAAGTCGTCGGGCTGGAATATGCGGCGCACTTCCTTCTCAATCTTGCCGTCGCGCTCCACCCACATGTCGGTGAAGTCGGTCTGGCGCTCGTTTTTGGTCGAAACGGGGTTGATGGCGGGGTCGGCGTCATAATCCTTGCGCAGGGGGTAGCCCTTCCAGTCGATATTGAGGAAGAGGCGGCGCATGTCGGGATTGTTGATAAAGATGATGCCGAGGTAGTCATACACCTCGCGCTCATATATTGTGGCTATGTCCCAGAGGTCGTAGACGGAGTGAATCATGGGTTTCTCGCGGTCGCCGATAGCCACAACCTTAACTGAGAGACACTCGTTGCGGTCGGTGGCCACGAGGTAGTAGATACATCCCATGCCCTGCTCCTTCCAGTCCATGCCGACGATGGTGACGAGGAAGTCAAAGCCCAGTTCATCGCGCAGAGCCTTGGCCAGTGTGTGCCAATCGGCGTCGGCCACACTCAGTTCCAGGCCGGCGTTGCCGGTGGTGGCGGTGATGCCGGGAAACAGTTTAGCAATCTTTTCCTGTGTATTGCCCATTATTTATAATAATGTGTAGTGTGTATGATCGGAATATTCTGCTGTGGTTATTTTGCGGCGGGGGCTATATCCTCAGCTTTCTCAATATTGGCCACGGTGGTGTCGGCCAGCTCGGTGTCGTCGTCGATGGGGTGAGCGGCCAGGAATTCCTCCTGTTTGAGTTTGCGGTTCACGCCACCGAAGAATTTTTCCACCTTTATCTTGCGCGAGAGCTGCATTATGCCATATATCATGGCCTCGGGGCGCGGGGGGCATCCGGGTACAAAGACGTCGACCGGCACAATATCCTCGATGCCCATGGCCACACAGTAGCTCTTCTTGAATGGGCCGCCCGATATGGCACAGCTGCCGCAGGCTATCACATATTTAGGCTCGGCCAGCTGGTCGTAGAGACGGCGGAACACGGGCACCATTCTGTGGACGATGGTTCCGGCCACCATCATAAAGTCGGCCTGACGGGGCGAGGCACGCGCCACTTCCCATCCGAAACGCGCCATGTCGTAGCGCGCGGCTCCAAGCGACACAAATTCAATGCCGCAGCAACTGGTGGCGAAGGTGAGGGGCCAGATGGAGTTAGACCGCCCCCAGTTGATGAGCTGGTCCAGGGAGCCGACCACGACGTTGGTGCCGTTGTCCTGCAGCTCCTTGACGAGCTTCTCGATATATTCGTTGTCTTTCCATGCCTCGTAGGGCATGCCTTGTGTTGTCACTTCCATTCCAGAGCTCCTTTCCGCCAGGCATATACGAGACCCAGCACTATAATTGCGAAAAACACTGCGATGGCGGTCAGACCCTGTGTGCCGATCTCCTTGACTCTCACAGCCCAGGGATAAAGAAACACGGTCTCCACATCAAACATAAGGAACAGGATGGCGAAGAGGTAGTAGCCCACCTTGAAACGCGCCATCGACTCTCCGCGGGTCGGGATGCCACACTCGTAGGCCTCACCTTTCTGCGGGTTGTAGGAACTCGGCGATATCAACTTCGCTATGAGCAGCGCTGCAAACACCAGGGCTGCGCCTGTGAGCAACGCCACAAATGCGAGGGTGACATTTTGGATTTCTAAAGCTATCATATATAGTATGAAACAGTATTTTTAGCGTATTATTCGACTGTGATATAGCCTATTAGCCTCCCCAACACCCTTTCGGGAGCCCGGAAGACGTTTTTTCGCTGTGCAAATATAGAAATTTTTCTGCAATTTAGTTCACTTTTCCTCACATTCATTTAGGGCTTTTAGCAAAAAAATTCCTGATTGGCCAGAAAATCCAACCATACGGAAAACACCGGAGGGGAAGATCAGTCCTGCGGCTACAGGACTGTCCTTCCCCCCCCTCAGTTTTTTTCAATATATTTCAAATGAGAGGCTCGCCGGTCATCTCTTTAGGCTGGGGTAGACCCATTATCTTGAGGATAGTGGGAGCCACATCGGCCAGGCGACCGTTGCGCACGGTGGCATCCTTGCGGTCGGTGACGTAGATGCAGGGCACGGGATTGAGCGAGTGAGCGGTGTTGGGGGTGCCGTCGGGGTTGATGGCGTTGTCGGCGTTGCCGTGGTCGGCTATGATGATCACTTCATAGCCTGCAGCCTTGGCAGCCTCAACGGTGTCGCGCACGCACTCGTCTACAGCCTTTACGGCCTTGCAGATGGCTTCATAGACGCCGGTGTGGCCCACCATGTCGCCGTTGGCATAGTTCACCACGATGAAGTCATATTTCTCCTCCTTTATAGCCTCGACGAGCTTGTCTTTCACCTCATAGGCGCTCATCTCGGGCTTGAGGTCGTAGGTGGCCACCTTGGGTGAGGCCACCAGGATGCGCTCCTCGCCCTCGTATGGGGCTTCGCGGCCGCCGTTGAAGAAGAATGTCACATGGGCATACTTCTCGGTCTCGGCTATGTGGAGCTGAGCCTTGTCGAGGCTCGAGAGATACTCGCCCAGAGTGTTCTCTACATTTTCCTTGGGGAAAAGTATGTGTACGCCGGTAAACGAGGCGTCGTAGGGGGTCATGCAGTAATACTGCAGCCCGGGCACCACCTTCATTCCGGCTTCGGGTATGTCGTGCTGTGTCAGAGCCACGGTGAGCTCCTTGGCGCGGTCGTTGCGATAGTTGAAGAAGATCACGGCGTCGCCCTCCTTGATGGTTCCGTCGACGGTGGTGTTGACGATGGGCTTGATAAACTCGTCGGTCACGCCCTCGTCATAGCTCTCCTGCACGGCTGCAGCCATATCGGTGGCCGGCTTGCCCTGACCGTCGACCAGCAGATCGTAGGCCACCTTGACGCGCTCCCAGCGTTTGTCGCGGTCCATGGCATAGTAGCGACCGATGATCGAAGCAATCTTGCCGGCGCTGGCTGCGCAGTGTTTCTCGAGAGCCTCGATGAAGCCCTTGCCCGAACGGGGGTCGGTGTCGCGGCCGTCCATGAAGCAATGAATGTATACCTTCTCCAGGCCATATTCCTTGGCTATGTCACAGAGGGCATAGAGATGATCGAGCGACGAGTGCACACCGCCATTGCTGGTAAGACCCATAAAGTGGATAGCCTTGCCATTATCGCGTGCATAGCTGAAGGCATCGACGATTTCAGGATTTTTCAGAATCGACCCGTCGGCACAAGCCTTATTGATCTTAACAAGATCCTGATACACAATGCGGCCTGCGCCAATATTGAGGTGACCCACCTCAGAGTTGCCCATCTGGCCGTCGGGCAGACCCACGTTTTCGCCCGAAGCCTGCAGCTCGCTGTGTGGATAGTTCTTGACGAGTGAATCCCAATAGGGAGTGGGAGTGCTGTAGATGGCATCACCCTTCGAGTGGTTGCCAATGCCCCAGCCATCCAGAATCATTAACAATGCTTTCTTAGCCATTATTTTGAAATTGTGTTGATTGTTGTTTTTTCGACTGCAAAATTACACATAATTTTCCAAATCTCAACAAACCGAATATCAACACTTGTAAGCATCACCTCCCCAAGGCTTTCACCACAGCATTTGGAGAAGATGTTCCTCAAAATAAACAAACACTCCTACTGCAACCGCTACACCAACAGCAGCTAAAGCCATCACAACACAAGAAGCATCCTGAATTGTACAGCCTGTAGCACCTATGTGTCGTCACAATCGTAATTGATTTGACTTTAACATTAATCATATCAATCATTTTCCTTTATGTTTTTATGTTAAATTTTATGGCACAAATTTACCCCCCTAAAATTTACAATACCAAAAGACAAATAAATATTTAATATATCTTAACAATTTATTGTAATATCGAGATGCTCTCAACTTTCCGGGTGGGATATGTGTTGAATTGATATACACGTTTTAACACTAATAATTATGAGACGATTGATATCTTTCGCACTACTGGCGATACTGACAGTGACCACAGCTATGGCCGACGTTCAGGCCGATTTCAGCCGTGCCATCAAGGCCTACAATTCGCAGATAGCAGCGCGTCAGTATCTTCCGGCATCCAAGTCGGCGGCTGAGGCTGCTGTGCTTTGCGGTGAGGCCAAAAATTATGACGGTGCTTTCAAACTGCTTTCGAGTTTCGAAAAGATTATGGCCGAGAGGGGCATTAAACCCGACTCCCTGCCTCTCCCCTATTTCTATGCGGCCAAGGCGCGATTCGATCTCTACGACAAGATGAACAACAATGCCCAGGCCGAAAACTGGCTGCGCAAGATGGCCGTTTATGCCCGCTCGTCGAAGTCGAAGGAGATAGCCACCGACATGCTTTTCACTGAAGCCAAATTCTACTATGCCACCAATCGCAACAAGCAGGGCGACCAGTGTATAGCCCGGTTGATAAAGCAGTTTGAGACGTCAAACGACTATGCCGCAGCCAACAAGGCATACCGAGAGCTGATAAATAAGGCCGTGTCGGCAGACGACGCCATGCTCGTGGACCGCACATATGAGCAATACATCAAATGGTCTGACTCGATCGAGGCCGCCAACGAAGCCTCCGAACTGGCCAAAGCGCGCCAGGAGGTGCAGGAGGCCGACACGATAATAGCCGGAAAGAACCACACCATAATGACACGCACTTCGCTCATGACCATCTTCATAGCTCTGTTTGTGGTGGCTCTGGGGTGTCTGGGCGTAGGCACATATTTCTATCAGCGCGTCAGGGCCAAAAACCGCCGCATACGCCAGGAGGCCGAGGAAGCCGACCGCCGCACAGCCCAAAAGAGCGCCATGATGCAAAACATGTCGTCGACCATAGCCCCGGCTCTTGGTAAGCTCGACCAGGACAATCCGGCCGTCAAGGAGATACGTGACTATGTGAAGAAGGTGGAGGAGTTCTCGGAAGTCGACGCTGCCCCCACCCAGCCCAAGGAGGGCTTTGAGCAAGTGGCACTCGAGCCGTTCTGCAACTCGATAGCCGACGAATTCCGACCGATGCTCAAGCGCGGAGCCACCATCCACGTGGACGGCGCACGCGGCTATGCTCTGATCAACCCCGAGGAGGTGCGCAAGATTCTGGAGCACCTGGTGGACAATGCGGTGAAATTCACCCCCGAAGGTGGCCGCGTGACGCTGGCTTGCAAGAAGCGCTCGGCCACCACCAACCAGTTTATCGTGAGCGACTCTGGCCCCGGCATCCCTGTGGAGGAACGCGAAAATCTATTCAAGGCCTTCAACGCCTCACACGACATCTCGGATGGCGACGGCCTCGGACTCCCCATCTGCGCACTCCGGGCCGAGAAGATGGGAAGTTCGCTCACCATCGATCCCACATCGCGTGGCGCATGCTTCATTCTCACCATCCACGCCTGACCCCCCAAATTAATTAGAAAGTCTGCACCCTGAGTCTGAGAGTGCAGACTTTCATTTTTTTGCCATCTCATATATTTTGCGTATTTTTGCAAAAAATATGCATATATAGACCACCATGACTACCCATGTATCTGAGCGGGTGCAGGCACTCGCGCCATCGGCCACACTTGCAATGTCGCAGAAAAGCAATGAGCTCAAAGCTCAGGGCGTAGACGTAATAAACCTCTCGGTGGGTGAGCCCGATTTTGAGACCCCCCGTCACATCAAGGAGGCTGCCAAGGAAGCCATCAACGAAAACTTCACCTTCTATACTCCCGTGGCCGGCTACCTGTCGCTGCGCAAGGCCGTGAGTGAGAAGCTCTCGCGCGAGAACGGCGTGACCTTCGCCCCTGAGCAGATCGTGGTTTCAAACGGCGCCAAGCAGGCTCTGTGCAATGTGATCCTCGCCACCATCAATCCCGGCGACGAGGTGATAATACCGATGCCCGCATGGGTGAGCTATGTGGAGATGGTGAAACTGGCCGGAGGCATCCCCGTGGCCATCGACGCCGACATCACCCAGGACTTCAAGATAACCCCATCGCAGCTCGAGGGAGCCATCAGTGGCAAAACCCGCATGATACTTCTGTGCTCCCCCTCCAATCCCACGGGCAGTGTCTATTCCCGCCAGGAGCTCCAGGGGCTGGTGGATGTTCTGGCCAAGCACCCCGACATCATCATCCTGGCCGACGAGATATATGAGCACATCAACTTCACAGGCTCGTTCACCTCGCTGGGCTCGTTCCCCGAGACGGCCGACCGCACTGTGATAATCAACGGCGTCTCCAAGGCATATGCCATGACCGGATGGCGCATAGGCTACTGCGCTGCGCCGCTCTGGCTGGCCAAGGCTGTGACAAAGCTCCAGGGACAGTACACGTCCAATGCCTCATCCATAGCCCAGAAGGCTGCCGAGGCTGCCTACACCGGCTCGCAGGAATGTGTCAAGGAGATGAACGCCGCCTTCCGCCGCCGCCGCGACCTGGTGGTGGAGCTCGCATCGGCCATACCCGGCCTGAAGGTCAACATGCCCCAGGGTGCCTTCTACCTGTTTCCCGAAGTGAGCGCATATATCGGCAAGACCACACCCTCGGGGCGCAAGATAGCCTCGTCGGCCGACCTGGCCATGTATCTGCTCGAGGATGGACATGTGGCCACTGTTGACGGCGGCGCCTTCGGCATGGAGGGGTACATACGCCTCAGCTATGCCACCTCCGACGGCAATCTGCGCGAGGCATTCCGCCGACTCACCAAGGCATTCGCACAATTGGCTTAACCATCTCTCTAACCAAGATAAAAATCGCAACACGAAATATATATCCCGATGGATTTTATTGAAGAACTTACCTGGCGCGGCATGATCCACCAGATGATGCCCGGCACAGATGAACAACTCAAGAAAGAAATGACTGTGGCCTACCTGGGCATCGACCCCACGGCCGACTCTCTGCATATAGGCCACCTTGTGGGCGTGATGATGCTGAAACACTTCCAGCGCTCGGGCCACAAACCCATTGCCCTCATCGGCGGCGCCACCGGCATGATCGGCGACCCCTCCATGAAGAGCCAGGAGCGCAAACTGCTCAGCGAGGAGACTCTGCGCCACAACCAGGAGGCCATTAAGAAACAGCTCTCCAAGTTTCTCGACTTCGACTCCGACGCTCCCAACGCAGCCGAGATGGTCAACAACTATGACTGGATGAAACAGTTCTCATTTCTCGACTTCATCCGCGATGTGGGCAAGCATATCACCGTCAACTACATGATGGCCAAGGACTCTGTGAAGAAGCGCCTCAGCGGCGAATCGCAGCAGGGCATGTCGTTCACCGAGTTCTCCTATCAGCTCTGCCAGGGCTACGACTTCCTGCACCTCTACCAGGAGAAGGGATGCCGCCTGCAGCTGGGTGGCTCCGACCAGTGGGGCAACATCACCACCGGCACCGAGCTCATACGCCGCACTCTGGGAGGCGAAGCCTACGCCCTGACCTGCCCCCTCATCACCAAGGCCGACGGTGGCAAGTTTGGCAAGACCGAGAGCGGCAACGTTTGGCTCGATCCCCGCTACACATCGCCCTACAAGTTCTATCAGTTCTGGCTCAACGTCTCTGACGCCGACGCCGAGAAATACATCAAGATATTCACCTCTCTGACCCGCGAGGAGATAGAGGAGCTCGTCAAGGCCCAGGCCGAAGACCCCGGCCAGCGCCCCCTGCAGAAGCGCCTGGCAAAGGAGATAACCACCATGGTGCACTCCGAGGAGGACTATCAGATGGCCGTAGAGGCTTCGCAGATACTCTTCAGCAACAAGGCCGGCGACACTCTGCGCAAGCTCGACGAGGCCACTCTGCTGGCCGTGATGGAGGGTGTGCCCCAGTTCAACATACCCCGCAAGGCCATCGACGAGGGCATGAAGCTGGCCGATCTCCTCACCGAGGCTGCTCCCGTATTCCCCTCCAAGGGCGAGATGCGCAAGCTGGTGCAGGGCGGTGGCGTCTCCATAAATAAGGAGAAGATCTCTGACCCCTACATGGCCGCCGACCCTTTGATGCTCCTCAACGGCAAGTATATACTGGTGCAGAGAGGCAAGAAAAACTACAATCTTCTCATCGTAAACGATTAGAAACAGACCATTAAGATGCTCACATCACTTTCACAACTGGTAGAGGTGGCTGCAAAACGCGGCCCCAAGCGTCTGGCTGTGGCCTATGGCCAGGACGCCCACACCCTCCAGGCCGTGCGCCACGCCGCCGACAGCGGCATAGTGACTCCCGTAATCTACGGCGATGCCCCGACCATACAGAGCGTGTGCGAGGCCGCGGGTATAAGCACTGAGGGTTTTGAGATTGTCGACGTGAAAGGCGACGTGGAGTGTGTCCGCGCCGCCGTGGCCGATGTCTCGACCGGAAAGGCCGATGTTCTGATGAAAGGACTTGTGAGCACCGACAAGTATATGCGCGGCATCCTCAACAAGGAGGCCGGGCTCTTCCCTCAGGGTGGGCTGCTGAGCCATGTCTCCGTGTTTGAGATCCCCGGTCGCTCCAAGCTGCTCTGTGTGGGCGATGTGGCCGTGATACCCCAGCCCGACTTCAAGCAGAAGATTAAGATCACCGGCTACTTGGCCACCACAGCGCGTACTTTGGGTGTCACCACTCCAAAGATAGCGTTCATGGCTCCCTCCGAGCAGGTGTTGCCCCAGGTGATATCCTCGTCGGAGGCCTCTATCCTAGCCAAGATGGCCGACCGCGGCCAGCTGGGCAATATCGAGGCCGACGGCCCGCTATCGCTCGACGTGGCTCTGTGGCCTGAGGTGGCCCGGGAAAAGGGTGTGAAGGGCTCCAGAGTGGCCGGTGAGGCCGACTGCCTGCTCTTCCCCAACATCGAGAGTGGCAACGTGTTCTTCAAGGCTGCAACCCATATGGCCGGAGCCGAGGTGGCTGCCATCGTGGTGGGTACAAGAGTGCCCTGCGTGCTCACCTCGCGCGGCGACACCCCTCTCACCAAACTGTATTCCATAGCATTAGCCTGCCTGCATGTATGAATAGAATCTTAGCCATAAACCCCGGTTCGACCTCTACGAAAATCGCTGTCTACGACGACGATAAGCCCATCTTCACCCTTTCCATCCACCATACTCCCGAGGAGCTGGCCGTGTTCGACAACATTCCCCAGCAATTTTCATGGCGCAAGGGGCTGATAGAAAAGGCTCTGGAGGAGAAAGGCATACCGATGCACTCCATCAACGCCGTGATAGGGCGCGGAGGTATCATCTGCCCAGTGGAGAGCGGCACATATGAGGTGAACGACGAGCTGGAGCGCGACCTGATAAACGCACGCATGCAGCACGCCTCAAACCTGGGTGGACTCATAGCCCGCGACATAGCCAACGGTATCGGGGTGAAGGCTTATATAGCCGACCCCGTTGTGGTAGACGAGATGATACCTTACGCCCGTCTGAGCGGAGTGCCCGAGCTGCCGCGCGAGTCCATATTCCATGCCCTCAACCAGAAAGCCATAGCCCGCCGATATGCGCGCGAGACCGGACACGACTACGACAAACTGAATCTCATAGTCTGCCACATGGGCGGAGGCATCACAGTGAGCGCCCACCGCAAGGGGCGTGTCATCGACACCACCAACGCTCTGGACGGCTGCGGGCCATTCTCGCCCGAACGCTCCGGATCGCTCCCTCCCGGCCCGCTGGTCAGACTCTGTTTCTCAGGTAAATACACCGAGGAAGAGCTGATCAAGATGGTTCACGGCAAGGGGGGAATGATGGCTCATCTCGGCATCACCTCAGTGCCCGAGGTGCTCGACCGCATCGACAGCGGCGACCTTCACGCCACCCTGGTGTTGAGAGCCATGATATATACCGTGTGCAAGGAGATAGGAGCCATGGCAGCCGCACTGAAGGGTGAAATAGATGCCATCCTGCTCACCGGAGGCATGGCTCAGAGCCGCCGCATCACCGACTTTATGGCCGAACATGTCTCGTTCATAGCCCCGATATTCGTGTATCCCGGCGAGGATGAGCTGAAATCGCTGGCCGAAAATGCTCTGGCCGTCATAACTGGCGAGCAGCAAGTGAAGGAGTATCACAGCGAGGCCGCCGAGGACCCGGCCATGATAAACGACCGCGACAAACCCTCAAAGCTGCGCGACATACTGCAGGCCGCCATCACGCCCCCGTTTACCGGCGAGAAAACCATTAGTGCCATACGTAAATACCTGCGCCGCTGGTCGGTGCCCGGACCCAGAAAGTGACAGAAAGCGAACTTATTTTCTTTACCATAGAGGTGCTGGGCACACTGGCATTTGCCGTCAGCGGCATACGCCTGGCCGCCCGCAAGCATTTCGACTGGTTTGGGGCCTATACCATCGGCGTTATCACCGCCATCGGAGGTGGCACTATACGCGACCTTCTGCTGGGCGCTCCCGTGTTCTGGATGCTGTCGTGGATGTATCTGGCAGTAACCGGGCTGGGCTTCCTTATAGTGTGTCTATTCAAGCGTGTGCTCACCTCATCGTCGCGCTCGCTGTTCATGTTTGACGCCATCGGACTGGCTCTGTTCGTCATCACCGGAGTGGAGAAAAGCCTCCTCTACGGCTTTCCCATGTGGGTGGCTATAGTGATGGGCATGGTCACCGGCTCGTTTGGAGGTGTGCTGCGCGATGTGCTCATCAACGAGGAACCACTGTTTTTCCGCAAGGATATCTACGCAACGGCCTGTCTGGCAGGCGGCCTGATGTATTGGATAGTGGCCGTGTGCGGCGGGAATGCACTGCTATGCCAGAGCATTTGCGCGTTCACCATACTCATATTGCGCTGGGGCGCCCTGCACTACGGCTGGCATCTGCCCCAGATGCGCGACTCCGAAGACTGACACCATGGATATCACCGACAACACCCTCACCGCCGCAGCCGACGAGCGCTATATGGCGCTGGCTCTCCAGGAGGCCGAAAGAGCCTTTGAGGCCGGCGAAGTGCCCATCGGGGCCGTCATAGTCTCGCCCCGCGGGCGGGTTGTGGGACGCGGTCACAACCTTACCGAAGCCCTCTCCGATGTATCGGCTCATGCCGAGATGCAGGCCATTACGGCAGCTGCCTCGACGCTTGGAGGAAAGTATCTGACCGGGTGCACACTCTACGTCACCGTGGAGCCTTGCCTGATGTGTGCCGGAGCCTTGGGATGGTCGCAGATAAGCCGCATTGTTTACGGTGCGTCCGATCCAAAACGCGGTTACCGTTGTTTTACCGAAAGTAGATCGCCGTTTCATCCGCGGGCCACAGTCACCTCCGGGGTGCTCGCTGCTCCGTGTGCGGCGCTTATGCAAGCTTTCTTCAAACAAAAAAGATAGACTCCTCACAGACACTATGAAAAAGAAACTCGTCATCTCCACCGGCGCAGGCATCAGCGCCGAAAGCGGTATCACCACCTTCCGCGACGCCGGAGGCCTTTGGGAAAACTATCCGGTGATGGACGTGGCCTCGGCCGAAGGCTTCGCCCGCAATCCGGCACTGATACACAAATTCTACAACGAGCGCCGTCGCCAGCTGCTCACAGCCCGCCCCAATGCGGCTCATCTGGCGCTCAAGGAGCTGGAGAAGTGGTATGACGTCTATGTCATAACCCAAAACGTCGACGACCTTCACGAGAAGGCCGGCTCGAGCAACATCCTTCATCTCCACGGCGAGCTCATGAAGGTGCGTTCCATTCCTCACCCCGAGCGCGTATATACCCTCGACGAGGAGCACATAGAGACCTCCGTCGACACCCGCGACAAGTATGGCGACCCCGTCAGGCCCCACATAGTATTTTTCCAGGAAGCTGTGCCCAACATTGAGCGAGCCATCGAGTGGGCCTCGGAAGCCGATATCTTCGTGGTGATAGGCACTTCGCTGGCCGTATATCCCGCCGCCTCGCTGCTCCACTATGTGCGCCCGGGCATTCCGGTCTACTACATCGACCCGCGCCCGGCCCCCGTGCCCGCATCAGTCACCGTAATCCCCAAAACCGCCTCCCAAGGCATGGCCGAACTGACCCATATACTCGTGCCAAAGGAAAAGTAACCCCCGAATTGATTAAAATAATTACCCTTTCTTATAATTTTAGCAATTTTTAACAATCGGGGGGGGTATTTTTCAAAATAATTCGTAAATTTGCAAAGGTTAATTACACCGCGTATGGTTTATTAACACAATTACAATACTAAATTCCCCAAAAAGTTAGGTTACGTAGG
>JAMPGA010000006.1:39909-55766 GCA_023664185.1 Muribaculaceae bacterium
AACGTTAATAATCAATAATTTAACCGGCAAAATTCAATTTTGTCATCTACTAAAATATGCCCGACTAAACTTAAACCAATATATAGATGAGCAGGGAAAAAGAAAAATTGCAGTGCTACGATTTGCTTTACGGTTTTCTTTTCTTGCTCAGTAGTCTAAATTTTGGGTGCTTCGGACAGATGTTGTGGTGTAGAAAGCGTTAAAGATATATAAAAGCACCCAATTTTAACCTATTTGGGTGTAAAATTGGGTGTTGTGATTGTAACTCACTGATTATCAGTTTGCTTAGTGGAGTATAGCGGACTCGAACCGCTCACCTCGACACTGCCAGTGTCGCGCTCTAGCCAGATGAGCTAATACCCCATAGCTGTTTTTGCGTTGCAAAGGTAAGGAGTTTTTTTTAAGTTTGCAAATATTCGGTTGACTTTTTTGTGTAACTTTGCTGATAATTATGAATACCGTTTGCAAAACGCCTCTATTGGGCATGTCGCCCGACGAGCTTAAGAGTGTTGTGGCCGAGGCCGGCCTGCGTCCGTTTGCAGCCTCGCAGATAGCCCGACGCATATATCATGGCCGTATAGGGAGCATAGATGAGATGACTGAGCTCCCTCTGAAGGCTCGTGAATGGCTCAACGAACATTATTGCGTTGGGCTCAGTAATCCTGTGCGCGAATCGCGCTCTACCGACGGCACCGTCAAGTATCTCTTCCCGGCCCGAACCCCGAAGGTCGACTATATCATACCCGGCTCGGGCGGGGGCATGGATGTGGAGGCGGTCTATATCCCCGACCACGACCGCGCCACTCTGTGCGTGTCGTCGCAGGCAGGGTGTAAGATGGGGTGTCGGTTCTGCATGACGGGCGCCCAGGGGTTCCACGGCTCGCTCACAGCCGCAGGTATTCTCAACCAGATTTTCTCCATCCCCGATTCGCAATCGCTCACCAATATCGTGTTTATGGGTATGGGCGAGCCTATGGACAATGTAGACGCCGTGATACGCGCCATACAGTGTCTCACTGCCCCCTGGGGCCTGGGGTGGAGCCCGAAGAGAATCACCGTGTCGAGCATCGGACATATCCCGGGGCTGCGCCGTCTGCTCGACGAGACCGCCGTCCACGTGGCCATCAGCGTCCACTCGCCCTATCCATCAGAGCGTCTGGGGCTGATGCCTGTAGAAAAGGCTTATCCCGTGACCGAGGTGATCTCCATGCTGCGCGACTACGACTTTGCCCACCAGCGGCGTCTGTCGGCCGAATACATAATGTGGCGCGGCGTCAACGACGATATGCGCCATGCCGATGCGCTGGCTCGGCTGCTCAAGGGCACATCCTGTCGCGTCAACCTCATACGCTTCCACGCCATACCCGGATTTGAAGGCCGACCCTCTACCACCGAGACCATGACCGCCTTCCGCGACCGCCTCAACTCGCATGGCGTGACGGCCACCATCCGAGCCTCGCGCGGCGAGGATATCGAGGCGGCATGCGGCATGCTGGCGGGCGAAAACAATCAGCCCGACTGCTGATGGTGAGGGTAACTTTTGTGCGCCACACATCGGTCGACGTCCCCTCCTGCACCTGTTACGGCCAGAGCGACGTAGGGCTTTCATCCACCTTTGCCCGGGAAGCCGAGGTGGTGAAAAGCAAGCTGGCCGACCGAGAGTTCACCCGGGTGTTCACGTCGCCTCTCAGCCGGTGCGTGCGCCTGGCCGCAGCATGTGGTTACCCCAAAGCCGAGGCTGACCCGCGGCTATTGGAGATGAATTTCGGCGACTGGGAGATGCAGGTATGGGCAGAGATAACCGACCCACGCCTCCAGGAGTGGTTTGACGACTGGCAACACGTCACGCCCACAGGCGGAGAGTCCTTCCTCGATCAGCAGCGCCGCGTGGCATCCTTCCTCCAGTCCCTGCGCCTCCTGCCCGACGGCACCACCGTGCTCGTCTTCACCCACGGCGGCGTGCTAATGCAGGTAATGCTCCTGACCGGCCTCGCCACACCCGACGACATCTTCACCCGCCAACCCACCTACGGCCAGCTACTCGAAGTAGAACTGTGAGCCTCCGCCCCTGTATGGGGCAAACGTTCTCACGGCTTGCGGGTTTGGCCGTGGCCGGTGAGGATGTAGCGGGTGGTGGTTATTTCGCGGAGTCCCATGGGGCCGCGGGGGCCGAGTTTCTGGGTGGATATGCCTATCTCGGCGCCGAGACCGAACTGGCCGCCGTCGGTGAAGGAGGTGGGCAGGTTGACGTATACGCAGGCGGCATCGACACGGGTGGTGAATTCTCGGGCGGCCGCTTCGTTGTCGGTTATTATGGTCTCGCTGTGGCCTGAGCCGTGGGCGGTTATGTGGTCTATGGCCTGGTCGAGGTTGTCGACTGTCACCACCCCCATCTTCAGATCCATCCATTCGCGATCGAGATCTGTGGGGGTTATCTCCACGAGCTTTTCGGTGGGATATGCGCCGCGGAGCACTGAGAGAGCCCGGGTGTCGGCATGCAGCTCCACGCCTTTCTGGCCCAGCGGTGAGAGGAGGGTGGGGAGATCTTCGAGGCGCGAGGAGTGGACGATGAGGGTGTCGAGGGCATTGCACACGCTGACGCGGCGTGTCTTAGCATTGTCAATAATGTCTCTGCCCATGGCCACGCTACCGTCGGCGTCGAAATATGCGTGTACCACCCCGGCGCCAGTTTCTATGACGGGGACACGCGCATTGTCGCGCACAAAGTCGATGAGTCGGCGGCCGCCGCGGGGGATGCACACATCCACATAGCCCACGGCATTGAGCAGCTCGGCTGTGGCCTCGTGGGTGGAGGGGAGGAGCACGGCGGAGTCGGCTGGCAGACCCGACTCAATGAGGGCACGTTGTATCAGGCTTATGGCCGCACGGTTTGAGTCGTCGGCATCGCGGCCACCCTTCAGTATGCAGGCGTTGCCGCTCTTGATACAGAGGGAAAACACGTCGAAGGTGACATTCGGGCGTGCCTCATATATCACACCTATCACACCGAAGGGCACTCTGACGCGACGCAGGTCTATACCGTTGGGGAGGGTGCGGTGTTCCACTTCCTCGCCCACCGGGCAGGGGAGCGCTGCCACGTGGCGCAGATCGGAGGCTATGGCAGCCAAGCGCGCCGGGGTGAGCTGCAGACGGTCGTAAAGAGGGTTCGAAGGATCCATGCGCGCCAGGTCGGCGGCATTGGCCTCGAGCAGAAAATCGATGTTCTCCTCCACCAGCCGGGCCAAAAGATTGATGGCACGGGAGCGGATGGTGTCTGATATGGATGAAAGAGTGCGCGAGGCTTCGCGCACGACCTGAAATATATGATTCATTGTCAATCTATTACTCGATATAGAGATAGTCGTAGTGGATGAGTGGACGGTGTCCGTGCGAGCCCAATAGGCGTGCAGCTTCGGAGCCCGAGAGCGATGCGCGCCCCATGCCTATGGTCTCGCCCGAGGGGCCTATGACCGAAACAATATCGCCCTCTTCCCAGTCCCCCTCTACGGCGGTGACGCCTACGGGGAGCAGCGACACAGCCCTGTCGGAGCGCAATGCCTCGGCGGCACGAGCGTTGACACAGACCACACCCTTGGCAAAGGAGCCACTGTGGGCTATCCAGCGTTTTATGGTGCTGAGGGGCGCCGGCGAGGGCTCGAAGCGAGTGTGGGGCACAGTGTCGGGGTGCTCTATAAGGTCTACCAGCACATCCGGGCGGCTACCACGGGCTATGATTACGGCCACCCCCTCGGATGCCACCTTGGAGGCTATGTCACACTTTGTACCCATGCCTCCGCGGCCAAATCCGCTCTTGGTGGCCACCACATACTCGCTCACATCCTTTCCGGGCTCCACACGGCTTATGAGGTGTGAGGCGGGATCGGCGGGAGAGCCGGTGTAGATGCCGTCGACGTTGGAGAGTATCACCAGCGTGTCGGCGTCGGTCATGGTAGCTATGAGACCTGAGAGCTCATCGTTGTCGGTAAACATGAGCTCCGTGAGGCTGGCTGTGTCGTTTTCGTTCACAATGGGTATAACGCCGTTTTCAATCATTGTGAGCATGCAGGCGCGCTGGTTCAGGTAGGATGTGCGCGAGGCAAAATTCTCCTTCTGCGTCAGCACCTGCCCCACCACTATGCCGTAGGCTCCAAAGAGCTGATTGTAGAGGTTGATGAGTTTAATCTGACCTATCGACGAGTAGAGCTGGCGCGAAGCCACGGCGTCGAGCTGACGTGTAGGGGTGACAGCACCGCGCCCACAGGCCACGGCACCACTCGACACCAGCACAATCTCGTGGCCCAAGCGGCGCAAGGCTGCAATCTGGTCGACCAGAGCCGACATATTTGTGACATTGGGCATGCCGTCGGTGCGTGTCAGCACATTGCTGCCCACTTTTACTACTATTCTGCTCATTTTGCCGATGCTTTCAGCCCCTCGATCACGGCGTTGGTAAATCCGGCCTTCTCCATGGCATTGAGGCCCTTGATGGTGATACCGCCGGGGGTGGTCACTTTGTCGATCTCCGCCTCGGCATGTGCTCCGGGCTTGGAGAGCAGGGCAGCAGCACCGCGAATGGTCTGCGCCACGATGCGCTGCGCCTCGGCGGCTTTGAAACCGAGCTCCACACCCCCCTCCGTTGCTGCTCTGACATAGCGCAGGGCATAGGCTATACCACACGATGCCAGCGCCGTGGCTCCGGGAAGCAGGCGCTCCTCTATCACCTCAACCCGTCCGAGGCTCCCAAACAGCTCCATGGCACGCTCCGGCGAGCCTTCTACGGCCGTCAGAAAGGTCATGGACTCACCCACGGCCATGGCAGTGTTGGGCATGGCTATCGAGACCGCAGCGGGGGCATAGCCGCCCAGCATATCCATCAGATCGTCGGCCTTCACGCCGGCCACTATCACTGAGAGCTCCACTCCGGCGGGGAGCACGGGGGCAATCTCAGAAATTACGTCCGGAAGCACCCATGGCTTCACAGCCACCACTACAAGATCGGCGTCGCTGACAGCCAAGCGGTTGTCGTTAATGGCTCTGACACCATCTATCGGAGTCTCGTCGGGGTGAGGGGTGGAGAGGGTCACACTGTGGAGCGCAGCCACACCGCGGGCCACGGCACAACCCATGGCGCCTCCTCCTATCACTGTTATCTTCATATATGCAATAATTCCTAAAACCTTGCAAAAATAACATATCGACGCGAAACTGACAACATCTTGCGTATTGTAATTTTTTTCATACTTATCAAATTTTTGTGTATCTTTGCCCATGGGTAGATGTGGACCGAAACGTGAACCATCGGCCTCCGCGTGTGTTAAACTTTTGACAGGCGAGTGTTTGCCACCAACCTGTCGACGATGATATATATCCGACTAAGAATTCTTGATAATATGAACAAGGTAATCTTCATAGGCGAGCTTGCTCTGAATGTCTCGCTCTCGACTGACGGCACAGCCACTACACGTGTGGGCGACCGCACCGTCGGGGCTGCCATGCTCGACGGTAGCATGGGCATCGACACACTGTTTGTGGGCGAGGCCGGCGCCGACGCCATAGGCGACCATATAGTGACAAAGCTTGAGACATCGAAAGTTGACACCAAATGCATAGACCGCTACACCGAAGGCAAAAGCCCGGTAAGGATTACCTCTGACAACCGTCCGGAGGCCAGTGTGATGCATACAGATTATCCCGGCGAGCCGGTCAACCCCGTCTGGCCCCGCATAAACGAAGGGGATGTGGTAGTGTTCGGCTCCTACATGGCCATTGAGGAGCGCAACCACCAGAGGGTGATGGAGCTGGCCTCGCATGCCCGAGCCCGCAAGGCCAAGGTGGTCTATCTGCCCTACTTTGAGCCCAGCCAGGTGGCACGCATCACACGGGTGATGCCCGAGATTTTCGACAATCTCGAGGCTGCCGACCTCGTTGTGGCCACCACATCGGATCTGGCTGCTCTCTTCCCCACGCAAAGTATAGAGAAAGCCTTCAACGACCATATAAAGTTTCACTGCCAGCGCTGCCTCGTGCTTGACAAGGCCAACCTGAAGATGCACTTCTTCGACGACAACGAATCGTGGACCCTCGACTGCCATCCCACCGATGCCTCAGACTTCGACTGGACCGTAGGCGCCATTGCCGGTGTGACACGCGCACTGGTGGAGGGAATGAAAGACCCCGACGACATTATGGCCAAGGCCAACGAAACAGCCCATAGCCAATTAGCATCGTCGCTGAAATGAACCGCTCGTCGCTCGACAAGGGATTTGTCACTGCAGCCCCTGAAGCTCAGGAACTGAGGCAGTCCACGGGCAAGCGGCCCCGCTCGGCTGCCGAGAGCCTGCGCACACTGCGCGGTCTCAGCCTCACCACAGCCTCCGATCTGCTGCGGCTCATGGCTCGCGAAAGCCTCGAACACGATGAGGCCGCACGCGCCATAGCCACCCTCTCCGAGCTTGAACTGCACATAGCCTCCGAGCCCGACTCAGAGTCTGACTCCCTCACCGACCTGCGGGCAACGATAATGCAGATTATCACGGCTCTCTATGTCAGCGTTGGCAACCTCGACAAGGCTGCGGCCTCGGCTGCGGCCTCGACACTCAATATGCTGGCACGCCGTCCGCGCCGCAAGGACACTCCATTTATGGAGATGCTGGCCCTTACACTCTACGACCTGGCCATGCTCCACTCATCTACCGGAGAATACAAGCAGGCCGAACGCGAGCTGGAGAAGGCCGTGAAGCTTCTGGAGCGTCTGGCCAAAAGCGATGCCGAGCGCTATGCTCCTGCGCTGGTCACAGCCCTCGGAGCCGCCACAACCGTCTATCACAACCGCGTCACCCAGGCCGAGCTCCTGGCACGATATCAAGAGGCCACATCAAACTATACGCGCATGGTGAGCGAGGGGATAGCCGAGGCCGCCGGACAGCTGGTGGACTCGCTCATCAGCGAGGGAGACACCCTGGCCCGCATGGGCCGACACCGCGAGGCCATACAGTATTACACTCGAGCGCTTAAATACATGCAGCGGCTGGAGCCTGAGTTCAGCGAGCGCCAGCTCAGAGTGTCGATAGCACTGGGCGAATCCATGCTGCGCATAGGCCCAATGCGCGACAAGGCCATACACCTGCTCAACACCATGCTCCACAAGGCTCTGAAAATAAACCAACCTGCCCATCACCGCCACATATCCGAACTGCTGGCGACCGTAAAAGCCCCAGGGCTCGACATCCTGAGCCTGTGGCATAAGATTTTCCCAAGATAAACCCACGTTTCGCACTGATATGTCAACCTATACACCCTCAATCATAGCCAATCTCGACATCGACAATGTAAACATAGCCATCGTCACAGCCGAATGGAACAGCCATATCACAGGGCTGCTGCGCGACGGCGCCATCAATACTCTCAAAGCACGCGGACTGAACGACTCGCAGATAGGGCTCTTCAGCGTGCCTGGCACCATCGAGCTCACCTTTGCGGCCTCGCAGCTCATAGAGAGCGAGCAGTATGATGCCATCATCATAATCGGTGTGGTGATAAAGGGTGATACCCCCCACTTCGACTATGTATGTCAGAGCGTCACTCAGGGCATGACGGCCCTCAACGCCGACTGCGACACTCCGGTGATATTCGGTGTGCTCACCGTGCTCGACGAGCAGCAGGCTCTCGACCGCGCCGGCGGATGTGTGGGCAACAAGGGCTCCGAAGCCGCCGACACCGCCCTTAAGATGGTAGAGTTCAAACGTAGCCTCGACGACTGACACCCCCACATCCCTCTCTTTTCATGGAACGCCTGATGCAATATGTGTGGCAACACCGCTTGCTGCTCCACACCGACCTCGTCACAGTTGACGGTCGGCGCATCAGCATCCTTGACCCCGGCACACTCAACACCAATGCCGGACCCGACTTTTTCAACGCCAAGATACGCATAGGCTCCGATCTCTGGGCCGGAGATGTGGAGATACATGTGCGCGCCTCCGACTGGCACCGCCATGGCCATGACGGCAATCCGGCCTACGACTCGGTAGTGCTCCATGTGGTGGACCGCGACGACGCTCCAGTGTGCCGCTCAAACGGCGAGGTGATAGCACAGATGGTGATGCAGTGTCACCCCGATTTCCACCGCCGCTATTCGCAGCTTGTGGATCGTGCCGATATAGACCTGCCCTGTGCCTCCGAGCTTGCGGCTATGCCCCGGCTCCACCTCACCGACTGGATCACATCCATGGCTTTCGAGCGCCTGCATGCCAAGGCCGACCGTCTGCTGGGTCTGGCCGACCGATTCACAGGCGACCTTGAGGAGGCCACCTATGTGACGCTGGCTCGCTCGCTCGGGTTTGGCACCAACGCCGATCCTATGGAGCGCCTGGCTCTGTCAATGCCACTGTGTTTCATGCGCAAGCATGCCGACTCGCTCATGTCGCTCGAAGCGCTGTTATTCGGCCAGGCCGGATTTCTGGAGGGGAGTTGCGCAGATTCCTATATGGAGCAACTGCAGAAGGAATACAGGTTTCTGTCGCATAAATTCAGCCTGAAGCGATCCGAATCGCTGGGATGGAAAATGGGTAGGATGCGCCCGGCCAACTCACCACTGCGCCGCATAGCCATGCTGGCATCTATAATCCACGAGGATTTCCGCCCGGTGGCAACCATACTCGAGGCCCGAACCCCCGACGATATCATAGATTATTTCCGCCGCCAGCTACCACCTTATTGGACTACACGTCACACCTTCGGAGCCCCGCCAGGCACTGCCATGGAGACCATGAGCCGCTCCTCGGCTGCCGGGATAGTGATAAATGTGGCCGCTCCGCTGCTGATGGCCGTGGGTATAAAGCATGCCGACGACTCGCTTATCAGCCGTGCCACCGAATGGCTGCAGGCCCTCTCACCTGAGTCAAACCATATAGTCACCGCCTTTGGCATGGCCGGCATAAAGGCGAGCGACGCCTTTACCACGCAGGCTCTCATACACGTGCGCCGCAACTATTGCGAGCCACACAAATGCCTCTATTGTCGCGTAGGTCATCGTCTCCTTGCAGCCAGAGCTAAGCGCTAATTCCTCATTCCGATTTAAACGTAGTGCGGTGATGGGGGGTGAGGCCGAGGCGTTTTATGGCCTGGCGGTGCTGCACTGTGGGATAACCTTTGTTTTCTTCCCATCCGTAGCCGGGATATTCCGCCGCCAGGCGGAGCATGAGCTCGTCGCGGTGGGTCTTGGCCAGTATGGATGCTGCGGCTATGTTGCCCAGCTTGCCATCTCCTTTCACTATGGTGGTGTGTGGTATATCGGCGTAAGGCTTGAAGCGGTTTCCATCTACCACAATCTCTCCTGGGCGCACCTGCAGGCCGTCGAGCGCGCGGTGCATAGCCAGAATGGAGGCGTTGAGAATGTTGATTTCGTCAATCTCTTTCTCCGAGGCCCAGGCCACACACCAAGCCACAGCGTCGCGCTCTATGATGTGTCTGAGTTTTTCGCGTTGCGCCGGGGTGAGTTTTTTTGAATCGTTGAGCCCTTCCAGGGTGTATCCGTCGGGCAGAATCACGGCTGCAGCACACACCGGACCGGCCAGGCATCCGCGCCCGGCTTCGTCGCATCCGGCCTCAAGCACCAGCGAGGTGAGGCACGACGGCAGATATGCAGCTGATTTCTTCAAATTTTATCCACAAAGCCGTAGCCCAGGCCCGACTTGTTTACCAGATTTTTGCTGTAGCTGGAAAGCTTCTTGCGTAGGCGCGATATATTGACATCCACCAGGCGGGGATTGTCGAGCTTCTCGCCGGGCCATGCGTGGGCAAATATCTCCTCGCGGCTGAAGAGCTTGTTGCGCGAGCGCAGCAGCAGTGTGAGTATGGAAAACTCGGTGGGGGAGAGCGATACGTCTTCGCCGTCGATGAGCAGTCCACGCGAATCCACATTCATTATCAGAGTGCGGTATTCTATGATACGGCTGTTGGCCGTGGGGTTCATGTTGCGGTGACGGCGCAACACGGAGCGCACACGTGCCATCATCTCGCGCAGCGAGAAGGGACGCACTATATAGTCGTCGGCTCCGAGATTGAGCCCCTTGATTATATCGTTTTCGCTGTCGCGACACGAACAGAACATGAGTGGCACTCCCGAAGTGAGGCGGTCTTCCTTGATGCGCTCCAGCAGCTCATAACCGTCGATCTCGCCAGGCAGATCCACCTCGGAGATGACGAGCTGACAAGTGTCAAGCTGCAGCATAAGGGCATCCTCGGCACCATGCACTACCTTTACTTCATACCCCTCGGCCTGAAGATTGTCGAGAAGCATGGAGTTGATAGTATCATCGTCTGACACGATGAGTATTTTCGGTGATGAATTTGCAGTAGTCACTGTGTTCTGTGGTATTGTACTTTGCAAAAATAATAAAAAAGCATTCCTACACAAAATTTGTAGCCGAATTGTGCGAATTTTGTCATAGGATTGTAAAAGTACAATGCAAAAACACTCTCATTTTGTTAAATTTTTTCAAGCAATTTCAAAAAATTTCCTGAAAGCACGGATTGTATATGTGTGGTCGATGGCTGCGGCGGTCTCGCGCACGGAGTGCATAGCCCAGATGGCCTCGCCCATATCCACACCTCTCAGGGGTATCTGTGAGGTGAGAATATTGCCCAGCGTGGAGCCTCCGGCCACATCGCTGTGGTTCACAAAATACTGGCAAGGCACACCGGCCTCTTCGCACACGCGGCGGAACACGGCGGCCGAATCAGCATCGGTCATATACTTGCAGCGGGCGTTTATCTTGATCACCGGACCTCCGCCGGGCACAGGGTGGTTCGTCGGGTCGTATTTCTCAGGATAGTTGGGGTGGAAGGCGTGAGCATTGTCGGCCGATACCATAAATGAGTTCTCAACGGCGCGCAGATAGTCCTCCTCGGTGCCACCCTGGGCAGCCATCACACGTTTGAGCAGCGACTGCAACACGGGCGATGCGGCTCCCTGCTTGGTGCCTGAGCCGGTCTCTTCGTTGTCGAAAATGGCGGCCACACGGGTCTGTGAGCAATCTCCTTTGCTGTCGCAGAGGGCCGTGATGGCGGCGTGCACCATGCTCAGATCGTCGAGACGTCCGGAGGTTATAAACTCGTTGTCCAGACCTACAAGACAAGCCGGGGTAGTGTCGAAGAGCGAGAGGTCGAAATCCAGTATATCCTCCTTCCGACACTCCAGCGCCTCGGCTATCAGAGCCAAGAGGCGCCCCTTGGCCTCGGCCTTGTCCTTGACCATCCCAATGACGGGGAGCATATCCTTCTGTGCAGAGATGCGGTTGCCCTCGTTGACGGCGCGGTTGAAGTGGATGGCCAGGTGCGGTATGGTGAGAAGCGGACGGTCGAATTTGAGCAGCTCAAGGCGCGGTCGCAGTGGATTGTCGGAGCGCAGAGCCACACGTCCGGCCAGTGAGAGCGGACGATCGAACCACGTGTAGAGTATTGGGCCACCGTATACCTCCACGTTCAGCTTCACCACTCCGCCGTCTGTTGCCATCTCGGCGTTGGGTTTGATGCGCAGGGTAGGGGAGTCGGAGTGGGCAGCTATGATGCGAAAACCATCCGACGGAGCGCCGTTGCCCACGGTGAAGGCAAAAATGGCACTCATGTTCTTAATTATATAATAGCGTCCGCCCGGCTCGAGGTGCCAAGCATCGGCTGCATCAAGTGGCTTGAAACCGGCAGCGTCGAGCAGCTCGGCGGCACTTCTCACTGCAAAATAGTTGACGGGGCTCTTGTCGAGAAACTCCATCAGCGAGCGAATATCTGTATTGACCATATATCTTCTTTGTTTTATTCAGCAAATCTAAGAAAAATAGTTTGTACGGGCAAAAGAGTGTCGCATAAAAGATAGTAAAGTTTTCATTCTCATGAAAACCTTACTACTATCTTTTATTCTATATTTGTAGAGTATGCTAAAGAAGCGGCAGAGAGAGAAATGATAAAAGCCGCAAGTGTTTTTATTTGCTACAACAAAGGTAAGGAGTAAAGGGAAGAGTATGTAAATCTTATTTGTTAATATATATTAAAACAGTTCCAATCTGGTTACAATATGTATTATATCAGTATATATCAAACAATTGTATATAGATGGTGATTGTTACAATTTTATTACATATTTCAAAAATGTTGAAAAAATTACATTGTTTGAGAATTTGGTTGAGGCGGTATAATCGCAAACAGAGCCCTTCGGGCGACGCCTCGGAGAGGCGATATAGTTATAGCCCCATACCTTGGTGTGAAATATCGATCTCTCCGCGGTTCTGTCCATCCTCTTCTATACCTCACTCATTTCTCCAATTCTCCATTGTTAATAACGGTGTAAATAAGTGTTGATAAAAGTTGAATAGGTTTTCACAACTTACTCTTGACACGTATTGCCTGAAGTGCGTATATACTTAACTGCGAGAAGGCCAAAATAGTTATTGTTTATCTTTCAGAGGGTTTTCAATAGGGTTATCTACACAAATAGGTTGTTTTACTCACAAAAAGTTCTTAACTTTGCACATTATTAACAGGATGTTAATAACATACGTAAGAAACTGAGTCACAGCTATAAGCGGTGTTAATAACTGTGTGATATTTGTTAATCGCACTTCAATAACCCATATATGCAAGCATATCGGGCTAAAGTTATTGCACATTTTAACAGCACTTACTCTTTTTCTTATAAAGTTCTTATTCAAAAAAATTTTTTTCAATTATAACAAATAATGAAAGTAGACAAGGGTTTTGTGGAGGCTGAGGTGCCTGCCGGTATCGACTTTGCGGCCGAGATAGAGAGGCTCAAGAAGGAGAAAAATGCCGTTGTCCTGGCCCACTACTATACGGTGTCCGAGATTCAGGATGTGGCCGATTTCATCGGCGACTCTTTGGCGCTGGCACGGATTGCCGAGCGGCTCGACAACGACATCATCGTGATGTGTGGTGTCCACTTCATGGGCGAGACTGTCAAGATACTCTGCCCCGACCGCAAGGTGCTTGTGCCCGACCTCAACGCCGGATGTTCGCTGGCCGATAGCTGTCCGGCTCCCGAGCTCGAAAAGTTTATAAAGGAGCATCCGGACCACACGGTGATTTCGTATGTCAACACCTCGGCGGCTGTGAAGGCTCTTACCGATATAGTGGTCACCTCGGGCAATGCCATGGATATAGTAGGTTCTCTCCCTGCCGACGAAAAGATCATATTTGGCCCCGATCGCAATCTGGGCAATTATATAAACTCGCAGACCGGACGCCAGATGGTGCTTTGGGACGGTGCTTGCCATGTGCATGAACAGTTCTCGCTCGAGGGGATTATGGAGCTCAAGAAGCAGCATCCGCAGGCCAAGGTGCTGGTCCACCCCGAGTGTCCGGCTCCCGTGCGTCTGCTGGCCGATAAGGTGGGTTCGACGGCTGTGTTGCTGAAGTGGGCCGAGGAGTCGCCCTACACAGAATATATTGTGGCCACCGAGAGCGGCATACTCCACGAGATGAAGCGCCGTTGCCCCGACAAGGTATTTATCCCCGCACCCCCCTCCGACTCCACCTGCGCATGCAACGACTGCGCCTTCATGAAACTCAACACCATGCGTAAACTCTACCTGACGCTGCTCTACGAGCTCCCCGAGGTGGAGGTGGATGCGGCCATCATAGACCGTGCACGTCGCCCCATAGAGCGCATGCTCGAAATGTCAAAATAACTACAGTGTAAATTATGGAATACAATCATAGAGAGATAGAGTCGCGCTGGCAGCAGCAGTGGCGCGACGATAAGGTATATAAGACCGAAATCGATGCCTCGAAGCCCAAATATTATGTGCTCGACATGTTTCCCTACCCCTCGGGAGCCGGTCTGCATGTGGGCCACCCCCTGGGCTATATAGCGTCCGATATATTCTCGCGCTACAAACGTCTGAGAGGCTTCAATGTGCTTCACCCCATGGGCTATGATGCCTACGGTCTGCCCGCCGAGCAGTATGCCATACAGACCGGCCAGCACCCCGAGAAGACCACACGCCAAAACATAGCCCGTTATCGTGAGCAGCTCGATAAGATAGGCTTTTGCTATGACTGGGACCGCGAGGTACGCACCTGCGACCCCGCTTTCTATAAGTGGACACAGTGGGCCTTCATGCAGATGTTTGACAGCTACTATGACACCGCCCTTGCCAAGGCTCGCCCCATAGCCGACCTGGTGGCTCACTTCGAGACCAAGGGCACTGAGGGCATACATGCAGCCGCCGGCGAGGAGCTCAACTTTACGGCCGACGAGTGGATGGCCATGAACGAGAAGCAGAAGAGCGACACCCTCATGAACTACCGCATAGCCTATCTGGGCAATACCATGGTGAACTGGTGTCCGGCTCTGGGCACTGTGTTGGCCAACGATGAGGTGAGCGAGGGTGTGAGTGTGCGCGGAGGTCATCCCGTGGAGCAGAAGCTGATGTATCAGTGGTGTCTGCGTGTGTCGGCCTATGCACAGCGCCTGCTCGAGGGGCTCGATACCCTCGACTGGACCGACTCGCTCAAGGAGACCCAGCGCAACTGGATAGGACGCTCGGAGGGCGCTGAGATGCTCTTCCCCGTGGCCGGATGCGACGATCTCTCGCTGCTCATCTTCACTACCAGAGCCGACACCGTCTTCGGCGTCACCTTCATGGTGCTTGCCCCTGAGAGCGAGTATGTCGACATGGTCACCACCCCCGAGCAGCGCAAAGCCGTAGACGAATATCTCGACTCCATAAAGCACAAGACCGAGCGCGAGCGCATGATAGACAAGAAGGTGTCAGGCGTCTTCACCGGATCGTATGCCGTAAATCCCCTTTCCGGCCGTGAAATACCTATATATATAAGCGACTATGTGCTGGCAGGCTATGGCACAGGCGCCATTATGGCTGTGCCCGCCCACGACAGCCGCGACTATGCCTTTGCGCGCCACTTCAACCTCCCCATCATCCCCCTCATCGAGGGCGCCGATGTGAGCGAGGAGAGCTTCGACGCCAAGAGCGGCCGCATGATAAACAGCGCCTCAGAGCGCCTCGACCTCAACGGCCTTGAGGTGAAGGACGCCATAGCCGCCGCCAAAAAATATATCAGCGAGGCCGGCATAGGACGCGTCAAGGTGAATTATCGCCTGCGCGACGCCATCTTCAGCCGCCAGCGCTACTGGGGCGAGCCTTTCCCCGTCTACTACAAAGACGGTATCCCCATGCTCATGAGCCTGGACAAGCTCCCCCTGCTGCTGCCCGAGATAGACAAGTATCTGCCCACCGAGTCGGGCGAGCCCCCGCTGGGTCGCGCCAAAGGATGGGTCACCGAAGAGGGCTATCCCATAGAACTCAACACCATGCCCGGATTTGCAGGCTCGTCGGCCTACTATCTGCGCTACATGGACCCCCACAACGACCAGGCTCTGGTGAGCCGCGAAGCCGACGACTACTGGCGCAATGTAGACCTCTATATCGGAGGCACCGAGCACGCCACCGGCCACCTAATCTACTCACGCTTCTGGAACAAGTTTCTCTACGATCTGGGAGTGGTGTGCGAGCCCGAGCCCTTTAAAAAGCTCATCAACCAGGGCATGATACAGGGCCGCAGCAACTTTGTATACCGCATCAAGGACACCAACACCTTCGTGTCGACCGGTCTGAAGAAGGACTACGACGTGACACCCATACACGTCGACGTAAACATTGTGAGCAACGACGTACTGGATCTCGACAAGTTCCGCGCATGGCGCCCCGAGTTCAACACTGCCGAGTTCATACTCGAGGATGGCAAATATGTGTGTGGCTGGGCCGTGGAGAAGATGTCGAAATCCATGTTCAACGTGGTCAATCCCGACGACATCGTGGAGC
>JAMPGA010000007.1 GCA_023664185.1 Muribaculaceae bacterium
CTACTTAGCGCAGTGACTCTGTCGATGGCCGGTATGCTGTGTGCGGCTGAGACCCCCGAAATCATCAACGATTTCAAAGCCTATCGCGTGTCGCCCGACGGTCGTTATATAGCCGGCGACGGATACAGCAGTGTGTATATCAAGGATCTGCAGGACAATAAGACCTACGACTATGTGGGCGATCAGATGACCACCGACTATAGCGTGGGCCACGGCAACGCATGGTCGGCCAACGGCATCCTGGTGGGCTCAACCGTTTTCGACGGCGATGCCTCTTACTGGAAAGATGGCAAATGGCATCAGATAGCCTCGTGTGCCAAATATCCCATGGCCTTCACCAACGCCATCACCGCCGATGGCAAAATGATAGTGGGCGATGTCTCCAATCTCGAAAACGAAGAGACCGCAGCCTACAGCGGGCTCATGATGGTGCCCGCTCTTTGGGAGGACAAGGACGGCAACGGTGAGTATGAAACCGAGCTTCTGCTCCCTCACCCCGACAAGGATCTTTTCGGCGCCACTCCTCAGTATGTCAACGCTCTGAATGTGAGTGAGGACGGCAAGGTGATAGCCGGTCAGGTGGTAGACTGTACAGGCTTCTACTGCTATCCCATAATGTGGAAACAGAATGCCGGAGGGAAGTGGGAATACTCCTATCCCGGCATCAACCTCTTCAACCCCGACAAGCTCGTGTTGCCTGAATTTCCCGGCGAGTCATGTTCGGCGGAATATCCCGAGGCTCAGAATTTCATGACCGACGAGGAAAAGGCCACCTGGCAGGCTGCCTATAACGCCTGGGTTGAAAGCGGATACTCCACCGAATATCCTGAGCCCAAAAACTATATGACTGCCGAAGAATGGGCTGCCTATGAGGCTGCAATGGAGGCTTACAACAAGGCTTATGAGGAATGGAGCACTCTCTATGCAGCATGGTCTGAAGTCTACTACGCCATTCTCGACTCATCGCCCGTCTATGAGTTCAACTCCAGCACCATGTCGGCCGGAGGTCGCTGGCTGGTGCAGAACGCTGTGAAGCAGGGCGAGACCTTCTGGGATCCTTCATTCTACTATGCCGTGCGCCTCGACCTCTGGACCGGCGATGCAAAATGTATGCCCACAGCCCAGAATGTAGTGGCCACATGTGTGGGCGAAAATGGAGCCATGATCGGTACAGAGTTGCCTTCAATGATGTCGACCAAGCAGCAGCAGGCCTATATCTGCCCCGCCGGAGCCGATGAGTTTGTGCTTCTTTACGACCATTTCAAGTCCGTAAAACCTGAATATGCCACTTGGATGGAGCAGAATATGGCTCATGACATTGAGTCGTATGACCCCGAGACCTTCGAGCCCGTCACTCTCAAGGATGTCCTCGTGACTGGCGCACCCTACTGCAACAAGGATATGACCACAATAGTTTGTGGCGTGGAGAGCGTGTGGGCTTCGGAATATGAGTTCTATTCATATCTCTTCGGCGGACTGGAGTCAGGCATCCGCGACATCACCGCCCCGGCATCCACTATGCTGTTGCTCAAGGCTATGCGAGGCGGAGATGTAATAGTGTCAGGCGAAGCTGCTTCGATTGCAGTCTATGATATCAACGGCCGTCAGGTCTACAGCGCCGCAGAGGCCACCGGAGTCGTTTCCACCGGTCTTCCTTCGGGCATATATATCGTCAAGGCCCTTGACGCCGCCGGTCACCAGACCATAGTCAAGGCCGCATTCTAAACCCATTTATCTAATCTCTCTCAACAGAGCGGGGACGCCAATGTCATGGCGCCCCCGTATTATTTTTTGATGGAGTGAAGAGATTGCAATGTCGTAGATCGAGCACAGCCTCGGAGAGGCGATATGATTTTAGCCCCACACTTTGGTGTGGGGTATTGAGGGATAGGCGATTGCAACCTCTCCGAGGCTTGTGATATACTGATTTTTACCCTCTTATTTTGAATTTGAGTTGTTGAGGGAGGATGAGATTTTAGCTTCGCGCTTGCGTTCGGCACGGCGTTCGTAGGAGCGTCCCATCAGCATGAGCAGGGCGCCTATCAGTATCACAGCGCTAATCGACAGAACGGTGGTGGTAGTGGCCAATGCTATCGAACCGGCCATTATAATGATGAGGTAGGCAAACACTACGCCTATGAGTACTATAAAGCCAAGCCAAAAGAGTCCTTTTCCGAGAGTATCCATATCTATATAGTTTAAACGTTACTTATATAAATAATGTGTGACAGCTCGGAAATGTTCATACTTTGACATAGAGCCTGTCCCATAATATATGTTAACGCCGAGGCGATGGTAACTTCCGTATTAGAGCAAAGAAAATTACCTCGGTCTCGCATCTCTCGGGTGCTTTTGGCGCTGGCGCTCGGTCACAATGCCACAGCATTGCTCCCTCACGTCACCTCCAAGAACCCTCCGAGATATGCGACCCCAGCGTTAAAATATATTATGGGACAGGCTCTATAAAATGGTCTTCGCCTCCTCTGAGCCACAATTTGAGTGTGGCGCCAGGATGATGCGAAGACCGGAAGTTGAAGCTTGCGCTCCGTGGAAAAAATTATTTGGGCAGGTTGAATGCCTTGGTCATTTCGGCCATCTGGGCATCGGTCATGCCGTCGGGTTCAAAGCCCATGTTTTTGGCAGCGATGTAGATTAGAGCCGATTTGTTGAGCACGTCCACCTGGTCGAATGCGGCCATGATGTCGGTGTCGATGGCAAAGACTCCGTGTTTCTCCCAGAGAGTCACGTCGTAGTCGCCGAGCTCGCGGATGGTAGACGAAGCCAGCTCGTTAGAGCCGGGGAGCTGATAGGGGATGATGCCCAGGCCGCGCGGACAGAATGCCTTGGTCTCGGGGATCATGCTCCAGAGCAGATGTGTGGCCACATCCTTGTCGAGGAACTTCTTGCAATGGCTCATGGCCACCAGCTCGATGGGGTGGGTGTGGAGCGATGCTTTGTAGGGTGAGCCCTTCTCGATGAGGTAGTTGTGGACAGCCAGGTGAGAGGGGAGCTCGGATGTGGGCTTCACGGGATTGTCGGCTATGATGACGTAGTGGGCGCAGTCGTCGAGGATGCGGATGAATGAGCCATTTTCCATGGGCCAGCGAGCCAGGTCGCGCATGCGGCGGTTGGTGCCCTTGCAGAAGAAGTAGCAGCCTTTCAGATGGGGCAGCACAGCGCCAATCTCAAACACGGGACTGATGGCGGGGAGCTGACGGATCTCGTCGTCGATATATTCGGTGACGTTGATTGTGATATTGCCGCCGTTGCGCTCGGCCCACCCCTTTTGCCAGAGGTAACCGGCCACTTCGGCCACCTGCTCTACCTCGTGGGCAAGGGCAGGACGATTGTCAAGAATTGACATATTGATTGGTTTATTAAACAGTTAGACTTTAGTTAGATAAGCTGAGGCAGGAAAGATGACACGATCAGAACCACCAGTCCGGCTATGAGCACCATGATGGTCTGGCGTGAGCATCCCTTCCACTCTTTCAGGATTATGCCCCATACATTGGAGAACACCACGTTGAGGGCCATGAGTATACACCATGAGAAGGTGAGCAGGGTGGGATATTCGGTGAGGAATCCCTTGCCGAGTGCCAGTCCGAAGAATTGGCTGTACCAGAGCAGTCCAGCCAGAGCGCAGAAGAAGATGTTGTTGCCGTAGAGCGAGAGCTTGCCATAGTCGGCAAAGGTGTGGTTCACCGAGTTCTGATAGAGGCAGTAGATAGCGTTGGTGATGAAGCCGCCCAGAGTAACCAGCAGAGTGGCGGGGAGAGTTTTGAACATGTCGGGCGACTCGGCAAAGGTGATGTCCGAGCCAAATTCCAGACCCACGTTGAAGCATCCGCTCATCACGCCGGCCAGCAGGGCTATGGCTATACCCTTGGGGAAATTGAAGTCGGCCACGGCCTTGCGCTTCTCCTCCTCGCTGAGCGAGCGCGACTTCATGGCGCCTGCCATGCCTATGATGGCTATGCCTATGAGAGTCACCACCACTCCGATTATCACAGAGGCTGTGAGCTTTGACAGATAGTCTCCTTCGGGGAAGAAGATGTTGAGCATGACGGGGCCAAGGATGGTGCCGAGGCCGGCGCATGTGCCCAGGGCTATGGACTGGCCGAGAGCCACACCCAGATAGCGCATGGAGAGGCCGAAGGTGAGACCGCCCACTCCCCAGAGTGCTCCGAAGAGTATGGTCATCCAGATGCGGAATGAGTTGTCGGCGGTGAAGAGTTCGCTCAGGCTGTGGCCTGCCGGAACGGCCAGCAGGGCTCCCAGAAGCGGAAAGACAAGCCAGGCGAATACACCCTGCACAAGCCAGTAGCTTTCCCAGCTCCAGGATTTTATCTTATTGATGGGGACATAGCACGATGCCTGGCAGAATGCACCCACTGCGATAATGAGAAGTCCGATGATTAGCTCCATAGGAAGTATTAACTCCATAGGTAGTATTAATATGTGTATTTGAAAAGTTTAGGGTTTAAGACCGGCTATGCCGGTCTTAAACCTTAACTTACATCCCCTCTGATAGGGATTAACGTTTTGAGGTCACGTCAGCCTCATACTTCTCAATCTCCTTGATGAAGTCGGCGCCGGCGGGCACATTGTTGCGCAGGCAGAACATGTTCCAAACGTCGCCGAAGGGCATTGCCTTGGCCTCTTCCATGAGGGCGAGTTTCTGGAAGTTCTGCTCCTTGATTTCATATTCGCTCAGTGTGGCAACAGGCTCGAGGAGGCCGCGGAGCACTGACTTCTGGGTGGCACGAGCACCGATCACATAGGCGCCGATGCGGTTCATCGAGCCGTCGAAGTAGTCGAGACCGATGTGAACGCGGTCGAGGGCGTTGCAGCGGGTTATCTCCATGCAGAGCTCGAGAGTGGCCTCGTCCATGATGGTTACGTGGTCGGAGTCCCAACGCATGGGGCGCGATACGTGGAGCATGATCTCGGGGCAGAACAGGAGGATCGACGATACCTTGTCGCCCACAACTTCGGTGGGGTGGAAGTGACCGGTGTCGAGGGTGACGATCTTGTTGTTCTGTGCGCAGTAGGCGGTGTAGAAGTCGCTTGAGCCTACAGTCATGGCCTCAAGACCGATGCCGAATACCTTCGACTCGAGGCAGTCCTTCATGTGGTCGTATTTCTTCTCGAAGATTTCGTCGAGCGACTGCTTGAGCAGCGAGCGGTAGAGCATGCGGTTGACGGTCATCTCCTTCTGTCCGTCGTGTACCCAGAGGTTCATGATACACTGGTCGTCGAGCTGGCGTCCCATCTCATTGGCAATGGCGCGGCAGCGTTTGGTGTGTTCGATCCAGAAGTCGCGGATGCTCTTGTCGGGGTTTGAGAGTGAGAGCGAGCCGCTCTTGGGGTGTGAGAAGGATGTGGAGTTGAAGTCGAGCTTCAGGCCGTTTGCCTTGGCCCAGTCGATCCAGCCCTGGAAGTGTTCGATCGACACCTCATCGCGGTCCACCTTCTTGCCGCCAAACTCGCCGTAGATTTCGTGGAGGTTGAGACGGTGTGAGCCTGCTATCATCGACATAGCTTTGAGGATATCGGCGCGAAGCTCCTCGATATTGCGTGCTTTGCCGGGATAGTTGCCGGTGGCCTGGATGCCGCCGGTGAGGTCGCCGGTGCTTTCGAAGCCGGCCACGTCGTCGGCCTGCCAGCAGTGTACGGAGATCTGTACGTTCTGAAGTGTTTCAAGGGCTTTTTCGGTGTCAATGCCGAGTTCGGCATAGCGCTCGCGGGCTATATCATAAGCCTGCTTGATGGTAGCTTCTTTCATGGGAATAAAAATGAGGATGTATTTTATTTATATTGTGAATTCTTGTTATTTTTCGGGCATGTATGTTTTGGTCTCGGTTGATGCGGCCGATACCTGGCGCATGGCCTTGAGGCTGTCGAGTTCGCCGCAGGCGCGCAGCTGCACCAGCACATTGCCCATGGCTGTACACTCGGCGGGGCCTGCCACTACGGGTATGCCCAGGGTGTCGGCGGTCATCTGCATGAGGTGTTTGTTGAGCGATCCGCCACCTATCACGTGGAGGCGCTTCACCTCGGGCTCGGGATGGAGTTCGCAGAGCCAGCCCAACACTTCCTTGTAGCGTGTGGCCAAGCTGCGGAATATGACGCGGATATAGTCGGCCGGCGTCTCGGGCACGGCCTGACCGGTCTTGGTGCAGTAGTCGCGGATGGCTTTTGTCATCGATGCGGGATGGTCAAACGAGGGGTCGTCGGGGTTGATGATCGATTCACACTCCGAGTCGTTGCACATGGCTGTCAGCGCCACAACATCGTTGACGGGGGCGTCGGCCTCTGTCCACTCGGCGCGGCAACGCTCAAAGAGCCACATGCCGCAGATGTTTTTGAGGAAGCGTGTGGTGCCGTCGATGCCACCTTCGTTGGTGAAGTTGTATCCGCGCGAAGCGTCGTTGATGATGGGAGTCTTGCTTTCGATGCCCAGCAGCGACCATGTGCCGCAGCTGAGATAGGCATATTCGTCATCTGGTGTGGGCACGCCGATCACGGCCGAAGCTGTATCATGGCCGGCCACAGCCACCACGGGCACGGCGCCCAGTCCGGTGTATTCCTGCACCTGCGGGGTGAGGGTGCCTATGATGTGACCCGGGTTTACCACGGGGCCGAATTTGTCGGGGCTCACGCCGGCTTCGCTCAGAAGCACCTGGTCGAGCTCGCCGGTGTTGGGGTTGAGTATCTGCGATGTGGATGCCACGGTATACTCGGTCACGGCGTTGCCGGTGAGCATATATGAGAGTGCATCGGGCATGAAGAGTATCTTGTCGGCCTTGCGCAGTGTGTCAGAGCCATTGCGGTTCATGGTGTCGAGCTGGAAGAGGGTGTTGAAGTCCATGAACTGGATGCCGGTGAGTGCATAGGTCTGCTCGCGGGTCAGAGTGCGATGGAATTTGTCTACAGCACCTTCGGTGTGAGCGTCGCGGTAGCAGTGGGGGAGTCCGGCCAGCGAGCCGTCGGCATTGAAGAATGCCACGTCGCACCCCCAGGTGTCTATGCCGATCGAGGCGAGCGATGCGCCCTTGCCGTCGAGGATGGTTTTTGCTTTTTTCAGTCCCTCGAGCACTTCATTGTATAGGCCGGGGAGATTCCAGTATATATGTCCGGCTATGGGGAGCATCGGGTGTTTGAAGCGCGATACTTCCTGCATCTCCACTTTCTTGCCATCGAAAGATGCCAGTATGGTGCGTCCGCTTGTAGCGCCGAGATCGACTGCGAAATGATAGGTCATGATTTTAGAATGGTAATAGATTGAAGTTGTGAGTGAGGACAGAGGGAGAGGTGTGAGGTGTCAATCCATATGCCACACCTCGGTGAGAGGTATTGTGACAGGCGAATTGTCGGGGTTGACCTCCATGATGTCGGCCATATAGTCCCACCAGCGGCGGGTTATCTCGTCGGCGGCTTCGGCGTCCTGCGAGTTGGCATCACCGTTCACCTCCTGGTAGCCGAAGAGGATGTTAGTGTCGCGATCCCAAAAAATAGAATAGTTGCATACGCCTGATTCGGTGATTTGAGCTTTGAGTTCGGGCCATATCTGGGCATGGCGCTTCTCATACTCCTTCTCAAAACCGGGCTTTAGCTGCATTTTAAATGCGAAACGTTTCATGGTATGACAGTGGTTTTATAGATGTATGGAGAGAATAATCTCGCTTGATATGGCAAAGGTACAAAAAAATTTCATCCCGTAAAAAAATAGACGGCTATTTTTGTTCGTAGCAGTCAAAAGGTGTGGTTATTGTAGTGTGAGACTTTCCCCGTCAGTCAAATCTGGCCAGGCGTCCCAACAGGGTGTGATATTCCCAAAGGGTGTCGATATAGTCGCGACGGGCGGCGATGATGTAGTTTGACTCTTCGATATAGGTGAGATAGGTGATGAGACGGGCGTCGAGGGCGCTGCGCAGCAGTGTGAATTGCTCCTTCGACTCAACCACCGGGGCATATTCGTCGATAATCTCCTTGAGAGCCGAGAGCCGCTTGAGGTCGCCCTTCATGGTGGCATGGGTGGTGGCGAGCTCCATCTCGGCGTCGGCGAGTGAGGCTTCGGCTTCAAGGCTGGCAGCCAGGGCCTTGCGATTGCGCCCCCAGGTGGGGAGGGTGATGCCTATGGAGAAGCCGTCGAAGTTTCCTCCGAGTTCAGTCTCGTGGACGTAGCCCACCGAGAATCCCGGCATGCGCTGGCGTCGTTCCACCTTCACCATCGACTGTGCCGCCTTGCGCTGTTCCATGGCTGCGGCATAGGCGGGATCGCGCTCACGAAGCATCTCGATTGAGGGGGCTGTAGGGAGCGCCGGAGCCGGAGGATAGGTAGTGCCCACCTGTGCCACCAACGGTGCCGGGTCGATGCCTCCACCGAAGGCCGATATCTGAGCCATGAGCTCGCTCCACTGCGACTGCAGCGAGTGGAGCTCGCGGTGCACGGCTATACGCTCTATGACGGTCTTATTGTAGTCGAGGCGCGTCTCTATCCCCTCGCTGGCAGCTATGCGGAAGTATGATTCCAGCGAGTCGACCCTCTGAGCAAGCGATGTGTGCATATCGAGCAGCTGAGCCAGGTGTATGGCATCGAGCAGCAGCTGGCGCGCCTGTGCACGTGTCTCCACCATGGTCGACTCGAGCAGATACTGCGATGCTGAGCGTGCCTGGCGCGCTGCCTGGCGGCGCGCTGCATACACTCCGGGCCAGTCAAACGACTGGCTCACCGACAGAGCCCATTTGTTGCCCACCTCGCTGTTTGATCCCCAGACCCTCGAAAACTCAGCCTCCGGGCCAGCGAGCTGATTGTCGGCCTCAAGGTTGAGATTCTCACTTTCGGCGCGCAGCTGCTGGGAGCGTACCGATGGATTTGACTGAATCAGCGTGGCGAGTGCGTTATCGAAGGTTGTCTGGGCCAATGTGGCTATAGGCAACAGTAAGATAAGGGTAGCAAGAAGTCGGTGGGTCATGTCAGTGGGGTAGTGCGGTTTTGGGTGATTTGATAGATTACAGGTATTACAAAGATGTTGAGCAGGGTGGATGAGAGTAGACCGCCCAGAATCACTATGGCCATGGGCGACTGCAGTTCGTTGCCGGGGCGCGATGCTCCCAAGGCCAGAGGTATGAGGGCCAGTGCCGAGCTTAGGGCTGTCATCAAAATGGGGTTGAGGCGATCAGCTGACCCCTTCATGACGGTCTCCATGAGTGGCATCCCCTCGGCCCGCAGGGCATCGTAGCGCGACATCAGCAGCATGCCGTTGCGGGTGGCTATGCCCATGAGCGAGATAAAGCCGATGATAGCCGGAATGTTGAGTTGCCCTGAGCTCAGCCTCAGTATCAACACACCCCCTATGAGCGCCAGCGGCATATTGAGCATGATGATGAGCGAGCGCGAGGCCGAACGGTACTGTCCGTAGAGAAGCATGAAAATTATCACTATCGACAGTATGCTCACCAGCCCAAGAGTGCGCGAGGCCGAGGCTTCGCTCTCAAACTGGCCGCCATAGGTCAGATAATAACCTTCGGGGAGCTTGAGGGTGGAGTCGAGGGTATGGCGGATATTGTCGACGGTGCCGCGCAGGTCGCTTGAGTTGACGTTGGCCGATATGACTATGCGTCGCTTCACCCCCTCGCGACTTATGGAGTTGGGCCCGGAGGTCGACACGATGTCGGCCACGGCCGAAAGGGGCACCTTGCCCAGGCGTGAGTCAATGGGGAGTGAGGCTATGTCGGCGGCCGAACTTCTGGCCGAGGGCTCCATGCGCAGGGTGAGGTCGTAGGGTGTGCCGTTCTCATATACCTGCGAAACCTTCTCTCCGGCAAGGGCTATAGCCACAAAGCGTGTGAACTCGGGCAGAGTGATGCCGTAATATGCCAGCATATCGCGCCGCGGTTTTATAGAAAGCTCCGGGCGCTCCATCTGCTGCTCTATATTCACATCTACCACCCCCTCCACTTGGCTCACCTCCCGACGTATGCGTGCACCCAGGCGGTTGAGGGTGGAAAGGTCATCGCCAAACAGCTTTATAGCTATCTGAGCCTCGGTGCCCGAGAGCATGGCGTCGATGCGGTGTGAAATGGGCTGACCCACTTCGACGTTTACTCCCGGAAGGCTGGCGAGGCGGTGGCGCAGATCGGCCAGCATGCTCTCCTTTGAGCGGTCGGTGAGTGTGTAGGGGGCCTCGATCTCGCTGACGTTCACTCCCAGCGAGTGTTCGTCGAGCTCGGCGCGGCCGGTCTTGCGTGCGGTCTTGCTGATTTCAGGGGTCTCGAGTATTATCTTTTCGGCTTCCCGACCCAGACGGTCGCTCTCGTCGAGCGATATGCCGGGCAGAGTGCTGACATTGATGGTGAGCGACCCCTCGTTGAACGGAGGCAAAAACGAGCGCCCGAGTGTAAAGAAGAGTCCCAGGCTCACAGCGAAAAGCACCCCGGTGGTCACCAGCACAGGCTTGGGGTGGGAGAGGGCGCTGCGCAGCCCCTTGGAATAGACGCCTGCAAGGAGGTGCGACGCTATGGGCTCTTTGGCGAGTTCGCGCTCGGCACGGCGCGAGCCCAACAGATAGGAGCAGAGCACCGGTGTCACAGTCAGTGCTACGAGCGTCGAGGCTATGAGAGCCACGACAAACGACAGACCCAGCGGCCTGAGCATGCGCCCCTCCATGCCACTGAGAAAGAACAGCGGCAGAAATGAAGCCATGATGATGAGCGAGGAGTTGAAAATGGGGAGACGCACCTCGCGCGAGGCATTGAAAATGGTGTCGATCAAGGCCGCGGTGCCCTGTGGGCGCTCCCTGCGCAGGCGTTTGTGCACATTCTCCACATCGACAATGGCATCGTCGACCAGCGAGCCTATGGCTATGGCTATGCCGCCGAGGCTCATAGTGTTGATGGTGAGCCCGAGCAGATGGAGCACTATGACGGTTACCATGATGGAGAGGGGGAGTGCAATGAGCGAGATGAGTGTGGTGCGCACATCCATCAGAAACACAAACAGCACTATGATCACAAACAGAGCTCCGACAAACAGCGACTCCTTAAGATTGGATATGGAGCGGTCTATGAAATCGGCCTGGCGGAAAATGTCGGTGTCTACAGTGACATCGGCCGGGAAAGTGTTTTTGAGCGACGCGAGCTCCTCTTCTATGCCCGCAGTGAGAGGAATTGTGCCTGCGCCGGGCTGTTTGGTGACGGTGATGAGCACGGCCTCGGTGCCCGAGAGCGAGGCTGCGCCCAGGCGGGGCTCGCTTGTGCCCACAGTTACTTCGGCCACATCGGAGAGTCTGATGGGGAGCCCTGAACTGTCGGTGCCCACCACACTGTTGGCAAGCTCATCAACCGAGTTGGTGGCTACATCGGCCTTCACCAGATACTCGTTGCCATACTCATAAACGACTCCGCCTGAGACGTTGGTGTTCATCTCGTAGAGCGCTTCGCGCAGCTCACCCACAGTGATGCCATAGCGCTGCATCTTGGCGGGGCAGAGCAATATCTGATACTCTTTGGGTTCGCCCCCGATCACCGATACACCGGCCACGCCAGGCATCCCCAGCAGACGCGGAGCTATGATGCGGTCGGCCAGCGTGCGTAACTCCGTGGAGGTAGTCAGAGAGTCGGCTGTGAGACCTATGATGAGCATCTCGCCCAATATGGATGACTGAGGTCCAAGTGTGGGGGTGCCTGCCCCGGCCGCCAGCTTTCCGGATACACTCGACAGGCGCTCGGCTACTATCTGGCGTGCCTTATAAACATCGGTATTCCAGTCGAATTCAACCCATACCACCGAGAATCCGGGGGTGGACTGCGATCTCACTCTCCTCACACCCTCGGCGCCGTTTACGGCTGTCTCCACCGGATAGGTCACACCGCGTTCAATCTCTTCAGGAGCCATTCCGGGCGCCTCGGTCATCACCACCACGGTGGGGGCGTTGAGGTCGGGGAAGATGTCGACATCGGTTTTCATCATCACCCACACGCCGCACATCAGCAGCAATCCTGCTGCCACCAGTACGGCCATTCGGGCGCTGAGCGATGCCTTGATTATTCTGTCGAGCATGGCGGTCAATGATTATGCGAGTGCCCTTCGGGAACCACTGCGGCCTGCTCGGCCAGTCGGACGAACGTGACTCCTGCGGATACCACCGAGTCCCCCTCCGAGAGTCCCTGCTCTATTATCACCCTCTCGCCGTCGGAGCGTCCGGCTGTCACGGGTCGCTTTTCGTAGGCATGGTCGGAAGTTTTTATGAAAACAAACATCTGTCCCAGCTGCTCGTAGAGAGCCTGAGAGGGTACGGAGAGTTCATTACCCTTGGGGGCAGAAGCCAGATAGACCTCTACGGCCGTGCCGGGGATTATGCCCGCACCGCCGTCAAACGAAAAATACACAGGTATATATCCCGGCGTGGCCACACCTCCGGCCTGGGATGCCGACACCAGCCGGCCGCCACGCTCGCTGAGACGTACGGGTGAGCCGGAGTGTGGGGTGATTACGGCATCGGTTATGGAAGATAGGAAATTGCTCTGCGAGGCCGGAAGAAGAGCCCGTAGGGTGAGGCCGCTGGAGGCTGAGATCTCGGCTATCGGTTGGCCGGCTGACACATATTCGCCATCGGCCACATTGAGCCGGGTCACCACCCCGGAAGCCTTAACCTTGGCTGAGCCGGAGGCTGCGCGGGGCGAATATGTAGCCTCAGCAGCTGCCACGGCTGCCAGGGCGTCGTTGTAATCCTTCTTTGTCACGAGGCCTTGTTTCATCAGCGGTGTGACGCGCTCGAGCTCACGCCTGGCAGCGTCGAGATTGGCCTTTGCAACACGGTTGGCGTCGCCGCCACTCACATCCTTAGCCGAGACAGTGGCCAGAGTCTGTCCGGCCTTCACGCTGCTACCCTCGGTGATACCTTTGGCCAGGCTTACAATGCCGGCAGCTGGAGCCGATACCACACCCTTGTCGGCCGAAAGCGGGAGTACCTCTCCCGACACCTTAACCACTTGAGCCACAGGGCCTCGCCGTGCTGCCTCAAGCTCTATACCATAACGGGCGGCATCAGCGGGGCTCACCACTATCTCCCCTTCCTCGTGATGGTGGGCTTCATTCTCTTCCTCATGATTTTCGGAGTGACTGTGGGTGCAACCACACAAAACCGTGGTGGCCAAAGCCAAAGTTATCCTGGTTAGATTCATCCTTGTGTTTTTTTGCTGCAAAGTTACGGCTATCCCGCGGGAGTCGCATTGCACTTTTCTGCCATTTCTCTTGCAAAGTTACCAAACATGCATGGTTTTGACAAATAAATCTAACTAAGACATCTAACTAAGATATGTTAGCTTTTTTTTACTTTTCGGACTCGCTACTTAACGAAATAGTTGTTAACTTTGCAACTTGAAACATTGTATGGAGGTTCGCCCTCCCACTTTCAAACCACATTATGATCAGAAGATTTCAACCATATCTTATTGCTGTCCTGATGTTTGCCGGGATTTTGACGGCGTGCAATTCCGATTCGGAATTCTCCAGCGCCACCAGCGCATACTCCAACTGTGAGGTCTCGTCATTCCAGCTTCAGCGCAACGACGACCTGCTTTATGGCCTGGATTCCGTGTATTTCGCCATTGACCTGGTCAACGCCGAGATATTCAACGCCGATTCTCTCCCCGTGGGCACCAATACTTCGAAGCTTCTCATAAAGGTGGGCACGGAGTCGGCCTCGGCATGCAATGTCACCTTCCATCTTTCGGGCACCGACCGCGACACTACCATCAACCTGATAGACTCGCCCAACGACTCCATCAACTTTGCCGACGGCCCCGTGACGCTTGAGATTGTTTCTTACAGCGGTCTGGCTCGCCGCAGCTACAACGTGAAAGTCAATGTCCACAACGTGGCTCCCGATACCCTGTGGTGGGACGAAGATGCCATTCGCCCCTTACCCACCACGCTCACTTCGGTCAAGGCTCAGAAGTCTGTGATGTTTGACGGTGAGATCTACTGCTATACTACCGACGGTAACTCTTTTGCCCTGAGCAAGATATCCGATCCGTTTGACATGATCTCGAAGACAGCCTCCGTCGTTCTGCCTGCCGGAGCCGATATCTCGACAATCACTGCCACCACCGATGCCATTTACTGCCTGGATGCCGGAGGACGCCTCTATGGCTCGACTGACGGAGAGACCTGGACCGACCGCCAGACCGTTATGACCCATATCTACGGAGCCTATGGCTCAACCCTGCTTGGCGCACTTGAAGAGACCGACGGCTGGAAGCACCTCACATATCCGGCCACTACGGTTACCCCGATCCCCGCAGGGTGTCCGGTGAAAGGCGCCTCTGCTCCGGTAGAGTTTACCAGCAAATGGAACATCACCCCCACGGCTGTTATCTTTGGAGGTGTGGATGCACAGGGCGCCATCTCGGGCTATGCCTGGGCATATGACGGAACAATGTGGTCGCGCCTCAGCAACAAACCCGCTCCGGTGGCCGTGAGCGGCACAACGGTCTTCCCTTACAATACTCCCAAGGTGAGCCTCACCTCGTGGAGAGTGACCGACCGCTCGGCCCTCCTGGCTCTTGGTGGCCTTATGGAGAATGGGGCTGTGAACGATACGGTCTACGTGTCGCACGACTTTGGCATAACCTGGACAAAGGGAGAGGCTACGCTGCAGCTCCCCACTTACTATCCACGCGTCTATGGTGCCGATGTTTTTGTGGTGGATCGCACCATCCACGCCGACGCCACCGAGAGTCGCAGTCGTGTCATCAAACCAGTCACCGAATGGGAGTGCCCATATATATATGTGTTCGGCGGTGTGGATAAGAACGGAGCCCTCGTAAGCACTGTGCGCCGCGGAGTCATAAACCGTTTCACCTTCAAACCCCTCTACTGATAGCTGTGAAACTCTCTAAGCTTCTGCCATTCTTGTTTATAGCGTTCGCCTCGGCCGTGATGTGTCCGGGTGCGAGGGCTCAGGCTATGGCACCCGCTGAGGAGTATAAGTTTGATATAGGTGTCGGGCTTGGCATGGCCGGCTATCTTGGCGACGCCAACGAAAGCTCCATATTCAGCCATCCGGGCGTAGCCTTCAACGGCTCGTTCCGCTATCTGGCCAATACGCGCCTGGCTCTGCGAGGACTGCTATCAGTGGCATCGCTGAGCGGCTCGACAGCCGATATGGACAACTATATGCCCGGCGGAGCCGTCTACGACTTCAAGACCACACTTTACGACCTCTCGGTGCGCGGCGAGTTTAACTTTTTCAACTACGGCATCGGGGAGAGCTACAAAAAACTCAGCCGTATCACCCCCTATCTGGCTCTTGGCCTGGGTGTGAGCATGGCCTCGACAGGCGACGGCTCGTTTGTGGCCATGTCGCTGCCAATGTCGGTGGGTGTGAAATATAAACTCCGCCCGCGCCTCAATCTAGGCCTGGAGTTTACCATGAACAAGATCTTCGGCGACAAGGTGGACTCCCATCTGCTCGACGATCCTTATCTCATTAAAAGTTCGTTCCTGAAGAATACCGACTGGTGTTCGACCATCGTACTGTCCATAAGTTATGAATTTGGCCGCCGCTGCGTGGCCTGCAACCGACAGGACTGACTTCTTGACCCACAATCAAAACCACCGTATATGAATAAAGCCGAAATAGACCTTGAGCGCCTTCCCGAGCATGTGGCCATCATCATGGATGGCAACGGCCGCTGGGCACGTGCGCGCGGCATGGAGCGCAGTCTCGGACACGCCGAGGGTGTCAACACCGTGAGGCGCATCACCGAGGCTGCATCGGAGATAGGTGTGAAGTATCTTACTCTCTACACCTTCTCCACCGAAAACTGGAACCGCCCGGCCCAGGAGGTGGAGGCTCTGATGCATTTGATTGTGATGGCAATAGAGCGCGAGACCCCCGACCTGATCAAAAACAATGTGCGCCTCACTATGATAGGCGATATAATGCGCCTGCCCGCCGAGGCCCGTCAGCGTCTTGAAAAGTGCATGGCCGACACATCGCACTGCACCGGCCTCACCTTGACTCTGGCCTTGAGCTATTCGTCACGCTGGGAGATAATGAGAGCTGCACGCCTCTTTGCCGAGGATGTGGCCGCCGGCATTCGCCAGCCCTCCGAGATGATATCCGACGATATCTTTGCCTCCTATCTGGCCACCGCCGGAATGCCCGACCCCGACCTGCTGATACGCACCGGTGGTGATCATCGTGTCAGCAACTATCTGCTTTGGCAGATAGCCTATTCAGAAATTTTCGTTACAGATACATTCTGGCCCGACTTCTCGAAAGAGGAGTTTTACGGAGCCATTGCCAACTATCAGAATAGAGAGCGCCGTTTCGGCCTCACTTCCGACCAAATAAAATGATGCGTAAACCATCCATTCTGTCACATTTCCTCATACGTCTTGCGGCTGTCAGCCTGCTCATGGCAGCTGCCGCGGGAGTATCGGCGCAGACACCCGCCGACACCATCGTCAACCCTACTGTGATGTTTTCGGGCATACCGAAAATGTATGAAATAGCGGGTATCCGCATTGTGGGAGCCGACAACTATGATGAGAAAAACATCCTGTCGTATGCAGGTCTCAAGGTTGGCGACCGTATCCCCATTCCCGGCGACGACCTGTCGGAGGCTGCCAAGCGGCTGTGGAAGCAGGGCCTCTTCTCCAACGTCCAGATCACCGTCGACAAAACCGCCGGTGGCAAGGCTTGGCTCTGTCTGAATCTGCGTCAACAGCCCAGAATAGAGTCTATCAGATATTCGGGCGTGAAGAAGGGCGAACAGAAAGATCTCGACGAGGCTTTGCAGCTGCACCGCGGCACTCAGATAACCCAGAATATCGTGAACCGTGCCGAGTCCATCATCAAAAAATATTACTCGGCCAAAGGCTTTGGCAATGCTCAGGTCAAGATTGATCTGGCAGAATCTCTCTCGGCTCCAAATGAAGTGATTGTAGATATCCGCGTCAACAAAAACGACAAGGTCAAGGTTCACAAAATCTATATCGACGGCAACGAGGTGTTCTCCGACAATCAGGTGCAGAGCGCCATGAAGAAGACCAACGAGAAGGGAAAGCTCAAAAATCTGTTCCGCCAGAAGAAATTTGTGGAGAGCGACTATGAGGACGACCTCAAGCGCATAATCCAGAAATACAACGAGAAAGGCTATCGCGACGCAGTGATTCTGAGCGACTCCGTAGTGCCTTACGACGATAAGACCGTAGATGTCTACATCACCCTCGATGAAGGCCGTAAGTATTACATCAACGATATATCGTGGGTGGGCAATACGGTGTATCCCACCGACGTGCTCTCCGATGTGCTGGGCTTCTCGAAAGGCGATGTCTACAACCAGAAGCTGCTCGAAAAGCGCACCACCGAAGATGACGACGCCATACAGAACTACTATATGGACCGCGGTTATCTCTTCTTCCAGATTGTGCCCATAGAGAAGAACGTGCGTGGCGACTCCATAGACCTTGAGATGCGTATATTTGAAGGTCAGCCGGCCCGTATAAACAATGTGGTGATCAACGGTAACGACCGTCTGTATGAAAAGGTGATACGCCGTGAGCTCTATGTAAGACCCGGTGAACTCTTCTCCAAGTCAGACCTTATGCGCTCGGCCCGCGAGATTGCCACGACAGGACACTTCGACCCCGAGACCATGGACATACGCCCGGAGCCCAACGAGGAAAACGGCACTGTCGACATCCTTTTCAATCTCACATCCAAGTCGAACGACCAGTTTGAATTCTCCATGGGCTGGGGTCAGACCGGTGTGATAGGCAAGGTGGCCATCAAGTTTACCAACTTCTCCATCAAGAATCTCTTCTACCCCAACTCCTACAAGGGTCTCATACCGCAGGGCGAGGGGCAGCAGTTCACAATCTCGGCACAGACCAACGCCCGTTATTATCAGGCTTACTCGATATCGTTCCTCGACCCCTGGTTTGGCGGCAAGAGGCCCAATGCCCTTTCTGTGTCGGCCTACTATAGCCGTCAGACCGGTGTGAACTCCTCGTTCTACAACAACCGCTACATGTCGAACTACTATAACTATGGCTACGGTCTGGGCAGCTATGGCTACAACGACTATTACAACAATGGCTATGGCTACGGCAATGCCTATGAGGACTCCTACGACCCCAACAAGTATCTGCAGATGCTGGGTGTCAATGTGGGCTTCGGCAAACGTCTCAACTGGCCCGACGACTATTTCACATTCAACGTCGACCTTGGCTACAACTGGTATCATGTGAAAAACTGGGCCTATCTCCTCAACATGCAGAACGGCACATCAAACTCACTGGTGCTGGGACTGACATTGGGGCGCAACTCCATCGATAATCCCCAATACACACGTTCGGGCTCAACCTTCTCGCTCAGCCTGCAGCTCACACCCCCGGCTTCGCTCTTCGGTAAGAAGAACTGGAAGAAGCTCTCGGAGGAAAACACCGACGAAGCTCACCGCCAGCTCTATCACTGGGTGGAATACTGGAAGCTCAAGTTCCTCTCGCGCACATACACTCCGCTCAACGACAAGGATAGCAAATATACACTTGTGCTCATGACCCGCGCCGACTTCGGTCTGCTGGGTTCGTACAACCGCTATCTCAAATCGCCTTACGAGACCTTCTATGTGGGTGGCGACGGCATGTCGGGCTCATATACCTACGCCCAGGAGACCATTGCGCTCCGCGGCTATGACAACGGCCAGTTCACACCCTATCAGTATGGCGGCGGCCGTGCCTACACACGCTTCGGCCTGGAGCTCCACTTCCCCTTCCTGCTTCAGCCCACCACTACCATCTATGGTCTGACCTTTGTGGAGGGTGGTAATGCCTGGCATGACATACGCGACTTCTCGCCCTTCGACATTAAGCGCTCGGCCGGTGTGGGTGCACGTATCTTCCTCCCCATGGTGGGTATGATGGGTATCGACTGGGCCTACGGCTTCGACAAGGTCTATGGCGAGAAGGGAGGTTCGCACTTCCACTTCATCCTCGGCCAGGAGTTCTGAAACAGTGTTGAATATGGTTAATTAAATCTAACCCGATTAAACCACATCTGCTGTAAACTCTCTTACCATAATAATGGTTATATAATTATATCAAGACCTTTTAAAAATCATCCTCACCGCACATGACACGTTTTCTCATATCACTCATCATCATGGCCGGAGCGTGGCTGGGGGCCTCAGCTCAGAAATTCGCTCTTGTCGACATGGACTATATCCTCTCGTCAATCCCCTCTTACGAGATGGCCAACGAGCAGCTCAACCAGCTGTCGCTGCGTTGGCAGAAAGAAGTGGAGGCTGTGGCCAAGGAGGCCGAGACCCTCTACAAGAACTATCAGAACGAGATGGTGTTTCTAACCGACGACCAGAAGAAGAAAAAGGAGGAAGAGATTGTGGCCAAGGAGAAAAGCGCCGCCGAGTTGCGCCAGAAATACTTCGGCCCCGAAGGAGAGCTCTACAAAAAGCGCCAGACCCTGATGAAGCCCATACAGGAGGAGGTATACAACGCCGTGAAAAAGGTATCGGAGGAGAGAGGATACCAGTGTATCTTCGACCGAGCCTCGTCGGCCGACATAATTTTTGCCTCCCCCCGCATCGACGTATCCAACGAGGTTCTTGAAAAGTTAGGTTATTCAAAATAATTTAGCTATATTTGCAACCGTTTTCGGGCCATACAGCTCCGTGACGGTCTCTCCCGTTTCACAAAATTACAAAACACTCAAACTCAAAACTAATGTTCAAAAGACTTTTACTTGCAATCCTTATTGCACTTCCCATGAGCGTGTTCGCCCAGAAATTTGCAGTAATCAATACTCAGCAACTAATGGAGTCTATGCCTGAGATCAAGACCATCAACGAACAGATGGAGGCTTCGACTAAGAAATATCAGGCCGAGTTTGCCAAACTTCAGGAGGAATTCGGCAAGAAATATGAAGAATTCCAGGCATTGGATCCCAATACACTCCAGACCATCAAGGATCGCCGCATGCAGGAAATGCAGGAGCTCGAGAAGAAGATCCAGCAGTTCCAGCAGACAGCCTCCGAGGATCTGCAGCGCCAGCAGCAGCAGCTCATGGCTCCCGTGCAGGACAAAGTGATGAAAGCCATCCAGGCCGTAGGCGCCGAGGGCAACTACACTTTCGTGTTTGAAAACATCATGCCTGTCTACACCGGCACCGATGTCACTGACATCACCGAGACAGTAAAAGCTCGTCTCACTGCCAACTGATCAATCAGACCCGGCTCCCAAGCCGCGGATCACGTAATGCAAAGGCGTTCAGTCCCCACATCCGGCCTGGACGCCTTTGACTGACTAAGAACTAACTCCAACATCCACACTCCCTTTCAGGATCATTACCCACACTTTTCACAATGCTGCGAATCAAGCGAATGGATCTCTTCATCCTGCAGAGCTTCTTGCCTCTGTTTGTGATGACGTTTTGCATATGCCTGTTCATAGTGCTGATGCAGTTTCTGTGGCGCTATATCGACGATATGGTGGGCAAAGGTCTGGGCATGGATGTGTTGGGCGAACTGTTCTTCTATGCTGCCATGACCATGGTGCCCATGGCGCTCCCTCTGGCCATACTGCTGGCCTCGCTGATGATATTCGGCAACCTAGGCGAGAATTTCGAGCTCACGGCCATGAAGGCCTCGGGCATCTCGCTGCTGCGCACCATGACCCCGCTCATCATCCTGATGGTGCTCATTGCCATCGGTGCCTTCTTTTTCCAGAATAATGTGCTGCCGATAGCGCAGACCAAGATGTGGACACTGCTCTATTCCGTGCGCCAGAAATCGCCGGAGGTCGAGATCCCCGAGGGTGTGTTCTACGATCAGATTCCGGGCTACAACCTCTATGTGGAGAGCAAGAACCGCGAGACCGGTGTGCTCTACGATATGATGATCTACGACGTCTCGCGCGGATTTGAAAACTCCTCCATCATTCTGGCCGACTCGGGCAAGATGTCGTTCACTCCCGACAAGACAAGGCTGTTCCTGCAACTGTGGTCGGGCGAATCGTTTGAAAACCTCAAGGACGCCGCCTCGTCGATGAAAAATGTGCCCTATAGGCGCGAGTCGTTCAGCACCAAGGAGATAATAGTGAAGTTTGACGCCAACTTCAACCGTATGGACGAGCAGGGCATGCGCAATCAGTATGTGGGCAAGAACATGGCTGAGCTGCAGGCCACCATCGACTCCGTAGGCGCTTACACTGACTCGGTGGCCGACTTCTACGGCACCGAGCTGCGCAAGAAACGCCTGCTTGGCTCCGATCCCTATGAAAACTATACACCCGAAGGGGCTATGGTGCGCAGCACGCGCCTCAAGCCAGAGGTGAAAATTGAGAAGTCCATCAATGTGGATTCACTGATGCGTGGAACATCCTCTACGACCGAGCTCAGCAATCTAAACAGCGCCCTGGCCAAGGCTCAGCGCGCCAAGCAGGAATACGAGTTCAGAGCCCTGCAGATGGCGGAGGATCTGAAGACCGTCCGTCGCCATGCCATAGAGCTGCAGAAGAAGTTTACACTGTCGTTTGCCTGCATCATATTTTTCTTCATCGGGGCTCCGCTTGGCGCCATAATCCGCAAGGGCGGCCTGGGCACACCGCTGGTGATATCCGTGTTCCTCTTCATCTTTTACTACATCATCGACAATATGGGCTACAAGATGGCTCGCGACGGCAAACTGCCGGTGTGGGAAGGCATGTGGCTCTCGGCCGCCGTGCTGCTGCCTCTGGGCATATTCTTCACCTACAAGGCTGTCAACGACTCGGCTGTGTTCAACAAGGATGCCTATCTCAACTTCTTCCGTCGCTTCCTGGGCGTGAGTGAGGTGAGAAACGTGGTGATGAAGGAGGTGATAATGGAGGAGGTGCGTCCACAGGTGGCCGTGGAGCGTCTGGAGCATCTCAAAGCCGAAGTGGCTGCCTATCTTGCGGCCAATCCGTGCAACCAGTCGTTTGCAGCCTACTGGCTCAAGGGCTATGACCGCCAGAGCCTGCACGAACTGCGCGACGATATGGAGCAGCTGGTGGAACGCCTCTCCAACTCCCGCTCAAAACTCGTGATAAACACGCTGATGGATCTCCCCATACTCCGCTCGCTGTGGTTCATAAAGCCCAGCAACTCACAGGCGTTGTCGAAGGCCATGATAGTGCTGTTTCCCATCGGAATACCCGTATGGCTCTACGGTCGCCATCTGCAAAACCGTCTGCGCACCGAGCTTGAGAGTGTCAGCAAAGTGTCAGACCGACTAATTCAGCTCATCAACCCAGAAAATAAAGACTGACAAGATATGGAAAAGATAAGACTTGACTCTATAGCCGAGGCTATTGAAGACTTCCGCCAGGGTAAATTCGTTGTCGTGGTCGATGACGAGGACCGTGAGAATGAGGGAGACCTCATCATAGCCGCCGAGAAGGTCACTCCCGACCATGTCAACTTCATGATAACAAATGCCCGTGGCGAGCTTTGCGCTCCACTCACCATAAGCCGCTGCCAGCAGCTGGGGTTGCCACACCAGGTAGAGGAAAACACCTCGATGCTGGGCACTCCGTTTACCATAACAGTCGATCTGCTGCCGGGGTGCACCACCGGTGTGTCGGCTCACGACCGCGCCGCCACCATCAATGCGCTGGCCGACCCCTCGCGCAAGCCCTCCGATTTCGGCCGCCCGGGCCACGTGCATCCCCTCTATGCCCAGGATGCCGGTGTGCTTCGCCGTGCAGGCCATACCGAGGCTGCCATCGATCTGGCCCGTCTTGCAGGGCTCAACCCGGCTGCCTCGCTCATTGAGATTCTCAACGAGGACGGCACCATGGCGCGTCTACCTCAGCTGCGCCAGAAGGCCGACCAGTGGGGACTGAAACTAATCTCCATACGCGACCTCATAGCCTACCGTCTAGCCACTGAGAGCCTCGTAGAGGAAGGTGTGGAGGTGGATATGCCCACAGCCTACGGCCACTTCCGCCTCATACCCTTCAGGCAGAAGAGCAACGGCCTGGAGCATATAGCCCTCATCAAGGGCACCGTAAAGCCCGAAGAGCCGGTGCTGGTGAGGGTACACTCATCATGTGCCACCGGCGATATCTTTGGCTCCATGCGCTGCGATTGCGGCGAGCAGCTGCACAAAGCCATGCAGATGATAGAAAATGAGGGCACAGGTGTGGTGCTTTATCTCAATCAGGAAGGACGCGGCATAGGACTGATGGAAAAAATCAAGGCTTATAAGCTTCAGGAGGAAGGGCTCGATACCGTGGATGCCAATCTCCACCTGGGACATAAGGCCGACGAGCGCGACTATGGAGTGGGTGCTCAGATACTCAGGCTGTTGGGTGTGCAGAAAATGCGCCTTATGACCAACAACCCCGTGAAGCGCAAGGGTCTGGAAGGGTTCGGACTCGAGGTGGTGGAAAATGTGCCTATCGAGATTGCCCCCAACACTTACAACCGCCGGTATATGCTCACAAAGCAGGAACGCATGGGCCATAAGCTTCATATGTGAACCACAAGGCCGGACGGAGCGTTGTATCTGTAGATTCACGTCAAAACACCCAACGTTCCGCTTATGCTTCTCACCGACATCATCCCCTCTCACACGATGGCACAGTGGCTCCTGAGCCACATCCACAAAGCTCTCGATATAGTTAATCTGAGCCACAACAAGACCGTTGTGGAGATTATCTATGTCACCATCATAGTGTTGGCTGCGATATTCATAGGGTGGATTCTCAGCAATCTCATCCGTGTGGCTATACGCAAGGTGATAATGGTGAAAGATCCAGAGGCGGGGCAGGAGCTGGTGAGGAGGCATGTGTTGTCGAGATGCAGCCGCATCATCCCGCCTCTATTTATTCTGGCCTTCCTGCCGTTTGCTCTGACCGGACAGTCTACGCTCAATACCGTGATCTACAGGGTCACACTCATCTACACCACCATAGTCATCTGTGTGGCCATTTGCTCGGTGGTCTCATTTTCGTGGATGCGGTTTGAGGAGAAGCGCAATACCCGCAATCTGCCACTTCGTGGCATACTCGACACCGTCCTGGTGATATTGTGGGTGATAACGGTGATAGTGTGTATGGCCATTCTGGTCGACAAGTCGCCTGCGGTGCTCCTTGGCGGCCTCGGTGCCTTTGCCGCAGTGTTGATGCTGGTGTTCAAAGATAGTATTTTGGGGCTTGTGGGTGGTCTGCAACTGTCGCAAAACGATATGCTCCACGTGGGCGACTGGATTGTGGTGCCCTCCACTCCGGCCAACGGCATTGTAATCGATGCCTCGCTCACTACCATCAAGGTGAGAAACTGGGACAATACCATAGTCACCATACCCCCGTATACACTGGTGTCAAGCTCGTTTCAGAACTGGCGTGGCATGTCGGAGAGCGGTGTCAGGCAGATAGCCCGCGCCATACTTTTTGACTCCTACAGCATAGTGCCTCTCGACAAGGCTACGCTCCAGAACGTGGTGACGAAATATCCCATCGTAAAACCATATGTAGATAAGCTCGAGGCAGCCGGACACATAGTGCCCGACCCCGGCATGGCCACCGTCAACGGCTCGCTGGCCACAAACATGGGCCTATTCCGAGCATATATGTGCCAGTGGCTCATAGACAATCCGGGCATCTCAAACAACAATCAGATACTTGTGCGCCTCATGACCCCCACCGAATACGGTGTGCCCCTGCAGATATGGTGCTTCACAGCCATCAATGCCTGGACAGCCTACGAGGCCATACAGAGCGACCTGTTTGAACACATCCTGGCCACCGCTCCCGACTTCGGACTCAGAGTCTACAACGAGACCTCGGGTGTCGACTCCCTTACCGTCAATATCCCCGGCATGCAGACTCCGGCGGGGAAATGAGTGTTGAGAATTGAGAGTTGAGAATTGAGAATTGAAAGTTGAGAACGCCATAATTTGCCTCATACTGGGGCAAATTATGACGGTAATAAGGTTCGCAACGGTTCTTAAATATGTGGATACTCGTTTAAAAATTAGGATTTTTGGGGAAAGTTGACTAATTTTGTAGTCAATGCTTCTTTTGTCGATTTTTCAAAGCGTAGAATTTTATGTGATAGCGGTCGTGGTGGCCGCTGCCATAATAGCCATCCTGGGTAGAAAACCTTCGGGAGGGGCTGTCAGACAGTATCTTCTGCCCGGATTGCTCACTTCTGACGGCGATGCGGTTGTGCCTATGCCCCCCTCTGTGGAGTTTGTATGTGCCGACGATGGCACAGTGACTCTCCACCGCCGCGGTCTGCGCGGAGTCAGGGAGGATGGTGCTGTGAGCCTTGCCATAGATGTGAAGGGCTTTGATGTGGCCATTAAGGAGCGCATAGTGCCGGGACGTGAGCCCTGGCAGCCGGTAGACACGGCTTCGTTTGTGCTCGACTTCATGGGCAAAGAACATTATTTTATATCCTATACCACTGAACTCACACCAGTGGAGTCGGGGCTCTTCGCCTCGCTCACGCTCCACAACCGTCCGGGCAATGTGGTGCGCAAAAATTTGCAATGATATTTAATTTTATATTATCACTAACAAACTATTTTATTTATGGAAATTGGCGATAAAGTTTCGTTTCCTGTGAAAGGAAGTAAGGTTGCCGGTGGCAATCTGTATTTTCAAATTATGAGCCGTGGGCGCGAGATTGACATCAAGGCGTTTGAGTTTCAGCGTCAGAATCGTCCGTCGCGACTGCAATGTTTTGTAAAAGGTATCGACGAGTCGGGCGAGCCGGTATATATGCAGGATATAGCTGCCATTATACCGCAGATTTATACCGTTGGAAATACTTATGAATTCCGGGTTAAGACCGATCTCAATTCAGCAGGATATTATGATGTGGCCGATTGGAACGGGCTTATGTTCAGGCTCTATCCCGGCCGCCGCCACGATAAGCTGCATATCAATCAGGTAGTGAAATGCCGCGTCAAGGATATAAACCTTGTGAGAATGGATCTTGAGCTTGTCAGCGGAAAGGAGCGCGGCATACCTCTCTACAGCATTGAGCAGGTGCTCGAGCTCGACTCTACCGACCACGGTGACGAGCGCTTGCTGCGCAGGCTCTTTGGCATGATACCCGAATTTGGGGAGGCCCGCGAGCAGCTTGAGGCCGGCAATCCGCTGTGGGTCATCACTGTGGCCGATGTGGTGTCCAGACATCTATCGGACTGGCTCAATGCCACAACCGACGACGGTGTGCTCCGTCCGCTGGGGCGCAAGCGCATCATCAGGATAGCACCACTGCTCAAGTCGTTCAACTCCATCTGCACCAATCTGCTCGAAAATTCAGGCTACCTGCGCGACTGCACTCCGCAGGAGAGGGTGGAGTATCAGGATCGGCTCAACAAGATCATCACCCACACCACCGACTATGTCTCGGCTCTCGAAAAAATCATCGACCGCAAGGAGCAGGTATTTATCGACGAGACCCTTGAGCGCCTCAAACTCTCGGGCTACCTCTATAAGCCTGAGGAGAGGATGCGTGTGGCCATGGCTATATTCTCGCTCAGAAAGAAGTCGGTGTCGCAGTATATCGACGATATTTTCGACATCATCCGCCTCTCTCACTCCAATCCACGCTTCATGCACTTGTTCTCAAAGGCCTTTGTCGAGATGCTCGACATGTATATAGCCAATGAGAGCCGCCACATCGACCTGCTCACCGGCCCCACCGAGCGTACGGCCATACAGCAGATGGTAAAAGCTCTGTCGCTGCGTTTGCTGCTACCGGGCGACGAGACCGACTCGCAGCGCGCACTCTATCGCTCGAAGCTCTACCGCTACGTCACTCTGCTGGCCACTGTCAATGCCGACCAGCTGGTGAGCAAGGCTCTTTCAACCCTCTTCAACATATCCTCGCCGCTCGAGTTCACCTGGAACGATCTGAGCGACATCAATCTGCTCTGCTCAAAGGTGGCTGTGTCGAAGAGCACTGCCCTGTCGCAAGAGACCATGCTCTTTGAGGGGAACAATGCCATGATGTCGCTCTCGGGCGACTCGTTTACCTTCACCCCCGTGGAACGCGGACAGAGCATGAAGCTGGGCGTACCCTCCGACCTCTTCGGCGAGCGCCGCATACGCGTGCTGCTCAACGAACGCATGCAGGAGAAGCTCAAGGCCTCGCGCCAGGACATAATGCAGTTTCACCATCTGTGGCGCGAGGTGGAGAAGTCGCTTTTCTCGCCCCGCCAGAACACACGTCAGACCATCGAGGGGATCACTCCCGATGTGGGCGACAGGGTGAAGATCGTAATCTTAGGTTCCATTCCCGGCCATCGCTACGACTTCAAGGTGCGCATCGAGGATGAGGCCTACACCGGCGAGGGTATCATAACGCCGAAACAGATAGTGTCATATCCCATCATACCCACGGCCGACTCTTTCTCCGACCCTGAGACAGGGCGCCTCTGCATATATGAGGCTGAGGTAATGGAGCGCGACGAAACCACCGGGGAGCTCACATTCAACATGCGCGACCTCATACACCAGTATCTGCAGGAGGCTCTGGCCATCGACGACGAATGGCTCGTGCAGGTGAGCCGAGTGGACCCCGACAGATATCTCTGTATCAGTGAGGGTGGATTCTCGCTCTATATAAACCGCGATGAGGCTGATCTGAGCCAGGGCGATTTCATAATAGCGCGCATCGACACCATTTTCCCATATGCTGCAATCAAGGGCAGCTATGTGGAGCATTCCGACGAGACTTTCCAGCAGACCAACGCTTTCAAGTGTCTGCTCGAGAATTACTGCGACCACAATCTGCTCGACACAGAGGAGGAGGATGAGGAGGAGATAAATGTCTCTGACGACGATATCGACGAAGCCCGTTCGGCCCAGAACTTCATAGACCCCGTGCAGATGCGCGAGCTGATACATCTCATAGACCGCGAGGGCATGCTCCGCAACGACCATATCCAGACCTACAACTATCTGGCCATAGCGCGGATAATGGCACGCCTGCTGGGCGACTCGCAGCTCGTCACCTACTTCTCAAACCGCATGGAGCTGGTGGAGACCATACGCCTCTTTGGCGATAGCGGCAAGATAGACGAGGATCGTCTGAACAAGCTGCTCAACGACAATAAGGACTTCATAGCCACTTACCCCGACATCGAGACGCGCCTCACACATCTGCGCATCATCAATGAGCTTGACAAATCCTACAAGTCGGACTGGCTCTGGGAGATAGCGCGCAATCATCCCGATGAGACCACATCCCATCTGGCGCGCCTGGTGCTGAGCTACAATATGCTTGAGCACTCCAACGTGTTTGAGGTGAGACGCACCCTGCACCGCAAAATCTACCAGCTCATGCAGCTTAAGGTGCAGCTTCCCGAGTCGATGCAGGTGGCCGAGGAGGATCAGTTTACCGAGCTCAAAACCTCCATCATCTATCCGGCCGGCAATCAGATGTTTCCCAACGAGCGCGAGCAGATCACAGAGATACTGCGCGTCATATCGAGCTTCCTCAACACACGCGGCGGCCGCCTCTATGTGGGCGTGGCCGACACGGGCTATGCCGTGGGGCTTCACAACGACTTCACCTATCTCAACAACAGGCATGAGAACTACGACCTCTCAACCGTGAAGGACAAGTTTGACCGCCTGGTGCGCGACGCCGTCCACAACCGCCTCGGCCGCATAGCCAACAGCAAGATCTCCACCGACTTCGAGCTGGTGGGCAATGTGTGGATATATCGTGTGGATGTGGATCCATCGCCCGAGGTGGCGCTGGTCGACGGAGTGGCCTACGAGCGCCAGGGCAAGTCGAAATGGCCCATCCCGTCGGCAGACCTGAGCACGTTTCGAGAGCAGCGCGAGCGCGAGTTCAGAAACTAAGGGGCGCTCACATTGTCACGTTGAACTTCCTGAGCATCATGGCCGGGTGATATGACTCCTTGGCATATCTGAGCCCCGGGTCGCCGGTGTCCTCCTCGCGGTTTATATATCTGATCTGAGGGTGCACAGCCAGCATCATCTCGGCAAAGAGTTTGTTGATGCTCTCGCCGGCTCCGGCTATCTCGTGGTTCATCTTCTCGATATGCACATAGAGAGTGTCGCCTATAGTCTCGCCCAGCGTGAAGGCCACAATGCCCTCTGAGGGGGTGCTCAGCACAGCTCCCTCAAACGGATAGCGCTCCAGATTGTCTATCACCTTTATCACCTGCTCTCTTTCCACATCGGCCAGTGCCGGTTTCGAAAGAGGCAGGTGAGTGTTTGTATAGAAGTCTCTGACGGCCTGTAGGTTCTGCGAGTTGATGGGCTCGAACCGGTAGCCGGGATTGTCGGCGGCGAAGCGGTTCACGTGGTTGCGCTTCTTCGACAGCTTTTTGCCTGTGAGCGTGGCCAGTGCCTGGGCGTCATACAGATAGTCGGCCCAGTCGGTAAGTTCGGTCACCTCTGTGGCGCCCAGAGAGCGCAGCGTCTCAGTCTGCAGCTCGGGCACAGCCGAAAAGGTCAGAGGCATGGCGTCGTGGCTCCGGCAGTAAGCGCGCAGAAGGTCTATGGCCTCGGGGAGTTCCATCTGTCCCACAGGCAGCGAGAAGGCCGGCCGCGTCACATCGTCCTCGGTGACCCCCTTTATAAACAGTGTATGGTCAACAATGGCATAGGAATAGTCGAAGTATCCTGCCCACATGAGCAGTCCGCCTATGGTGAAGTCGCAGGTGCGAGTGGGGCATGAGTGCAGATACATGCTTATTAGTGGTATATCGTCGAGGCTCAGCGGCTTGAAATGCAGGTGCGCCGGAGCCTGGATAGTGGCCACGGTATACTGGCGTGAAGAGAAGCGTGAGGTTGTCATAGCATATCTATTTTTACTATAACAACGTCCACACCCCCGCCAGGGTTCAACTTTCGAGAGTTGAGAATGGAGATTGGAGAATGGAGAATTTAGAGTTTAATGGTTGAGAATTAGGAATATATAAGCCTCTAAGAGGCAACGTAATTATCCCAACACCGAGGGTGGATAATTACGTTGCCTCTTAGAGGCTGTTTTATTGTCGTTGGTTTATTTTACAATAAACTTGTGGCCGTTCTGGATATAGATGCCGGGGGTGAGGGGCTCACTTACTTCAACACCCATGAGAGTGAAGATGCGATTGTCGGCGGGGCGCTCTGTTGTGGCAAATATATCGTCGATGCCCGAGGGATCGTCGGGGAGCTCTACAGCGGGATCTGAGAACTCGAGTGTGCCGGTGAGCATCTTGCCACCCTGGTTCTGGGCAGCTATGATGTCGGCCACGAGCGAGTTGAGATAGTTCTCAAGGTTGGTGTAGCCGTTGGCAGCTACCACCGACCCGTTGGCCACATTGGGGTCGAGGCCGTTGGCTATCTCCCACTCGTCGGGCATACCGTCGTTGTCGGTGTCCACGGGGGCTGTGCGCGAGTTGAGTTTGGGCCATCCTGTGGAGCCGTCGGCATACTTCACCTGATCCTGCGAGTCGATGATGCCGGTAGATGTGAACGATGCTGTGCCCTTGCGCACGTCGTCGGTCACGATAGCGTCATATTCGTCGCGGTCCAGACATGCACCGGCATACTGGAGCACCTTGTCGAAGGCATCCTCGGCCGAGTGAGTGGTGGTGTAGACGTATTCAAGAGGCTTCTCAAGCTTCATGTCCTTCTTGATCTGGTCGTTCCACATATTGTCGTTCTTCGAGGCATCGACCTGCGAGTATATGCCTGTGGTCCAGTTGTCGGCGGTGACGGCTGCGCTCGAGGGGTTGACGTTGCCGTTGACATACAGTGTGCCCCACTTGTGGAGCATAACACCCCAGCTGTTCCAGCCCACGGTGATGGTCTTATCCTCGTGGGTGATGGTGCTGGTCTCCATGTCGATCTTATAGGCTTTGCCTCCAAACATGAGCTGGTTGAAGCCGTTGGCAGCAGCGCCGTTCATGCGTGAGATGTTGAGTTGGCTGCCGGTATAGTTTGTGCCCAGGGCGTTGTTGATGTTTTTGGCAGTGGCCTCGGCGTCAAAGCAGTATGAGAGTGTGCGTATGCCCATGCCGGCGATGCGCTCCTTACGGTTGTTGCTGGTCTTGCCGGGCTTGTAGTAGTTGTTTACCATGTTCACGTTCATACCCTCACCGCCATAGCAACCATTGCTGCCATAGTTGTAGATGACGTTGTTGCGGAAGTCCATCTGCTCCTTTTCCTGAGTGCCGGGACGCGGGCCAAGGCGGGGTGTACGTGAAGTGTGGTTGGCCACGAGATTGTGGTGGTAACTGGCACGCTCGCCGCCCCAGTTGCCTCCATAACCGTGAGAACCCTTTGAGTGTCCGGCATTCTGGAGTGAGTGGCTGGCTATACACCACTGCACGGTGATGTCGGTAGAACCGTAGACCGACAGACATTCATCGATGCTCCACGACACTGAGCAGTGGTCGATGATGATGTTCTTTGAGTCCATGCCGCCCAGACCGTCGCCCTCGTGGGCCTTGTTGTTGGTCTTGAGAGCCTCGTTGCCCAGACGGAAACGCACAAAGCGGATGATGATGTTGGGAGCCGACAGCACAAACGGATAGTTGGCTATACAGATGCCGCCGGGAGAGGTCTGGCCAGCGATGGTGACGTTGCCGTTTTTGAGCTTGAGCTCTTTCTGCAGGTAGATGGTGCCCGACACATCGAAGACGATGGTGCGCTTGCCGCTGCGATTGCAGGCATAACGGAATGAACCGGGATTGTCGTTGTCCTCGAGTGTGGTGACATGATACACCGTTCCGCCACGGCCTCCGGTGGTCATGCGGCCATAGCCTTCGGCACCGGGAAAAGCCTCACGGTCGGCCTTGGCTTCAGGCAGGGCCAGAATGAGTCCAAACAGCAGGAGGAAAGTAGTTAATACTGCTTTTTTCATGAAGATTGGGTTATTGTAAAAAATAAGGTAAGAAATGTATTTGCTGACTGCAAATGTAATGAAAAAAAATTAATTACACATGAAAAACGGCGGCAATTTTTTTTTCATAATTGCCGCCGTTAACATATTGTGGTGATACCTTGTCTCAAACCTTACTTCAGACCCATCTCCTGCTTGAGTTCGTCAAGGTTCCAGGTTTTATCGCCGCGGTCGGGCACGATGTTGCCATACACGCTGCGAAGTTTTTCAAACATGTATTCTATACCTTCGGTCACAGTCATGAACACGGGTGCTGAAGTCATTGCAGTGAGCGAGTAGGTGTAGTAAAACTTGGTGCTCTCTTCGCCATCAGTCTCAAATACAATCTCTTTGTCGGAAAGGCCGAAGAGCTGAAATTTTTTGTCGACGAGAGTTGCCGACTTTGACTCAAAGTCATAGTCGGTGGCGCAGAACATCACCGGACGATATGCTGTTTCACCGGGATAGATGGCTCCTTCGTGGCATTTCTGCTCCCAGAGGTTGAGAAATGAGGTCCATGCTCCTCTCTTGTCGCCGCTATAACTGTCTCTTTCGCGATAGGCCATGGCATAGAAGTCGGTGCAAAGTTTGGCCTTGTATATGCATTGAGGTTCATACTCAAGTTCTTCCATCTTTTCCTCCATCCAGTAGTAGCTTGGCGACTGGGTAGTACTGCCGAGTCTCAACGACTTGCGATATTTGGCGTCCGGCATCAAGCGGGCGCTGAAACTGCCATCGAGCACTTTGGTGAGCACACCCTGCTCGATCACGGGAAACTGCGGCGCTTCAATCTCGCCGGGGAACACCGGGAGAACCTTGTTGTCATCATCGTCCGAACATGACATACACATTGTTGATGCAAATACAATTGCAAGAATCGACATTAAATAGTGTTTCATTTTTTTTGATCGGTTGTCGGATATGTATCACTTAACGGTTATTGCTGGTGATACATATCCGGGGTTAGTATTTATGGTTATTTTTTACGAATGTTTAGGACTGGGATTATATGGTGAGTATATGATTGGCCATATATATTCGGGTCGTAATCGGGCTTTTGGGGATCATTGTTTGAATAATCAGCTAGACCACTGTAATAATAGAACCAGCCGTTGGAATGACCTTCGAGACACCAGTTAATATATATGTAGTCTTTGGTGTACTCAACAATCCCATCATTTACAGAATGATCTGACCCTTCAATCCAAGGACTTTCCTTTCTCCAAAGTTCAGTCTTGACACCTTCGATGAGCCATACATCGCCTACGGTCTCTTCGTCGGTTTCGCCATACATCATTTGGGGTCCTTTCATTGAGATTTCGCTACTTAGGGATTCCGCAGAAACATGTGAAAATTCTATTGCGGCTCCTCGAAACCATGGAGTCCCGTTTATTACATCTTCAAGTGCATCCGGAACAATATCATGGTTTATGAATTGACCATCTTCCATGTATTCAGGATATTCAGCAACCTTCATATATGCATAGCTTAGGAAAGAGCAAACTCCTTTTTTGCCCTCCTCTCTCAGACGTCCGTAAGATGGAGCAGCAAGGATCTCATCCCAATCAAAGGAGTATTTCTTACCACCTTCTCTAAATGACTCTACATCGTTTCTCCCCATTTCATAGTAGTAATTTGCGGCAAGAGAGCCTATGGCTGTAGCCAAAGATCCGAGTGGGTAATGCTCAGATGTACCGTTGATTAGGGGCAGGTCGTTGTTGTATGGTGAATTACGACTCCATTTGATGTATGTGAGGTGCAATGTGCTATCTGCTCGTATGAATTTATCTTGTTGAATGGGTACAATACCTATATTAGAGCCAGCACCATAGGTATTTGCCTGGTTGGCATTCTCAGAAATAACTCTCTCGGTTGCATATTCCATGTAATATTTCAGTCCGGAATTGGCCGTATCATCAAAGGTTCCCTCGTCAACAAGTGCAAGAAGGTCAGTTTGAGTATTCCTGAATGCATTTACTACGGCAAAACCGCCTTCGTCGAACTCGACGACGTATAATGCTTCTTGATTGCTTCTTGACAAAGAGGCATGGTATAAGTGTGCTTTAGCAGATCGGATGCTTCGAGAGGGGGTGTCGGTTGACAGGCCGTGGAATCTGTTGTAAGAATCCACAGCAATAGAACATGCTTCATCGGGTGTGATGAAGGTGGCTTGGTTGGACTCCTCTGCCATTTTGACTTGAGGTTCTTCCATCTGCGCGGTGCATGCCACAGTGAACAGGCAGATGATGATGTGAGTTAATATTCTGATTATCATGGTGCTAAATACTGTGATGCAAAACCATAGATAAAGGTTTTACGAAGTTACTGAATTGATTTGATGAATCCAATGATTTGTTGGATTTTAACATTGCCTAAAAGGAATTTGTTACCATTTGATGTTTTGGTACTATTAAGGTGGTTTTAATAGAATCATAAAAACGGAGTTTGAAGTTTTGCGTCATGGCAGGTAATAACCGATATAATCATTCCCTGCTGAAGTATGAATGGATATTTGGAGAGGAGAAGTAGGAATGCCTACATAGATTTGAATGAGAGAGTCAGTGGTAACTAGGGTTTACTGAAAAATTAAACGATGCACCGATAGGTTTCAATCCAGATGGGCC
>JAMPGA010000008.1 GCA_023664185.1 Muribaculaceae bacterium
TCAGGTGTAAATTTTGATTTTTCAGAATTCATTCCCGATTCTTACACCGCAGACTGCTTAGATTTGCCAATTTCGGGCGATTTTACGAACAGAAAAATCGCTGAAAATGGTTGATTTTCAGCGATTTTCCGAATTTTGAGGTGATTCCTCGTGACCCCGGAGGGGCTCGAACCCTCGACCCACTGATTAAGAGTCAGTTGCTCTACCAACTGAGCTACGGAGTCTTGCTTTCTGAGGGGTTATCCCTCATTTGCGATGCAAAATTAGACATTATTTTTGAACCTCACAAATTTTTTTGACACTTTTTTCAAGAATTTTTGCATCATTTTTGTTAACTTCCTGATTCCCTTTGGGTAAATTCGCATAGTTTTCATGCCAAAAAAAATGTCCGGATTCGGCGGCGTGCTGAATCCGGACGTTTTTTGGGGTACGGGGCGGGTTACTGGCGTCCTGAAGTTGCTGCTTCGGGAGCTATTTTGCCTACGAGGCCCTGGAGCACTTTGCCGGGACCGACTTCAATGAATTCGGTGGCTCCGTCGGCTACCATATTTTTCACACTCTGTGTCCAGCGTACGGGTGCTGTGAGCTGGGCCACGAGATTGGCCTTAATCTCTGCAGGGTCTGTGTGAGGCTTGGCATCAACGTTCTGGTAGACGGGCACTGAGGGGGTGTGGAATTCGGTCTTTTCGATGGCTTCTGCCAGTTCGGCGCGTGCGGGCTCCATACAAGGTGAGTGGAAACCGCCTCCCACTTTGAGTTTGAGTGCACGCTTGGCGCCGGCGGCCTTGAGCTGCTCGCAAGCTGCGTCGATTGCCTCTATTTCGCCTGATATGACGAGCTGACCGGGGCAGTTGTAGTTGGCGCATACCACGGTGCCGTCTATTGAAGCACAGATTTCCTCAACCTTTTCGTCGGGGAGAGCTATGACAGCGGCCATGGTGGAGGGGTTCATTTCGCAGGCTTTCTGCATGGCCTGTGCACGTGCTGAGACGAGGCGTACGCCATCTTCAAAGCTCAGAGCACCGGCGGCCACAAGAGCCGAGAATTCGCCAAGCGAGTGACCGGCTACCATCGAGGGGTCAAACTCGTCGCCCATGGTCTTGGCCAGGATCACGGAGTGAAGGAATATGGCAGGCTGTGTCACTTTGGTTTGACGCAGGTCTTCGTCGGTTCCCTCAAACATGAGGTCGGTGATGCGGAAGCCCAGAATATCGTTGGCCTTCTCAAACATCTCCTTTGCCACCGGATTGTTGTCATACAGATCCTTGCCCATTCCTACAAACTGGGCTCCCTGTCCGGGGAATACAAATGCTTTCATATCGGATGAATGATTGGTTTATTTGATTTTTCGGCTGCAAAGTTACAACTTTTTTGCCAATTATCAGTCTCTCACACGTCTTATTCCGTAGACCATCACCACTGCGAAGCATATCAGCGGCAACACGAACGACAGATTTACGGCCGGGAAGCTGCAGATTGTGCCGCAGTCTATGATGCGAGCCTGGAGCGGGGGCAACACTGAACCTCCCAGTATGGCCATTATCAGGCCGGCGGCTCCAAACTTTGCATCGTCGCCCAGGCCGTTGAGCGCTATGCCATAGATGGTGGGGAACATCAGCGACATGCAAGCCGAGACACTCACCAGGCAATACATACCCATGCGGTTCTGGAAGAATATCACTCCCACGCTCAGCACCAGTCCGGCCAGTGCCAGTATGGAGAGAAGTCGTCCGGCATTTATAAACCTCAGCAAATAGGTGCACACGAAGCGGCTGCAGCAGAATAGAGCCATGGCCACGATATTGTATTGCTGAGACAGCACTTCGGCGCTCTTCTCGTCCATTCCCTCAAGCATGAACACCCGTGTGCCATACTGAATAATAAATGTCCAGCACATTATCTGTGCTCCGATATAGAAGAACTGAGCCACTACGCCTTCCCTGTATCGGGATATGGAGAAGATGCGGCTGATGGAGCGGAAGAGGTGCACATCGTGGCTCTTGTCGCCATTATGCGGCATTTTGGCTATGGCAATCACTATGCATATGGCCACTACTACGATACCTATAAACATATATGGCTCTATGAGCACGCCCAGATCGTAGTCGCGCACGGCTTCAAACTCGGCGTCGGAAAGTCCGGCTCTACCTTTACTGTCCAGGGGACTCAGACGAGCCTGAATAAAGGTCATGGCCACCCACATTCCTGCCAGCGAGCCCACGGGGTTGAACGACTGTGCCATATTTAGCCTTCGCGTGGCTGTGGCGTCCGAGCCCATCGACAGGATATAGGGGTTGGCGCTGGTCTCAAGAAACGACAGTCCGCATGTGAGGATGAAATAGGCTATCAGAAAGGGGTAATAATTGCCCGTGAGCATTGCCGGGTAAAACAGAAAGGCACCCAGTGCATAGAGGCCGAGACCCAGAAGTATTCCTGCTTTGTAGGAATAGCGGCGTATGAAGATCGCCGCCGGAAAGGCCATAGCAAAATACCCTCCGTAGAATGCCACCTGCACAAGGCTTCCCTCGGTTACGCTCATGCGGAATATCTTTGAGAACGCCTTCACCATCGGGTTGGTAATATCGTTGGCAAAGCCCCACAGAGCGAAACAGCTTGTGATGAGGATGAAAGGCATGAGATAGTTCACGCCATTATAGTGCAGCATCGATTGTGTGTCGTTTTTCATGGCGTCGTGTCGTCGTAGAGGTAAAACATCCGCTCCATGGGCTGCCATTTGTCGGCAGACGAAGCCCCGGCTTCCGACTGCTGGAACACCGACATATAGTCCTCCCACTCCTGCTGTCGGGGCAGTGTAGCCAGACGCGACATGGCGGCATCCAGGTCAAGCTCTGCAGGCGCCTCCAGTATCATCACCAGGCGGGTGCCGAGGATGTAGATATCCATCCCCAGTATGCCCACCTCCTTGATCCCCGCGATAATCTCGGGCCACACATTGCCCTGCGCATGGCGACGGCGATATTCGGCTATAAGATCCGGATCATCGCGGAGATCAAGAGTGCGTACATATTTTATGGTTTCAGCCATGACGATTATTTATATATAGGTCCATAGGCTGCGCAGGCGCGATAGTCGGCGCCCTCCTTGTCCATGCCGAAGGCATTCCAGGCGGCGGGGCGGAATATACCCTCATCCACCACATTGTGCATGCACACCGGAATGCGCAGTATCGAAGCCAGTGTGATGATGTCGCGGCCTATGTGGCCATACGAGATGGCACCGTGATTGGCTCCCCAGTTGTTCATCACCGAATATACATCCTTGAATGCGTCGCGATCGGGACACAGGCGGGGCACAAACCATGTGGTGGGCCAGGTGGGGTCGGTGCGTTTGTCGAGGATGCTGTTGATCTCGGGATCGATATCAACAGTCCAACCCTCGGCCAGCTGGAGCACCGGGCCAAGACCCTTCACCAGGTTGAGTCTCAACATGGTGACGGGCATACCACCCTTAGTGAGGAAGTTTGACGAGAAGCCGCCCCCACGGAAGTAGTCGCGATCAGCCGGATACCATGTGGTGGCTTTCAGGCAAGCCTCTACGTCCTTTTCGGTCATTTCCCATGAGGGCTTCATACACGCCTCACCCTGTGCGTTCACACTTGCGCCTGTAGCGTCGAGCGTGGTAGCGCCTGAATTGATGAGGTGGATTATGCCGCCCGAAGCTCGTCCGGTAAGCTCCTTGCCGGTTACACGCTTTACAGCCTCGGGGCTCCAGTATGTGCGCACATCCGAGAACATCTGGCCGCATCCCGTGAGCAGATGGCCAAACAGCATGGCCACACCGTTGCAGGCGTCATTTTCGGTGGCCAGCACGAAGGCCTCGCGGATACCGTTCCAGTCAAATGAAGTGTTCATCAGAGCCTCTGTAAAGTCACCATTGGGCTTCCAGTCTGTCCACTGGCGCTGACCCTGGAAACCGCCGACTATGGCATTGTGGCCCAGAGCCTCCTCCTTGAATCCCATCTCGAGGAGCTTGGGATTACCCTTCATGAGGTCGCGCACCACCAGAGTCATCTTCACGATAAACTCCCAGTCAGCATCCTTCTCCTGGCGTGTTTTCTTCTTTTCGGGGCGGTTCTTGAAGTCCTCGCCCTCATTGACTTTACAGTATTTCTCTGCCCAGGCCATGGCCTTGTCATACTCCTCATGGTCGTAGATACCCTCGTCCATTCTGCGCAGAATCTCGGTCTCGTCGATGCTCTCGTTGCGCATGCCCAGATACTCCTGGAAGAAATCGGGATTGACGATCGATCCGGCAATACCCATACACATAGACCCGATTGAGAGATACGACTTACCCCTCATTATGGCCACAGCCATGGCGGCGCGGGCAAAGCGCAGTAGCTTCTCAGCCACATCGGCAGGGATAGTATTGTCGTCAAGATCCTGCACATCATGGCCATAGATGCCGAAAGCGGGCAGACCTTTCTGGGCATGAGCAGCCAGAACGGCGGCGAGATATACGGCGCCCGGGCGCTCTGTGCCGTTGAAGCCCCACACTGCCTTGGGCCAGTGAGGATTCATGTCCATGGTTTCGGCGCCATAGCACCAGCAGGAAGTCACCGTAATAGTGACACCCACGCCCTCGCGCTCAAACTTGGCGGCGCAAGCTGCAGTCTCGGGCACACGGCCTATAGTACCATCGGCTATGACACACTCCATGGGAGTGCCGTCGGGGTAGCGGAGGTTGGTGGATATCAGCTCGGCCACGGCACGAGCCAGACACATGGTTTTCTCTTCGAGGCTCTCGCGCACACCGCCCTGGCGCGCGTCTATGACCGGACGAATGCCGATCTTGGGATATTTGTCCATGGTGGTTAAATTTAAGATTGATTGTTGTATACTCGCAAAGTTAAGAATTTTTTGACAATTTTTAGAACCCTCAACGCCTATTTGTGCACGAAAATAGCTAACTTTGTATTGTTCAAACACAAAGTAGCAACTCAACATAAACACCATGATACCCTGCATATTCAACCTTGGCACCGGCGAGATAATAGTGATTCTCGTGGTAGTGCTGCTGCTCTTCGGAGCGAAGCGTATCCCCGAGCTGGCACGCTCGCTCGGAAAAGGTGTAAGTTCCTTTAAGGAAGGGCTTAACGATACGAAAAAGGATTTCGAACAATCGTCGGCTCACACTGACGACAACAAATGAATCAGCCCACCTTCTGGGATCATGCCGAAGTGCTGCGCGGGGTGTTGATGCGCATCCTCGCGGTGGTGGCTGTGCTCACCACTGTAAGTTTCTTGGCCATGCCCCGACTCTTCGACCAGGTCATTCTGGCTCCCACCCGACCTGATTTCCCTCTCTACACCACACTGGGGTTGCAGATGGAGCCGGTCCGGCTGGTCAACATACAGCTTTCCTCGCAGTTTCTCATCCATATCTCCACATCGCTGTGGATGGGACTGGCTTTCTCCTTCCCCATCATAATCTCCCTGTTGTGGGGGTTCATTTCGCCGGGGCTTTACGACCATGAAAAGCGTGGCGCTACACCGGCATTTGTCGGAGGCTGCGTCATGTTCTTTCTCGGAGTGCTGGCCGGATACTATATGGTGTTTCCGCTCACGCTGCGTTTTCTGGCCGACTATCAGCTCAGCGCCCTTATACCCAACCAGATATCCCTCGACTCGTATATCGACACGTTCATGCTCACCATTCTGGCCATGGGCATAATATTCGAGCTGCCGGTAGTGACCTGGCTACTGGGAAAGACAGGGCTGCTTCACCGAGATCTCTTCTCCACATATCGGCGTCATGCCATCGTGGCACTACTGGTGCTCGCAGCCATCGTTACCCCCTCGGGAGATCCGCTCACCCTCATGGTAGTGTTCACTCCGGTCTACATACTGTGGGAACTGTCGGCGCTCACGGTGCCGAGACGTGTTAAAGTTTAATCATCAATCCAAAATACTATCGTGAAAATAGGCATTATAGTAGCCATGAGCAAGGAGTTGCGACTCATACTCCCCATGCTCGACAATCCCACTGAAGAAACCCGTGGAGGGTTCACCTTTCACTGCGGCCACATAGGGGTCCACTCAGTGGCGCTTATGGAGTGTGGCATAGGCAAGGTTAACGCCGCCATGGGAGCCACTCTGATGGCCGACCATTACAGCCCCGACCTCATCATCAATACCGGCGTGGCAGCCGGCGCAGGCCCCGAAGTGGCCGTGATGGACACCGTGATAGCCACCTCACTGGCTCATCACGACTTCTGGTGTATAGGCGAGGAATGGGGGCGCGTGCCCGGCTCGCCAAGATTTCTCCCGGCTGTGACTTTCGACGATATCCTCGATGGTCCCGGTGTGAAAAGAGGCATGATTGTGTCGGGCGAGCTCTTTATCTCCAAGCGTCAGGAAGTGGAGCTGATACGCTCACGGTTTCCCGAAGCTCTGGCTGTCGACATGGAGAGTGCAGCCATAGCCCAGGTGTGTCAGCATCTGTCCATACCCTACTTCTGCATGCGTGTCATCAGCGACTCACCCTGGTGCTCCCACGACAATTCCCGCCAGTATACCGACTTCTGGGAAGACGCTCCGCTCCATTCGTTTTCCCTTGTCAGAAAACTCCTTGAGTCATTATGAAAAAGATCCCAAGCTTCACCATCGACCACAACCGGCTCCTGAGAGGTATATATGTGTCGCGGCGCGACGTGACTCCGTCGGGCGATACCCTCACCACATTCGACATCCGCATGACCGAGCCTAACCGCCAGCCGGCACTCTCGCCCGAGGCCCTCCACGCTATGGAGCACCTCGCAGCCACATTTCTGCGCAACCATCCCCAATGGGCCGAAAAGATAGTATACTGGGGTCCCATGGGCTGCTGCACAGGCAACTATCTCATAGTGCAGGGACAGGTGGAGAGCGCCGAAATACTCCCCCTTGTGCTCGAGACCATGGAGTATGTGGCCCGATTTGAGGGAGATATCCCCGGAGCCACTCCGCGCGACTGCGGCAACTACTCCTTCATGGATCTTCAGGCGGCTCGCCGGGCAGCCCGCATCTACATTGACGAAGTGCTCTCCCACCCCACCTCCGACAACCTCAACTATCCACTCTGACACTCTCTCGCCCCTTCCCACACCACTCTGCACATCCGTGATGAAAGATCTTCGTGGCATAAAAGGATCACACTATATAGCCTCCTTGATAGAACAAGGAGAACATGAACAGCAAGACTTTAAATTTGCCATCCCCGACTCGCGCAAAATAGCACGCTCTATCTCCGCATTTGCCAACCATTCCGGCGGCCGGCTCCTCATAGGGGTCAAAGACAACGGCACCATAGCCGGCGTCAGGTCAGAAGAAGATGTTTATATGGTGGAGCAGGCCGCCGAACTGTTTTGCGACCCCCCACAACAGATAGTCATTACCCCATTCCGCGTTGACGGCGGCATCCTCGTGGTGCGCGTCGAGATCCCCCCTGCCCTGCATCGCCCCGTATGTGTGCGCGAAAATGGCGGAGAGCTCAAGGCCTACTTCCGTGTCCGCGACGAAAATATCCTGGCCTCGCCCCTCATGGTGAGAGCCTGGCGTCAGGCCGCCGACCCCGACAACGCCCCCCTCATCCAGCTCGACGCCACTGCCCGCTCCCTCCTTGCTCTTGCCGCCCGCGAGCAGGGGGTAGATCTGAATGAATTCATGCTCTCGGCCCACCTCTCCGAGGCCGTAGCCGAGCAGCTCGCGGTCACACTCCACTGCATGCATCTCCTGGATTTCAAATATATCGACGGTCGGTTCAAACTATCTGCCATCGATATTGGTTGATATTATATACACACCATTAATAATATCACACCGAGATGACCCCCAAACTATACATCATAGCAGGTTGCAACGGAGCCGGCAAGACCACCGCCTCGTTCACCGTACTGCCCGAAGCCCTCAACTGTCGCGAATTTGTCAACGCCGACGAGATAGCCAAGGGTCTCTCGCCTTTCTGCCCCGAAGAAATGGCCATTGTGGCCGGACGTCTCATGCTCCAGCGCATACAGCAGCTCATGGCTCAGCGCCAGACCTTTGCCATTGAGACCACCCTGGCCACACGCTCATACCGCAACACCATCCGCCGCGCCCATGCCGCCGGCTACGAAGTGGTTCTGCTCTACTTCTGGCTCCCCTCGCCCGAGCTGGCTATCTCGCGTGTGGCTCAGCGTGTGCGAAACGGCGGCCACAACATCCCCGACGACGTGGTGCGTCAGCGCTACTACCACGGCCTCCACAACTTCTTTGAAATATTCATGCCGATTGTCGACTACTGGGCCATCTACGACAACTCGCGCTATCCCATCGAAATAGCCAATTCCGACAAAGTATCACAACCGAAAATCTTTCGACACATTGCCAATCATGTCACCCAAGGATAAACAAAACCTGCGCTCCCGTCTCAACAAGAGCCTCCTGCACGCCCACGAGAAAATGCTGCGTGACAAAGCCCTGCACGACGATACAGTGATATACTGCAACCGCCAGGGCGACCCCATCATCGTGCCCGCTCAGCAGGCTCTCGATAACTTCAGACTCCGTTTCCCCGCCTGACCACATCAGATACATTTGGTTTTCTTGTCGAAAAGTCGTAACTTTGCACCGATTTTTCAACAAAAGTGGACAAATTTGGCTGCTTGCAACCACTTCAAAAAATGCTAAAAATGAAGACTTACCTTTTCACTTCGGAGTCAGTCTCCGAGGGCCATCCCGACAAGGTGGCCGACCAGATTTCAGACGCTGTCCTCGACGAATTTCTTGCTCGCGACCCACAGAGCAAAGTGGCTTGCGAAACACTCGTGACAACCGGACAGGTAATCCTCGCAGGCGAAGTCAAGAGCAACGCCTACATTGACCTTATGGACGTAACGCGCGAGGTAATCAAAAACATAGGTTACGACCGCTCCGAGCTCAAATTTGACGGCGAGGCTTGCGGTGTCTTCTCAGCCCTTCACGAACAGAGCGCCGACATAAACCGCGGCGTGGAGCGCGAGGAGGCCGAAAACCAGGGTGCCGGCGACCAGGGCATGATGTTTGGATATGCCTGCGACGAGACCCCCGACTTTATGCCCCTCACTCTCGACCTCTCGCATCGCCTGCTCATAGAGCTTGCTGCCATACGCCGCGAAGGAAAAGAGATGACCTATGAAGTAGACGGCAAACGACGCACATATCTGCGCCCCGACTCAAAGAGCCAGGTCACTGTGGAATATGACGCCGATGGCCGCCCCCTCAGAGTCGACACCATCGTAATCTCCACTCAGCACGACGAGTTTATCCTCCCCACCGACTCCACTCCCCAGGCCCAGGCTAAAGCTGACAGCGAGATGCAGCGCATCATCACCGACGATATCCGCCGCGTGCTCATTCCCCGAGTCAAGGCACAGCTCCCCAAGGAGGTGGCAAGCCTCATAGACGGCTACAAGCTGCTCGTGAATCCCACAGGCAAATTTGTCATCGGAGGCCCTCATGGCGACACCGGACTCACCGGCCGCAAGATCATTGTAGATACCTACGGAGGCCGCGGAGCCCACGGCGGAGGCGCATTCTCAGGCAAAGATCCCTCGAAAGTCGACCGCTCGGCAGCCTATGCCGCACGCCACATAGCCAAAAATCTTGTGGCCGCAGGTGTGGCTCGCGAAGTGCTCGTACAAGTAGCCTACGCCATAGGCAAAGCCGAACCTGTGAGCCTATGCATAGACACACGCGGCACCGCCAAAGTCCCCTTCACCGACACCGAGATAGCCGACAAAGTGCTGGCAATGCCCTGCTTCAACATGACACCCTATGCAATAGAGCAGCGCCTCAAACTGCGCAACCCCATCTACCGCGAGACAGCCAGCTACGGCCACATGGGTCGTCAGCCTCGCGTGGTGACCAAGCGCTTCCACTCCAAATACGAGCCCGAAGTGGTGCGCGAAGTCGAGCTCTTCACATGGGAGAAACTCGATGCCGTCCCCGCCGTCAAAGAAGCCTTCGGCATAAAATAAACAGAGAGGGAATTAGCCCCTGTAGAGGCGCGACAAAATAGCCCAGGAGCTCACCCCTAGTAATTAGGCAATTACCTAAAATTTCAGCCCCGTAGGGGTCGTGGAAAAACAGCGACCGTGCTTTCCACGACCCCTACGGGTGCTTCAGATTATGGACAAAAAAGACTTGCGAAACCTTAAAAACATTATTAAATTTGCAAGGAAATTAAAAAAAATGAAATCAGAAGATCTATCCTACATCAAATGAATCAATCAGATCCACTCATTCAAAAATAATTCACGAATGAATGAATAGAGACAATTCTACAATACCCCCTCATTAGGCAGATTACGAAGGTTGTCAGAAAAGAGAATTATCATTCTGCATTTCTATCTCACTATCTAAATCCAAATGGCAACCACTCACTTGGTAATAACTTTCTTAAGCGGTTCATGCAATTGGTGGCTATTCGCTCTATTGAGCAGGGAAAAGGTGTTAATGCCTGTGTCAAGGTGAGAGGTGGATAAATTCACGCTTGCCCAACCTCGCAGTCCCAATGGCAATGCGTTGCCATTGGGACTGCGAGGTTCTGCCCCCACATATCGGGACATTGCACCAAGGTGTGGGAGCCAGCCTTATATCATCACTCCTTCACTCCGTATGCCAGGTCGCCGGCGTCGCCGAGGCCGGGCACTATATAGGAGTGGGCATTTATCTCGCTATCTATGGCGCCGATCCACACTGTGGTCTTATCCTCGGGGAAGGTGGAACGGATATAATCTACGGCCTTCTGTGAGGCTATGATCGAAGCCACATGCACGTGTGCCGGTTCGCCCTTGGTGAGCAGTGCTCTGTAGCACAGCTCCATGCTCGAGCCGGTGGCCAGCATCGGGTCGGCTATAATGAGGGTCTTGCCTTCGATTTTAGGCGAGGCTATATACTCGATGAAGACATCGAAGTTCTCTTTCTCGCGATACTTGCGATAGGCCGACACAAACGCATTCTGGGCATGGTCGAAATACTCCAGAAAGCCCTGGTGGAAAGGTATGCCGGCACGGAAGATTGTGGCCAGCACCACCTGTTCGTCTATCACGTCGCACACGGCCGGAGCCAGGGGTGTGTCGATGGTCTTCTTTCCGAAGTTGAGGCGTTTGGATATTTCATAGGCCATAATCTCGCCTATGCGCTGCAGATTGCGGCGAAATCTCATCATGTCTTTCTGCACTGTCACATCGCGCAGCTCACACATGTACTGACTCACCAGCGAAGGGGTCTCGGCAAAGTTGATTACTTCCATATTATATTGATTTATCGGTTTTCTCTAATTCTTTTTCAACAAGTCGGGTGAACTGATAGTTTTTCAGGCCCCATTTCGGAGCTATCAGGAGCTCCGGGGGCGCCTGCGACACAAACCGCTCAATGGCAATATCGCGGCGCAGACGTTTCACTACCTGGGCGCAAAACCGTGCATACTCCTCGGCTTCGGGCATCCACAGGTCAAGTTCACCGGACATGGAGGCCAACGGGGTGGAGCGCAATATCTGCAACTGGTGTATCTTCACCACATCCACAGGGAGCCGGTTCACAGCATCTATCGTGGCGAGCATCATGTCGGTGGTCTCGCCGGGAAGACCCATTATCAGATGGAGCCCCACGGGAATGCCGCGCTGGGCAGTGCGCCTGACAGCATCGGCAGTATCGCCCCATGTGTGGCATCGGTTTACCAGGCGCAGGGTGGCATCGTGGCTCGACTCGGCGCCATATTCCATCATCACCCACGGCAGTTCGACTTTAAGGCGGGTAAGCAGCGAGTCTGAGGCGCAATCGGGGCGCGTGCCTATTATCACGCCATCCACATCCTCCGCGCTGCATGCCTCACGATACATAGCCATAAGGGCGTCCTCATCATTGTTGTGCGTGTTTGTATAAGCCTGAAAATATGCCAGATAGTGCATATCGGGATACTTTCGTCCGAAAAAGTGGCGACCACGTTGCAGCTGCTCGGCAACGCTCTCCATCGCAGAGCAGTAAGAGGGATTGAACGATTGATTGTTGCAATAAATGCATCCGCCTCTCCCCTTCGTGCCATCGCGATTGGGGCAGCTGAAACCGGCATTTACAGCCAGCTTCTGCATCTTGCTCCGGAAGTGAGCGGCAAGAAAATCCGAATAGTCCCTCCAGTATCTGCTCATATCCTGGCACAGCGATTCATAAGCACTGCATCGAAAATAGTCATTGCGGCCATGGCTTCCACTATGGGCACAGCCCGGGGCACAACACACGGATCGTGACGTCCGCGGGCTTTGAGTGTCACCTCGCGGCCTTCACTGTCAATGGTCTCTACATCTCTGAGCAGTGTTGCCACAGGCTTGAAAGCCACTCGCATGTATATATCCTGACCGTTGGAGATGCCCCCCTGGATACCGCCGGAATGGTTGCTATATGTCGTGGCCGGGGAGGCTGTACCTGGTACAAACTTGTCCATCACCTGCGAGCCCCTCATCGAGGCTTCCTCAAACCCCATGCCGTAGTCAAACCCTTTGGCGGCGTTTATACTCATCATGGCTGCTGCGAGGTTGGCTCCGAGCTTTGAGGCCACGGGGTCGCCCAGACCTACGGGAACTCCACGCACCACACACGTCACCACACCACCTATAGTGTCGCCCTGGCGCTTCACATCGAGAATAAGCTGCTCCATCTCGCCAGCCTTCAAGGGGTCGGGACATCTCACCACATTGCTTTCAGTAAGCCCGAGGTCAAGCTGCCTATAGTCGCTCTCAACCACTATGAATCCAACCTGCGAGGTATAGGCCTGTATACTTATCCCCATTCTCTCCAAAGCCTGGCGAGCAAAAGCGCCGGCCACTACACGGCAGGCGGTCTCGCGGGCGCTTGAGCGTCCACCGCCACGAGCGTCGCGCAGCCCGTATTTGGCTGTGTAGGTATAATCGGCATGCGATGGGCGGAAAGCTTCGGCCATCTGCGTATAGTCGGCCGAACGCTGATTCTGGTTCTTGATAATAAACCCTATGGGGGTGCCGGTGGTGACTCCGTCGAGCAGACCCGACAGTATCTCCACTCGGTCGCTCTCACTGCGCGCGGTGGTCACGGCCGACTGTCCCGGGCGCCGACGATCCAGTTGACGCTGCACAGCCTCAAGGTCGATGGACACTCCGGCCGGCATCCCGTCTATCACACCCCCGATGGCCGGTCCGTGCGACTCGCCGAAGTCGGTCAACCTGAATATTGTTCCAAACGTATTCATTGTTTCATTCGGCAGTCTTTACGATATCGGCCACAGAAGCACCGACAAATGATATCAGATCCTGCGGGGCCACCTTGAACTGCAGTCCGCGCTGCCCGGCCGAAACGTAGATATAGGGAAAATCCAGAGCTGTGGAATGGAAAAATGTCGGGAAAGGCTTCTTCATGCCCACAGGCGAGCAGCCGCCCCGTATATATCCAGTCAGCCCCAACAATTCCTTCATGGGTATCAGATCGGCCTTCTTGGCTCCGGCCACGCGGGCGGCTTTCTTGAGGTCTATCTCACAGTTGCCGGGCACTACACAGACGAAATATCCGGCCTTCTCGCCATGGAGCACAAGGGTCTTGAACACCATATTGATATCCTCGCCGAGAGCCTCGGCCACATGATCGGCCGCAAGATTGTCAGGGTCAACCGCGTAGGGTATCAGCTCATAGTGCACACCGGCTCTGTCAAGAAGCCTTGCAGCATTGGTCTTGTTGACTTTCTCCATATCTCAACTTTGTTTTCCCACAAAATTATCAATTCTCCGTCTAAAAAACAAATCTGTGGAAAGCAATCGGATTGCTCCCCACAGATTGTGCAAAAAATTAGATAACCTTTATCAATAAACAAGTTTGAGGTCGTCGATCCACATGGTCGAACCGTTGCCGCCACAGAAGTAGTCGCCGCCCTTAGAGGCCGAGGCCGTACACATTATATATTTCACTGTGCCCGGATTGACATCGTTGATGGGGATTTCAAACTCCACCATGCCCTCGCCGGGAGTTTCGGTGAAAATCTTTTCGCCATAGGCTATGACGTTGGAGCCGTTCTTGTTGAAGAGTTGCGCCGTCTTGGTCTTCACCACAATCGGGAACTCAGTCGAGGTAGAGGTATCGAGCATCTCGTCGGTGAGAAGAGCTATGTAGATGATACCTGTATCCATATCCCCCTTCACATACTCGGGAGCTTTGGAATCAGTATAATCGATTGCCTTGGGTTTATACTTGACATATCCCTTGAGGGCTCTGGGCTTGTATTCCCACGGGCGTCCCCATCCCAGCACACCGTCGGTGCCTTCGGTAGCAAGATATTTGCCTATAAAGACGTTACCGGCTGCAAACTTACCTATGCCCAAGAATCCTACGAACTGCGATGCGAGTTTCACGGAATAGTTGCCTGAGTGCTTCACACTACTGTCGGGGGTGGTGACATTCTTGTTCATGGTGGCTGATCCAGTGTTGCCGCTGTCCCAGAACATATCATTGCCGGCTGAGTAGAGCATATAGGGGCTTGAAGAAGTATCCCAGTCCTCAAACCCGCAGTTGGGCAGCTGCACTGACTTGGTCTCGAAGGTCAACACCGGTGAAGTGTAGTCGTCGGCCACGGCGCGATACTCATAAGTATTACCCATGGCGAGGCCGGTGACTGTAGCGGTCATAATGCCGTCGACAGCCGTAGCCTCAACGAAAGTCCAGTCCTCAAAGGAGCGGGCACCGCCGGCCACTCTCACCTCAAATCCGAGCTTCGTGTGTGCGGAGGCATCCTTCACAGAGGCTGTCAGTGTGGCTGAGTCGTAGGTTACGGTGGCTTCGTTGACAGCGTTGGGCACTACGGGCAGATCGTTGAGCGAAAGGCTGTAGACAGCCTGCGACGTCTCCCCTGCGGCATCGGTGGCCGAGACGGTCATCTGATATTCACCCTTGCCAAGCGGTGCAAAGAACTCTGCGCTCATTATAATGCGCATGTTGGTGATATCGGTTGAGCCTTCGTTCTGGCTGAAGGTCTGGAATGTGAGCCCTTTGGCTGCCAGTTCTGTCACATGCTGTGGCTGCATTCCTATCAGCTCGTAGTCCACCTGCAGACCCACTGCTGTGAGCAGCGAGCCTGAAACCTCGACCTTAGTTATAGCCGATGAGCCGGTAATGTTGATGGACTGCTGAGGCACAGTGCCGGGAGCTGCCGAGACGGGAACCGACATGTCGAAACCCGAGCCCTGGATGTCGGGGGCAAGCGCTATGAGCACCTCTTTGTCAGTGCCCTCAACAGGTTCGGGCTCTACATCGATCGAGAAGTAAGCACCGCCTATCTCAACCTCGCCCGAGAGATTGTAGTTGATGTTGAAAACATACTCTGTGGTCTGAGCCAGGAACGGCTTGGCGCTCACACCGGGATCCTTATACTGACCCGATTTTGTAAATGCTTTGCCGGAGAGCTCCTTGCCGGAGAGGGTCCAGTTGAAGCCTTCGGTGCGCGAGTTGAGCATGTAATATCCCTTGTCGGTAGTCTCACCTTGGAATGTAAGCGAGTGTGAGCCATCAGTGATACCGTCGTTAAGCGATACGGTGAGGGTAAGGTCGGTGAGCACTTCCTTCACACCGTCGCCATACTTCACGCTTACCACTGTGTTGCGTATGGGGCAAGTGAGCTCTACATTGGTCACATTGCCGCGGCTGATCTCAAAGGGCTGATATCCGCGATAGCGTTTCTTGTCCCACGATGCGGGCACTGAGTCGCCCACCCACGCCTCTACGGCATAGTGGCCCGACGACAGGGGCAGACCGGCGGCCGGGAAGCTGCCAAGACCGTCATACTTATAGAGAAGACCTTTCGAGGGGTCGGAAATCCAAATCAGCGCACTGTTGCAAAGCTCGGTCTGCTGCTCGGAGGTGAGCGAACGGCTCACCACCTTGACATCCGACATTATCGATGTCTCGAGCTTCATAGTGCCCTCACCCTCCCCAATCAGGTTCTCCTCGCGGCAGCCGGCCACCGACGCTGCAAGCAGGAGGGCTGATGCTATATATAGAATTTGTGTTTTCATTAGAGTGTTGCGTCAAATTTGAGTTCAACAACCTTTGTTGTACCATCCTCCTCAATTACGGTGAGCTTGAAGATATGCTTGTAGACAGGAGGATTGTTGGTAGTACCCAGCTGCAGAAGCGGAATGAAGGGGGTGAGGTTGAAGCTTACAGATGTATGACCCACCACGTCAGAGCCTACGGGGAAATTGAAGCCGTCAGGATTGCTGAGTTTTTCGGCCAGCTCATCGCTTTCGGGCTCGGCCAGGTCAAAGCTTGCACACAGACCCACACTCCGCAGGAAATCATCGGTGAGATAATCCGAGATAATATCCACCTTCAGGTTGGTCATGGGCTTCTTGGTCTGGATAGTCAGACTGTAATCGCCAAGTGTGATGGGATACCATACCGAGAAGTCGGGCATACTGGGACATACCACAGCGATCTCCTCATCGTCGGCGGGATCGTCGGGGGTAGGATCAACGGGATTGTCAGGATTGTCGGGCCACTCCTCATCGTCGGGGCGTCCGCCGGGATTCTGAGGATCCTCGGGAGTGACTATATTGCCGTTTTCATCGCATTCCTCTATCTGTCCGCTCACGCTGATGCCTCCGTTGGGATCGACAAAGCCTGTCTCGTCGGGCATGGCCGGACCGTTTTTGAGCGAGAAGGTGATGATATAATATTTACCTTTCTCCACATCGGTGAAGGCTTGTGTGCGGGTGATGGTCTGACCTTTCACTGTGCCGCTGAAAGTGGCCACCAGAGTAGTGCTACCGCCGAGGGCTTCGAAGTAGCCCGAGCGGGTCTCGGTGCTGCTCCATGTCAGAGACCCCTCATCGTTGGCCACAACAGTCACCTTCGAGTCGGCGCTCATATTGGCAGCGAGATCTTCGGCAAACTTCACATCAACCTTGATGGAAGCAAACACACAGGTCACGGTGCCGATTGCGGTGATCTCGTTGTTCTTGATGGTAAAGTCCTTCGAACCCTCAAACACCGGATTGCTCCATGCGGCCTTCTGGGGAGTGTGGCTGAGCACATTCACCGTATAGTCGCCCACGGGGAGGGTCATCACCTCGGGCATCTCGGAGTATTTCCAGGAGCAGGCTTTACCGTCATACACAACCACTTCGCCGGTGCTCTTATCCGTTACGCTCACCAGATAGCCCGAAGTGTCGACACCGGCACGGCTGCCGGGCACCGAGTTCTGGTTTACATTGACGGCCATGCCGCCGAGATTCACTCCGCCGGTATTGGCGGCAAACTGCTGCGAACCGGGGGTCCAGTCGTCACATCCGGTGAAGACCATCATAGCCATCAGCACGGTGAGCAGCGAAAATATCTTGTTTTTCATCTTTTTTCGCTCGGTTTAATAGATTAATTCTATGTCGTCAACTGTAAGCACTGAGCCAACACGTTTGGAGTCTGCGAATCCATTGAACGTTCCTTTTGAGCCTTTGACACCCTTAACAGCAGGCGACTCAGCTGTACTTGACAAGAATACGATATAGATATGTGTGGCTTTCAGTGATTTGTTCTTATAATCGATATTCACTGTTGCAGTAGTAAAATTGGATTGAGCCGTGCCTGATACGATCTCACCTCTACCAAGCTCCACAACACCATTATTCCTGTTTTCCACAACCATATAGGCTTTGAAACTTTCGGTATTTATAGGCGCAAATTTATATTTGAAAGAGAACCCGGCGGGACGCGATGTGAAGGGCTTGCCATATTCTATGGTCTCAGATGTTTCACCTGAAGCCGAATGATTTCCGATAAACAGCATGCCGACAGCGGTATGCTTGTTCTCACCAATTGTTCCGCTTGAATTGGCATATGTACTGCCCTCGCCATAACCCAAGGTGCTAATTTCTGCCGCCTTGCCTGAATTTCCATTCACCGGCACAGTGCCACTGAATGAGGTATAGTAACAAGTGGTTCCACTGCTCTGAGCTGTTGTAAGTGCGTTGCGTGTGGCCCAGAAAGACTCACCGTTGGCATTGGCAAACCATCTGACAATATCAGTTTCTCCTACCCACGCAGTTTTGGATGTATACACAGATTCACTATACCAATTTTCCATACCGGCATTTGGCAACAGGGTGGCGGCTTCGGTGGTGAAGGTGGCGGCTACTGACTCTTCAGAGCCCAGACGTGAGAGAACCCAATAGTTGGTTGAGGGCTCCAGACCTCGGATGAGATATGTGACAGTCTTGAGAATCTCGGCTGCTCTTGAGCGCGGGGCTGACTGAGCCACGGGGTTCTGCACCTTGCGGTAGCTGAGACCGTCGGTTGAGATGAAGAGCTCCACATTGCCGCTCTGTGCTGCCACGGCAGCGTCGGTGAAGTTGACAGGCACGTAGGCCGACTTGGCAAAGGCGTTGATAGTCGGAGCCGAGATATTCATGGCCGGAGCCTTGACGATTATCTCCGACATCAGGCTGCCGGCATAAGCACGGACTGTGATGTTGTCGTCGGGCGATATGACGGGGTCATTGTCGGGCTGAGCCACCACAACGGTGTAGAGGCCGTCGGCACCCTGAGTTGCGCTCTTCACTGTGAGCGGTGTGAGGGTGTTGCGCGAATTCACTGCCTTGAATTCCACCTTGCTGATGTCGGCACCGTTATAGTCGACTGTAAGGTTCAGCTGCCCGGCACCCGAGATGACACCCGAGGTGAGAGCCAGTCTGAGCTGTTGGAGATTTACGCTGAAGCTCACGGGGTCGCACACCTTACCATTCTTGTCCTTTACCACCACGGTAAAGGTCGACAGGTTGTTACCTCCCTCCTTAAACGGTATTTTAGCCACAGCATTGGTGAAGTCTATCACGCCCATCTCGTCGGGACGGTTCCACACGCCCAGTGTGTTGAGTCCCATCTCCATGAGTTTTGATTTCACAGCCACATCCGGGTTGGCCAGATCGACCTCGGCAGGCCAGCCGGCGCTCAGAAGGCTTTCAGAGGCAGTGGTAAGTGTGACAGTGCTGATCTTGCCGCGGGCCACGATGTTCATCTTCAGGCCGTCGGCCGGAGTCACACCCTCAACCATCTCAATCTCCTCGCCGGGAGTGAAGCCGGCAGGGGTGATGGTGGGAGCGGATGCCGAGAGGATATCGTCGGAGATATCGATATCGACTTCCTCTTTGTCGAGGGTCTCATCGAATGTGATCTTCAGGCTCTCGGCACTGCCTACCTCGCCGCCATTTACATCCACGGTGATTGTGTGGCGATAGCGAGGCTTGGCGGTGAAGCGTGCAGCTTCAAACTGGCCGCTCTTGCCGTTGGGCTTTGTTATATTGAGATCAAGGCTCACCTCGCCGGGGCGCACATAAAGTTCCTCGGGGTTTGCCTCGTCATAGTCGAAATAAGCACCTCCGGCCGAGTGGAGCTGTGCTGAATATCCGGCTGCCATGTACTGGCGGAAAGCGTCGGTATAGACCACCTTGATTATCGAATTGGCCAGGGTGACGTTGATCGACACCGGAGTGGTGCGGTCGGTGAGCACCGTAATCTCTTGCGAACCGTAATAATAGGGCTTACCATACCCCTCATCCTCCTGCGAGCCATAGAAGGCCTCTACCTTATATCGGCCCGACGCAAATTCCTGCGAGGAGTCGAATGTAGAGATGGGTGTCCAGGTGTTGGTGTAGTCTCTGTCCAATGCCAGAAGACGCAGAGAGAGGTCGTCGACCGTCACAGTCTTGTCGGCAGTGGCGCGCGAGTTGCCAGAGTCGCCACGGGCTGTGAGAGGTTCCGATTTGAAATCGACACCCGGAGCCAGTCGTCCTGTGTCGCCCCCCGCCTGGGTAGACTCCTCGCTGCAGCCTGTAGTCAACGGCAGCAGCAAAGCACACAGAGCCATGCCCGTCAAGATGCTTTTCTTCATCGTGTTTATAAGTTGGTGTTTTCTATTACTCAGTGCTGTGTCAAGGTGTTTTCACAATATTCCCCAACGAGCAAAATTACGTACAAAGATACGGCTTTTTCTACAAAAACCCGCAATTTTCAAGCAATAAATAACAATAAAAGGCAGGTTAAAGCTAATTCAAACGACAAATCGAACAATTCAACGACCAAAAGCCCAGTTCAGTCTTCGGAGTAGTGGCGGAGCACTCGACGGTAGGAGTTGAAGATCTTCGACTTCGACACAAAGCCCACATATTTACCGTTTTCATCGACTACGGGCAGATTCCATGCGCCGGTCTGGTCGAAGCTTTTCATCACCGACTCCATGCTCTGACCTGTCTCAACACGTGCCGGCGGCATAGACATGAACTGATTGACATACATGCGTTTATACAGGTCGGGGCGGAACATAATATTGCGTATTTCGTCGAGCAGGACCACTCCGAGCAGCTCACCCTCACCATTGACCACCGGAAACAGATTGCGCGAGGAGCGCGATATGGCTCCCACCATCTCCTTGAGGTTCATCTCAGGATTTACACTGATAAAGTCGGTCTCAATCACATTGTTCACTTTCAGCAGCGTCAGCACAGCCTTGTCCTTATGGTGGGTGAGCAGCTTGCCTTCATGGGCCAGACGCATGGTGTAAATGCTATAGGGTTCAAACATCTTGATGGTGCCATACGAGATGGTCGACACTATCAGCAGCGGCAGAAACAGATCGTAGCCACCCGTGAGCTCGGCCGTGAGGAAGATGCCCATAAGCGGAGCGTGCATTACCCCCGACATTACTCCGGCCATGCCCATGAGGGCAAAGTTTTTGGTAGACAGATCGAGCCCGAAGATTATGTTGAGAGCGTAGGCAAATACAAATCCAGCCATACACCCCACATAGAGCGACGGGGCAAAGGTGCCACCCACGCCTCCACCACCGTTGGTGGCCGAGGTGGCAAACGATTTGAGAAGCACCAGGGCAGCTATAAATCCGAGAAGCCACCATTCGTTGGAGCGGTCGGTGTAGAAGATGGAGTTGTTGACTATCGACGATGTGTCGCCGCTCAGCAGACCCATTATAGAGCCGTATCCCTCGCCGTAAAGGGGCGGGAACAGAAACACCAACAAGGCCAGTATGCTGCCACCCACGGCTATCTTCTTCCAGGGTGTTTTCAAGCAACGGAAGTTATTTTCCATCATGTTCATGGTGCGGGTGAAGTAGAGCGAGACAAATCCGAGCACCACGCCCAGGAGTATTACATAGGGGATACGCGCGGTGACAAACGGCTCGCTCTGCAGGAAGAAAAACTCCACATCATAGCCCGTGAACACATAGGCCATCGTGGCAGCCGTGATCGAGGCTATGAGCAGAGGCATCACCGACACAGTGGTGAGGTCGAGCATAAGCACCTCGAGCGTAAAAAGCATACCGGCGATCGGGGCCTTGAAGATGCCGGCAATACCCGCGGCCGCTCCGCATCCCACAAGTATCATGAGGATGCGTGGCGACATGCGAAACACTCGCCCAAGGTTGCTCCCTATGGCCGCACCGGTATACACTATAGGACCCTCGGCTCCCACCGATCCGCCAAACCCGATGGTGATGGAACTCGCTATAACCGAGGTATACATATTGTGCTTCTTGAGCCTCGACTTGTTTTGCGAGATGGCATAGAGCACTCGGGTGACACCGTGCGAGATATTGTCGCGCACCACATATTTCACATACAGGCTGGTGATTATAATGCCGGCCACCGGATAGAGCAGATACAGATAGTTGCCCTCGTTGATGGCCATATGGGCTGTCAAGAGGCCGGAAATGGTATGAATGAGCCACTTCAGAATCAGTGCGGCGGTGCCGGCCACCACGCCGACCATAAGAGCCAGGATGATGACAAAGGTTTTCTCCTTGATATGACGCTCACGCCACATCAGCAGCATCTGAAACCACGATTCGAGCTTCGCGGCTGTTGTCTCACATATATCTTTCAACTTTGCCATAAGCAGTTGTATCTCTTTATTTGCCCTCGCCGCGCAGCACGGTGCGTAGGGTATAGAGCAGTATTTTCACATCCACCTCCAGCGAGAGGTTCTGGATGTAGAGTATATCGTAGCGCAGTCGCTCCACCATCTCGTCGACATTCGAGGCATAGCCATATCTCACCATGCCCCACGAGGTCAAGCCGGGCCTGACAAGATGGAGCAGCGTGTAGTGGGGCGCACGCTCCACGATCTGGCGTATGAAATGTTCGCGCTCGGGACGCGGACCCACCAGCGACATCTCGCCCACCAGCACATTCCAGAGGTTGGGAAGCTCGTCAAGGCGATATTTGCGCATAAACCGCCCCACGGGAGTGACACGGGGATCATCGTCGGCCGACAGGCGCGGGCCGTCGGTCTCCGAGTCTGATATCATAGAGCGCAGTTTGTGTATCATAAACGGGCGGCGCCGATAGCCTATGCGCTCCTGCGAGTAAAACATCGGTCCGTCCGACTGCAGCTTCACAGCCACTCCGAGCACAGCTATCAACGGTGCGGTAACAATGAGCGCCACCGACGATACCACCACGTCGGCAAATCGCTTCATGGCCACCATGGCATCCGGAAGCACCGGGCGCACTATATCCACGAGCGGCTCCCCTATCACGTGGTCAAACCTGGTCATGGTGCCCATGGCCAGGGCGCGGTCGTCGGGACTCACCAGCACCGGCACATCCAGAGTGTAGAGCGTGTGGAGCAACCGCTGCATCCCTTCGGAGTCGAGTGCCGACGGCGCCAGCACCACTCCCTCTATCTCGCCCTCTGCGATGCGGCGGATCATGCTGTCGTTGTCGGTATTCTCTTCGGGGTGATACACAGCCACAATATCCAGGCTGGGATCGGCCACCGTGCAATCCATCCATCGGCGGCTGCACGGCTCGTCGTCTCTGCGGCATACCATCACAAACCTTCTTGGCGCCCGGCTCTGAGCCCGACGTTTGAGAAAAGAAGTGATGGAGTATCTGATGAGCCATGTGGTCAGAAACATCTCTGCGGCAAACATCAGTATCAACTCATAGTGCAGACGGCGCATGGGCATGCGATCGTTGAGCAGAGCCACAAAAAAATAAGCCAATGTCACTATCACCACCGACGAGAGTGTGCGGAGCACCTCATCGACCCTCGATTTGTCGAGCACTCTCACGTAGTAGCCCGTGATATAGTTTACCAGCAACATAAACGGTGGAAACAGAGCCAGCGACATCATCACGCCGTGCGATGCCATAAAAGCCCCCACGCTGCCATAGGTCATGGCAATGCGCGGCACAAACATATAGCGGCTCAGACTGAACAACACCAGCCCAAGCACGGCCGCCACATAGTCGGCTGCAACGTAGAGTATCCTTATGTCGCGCTGTCTGTTCAAGGTCTGATCACTTTCATTATTCCATCTCCACCTATCATCACCACCCTCGACGGGAGCGACGGCGTATGATCGGCTCTCCTGTAGCGGGCCACATAGTCAACCGAGGCAAGCACTTCGGCCGATATCTCGTCGAAAAAACGCGGAGAAGGCTCACCGCTGATATTGGCCGATGTCGACACTATTGGAGCCCCGAGAGCTTCACACAAGCCTGCTGAATAGGCCTCGCGGGTGAGACGTATGCCTATGCTGCCGTCGGCAGCCAGCAGCTCGGCAGCCACTCCCACGCCATTTGGGAAAACCACCGTGGTGGGTCGCGGCGAATTCAGAGCCACATCCAGAGCCTCGGGCGCTATAGTGCCGACATGATTCAGCAGCATCTCGCGCGACGACACCAGTGTGATCAGAGCCTTTGAGTCCGCCCGGTGTTTCACCTCGAAAACCCTTCTTACAGCCTCCGGGCAAGTGGCATCACATCCTATCCCCCAGATTGTATCTGTAGGATAAGCTATGAGGCCGCCACGTTTCATCACGCTGACGGCCTCTCTTATATCCTGAGCCAAAGTCATTGATGCGTTTCCTGATTGGTGTTGGAAACGCAAAGTTAATAAATCTTTCCCGAGGTTGCAAATCTAAGAATATTAGTCAGACATGTCGCTAAAGTTTGTTTACTGCACCAAACAGTAGCATGGCATTGCTATATGATTCAGAGACAAAAAACATGAAAGGCTTGTCTATAACAACATCTACATGATTTTTGAAGGGACGACCATCAGCTTTAACATCTCCTTCAAATGCATCCTCGCCAATAGCACCACTCTCATCAAAAGATATTGATGTGCATTGAATTAGATTACTAACATGCAGTGTTTTACCATCCACTATTTCCTCAATCGGCATCTCTGACAAACTACATTTTTCTTCTTCACCCATAATTTCACATACTGATGCAACATCTGTGACCAAATTCAAATTGATTTTTGGAATTGTCAGATTCCCAACCGCTTTTGAGTCCATATTTTCAAAATAGCCCATATTGCAACGTTCTTGAATTAACCTATTCAAACATTCATCTATGCTATAGTCTTCTTTAGGTAGAAGAAATGTAATTGTATAATTAAATATCCTAAAACCGCGATTCACACCAAGCTCACGTTTAAACGCGATCATTTCCTTACTGTCAAGCAACTCTATGCCGGACTCAGAACCAGTCATAAATTGGACTTCAGAAGATGTATTATCCGAATTATGGAATTTACCTATTTTCGTCTTTTTTACATCAAAAGCATTTGTCCACGAGCCTTTGAAATTAAGCATAAATGCGGCAGCTAGCTCACCGTCAAACGACTCAGATGGCAAATTGTAAGATAACGTTGTATTTTGCACCAACCAATTGGTTAAGTCATAGCACATTCGATGAAATTAGTGTAGAATATAGATAATCGACTCCATAGATGTTATATACATCAAACACCTATGGAGTCAAAATATCTAAAGACTAATTCGGCACAATAGCACATTCCGTTGATGTGCATAACTCTTGAATAAAGGTTTCAATACACCAAGCCCATGTTGTCTACCCACATTGTCAGGCCTATGGTGCCCACGTAGGGCTCACCTTCGGCGGCTGAGGCCATGATGAGGAGATGTGTAGGGGTGGCGTCGGGGGTGTCCCATCCTTCTTCAATCACGGGCACCATCTTGCCTTTACTGTTACGGGCATAATAGCTGTCGGCCTGCGGGATAAGCGGCATGGCTGACGAGCCTTTTTCGCCATACACTACCGGGATGCGGTGGGAATTGACCCAGCCGTTTGTAGAATTCTTAAACACTTCGCATCCTGTGCCCACACGCTTGGCGTGAATATTGCCGTCGGCATCCTCCCACCGGCGCTGCAGCAGTATGTAGACCTCGGCATTTTCATGTCCGGGCAGAGTCTTCTTTTTGCCAAATCCGCTGGAATAGAGGCGCTGGTTTCCCTCGGGGATGGTGAGTTTGTAGTCGAAACTGAGTGCCTTGGGGCGCTTGGTAAAGGGTATACCCATTTCCATTTTGGTATAGGGGTCGTGGGTCGACTTGACGGGCTCAAACATGCGCCCCAGGAAGATGGACCCGGCCACCGTCACGTCGATGTTTATCAGTCCGATGGCCTTGCAATGCTCCAGCACTGTGGTGAGCTTGGCGCATTTACCATGGCCGGGGCGATCGTCGGGGAAGACGGCATTGCTTCCTTTCACCACACCCATCACCTTGGCATAGACATTTGAGGTGGCCCAGGGTGAGCCTCCCAGCGGAGTATATGGTTTGTTGCCTTTTATGGTTTGTGTAGGCCCTATCTCGTAGATTGTCTTGTCGTTGCCACCTATGACACCCGACTCCGAGATCTCGCGCGTCACCCACGAATCAAAATTGCCGTATCTGATGGGCTCGATGCGCTCGGCCTTCAGGCTGCTGGCCATGGCCGACAGTATCAGCATTAAGAATATCCGTTTCATAATCAAAATTTTATAGAAAGAGTAAAGCCCGGTGTTCCACCCACCCCCACCGGCATTAGGGATGACTCGAGGCCTCTGAGCTTATCACGCCCCAGGTGCATGCGACGTGTGTCGCTGCCGCGCATCAGGTTGATCACCTCGTTGAGCGGGTCAACCAGAAATACCACTATATTGCCCAACACCCTCGAGCCGCCCAGAGTATAGTCGTGGCTCACGATAGTGCGCTTCAATCTGTAGAAGAGCTCGCCGATACAGCTGCCTATGACGGGGGTAATGAAAAGATCCTGATAAGAGGGGCGCTCCATAAAAGCCTCTATGCCAAACTCCCACCCGATATTGGAGATGATGGTGGCATAAAGCATGGATTGCCAGAAGCCGAATCCGCAGGAACGTGCCGTCATGAAGTAGGCTGCCCCGGCATAAGGATGGAGCACATAGTTGAAGATAAATTTATCATGATCCCATTCGGGGCCTTCGCGGAGCACATGATTGCGCCAGCGTTTGAAGAGGGGCACGTCTTGAATCTCAGCTCGGTTCCAGGCAGTGGCGTCGGCGGGGAGGCACTCGAGCACTAAGAGGGTGCCCACGTAAGCGCCGACAAGCACTCCGGTATTGGCCCATAATCGTCCCCAATTGGGATCGACATTGCCTGTGAGCTGATAGGGCTTGGCATATATGTTGTCATACAGTCCGCGCTCGTGGCGTGGAGCTGAAAGAGTGAGGGTATCGGTCGAAATCCGGACCGAATCCCTGTCGGCTCCCATGGCTGACAGCGTCAGGATGGCAGTGAGTAGGATGAGTAGAGTCCGTTTCATATCATTTGAGCATTTCAGTTAGTGCCACAGGCTCGTTGTGATCGTCGAGATACAACGGTGGCCGGGGTGTATAGGTTGTAGAGGCTACGGAGGCTGTCACGTCGACCTTGCTGCTTGTGATGCCGGCAAGGCTTAGAGCCGTAGGACAAAATGAACGGGATGTGGATATAAGCTTACTGATGTTTTCGCCTATCTTAGCCGTAATTTCAGGATAGGCGGCCTTATAGCCCGGCGAGAGCCAGACTATAAAGGGCACATGAACCTGGTTGACCGACGGCAGAGGCGAGGCATGCAGGAAGCGGCGTGAACCCTCGTCGAAGATATCCTCACCGTGATCCGAGGTGTAGAGCATGCTGGAGTTGATACCAATTGAGTCGAGCACACCTATCACGGAGTCGAGGAAACGGTCGGTGGCCACTATGGTATTGTCGTAGGCGTTGACGAGCTCCTCCCTATATTCGCTCGAGGCTTCCGGAAACTCGTCCGGTGTAAAATGTCGGTCGGCCTCGCCGTAGCGGTCGCGGTAGTTGAAGTGTGAGCCATAAGTGTGGAGCACCACGAGCTGCCGGGGTGAATTGCCTGAGATTACCTCTTTCAGCATGGGCAGCAGTTGGAAATCGCCAGGATGAGTCTCAAATCCCGGGAGGGTTTTGAGGAAGAGGGTCGTGTCGGCTTCCTCGCCAAAGAAGTCTATAAACGAATGATTGGGCATCTGATTTGACACAAACGCCGTGTTCCATCCGGCTTCCTTGAAGGCTGTGATAAGGCTTTTCACCTTATATATATTTTCGTCGAAGTCAAGGGCGTCGACCGGGCTGAGCAGCATAGGCACACTCTTATGTGTAGTGTTCGACTCGCTGAAGGCTTCCCCGCCCACATAGAGCCCCTCGCGCATGGTGAGGGACGGATTGGTGGCGCGGTCGTAGCCCAGCAGCTGCCAGTTAGCGGCTCGGGAGGTCTCTCCCACCACAAGCACACATATCTCTCTGACGGTGTCAGGATGCTCAGTGCGAGCCTCGAAGTCGTAATCGGCCGACGTGTCATGATAGCGGGCGGTGCGGATGGAGCGGTCTACAGCCAGACACACGTTATAACCCACATTCACAGGATAGAGGTCGCAGCTCACGGCATAAGCCCCGGGGGTGAGATAGCTCACAACCAGCGCGACGAATCCGACGACTGTTAGTGTGCCCGACACCCTCATGGCGCCCATCCTCATCCCACGGCTGAGCTGGAGATCTTTCCTTATTATAATTGTGGCAAGTATAAGCGAGGGGAGATAGAGCACACAAACTATCACGATGCTCGGCCAGAGATTTCCCAGAAGTTCGGCCACCTCTGTGCCATTGGTGGTGACGAGGTTTAGAAACATATCCACGGCTATCACACTGCGCCCGTAGAGCCACAGGAGCACTATCTGGAACGCTGCAAAGAAAATGAGCGGGAACATCAGCCACACCGTGCGCCCCACTCTCCCCGACAGGGAGGCAAGAAGCCCAATCACACCCACCGGAAGCAGGGCGTTGGCCACGCGGCCACTCAGGCTCAGACTCTCGGTGAACGACAGCAGCACATTGGGCACAGCCAGTGAGACCATGAACCAAATGAACAATATGCCGGGCAGATGTCTGCGTGTTATCTTCATCTTTTTTTTTCAGAATGCTTCGTTGATATTGAGTACAAAACTTGTATTGCTCTTGCCAAATCCCACATCGATGCGCACGTTGGTGTTTTTCTTGAACTCCCAACGGTAGCCCACACCTACGTTTGGCAGAAACATACGCGTCTTAAACCGATGAAACGAGGGGTAGACCGCGCCCATTGCGCCCCAGAATACCAGGCCGCTGCGCCCCATCACATGCTGGCGCAGCTCAAATGTAAGGTCGGTCTCACACTTGTCGCGATACTGTCCCTCATAATATCCTCTGAGTGTATAGCTGCCACCGATGCTGGGCATAAGCCCCCACGGAGTGGCGCCATAAGTGAACAGTCCATGTAGCCTCGATGCCAATACGCCACCCTTCCACACTGGAATGTAGTGGTTTATCGCAAACTCTGTGGAGCTGAACGAGCGGTCTTTATTGCCCAGAAATCGAGGATAAAACCGCTGGGTCATCTCGCCCATCCATCCATGGTTTGGAGCCGTATAGTTGTCGCGTGTGTCAAACATGAGTCTCACACCCACACCAAACGATGTGTGCGAGCAGTCGATGCCCTTGAAGACGCGGTCGTTTTCAATGCGGCGCGCACCTATATAATTTAGCCTCGCTATGGGGCCGCCATAGAAATTGCCGCTAAGTCGCCACAGATGGTCTGACTCGGCCATCATATCGACAAGCATGTATTTGGTCTTGTTGACCTCTGTCCTGGCTGCATCATAGCCTATGCCCCAGAAATAAGTGGAGTAGAGGTTGAAACTCAGCTCATAGTCCACCCGTCGATCGGCGTGATGATACAGATGCAATCCCCTCACACCTATTTTATAAAAGCCTTTAGTAGTGACATCAGCAAACAGTGAGATATTTGACGGCTGCAACGTGGTGTCCTCGGGTGCCGTAGAGTAGATGCCCGCAGCCACCAGCCCAATGCCTACTCCGATATCGCTTGAGGCGTGGGGGCCTCCGATAAACGAGAACGACGGCCGACGAGACACCACCGTCTTGTTGGCCCGGCCGAAGTAGTCTATCACTCGGCCTATTAGATTGCGTCGCGGGTGACTCCCCACAGTGTCTTCATACTCAGAGGCATGGACTCCAATCGTCGGCAAGACGACGATAAGAACCATGATTACTCTGATTATGTAAGACTTACGTAAGGTCATACGGATGAATCGTGTTGAAACGTTGAGTTATTAAATAAACGCGACCCGCGTCGCTAATGTTCAATAATACTACCTATGAGCACACAAAGTTACGAAATAACTTGCAATTTGCCTCTTCCATACTACAATCCGGCCACAAACTATTACAATTCGGCCAAACCCGAGCCACTCTGTGCACACCAGCATCACGACGGGGAGTAATTGTAATATAATTGTAGATTGTAACAAATTTGTAATCTTTTGTAACAAGTATTATATTCCTAATTTTCAGTATTATACATAATATAGCTAAAAAATCTTTGTGTATGATAAAAATATTTTTTCGATAAAATTCTTCACCATCGCAGAAGTTGTCGTAACTTTGAAGTGTTCAAAAGAACAACAGACCACGAAAACAACATTTCTTATAATCCTCATAAAAATATTCCGACAATGGCATCACAAGAATTCCAGAGCAAGCTCATAAGCTATCAGACAAAATTGTTTAACTTTGCCTTATCGCTTACCTCCGACCGCAACAACGCCTACGATCTGCTCCAGGACACTACTCTCAAGGCTCTCGACTGCGAGGAGATGTATCGGCAGAACACCAACTTTAAGGGCTGGATATTCACGATTATGCACAATATATTTGTAAACAACTATCGCCGAACTTCCTACGCTACTACCACAACCGAGAATTCTGACGATATATATAATATGGAAATCACCCATGACTCCGACAATACCCCCGAAGGTTCTTATCGGGTTATGGAAATTACCCAGGCAATCAACGAGTTTTCCGACGACTTCCGCATCCCCTTCTCACTTTTCGTGTCAGGATACAAATACACAGAGATAGCCCAAAAGCTCCAGCTCCCCGTGGGCACCGTGAAGAGCCGCATCTTCACCGCCCGCAAGAGACTCCAGGAACACTTCGCTTGCTATCGCTGATAAAGAGTAACAGCCCGTTCTCCTCCCTCCTATATTTTTCAGTCTCTGCAACCCAACGACTAAAGCTTAATATAAAAACATTTCTGTCGATTCGTCATCCACGATTCTTTATGTCTTTCACTTTCCGATAAATAAGATTTTTTCACGTTTCAGCTGTCAGAGGGACAGCATCAGTTTCCGAGAGGAAAACAATATATAAGATAAAAAAGATTGTTTAGGTTAAAAATCAAATGAATGTGTTTTTTTAAAACCAACTGAATGTGTTTAGGTATTGATTTTTCATGGTAAATATTTTGGTTTAGATTAACAAAGCCGAACGCGTGAGCGTCCGGCTTTGTTGGTTATTCAGGGTTGACATGATTGTCAATCCTCAGAGTGAGTCTAATAAAGGGTTTTAACGCGTAGGGTTCATGCTATGAGGTGTATTTATCGATGCAGTTTCAGGAGTGGATGTACACGACTGAAACAAAGCGATAAAGACATCCATAGCATGAAGCCTAATCATTCTTTCCTTCCGCGTCATTTAGCCTCATAAAACTTCTGTTATTTATGAAATATTGTTTTAATGAGTGTCATTTAACGAAAGTTACCTCGGCGCGGCCACTTTTTGCCGCTTTTTGTCTAAAGATTGGCCGCCCTACACGTTAACATCCTTTATTAGACTCACTCTATCTTTCTGGCACCGTCAGAGATGACCACGTCATAAATCTTGGGTTCGTGGCCATAACGGGCGTTGAACTTCTCCTTGGCTGTGGCTATGAAGTTGTCATACTTGTCGTCGGCCACAAGATTGATGGTGCAGCCGCCAAAGCCGCCGCCCATGATGCGCGAGCCGGTCACCCCACACTCCTTGGCTATATCGTTGAGATAGTCGAGCTCCTCACACGACACCTCATAGTCCTTCGACAGTCCGCGGTGGGTCTCATACATCAGGCGTCCCACGGCGTCGATGTCGCCGCGATTGAGGGCGTCACACACATCAAGCACTCGCTCCTTCTCTTCTATCACAAACTTGGCTCTCATATAGTCCTCTGCCGAGATGTCGGATTTGATCGACTCGAGCGCCTCCATGTCGGCATCGCGCAGGGTCTCTATGCCCAGACGTTTGGCCACTCGCTCACACGACTGGCGGCGCTTGTTGTAGGGCGAGTCCACGAGCTCGTGCTTCACCACTGAGTCGACCAGCACAAGCTTGTAGCCGTCGATTTTGAAGGGGAAATACTCATACTCCAGCGAGCGGCAGTCCAGACGGATCAGACAGTCTTTCTTGCCGAACACCGAGGCAAACTGATCCATGATGCCACAGTTCACACCGCAGTAGTTGTGTTCGGTGGACTGTCCTATTTTGGCCAGTTCAAACTTGGCTATGGAGTTGTTGTTGAAGAGGTCGTTGAGCGCAAAGGCAAAACATGACTCAAGAGCTGCCGACGAGCTCAGACCTGCACCCAGAGGCACATTCCCGGCAAAAACAGCGTCGAAGCCTTTGACGATTCCGCCGCGCTTTATCGTTTCACGGCACACTCCGAAAATGTAGCGTGCCCACTGCTGATGGGGAGCATCCTCTTCGTTCAGGCCGAAGGTGGCACTCTCCTTGATGTCTATCGAATAGACGTTCACTTGGTCAGTGCCGTTCGGACGGATATCGGCCATGATGATCTTATCGATGGCACCGGGAAATACAAAACCGCCGTTATAGTCGGTGTGCTCGCCGATAAGGTTGATACGTCCGGCCGAGGCATAGAGTGTGCCCTTGCCGCCAAAGTGCTCTTCAAAAGCCTTCTCGATTTTCTTTTTCAGTTCCATGGTTTTATGGTAAGAATTTGTATTGTCAGAACATTTTATCGGGATATACACCCTCCTCGTGGAGACGGGCAAACTTCTCGACCACACCGGGACGGTCGGCCGAATAAGTCACGCCAAACCAGCGCGAATCCGTGTCGAGCACCTTGACGGTGGCCTCGCAAGAATGTATCAGCGCGTCCACACACAGAGGTATGAAAAACTCTGCCTTGGGAGTGTTGATATCCTTGTCGAGGAATTTCTTAAACTCGCGCTCCGAGTAGTCAAAATAGTCGGGTGTGAAGCCCCAGAGGTTCATCGATACCGGAGTGGCGGGATCGAGTGTCTGCTCCTGGCCGTTCTCGTCGACAAAGTATATCGACCCGTCGGGACGGTAGGCTATCGCCGTGCGCTCCACCACATCTGTCAGATTGCCGTCAGCGCCCTTCGAGCAAACTCCACGCGACACTGAGCCATTTTCCGTCATAGTGTTGCCCACACGGAAGCCCACCATCGAATAGTCACCCTTGCGGGTACGCGGACGCATCAGATCCTCAGCTATCACGCGGAATGCATCGCGGCCATAGAAGTCGTCGGCGTTGATCACAGCAAATGGTTCCTTGATCACATCCTTGCCCATCAACACGGCATGGTTGGTGCCCCAGGGCTTGGTGCGGTCTGCCGGGCAGGTGTAGCCCTCGGGAAGTTTGTCGGTCGACTGGAACACCACCTCCACAGGTATATGTCCCTCATATTTCGAAATGATTTTTTCGCGGAACTCCTTTTCAAAATCCTTGCGGATCACGAAAACTACCTTGCCAAACCCCGACTGGATGGCATCATAGATAGAGTAGTCCATGATAGTCTGCCCCTGGGGGCCAAGTGGATCAAGCTGCTTCAGACCGCCGTAACGCGATCCCATGCCCGCAGCCAGGACAAAGAGTGTAGGTTTCATTATCAGAATTTATTTAGCTGAAAATTTAAATTCAATAGTCTCTTCATACCTCTCGCCGGGTCTCAGCACTGGCGATGGGAACTGGGGCTTGTTGGGCGCATCCGGGAAACCCTGACATTCCAGTGCCACTCCGGCATAATCGTCATACTCGCCGTGGCTTATCGACTCAGGACACCCTTTTAGCCAATTGCCGGTGTAGACCTGCACACCGGGCTGAGTGGTGCTCACCTCGAGTACACGGCCACTCTTGCCTGAGCGCAGCGTAGCCACATGCTGCAGCTTTCCCTTCTCATAGCCATCTATCACCCAGCAATGGTCGTAACCTTTGCCGATCTTAAGGGGTTCATAGTCAGCATCGATGTCACGCCCAAGCGACTTAAACTCCATGAAATCCATGGGTGTGCCCTTCACCTCTGCCAGCTCACCGGTAGGTATCTGGGTAGAATCGGTCGGTAGAAAACGTGAAGCCCTAAGCTTCAACTCCTGGTCGAGCACCGAACCCGAACTCTCGCCATCAAGATTAAAATACGTATGGTTTGTGAGATTGACTACAGTCGGAGCATCCGTCTCGGCCTCAAGTTGCAGGGTCAGACGATCTTCATCGTCCCATTTATAAATAGCTTTGGCTGTGAGCTCTCCGGGATACCCCTCCTCACCATCGGCCGACACATATTTGAACTCCACGGTATTATCGTCAACCACGCGGCTCTCCCACACACGGTTTTGAAAACCCGTGGGACCTCCATGCAGCGCATTCGGGCCATTGTTGATAGCCAGTGTATACTCCTTACCATCAAGAGTAAAATGTCCGCGGGCTATACGATTGGCAAAACGACCGGGCACCTTACCTGCACAAGGACCATCAGCCATATAAGACGAAGGTTGATTATAGCCCAGTACAACATCACCCAACTTACCATCGCGATCAGGCACCCAAATGCCCACCACACCTGCACCAAGGCTCGACAGCATCACCGACGCTCCCTTCCGGTTGGTCAAGATATAATATTTCACTTCAGGCATATTCACTGAAGGATACACAAGAGTCGTTATTTTCATATCGGATTATTGAAATTGATGATTCCGACCGCAAATATAATCAATTCAATCAATCATGTCAATATCCCTAAAGTAAAAAAAGATTAAGATAACGTCACAAACCTGCGACATGAAGAGAAATGCTTACCTACATCTCGATGATTAATGTCCAGCTAAGCCTCGGAGAGGCGATATAATTATAGCCCCATGCCTTGGCATGGGGTTTTGATGATCATATAATTACGGCCTCGAAGAGGTCGCATAGCCCTGCTCCACACTCTGGGTGTGGAACTCTCTTAATCGACCTCTCCGAGG
>JAMPGA010000009.1 GCA_023664185.1 Muribaculaceae bacterium
AGTGGCATTCCCACGTCGACCTCGGACTGTGGGCCGACTGCATGGTCATAGCCCCCGCCACTGCCTCGTCAATCGCCAAGATGGCTCACGGCGTGGCCGACAATATGCTCATCACCACCTATCTTTCGGCCAAATCGCCCGTATTCTTGGCTCCGGCCATGGATCTCGACATGATGGCCCACCCCTCCACCCAGGCCAACCTGCACCTGCTGGAGCAGTATGGCAACCACATCATCGAGCCCACTGCCGGATATCTGGCAAGCGGTCTGGAGGGGAAAGGACGCATGGAGGAGCCCGAAAAGATTGTGGAGCACCTCGCACGCCATTTCAGCCAGGCGCAGAGCCTGCAGGGGCGTCGTGTGCTCATCACAGCCGGACCCACCTACGAGCGCATTGATCCGGTGCGCTTCATAGGCAACTACTCGAGTGGCAAGATGGGTTTCGCACTCGCACGGCAGTGTGCCGACCGTGGTGCCATGGTCACACTCGTGTCCGGCCCTGTGAGCCTCACCATCAATCACCCCAACATCACCCGTATCGATGTGGAGAGTGGGCGCCAGATGCTGCAGCAGTGCCTCGACCTCTTTGCCGACTCTGACATTGCCATAATGTGTGCGGCCGTGGCCGACTACACCGTGGAGCATCCCGCCACATCAAAGATAAAGCGCGAAGACTCCGAGATACCCCAGCTTCAGCTGGTAAAAAATCCCGATATAGCAGCCACCCTGGGCAAGCTGAAGAAGCCCGGCCAGACACTTGTGGGATTTGCCCTCGAGACCGACCACGAAGCCGAAAACGCCCGCCGTAAGCTCGAGCGCAAGAATCTCGACATGATAGTGCTCAACTCCATGCGCACACCCGGTGCCGGATTTGGCACAGACACAAATGCCGTCACCATAATAAATCGCGACGGCCTCACCATCGATATACCTCTGAAATCAAAGGACAGGATAGCCGCCGACATTGTCGATATCCTTGCCGACACATACCACAAAGCATGAACCGATTCCTCTCCCTCCTTGTCATAGCTCTGACCTCGGTCACAGCCCTCGCGCAAGAGCTCAACTGTCGCGTCGAGGTGAACACATCGCAGCTCGAAGGCACGAACAAATCTGTGTTCGAAACCCTTCAGAGCGCCATGAACGAGTATGTCAACACCACCAAGTGGACCAATGCACAGTTCTCGCCAAATGAACGTATAGAATGTACACTCTTCTTCAACATCACCAAATATGAAGAGGGTGACGGCAACATGGAGGGCACACTCCAGGTGCAAGCCACGCGCCCGGTCTACAACTCCTCATACACCACCACCACCATCAACTTTCGCGACACGAACATAAAATTCAACTACACCGAAAACGAGCCTCTTGTGTACAATGAAATGAACATGGAAAGCCAGCTCACAGCCATTCTGAACTTTTATGTTTACCTGATCCTTGCCGTGGATTTCGACACATTCTCGTCGCATGGAGGCGATCCTTATTTCGAGAGGCTTGCCACCATAGTGCAGCAGGCGCAATCGTCGGGCGAGAGTGGCTGGAAACAGTTTGAGGACAACAAAAACCGTTCGGCCGTGCTCAGCTCGTTTACTGACCCCTCAACCCGCTCCATACGCGACCTCTACTATCAGTATCACCGCAACGGACTCGACCAGATGTCGGTGAGCCCCGACAAGGGCAGAAAAGTGATAGACTCATCGCTCGACATACTCACCTCCATCTACAAGGTCTCGCCCATGTCGGTGGGGCTCTCAATGTTTCGCGATGCCAAGCTCGACGAGCTGGTCAATATCTACTCCAAAGCCCCGACCGAGGAGCGCGAACATGCTGCCAAGGTGCTCTCTCCGCTCTATCCCACCGATAACGAACGCATTGAAAAGATAAGAAAAGGCGACGAAACAAGATAATGCTCGAAACACTCCACATATCAAACTACGCCCTGATAGACGTAATCGACATTACGTTTCATTCGGGCTTCAATGTAATAACAGGCGAGACCGGAGCCGGAAAATCAATAATCCTCGGCGCTCTATCGCTGCTGCTTGGCGCGCGTGCCGACAGCCGTGTGGTCACCGATCCGTCGGCCAAAAGTGTCATCGAGGCTGTGTTTACCATCAGCGAGTATCCCGGCCTGAAGGCATACTGCGAAGAAGCCGATATCGAGTGGGACGACGACCGCTGCATACTGCGGCGCGAGGTGTCGCCCACAGGTCGCTCCCGAGCCTTTGTCAACGATTCGCCCGTGCCCCTCTCAAAGCTTCGCGAGGTGGCCCTGCGGCTTGTCGACATACATTCGCAGCATCAGAACCAGCTCCTCTCCAGCCCCGAGTTTCAGCTCAGGGTTATCGATGTTCTTGCCGGTAATGAGGAGCGTCTGCGCCAGTATACAGCCCGATACAACGCCCTGCGCGACGCTGTGAGGCGCCTCAAAGCTACACGCCTTGAGGTGGAGCGCTCGCGCGAGGATGAGGAGTTCACCCGATTCCAGCTTGAGCAGCTCGACGAACTCGCGCTTCAGCCCGGCGAACAGGCATCACTCGAGACCGAGCGCGATGTGTTGCTCAATCTCAACACCATAAAGCAGACCCTCTCGCGGGCAGGCAATGCACTCTCGCTGGGCACACCCAACGCCCTCGAGATGATAGCCGAGGCTATAGACAGCTGCTCGACGCTCGACTCTGTGCTCCCCGCCTCCGACGATATCCCGGCACGCCTTGAGTCGGCACGGATCGAAATAGCCGACATAGCCAACACCATCGAGAATATCTCAGAGACCCTTCAGGCCGACCCCGGACGTTTGGAGTGGATAGAGGAGCGCCTTAACACCATCTATACCCTTTGCCATAAACACCATATTGACGAGAGCGACAAGCTCATAGACCTGCACGACTCGCTGCGCTCGCGCCTCAATCAGCTCGACAACAGCGACGATATGCTCGCTAACCTCGAGCGCGAGGCACGCCGTGCCAAGGCTCTCGCCCGCGAAACGGCTCTCGAGATATCGCAGGCACGAAAGGAGGAAGCCCTGAAATTTGCTCAGACTCTGCGCGACACTGCCATGCCCCTGGGCATGAAGAACCTGCAGTTTGAAGTACAGGTGCTTCCGTCCGACATGAATGCCACCGGCATAGACTCAGTCACCTTCATGGCGGCATTCAACAAAAATCAGCCCCTTATGCCCGTTGGCGACACGGCCTCGGGTGGCGAAATATCGCGCCTCATGCTCTCCATAAAGGCTATCATAGCCTCGCGCATGCAGCTGCCGGCCATAATATTTGATGAGGTAGACACCGGCGTGTCGGGCGACGTGGCCGACCGTATGGGGCGCATGATGCTCTCCATTTCACCCTCCATCCAGGTCATAGCCATCACTCATCTGCCCCAGGTGGCAGCCAAGGGTGACAGCCACTACCGGGTGTTCAAGGAGGACGACGACAATGCCACCCACACCCGCATTGCCCAGCTCACGCCCTCACAGCGGGTCGAGGCCATTGCGGCAATGCTTTCCGGAGCGGAGATCGACAAGACTGCCATGCAGGCCGCACGCTCTCTCATAAACAACCGTAACTGATTATCCCAACACACCGAATGGAACGTTCAGACTATATCTACGGCATCCGCGCCGTAATGGAGGCCCTTGAGGCCGGACAAAACGTCGACAAGATTTTCATGGCAAAAGACCTGCACGGCGATCTGGCCAATCAACTCACCCAGATGGCCCGTAAGCTCAGAGTGGTGGTGCAGAGAGTGCCCATGGAGCGCATCAACCGCATCACCCGCCGCAATCACCAGGGTGTCCTGGCCATGATGTCGGCCGTTACATACCATCGTCTGGACCATCTGGTGCCCGAGCTCTATGAGGCGGGTATACTGCCGTTTATCGTGATGCTCGACGGTATTACCGACGTGCGCAATTTCGGCGCCATTGCCCGCACCTGCGAGTGTGCCGGTGTCGATGCCATCGTCATCCCTGAGCATGGCAGCGTTTCGGTGGGTGGAGATGCCGTAAAGACCTCGGCCGGTGCTCTTCTGCACATTCCGGTGTGCAGGGTGTCGTCAATAGCCTGGGCGGCACGCTTTCTGCGCGAGAACGGGTATGCCGTCACAGCCGTATCCGAGAAGGCCGACTATCCCTATACCAGCGGCAAATACACCGATCCTGTGGCTCTGATTATGGGTGCCGAGGATGTGGGCATTTCACCCGAGGCCATGAAGGAGACTACTGCCAGGGTGTCTATACCCATGTTTGGCTCCATCGGCTCGCTCAACGTCTCGGTGGCTGCCGGTGTGATGATATACGAGGTAGTGCGCCAGCGCCTTGACGCAAATCTCGAGATTGTATGATTCATTCACTTTTTTCCATACCACATGTAACATGAAAAACCAAACTTTAGCTCTTATTGCGGCTGCCTCTGTGTCGTGGCTGGCCGCCTCTGCCGGTGTCACGATGGATGTGGCACTCAACAAGCCCGGTGCCGACATTGCACCCACTATGTACGGACTGTTTTTCGAGGATATAAACTTCGGAGCCGACGGTGGTCTCTATGCCGAGATGGTGAAAAACCGCTCCTTTGAGTTTCCCGACCACCTGATGGGGTGGCGTTCGTTTGGACGTGTTGAGGTGAAGGATGACGGGCCGTTTGACCGAAATCCTCACTATATACGCCTTTCGAGCGCCGGCCACAGAGACAAGCAGACCGGTGTGGACAACGAGGGATTTTTCGGCGTGACCTTCAAGGCCGACTCGCTCTATCGCTTCTCGGTATGGGCACGTACCCCCGACGGCCGCCCCTCGCGCATCAAGGTTGAGCTCATCGACCCTGCCGCCGACGGAGAGACTCAGGTGTGCGCCCAGACCACTATCAATATCGATTCCAACGAATGGCGCAGGTATACTGCCACTCTAAAGCCCGGAAGCACTGTGACAAAGGGCAGGCTGCGGGTATTTCTCGACTCCCCCGTCAGCGCTGATCTGGAGCATATCTCACTCTTTCCCGCCGATACCTGGAAAGGACGTGAGGGTGGCCTGCGCCGCGACCTTGTGGAGCTCCTCGCGGGTGTCAATCCCGGAGTGTTCCGTTTCCCCGGCGGTTGTATAGTTGAGGGCACCGACCTGGCCACACGCTATCAGTGGAAAAACAGCGTCGGCCCCGTGGAAAATCGTCCCCTCAACGAGAATCGCTGGCACTACACTTTCCCACACCGTCAGTATCCCGACTATTATCAGAGCCTCGGGCTTGGCTTTTACGAATATTTCCTGCTGGCCGAGGATATGGGGGCAGCGCCTCTGCCTGTGATCAGTGTAGGTCTGGTATGCCAGTATCAAAACAAAGATGCGTCGGCTCACGTCCCCGTTGACAGCCTCGAACCTTACATACGCGATGCGGTTGATCTTGTGGAGTTTGCCAACGGCGACACCACCACACAGTGGGGTGCTCTGAGAGCCTCGATGGGTCATCCCGAGCCTTTTGGCCTCAAGTATTTGGCCATAGGTAACGAGCAGTGGGGACCTGAGTATGTAGAGCGGCTCGAGAAATTTCTCGAGGTGATGCGCCGTGAGTGTCCGGAGATAGAGATTGTCGGCACCGCAGGCCCCACACCCGAAGGAGAGAAGTTTGACTACCTGTGGCCTGAGATGAAGCGTCTTAAAGCCGATCTTGTCGACGAGCATTACTATCGCCCCGACGAGTGGTTTCTGTCTCATGCACAACGTTATGACACCTATGATCGCCGTGGGCCCAAGGTCTTTGCAGGCGAATATGCCTGCCATACACCCGGCCATAAGCGCAACAATTTCCGTGCTGCTCTCTGCGAGGCAGCCTTCATGACCGGGCTGGAGCGCAACGCCGACGTGGTGCGCATGGCCACATATGCCCCTCTGCTGGCCCATGTGGAGGGGTGGCAATGGCGTCCCGACATGATTTGGTTTGACAACCTCACGGCTGTGCCCACTGCAAGCTATTACGTGCAGCAACTCTATGCCACCAACCGCGGCAGCCGCGTGCTTCCGCTCACCATGAAGGGCCAGCCGGTGGCCGGGCTTCAGGATCAGCAGGGACTTTATGCCACGGCTGCACTCGATGAGAATGGCAATTGCATAATCAAGCTGGCAAATACATCAGATGAGCCCCGAGAGGTGACTTTCGACTTCCACGGGCTGAAACGAGGCCAGAGCCTCGGAGCGGTTGACGCAATATCAATAAGCGCTCCGGAGTCGCTGGCCGACAATACGTTGGGCCATCCCGACACCGTAGCGCCTAAGAGCCAATCTGAGCAAGCCTCAGGAAGCAGTTACACTGCCACCATCCCCGCGCAGACATTCACAGTCTACACCATCGGACTTTAAGCAGATTACAGCAAAAGCCTCAGAACTAATCCATAGTCCTGAGGCTTTGTTTTAGTCGAATACTTTGTCCCAATCTTTCCACACGGCCTCGTAGCCAAGGCGGCGAATATCGGCTGCCACGGCGCGAGGTGAGCGTGGATCCGATACCTCAAACTGCTCTAGGGCATCGGGGGTTGAGACGTAGCCTCCGGGCTCGGTCTTGCTCCCGGCGCTCATGGAGGTTACGCCGAGTTTCATCATATTGGCGCGGAAGGTGGGATTCTCGCGTGTGGAGTAGGAGATGTCCACATCGTGGTCGAATATGCGGAAGGCAAATGTGGCCTGAGCCAGCTCGCGGTCAGTCATGATAACCTTGGGCTGATAGCCGCCCTCGGCCGGACACATGCGCGGAAAGTTGATGGAATAGCGTGTCTGCCAGTAGTTTCGCCTCAGATATTGCAGATGGCGTGCCATCATGGTGAGGTCGGTGCGCCAGTCTTCGAGGCCTATGAGCACACCCATGCCTATCTTATGGACACCGGCGCGACCCATGCGGTCGAAGCCGTTTACGCGCCAGTCGAACACCGACTTCATGCCACGCGGATGATACTTCTTGTAGTTGGCCTCGTTGTAGGTCTCCTGAAAGCACACCACACCGTTGAGCCCCGACTTTACCAGACGTTCGTATGAGGCCTGGCGCATGGGCATCACCTCGATGGTGAGATTGTTGAAATATGGTCGTGCCACATGGAGCACCTGCTCCAGATAGTCTACCCCGTTGAGCGAGGGCCACTCGCCCGACACGATGAGCAGATTCTCAAACGGCCCCAGGCGACGTATGGCCTCGCACTCGGCTCTCACCTGATCCATGGTGAGGGTGATGCGTTCCAGAGGATTGTTGTGATTGAATCCGCAATACACGCAGAAATTGGTGCAAGCGTTTGAAACGTAGAGCGGAATATACATGGATATCGTCTTGCCGAAACGCTCCAGGGTGTAGCGGTGGCTCAGCTGGGCCATCTGTTCCAGGTAGGGCACTGCGGCAGGCGAGATCAGAGCCATGAAATCCTCGGGCGTGAGGTGCTCTTTGCGCAGAGCCACCTCAACGTCGCGGGATGTGCGGGAGGCTATGAACTCGGTGGTTCCCTCCCAGGAGTATTTTTTTAGTTCGTCTGAAAACATTTATGACTTTTATTTATCACTTGGCGCAGTCGTCGACCATTTTCTTAGATATGCGCATGGCGCAGAAATTTGGTCCGCACATAGTGCAGAAATGGTCGTCGCCCTTGTGGCTTTCCACATAGTACTGGCGAGCACGGGCCGGGTCGAGCGACAGGTTGAACTGGTCTTTCCAGCGGAATTCGAAGCGGGCTTTGCTCATGGCATCGTCGCGCAGCTGTGCGCCGGGATGTCCCTTGGCCAGGTCGGCGGCATGGGCGGCAATCTTGTAGGTTATTACACCGTTGCGCACATCCTCAAGGTTGGGCAGAGCCAGGTGTTCCTTGGGTGTGACATAGCATATCATGGCGGTACCCATCCATGCTATCTGTGCTGCGCCGATGGCCGATGTGATATGGTCGTAGCCGGGAGCTATGTCGGTGGTGAGCGGTCCGAGGGTATAGAATGGAGCTTCGTGACACTTGTCGAGCTGGCGATCCATATTCTCGCGTATCTTGTGCATGGGCACATGGCCGGGGCCCTCGATGAGCACCTGCACATTGTGGCGCCAGGCTATCTCGGTGAGTTCGCCCAGCACATCGAGCTCCAGGAACTGCGAGCGGTCGTTGGCATCGTGGATTGAGCCTGGACGCAGACCGTCGCCCAGCGACACGGCCACATCGTAGGCAGCCAGAATCTCGCATATCTCCTCAAAGTGGGTGTAGAGGAAATTCTCCTCACCGTGCATCACTGCCCAGCTGGTCATGATCGACCCACCGCGCGAGACGATGCCCGTGAGGCGCTCCTTCACCATATCGGCATGCACGCGCAGGGCGCCGGCATGGATTGTGAAATAGTCCACACCCTGCTCGGCCTGCTCGATGAGGGTGTCGCGATAGATCTCCCAGGTCAGATCCTCGACCTTGCCGTTTACCTTCTCGAGAGCCTGATACACGGGCACAGTGCCCACCGGCACGGGGCAGTTGCGGATAATCCATTCGCGTGTCTCGTGGATATTATCGCCCGTCGAGAGATCCATCAGGGTGTCGCCGCCCCAATAGCAGCTCCACACGGCCTTGCTCACCTCCTCTTCGATGCCCGACGAGAGAGCCGAGTTGCCGATGTTGGTGTTGAGCTTGACGAGGAAGTTGCGCCCTATCACCATAGGCTCTGCCTCAGGATGATTGGGGTTGGCGGGGAGCACTGCGCGTCCGGCAGCTATCTCCTGGCGCACAAACTCGGGAGTGATATATGTGTCAATGCCCATGGCCTGAGCGTTGCAGTTCTCGCGGATGGCGGCATACTCCATCTCGGGTGTTATGATACCTTTTTTTGCCAGAGCCATCTGAGTTATCTCAGCCCCCTTGGCGGCACGGCGCGGTGCATAGCGGTGGGCAAAGCGGATGGAGTCGAGTGTAGGGTCACCCTCGCGGCGCCGGCCGTACTCCGAAGTTATGCCGGGCAGCTGTTCGAGGTCGGAGCGCTCGGCCAGCCAGCTTTCGCGCAGACGGGGGATGCCCTGGTTTATGTCGACCTTCACGTCGGGGTCGGTGTATACGCCCGAAGTGTCGTAGACGTAGACCGGCTCGTTGGCTCGTGTGGTGGTGACATCACCCTTCACCGTCACTGTGGGTGTAAGGTTGACGCGACGCATGCCCACCTTGATGGGGTGGATGGTGCCGTCGATGTATACTTTTTCTGATCCGGGATAGGAGTTGACGTCGATATTCTGGATTTTCATTGTTTTTGTTTTATGTAGGGTTTTTACAAGTCAAGGAAAGCTGTGAGGGGGCTTGTGGCCGAGGCTGATGATGATACTGAGCCCAGTCCGGCCAGATAAGCCTTGCGTCCGGCCTCAACAGCCAGCTTGAAGGCCACGGCCATCTCCATAGGGTCGCCGGCCACGGCTATGGCGGTGTTTACGAGCACGGCGTCGGCACCCATCTCCATGGCGTCGGCCGCGTGGGAGGGAGCGCCCAGACCGGCATCGATCACCACTGGCACGCGGCTCTCGGCTATGATTATCTCAAGCAGATCGCGTGTCTTAAGGCCTTTGTTAGTGCCGATGGGGGCCCCAAGGGGCATCACTGCGGCGGTGCCCACCTCTTCAAGGCGCTTGCACAGCACAGGGTCGGCCTGGATGTAGGGGAGCACCACGAAACCCTGCTTGGCCAGTTCTTCGGTGGCCTTGAGGGTTTCGATGGGGTCGGGTAGGAGATATTTGGGATCGGGATGTATCTCGAGTTTTATGAAATTGGTGCCGAAGCAGTCGCGGGCCAGATTGGCGGCCAGGACAGCCTCGCGGGCGTTGCGCACACCCGAGGTGTTGGGCAGAAACTGCACATGGTCGCGGTTGATGTGCGAGAGCATGTCGTCCTCTTCGCTGTGTTCCATGTCAATACGTTTCATGGCCACGGTGATCATCTCAGAGCCCGAGGCAATGATGGAGTCGAGCATCAGCTGGTTTGACGAGAATTTGCCTGTGCCCACAAAGAGGCGCGAGTTGAATTCGCGGCCTCCGATTATGAGAGTGTCTTGCATTATGATGAGTGTGAATTTATTTTTTAATCGTCACTTAGTGAGTGTTTCCAATACCCGTTCAGTGTATTCCACAGGGTCGGGGGCGTTGATTATGGCGCCGCTCATGGCTATGCCGTTTACCCCGGTGGTCATAATGGCCGGGATATCGTCGATGGTGATGCCGCCGATAGCTGCTATGGGTATCTCCATGCCGGATTCGCGGACAGTCGAGACGATGCGGCCGTAACCTTCAAGCCCGATTATGGGCGATAGGCGCTCCTTGGTGGTGGTGGGGCGGAATGGACCGAGCCCTATATAGTCGATGTCGCGGTTCTGCCAGCGCAATATGTCGTCGGCAGTGTTGGCTGTGACTCCGATAATGGCTTCGGGACCCATAAGTTCACGAGCCTCAAGAGGGTTCATGTCGTTTTTGCCCAGGTGGACGCCGTGTACTCCCATCTCTATGGCCAGATCCACGCGGTCGTCAAACACCAGGAAGGCGTCTGCCTCCTTGCACAGCGGGATAATCTCCAAGGCCGTCTGGCGAAATTCCTCGTCTGAAGCATCCTTGAGTCTGAGCTGTATCCAGCGGCACCCACCTTCGAGTGCCATCTGCACCTCCTCGGCTATGGAATAGTGGTCGGAGGGGTGGGTTATGAACATTAACATAATATGGTGATGATGCTGTGTTACTTCTGTGATTTTGTCCAAGCTGCCGAGAGCATGGCTGCTCCGGCATAGCCCAGCGATTTGAGCAGATTGAATTTTTCGGGTGTCACACCACCCAGTGCCACAATTATGATTCCTGTGGGGAGAGAGTCGAAGTTCACACCCCTGTAGCCGGGCTTCGAGATGCTGTCGAATACGGGGCTGAGAGTCACGTAGTCCAGTCCGCGCGAGGCCTCGACCTCGGCCACAGAGTGGCACGATCGGCTTGTGATCCCCTCCCAGCCCCGTGGAGCCTGTGGATTGCGGCCGTTGAGGTGTATGCCGCCGATGCCATAGGCCGGTGCCAGGTGGAAATGGTCGTGTAGCGAGATGGCTCCACGCAGTTCTGACGGGATGGCAGCTATGATCTTCTCGAGCTCGGAGACTGGCATAGCCGGATGGCGCAGGTGCACACGGTCGAAACCGCTCCGCAGCAGCGTGGCTATGCGCGCCGCCTCGTCGTCGAGAGGCTCCGGCGGGGTTATGGCAATGAGTGTAAACTGATTGTCAGCCACCGTAGAAGGCCTTGATTACTACAATCTTGTCGCCGTCGTTGAGGGTGCGCGTGGTGCGCAGAATGGCGGGGACTACAGAGCCGTTTACTGCCGTGGCCACGCCTGTGGCAGGGAGCTGGCGCGAGGCCAGGGCATCGGCCAGCGTGGCTCCGTCGGGAAGGTTGACGGGGACATCGTTAACTGTGATATTCATTGGCGTGTGGGATTGAAATTTTTAAGTCGGCGTGGAGAGAAGAAGTGGTTCACAGGACCATGGCCGCGCCCTGTGGTGACGAAAGCCCCGGCTTCCAGAGCTCTGGATATGTAGAGTTTGGCAGCGCGCACAGCATCTTCAATCCCGTAGCCCATAGCCAGATATGAGGCTATGGCCGACGAGAGGGTGCATCCGGTGCCGTGAGTGTTAGGTGTGTCTATGGCATCGGCGCGCAGCTCTTTGGGCTTTTGTCCTGAGATATAAAGAAGGTCGGTTTTGAAGTCGGTGTCGGCAGTATCGCCCCCTTTTATCAACACCGCCTTTGGCCCCATCTGCAGCAGTATGCGGGCTTGGCTTTCGGCATCTTCGTATCCTGTCAGCGCACGGGCTTCGGCCTGGTTAGGGGTAATGATTAGTGCCAGGGGGAAAATGCGTGTCCTTATCACCTCGATGGCGTCGGGCTGGAGCAGCATGGATCCGGAGGTCGACACCATCACCGGGTCGACCACCAGATTAGACGGCCTATAGTGCTCAAGCCTCTCGGCCACCGCAGTAGCGGCGGGCAGATCGGTGAGCATGCCGGTCTTGACGGCCATGGGTGGGATATCGGCATAAACGGCATCAATCTGCGCGGCCACCATGGAGGGGGATGTCGGCTCGATAGCCGTAACGCCCGTAGTGTTCTGGGCCGTCAGTCCGGTGATGGCGGTCATGGCATAGCAGCCCAGTGCAGAGATGGTCTTGATATCGGCCTGTATTCCAGCGCCCCCCGACGAGTCGGAGCCGGCTATGGAGAGCACGGTAAAATATTTTCTCATAATTCCTTTGTCGCAAAGGGAATAATTGAGTGTGCACCCCGGAGGCGTGGTTGAGGCCTAAGCCGACAATCCCTGCGGCGGTACTAACCGCGTCAGGTTCCGAGGGTATTATCTCAGCGGCCATATGGAGCCGCACCCCTTTGTCGCCACAAAGATACGCAAAAAATAGATTACTTGGCGTCGTTGTAATAGAAATTTTTGCGATAGAACTGGAAGTCGCGTCCCAGATATTTCTCGCGCACCACGGGATTCTCGGCCAGCTCCTCCGAAGTGCCCTGAAAGAGTATCTTTCCCTCAAAGAGCAGATAGGCGCGGTCGGTGATACGGAGTGTCTCCTGGGCGTTGTGGTCGGTGATGAGGATGCCTATGTTTTTCTCCTTGAGGCGATATACTATAGACTGGATATCCTCGACGGCTATGGGGTCGACGCCGGCAAAGGGTTCGTCGAGCATTATGAAGCGCGGATTTATGGCCAGACAGCGGGCTATCTCGGTGCGTCGGCGCTCGCCGCCCGAGAGCTGGTCGCCCAGGTTTTTGCGCACGTGTCCCAGTCGGAACTCCTCGATGAGGCTTTCCAGCTTCAGTTTCTGGTCGGCGTTGGAGAGGGGAGTCATCTGCAGCACGGCGCGGATATTGTCCTCGACAGAGAGTTTTCTGAACACACTGGGCTCCTGAGCCAGATAGCCGATGCCTGCCTGGGCGCGCTTGTATACGGGAAATTTGGTGATGTCGCGGTCGCCCAGATAGATGTGCCCCTCGTTGGGGGTGATAAGGCCCACGGTCATATAGAACGTGGTGGTCTTGCCGGCTCCGTTGGGTCCCAGCAGTCCCACAATCTCACCCTGATGCACGTTTATGCTCACATGGTTTGCCACGGTGCGTTTGCCGTATTTCTTCACAAGATTGTCGGTGCGCAGCTCCAGCGAGCCCTGTGGGACGAGGGTATCCGTGGTGTCAGCAGTGTCGGGTGTGACGGCGGTTTCTACTGTCTGGTCTATGATTTCTTCGGCCATCGGAGATCAGTGTTTACGTAGACGTGATTCGATATAGTCGGTCAGGAGCTGTATGGCCACCACATTGCTGCCACCCTGCGGAATGATGAGGTCGGCTGTCTTTTTTGATGGCTCAATATACATCTCGTGCATGGGTTTGAGAATCTCCTGATACCTGTTGAGCACCATCTGTGGAGTGCGTCCACGCTCCACACAGTCGCGGGCTATGACGCGTATGAGACGCTCGTCGGCCTCGGCATCCACAAACACCTTCACGTCGAGCATCTGGCGCAGAGTGGGGTCGGTGAGCACTAGAATGCCTTCCACTATCACCACGTCGCGCGGCGACACGGTGACGGTCTCGGGCTGGCGTGTACAGGTCAGATATGAGTAAGTGGGCATCTCAATGGTCTTGCCCTCCTTGAGCTGTTTGAGATGGTCCACCAGCAGCGACCACTCTATGGCGGCCGGTTCGTCGAAGTTTATCTTGCTGCGTTCCTCCACGGGTATATGGCTGGAATCCTTATAGTAAGAGTCCTGTGGAAGCACGGCCACCTCGCCCGCTGGGAGCGAGTTGATAATCCTGTTCACTACGGTTGTTTTTCCCGAGCCGGTGCCACCGGCAATGCCTATGATGATCATGTGTTGCGGATAGTTTTTACAAAGGTAGGGAATTTTTCTAACAATAGGAATATTTTTTATAGAGCACTAACAGTGCGATGGCTCCGATCAGCGCGAAAGGAGTGCCGATCAGGGCTGTCGACGCATATCCCCACCCGGCATGGATGGCAGCTCCGCCGATGGCTGCGGCCATGGCGTTGGAGACGTTGAAAGCTATCTGTATGCCGGCACCTCCCAGCATCTCGCCCCCCTTGGCATAGCGCACTATGAGATACTGCAGAGGTCCCCCCAGGCCGAACAGGCACGCCGGGGCTATGAAGGCCAGTATGACTGAGGGGATTTTGAAGGGAGCACACACCCACACTATCGGCATTATCACCACCAGGGCAAACGCTATTATGCAGGTGACCAGTGCGGCCGGATAGCGGTCGGAATAGCGGCCGGCAAGACCGTTGCCCACCACCATGCCCATGCCTACGATCACCATGATCCAGCTCATGGATGCAAGCGGGAACCGAGCCACTGCCGTCATGCACGGTTCGATATAGCTGAGCCAGCAGTAGACGCTGGCTTGTCCGAAAAAGACTCCGGCATAGATGAGCCACGGCCCCGGCGAGCGCAGAAAACGAAACTGTCCCTTCATGCCGCTGTCGGGGAGTGGCGCCATACGGGGTACCCATACCCTTATCCCTACCAATGCAGCCAGACCAGCCAGTGTCACCACCGCGAAGGCCAGTCGCCAGCTGAACAGATTGGAGAGGAACGTGGCCATCGGCACACCCACCACATTGGCCACAGTCATTCCGGCCACAAGCACAGCCACGGCTGCAGCTTTCTTCCCTTCGGGCGCCAGACGCTCGCACACTATGGCTCCCGCTCCGAAAAAGGCTCCGTGAGGGAGTCCGGAGACAAAGCGCGCCACCAGCAGAGTGATAAACGACGGGGCAAGCGCCACACACAGATTGCCCACGAAGATGATGGCGGCCAGAAACACCATGAGCCGGCGCAGTGGCCAGCGCCTGAGCAATATCAGTCCCGGAGCACCTATGGCCACACCTGCCGAGTAGGCCGAGATGAGCCGGCCGGCTTCCGAAATGGATATGTGTAAGTTGCGGGCTACGTCGCCCAGAATTCCCATCATGCCAAACTCCGCTATGCCAAGGGCAAAGGTGGCAATGGCGAGTGCAATAAGACTACGTTTCATTCTTCAGTGTGATATTTTATCAGACCGGAGAGAGGTGAGGCCAGCACGGTGCCCAGGGTGTATCCCTCGGCAAGAGCAGCCTCTGAGAGCAACGACTTGAAATGTGAGGCAATGGAGCCGGCAAAGTGAACCGGCAGTGTGCGGCAACCCTCGTAGGGGGAGACGTTGAGACGGAAAAATCTGCGAAACTCCTCTGTGACGAGGTCTGCCATGGCCGGATGGCTCGTCTGCGACCCTATGAACAGACACATGGATGCCAGGAAAGCGTTTGGCGCTGTGCCGCGATATACCCGTTCGATAATCGCGGCTGTGTCGAGCCCCGGATATCGCTCACGGAAGGCCTCGGTAATCTCCTGTGGCATATGTCCTTTTAGCATAAGGCCCAAAAAACGCTTTCCCAGCGACGCCCCGCTTCCCTCGTCGCCGAGGATGAAGCCGAGCGGTGGAGTGTTGGCGGTGATTTCCTTGCCGTCGTATAGACAGGAGTTTGACCCTGTACCCAGTATGCAGGCTATGCCAGGATGCTGCCCGCACAGCGCTCGGGCGGCTCCAAGCATATCGGTGGCCACATGGATGCTGGCCTCGGGAAAACAATAGGCGAGCTCGCGGTTCACCCTTTCGATGGCGCTTCTGGTGGCGCAACCTGCGCCGTAAAACCATATTTCATCCGGCTCAGAACCGTTCAGCCGGGAGCTCTGAATGGACTCTTTCAGCAGCCCTGTGGGGGAATGTATAGCGTTGTAACCACAGGTGTCGGTCATTGTCACCTCGTCAGGGCCGATGAGTGCCCACGAGGTGCAAGTGCCGCCGCTGTCAGCGATTAGAATCATTTATAAAGATAGTATTTCTGTGATAATGATTTGAATGAATCGGCATCTTTCATCCAGAAAGCCTCCATGTCGGCCACGCTGTAGGCCTTGGTGAAGAGGGTCCGCACCTTCGATGAGCCACACACCTTGTCAAACATATCGAGACGCGATTTGGTGGCAGCCGCAAAAGGCTTGTGCGACGGATAGAGCCGTGCCAGCTCCTGCATTATATAGAACTGTATGAGCGAGAGAGGTGCTTTCGAGGCCTCGCGGACATAGACCTGTATACCCGAAAGATTTTCCCCCTTGAATTTGGCATAGAACGGCTTATAATGTATGGGTCTGAACTCTACGCCCGGGATGGAGAGGGCTGTGAGCGCATCGGCCAGCGGCTGAGCCTCTATCCATGGGGCACCCGTGAGCCCGAAGGGGAGGGTATAGCCCACACCTATAGATACATAGTCGAGCTCGCCCATGATTCCGGTGGCGGGATAGAGCAGAGCTGTCTCAGGCGAGGGGATATGGGGCGAGGGGAGCACCCAGGGCATGCCGGTCTGAGAGAAGGTCATGGAGCGTGTCCACCCCTCCATAGGTATCACTGTCAGATTGGCCTTGACGCCACCGCGCAGCATCCCCTCGTCGTTGAGCAGACGAGCCAGCTCGCCCGGCGTGAGACCGTAGAGATAGGGTATGGGATACTGGCTCACAAAGCTTGTGAAGTCGTTCTCAACCACCGGGCCTTCCACTTTGAGTCCGCCAAGGGGATTGGGACGGTCAAGCACCATAAACTCCTTGCCGTCGCGTGCGGCAGCCTCCATGGCCAGTCCCATGGTGGAGATAAATGTATAGCTGCGACAACCTATGTCCTGTATATCGTAGACCAGCACGTCGATATCGGCGAGCATCTCGGGTGTGGGCTTCTTTACAGCTCCATGCAGCGAGTAGACCTTCACTCCGGTCTTAGGGTCGACAGTGTTGGCTACGGCGGCGCCGGCTACATGGTCGCCCCTCACACCATGTTCGGGTGCAAAGAGAGCGGTGAGCTTCACTCCGGGAGCCTCGGCAAGGATGTCGATGGTAGAGCGCATGGAATTGTCAATACCTGTGGGGTTGGTGATTAGCCCCACACGTTTGCCCTTGAGAGGGGCAAAGTCGCGAGCCGCGAGCACTTCGATTCCGGGGCGCACCATGGCCGTCTGGCCGGTATTCTCTACTACAGTGTTATTTGAGGCAGCTTCAGCGACTGTCTCCGAGGCCGAATCGTGGCTACCTGAGCAGGCCGCCATAACCATACCGGCAATAAGGGTGAGTTTTGTAAACATAGCTTTCATTCTTTTATAACACATCAACTCCCTTTTTTGCCAAATTCTGGATTGATTTTCAGCAGATATGTGGCGCCGATGGTGGCCGCGCAGCAAACCATGGTCCAGATGAAGAAGTGCTGATAGCCCAGCATCTCCTCAATCCATCCGGCCGCCATGCCCGGGAGCATCATGCCCAGAGCCATAAAGCCTGTACAGATAGAGTAGTGGGCAGTGGCAAATTCACCCTCCGAGAAGTAGATTAGATAAAGCATATAGGCCGTGAAGCCGAAGCCATAGCCAAACTGCTCGATGAACACGCAGATGTTAACCAGGGTAAACGACGGAGCCGACGCATAGCTGAGATATACAAATGTGAGGCAGGTGAGCGACATGCTCCAGGCCATGGGGCGTAGCCAGAAAGCCAGTCCGCGCCGCGATGCTGCGATGCCGCCGATGATTCCGCCGATGGTCAGGCCGATAATGCCGACAGTGCCATAGGCTATACCCACATCGGCAGTTGAGAGTCCCAGCCCTCCGGCCTCCACGGGGTCGAGCAGGAAGGGGTTGATGAGTTTGACCAGCTGAGCCTCGGGCAGACGGTAGAGCAGCATAAAGAGGAGCGCCGGGAGTATGCCGGGCTTGCGGAAGAACGAGGCAAACACCTTGCCGAACTCCGAGGCTATGGCTCCGGCACTTTTACTCTCGTCGGGTCGGGGAGTCTGCTCAACCCGCGGCAGTGCGAAGGAGTGGTAGAGGGCAAAGGCAAGAAACAGACCGGAGAGAATGAAAAACACCGATTGCCACGCCAGGGTGAGCGAGCCTGAGCGCTCCTCGATAAGTCCGGCCACAACGACCAGTGCCCCCTGTCCGGCTACCGAGGCTATGCGATAGAATGTGGAACGTATGCCCACATAGAACGACTGCTCATGTTCGTTGAGAGCCAGCATGTAGAAACCGTCGGCGGCGATGTCGTGAGTGGCCGAGACAAAGGCCACCAGCCAGAACACCGCCAGCGACGCCCTGAAAAACATCGGTGCGGGCACCGTCAGGGCTATCCCGGCGAAGGCGATGGCCACCAGCCACTGCATGGCCAGAATCCATCGGCGCTTGGTCGAGATAATGTCGACAAACGGACTCCAGAAGGGTTTGATCACCCATGGCAGGTAGAGCCAGCCGGTGTAGAGGGCGATGTCGGTGTTGGAGATGCCGAAGCGTTTATACATGATGACCGAGAGTGTCATCACAGCTATGTATGGGAGCCCCTGGGCAAAGTAGAGTGTGGGTATCCAGGCCCAGGGTGAGCGGCGCCGATGGGCGACAGTGTGAGGTGTAGATTGCATCAATAGAGTCGGGTGAGGTGTGATCCGGGATAGTAGCGTGAGAGTATTGTCTGCCAGTCGTAGCCCTTGTCGGCCATAACGGCGGCGCCTATCTGACAGAGGCCCACGCCGTGTCCCCAGCCGGCTCCCCGGAGTGTGAACCCCTCGGGAGTCTTGCTGACGGTAAATGCCGAGCTGCGCAGATGGGTGTTGGAGAGGGTGCGCCGTATCATGAGCTCCTTGCCCACGATGGTCTCCCCCTTGGTGCCCTTGATTAGCAGGCGCACTATGCGCCCCGAGGTTCCTCGCTCCAAGGGGATAAGGTCGGTGATCTCTCCCAAATCCTTCCCGAGGCGATCCCTGACAAGCTCGGAGAGCTGGGAGGTGGTGTAGCTCACACTCCAGCGGTAGAAGTCGGTCTCCTCACGATCGTAAGAGTTGAGCACCTGCGAGAGGATGCGTCCGGAAGTGGTGTTGCAGAACGCTTCAGGCGACGATTCGATCCAGACGCGGGCGTTTTCCTCGATCGTCAGATCAGGAAAATCGTCGGGGTCGGTCCAGTCGCGGCGTGGCGCAAGATAGGGGTGAGGCTCGTCGGCCCAGCATGATTCGAAACGCTCAAACACACCCCCGCAGCATTTTGAGAAACGGGCATCGCAGATATTGCCATCGTCGTCCGTAAGCACTACTCCACGAGTGTCAGTGACGGCATCAAGGGCTGCAGGGCTCACACGCACCAGTCCCTGATAGCGCTGGCAGTGGTCGTCAGCGCAGACATCAAAGATGTCGTGGTCTTCGCGGTCCCACCACTTGATATCGCTCCCCGGCATACTCACAATGGGCTTGGTGGCGCTGTTTTTCTTTTCGAGCATGGATATGAGCCACGAACGCGATATCACAGCATGGGCTCTCAGAAGCTGCTCAGACGATGTAGAGCTCATCTCCGACGAGATCACCGACACCAGATACTCCTCCACCGGTACCAGGTTTATGGCCCAGAGTTTGCCCTGGTGAAATTTGATGAGAAGTGACCCTTTAAAACGCTGATTCTCTTGCCTCTCCCAGTGAAAGTTGACACCTATGGTGACACTTTCGAGCTCAAAAGTGTCACCTTCGGCCGACGAGGGGGTAAACTCAAGAGATGTGAGCAGTGTGCCGTTCCACTCAAACCCCATGCCACCCTCGGCCACCGACAGTGTGTGGCGTCCTGTGACTATAGGATTGGTGGGAGTGGAGAATACACCTGTAAGTGTGAAACTTATGCTCGGCGCCGAGAGGATGCCGACGGCTACGTTGGGCGATTTCATTTCTGGAGTTTGTTCACTAATTCTTCGGTCTGTTCGTCGGTGAGGCAGACGTCGTCGTAGATCTTCTGTATAGCCTCCTCATTGAGCGTTTCAAGATCCTCGTGGCGAGCCAGCGGGAACCATCCCATCAGTTCGGCCGACGCCGGGCTGACCAGATGCTGACCGGGCTCGGTGCCGTAACACTTGGGTCTGTGGGCACGCCGGGGCACTATCACAACCTCGGTGCCAAGTTTGCTTTTCCAGGCCATAATGTTCATCATCGGCTCCGGATCGGCGGGCGGGAGTGCTGCGTAGGCTTTCTTGAAAAGGGGTATAAGCTCTGAGTCTTTCTTGGCTATGATGTGGATATAGGTGTATGGCGCAAGATATTTATGACAAACACTCAGCGTGCTTTTGCCTATGCAATCCAGCTCCAGAGGAATGCCAATGCTGCTGCGTGTAAAGTAGTTGGCGGCGATTTCCTTATGCACGGCTTGAAAATGAAAATGGTCAGGAGCCGATGCTCCGCAACGCGGTCCGTTGTAGAACAGCGTCATGTCGGGCAGCAGGCGTGTCAGCTGCGACATATCTTTCATCCTCTCCGGTGTGAAAATCTGCGGAGTGTGTTCCTTCTGGGGTATGGTGAGATGGGGTACAGAGAAAGGATAAGGATTCAGCAGAAGCTCATAGCCATTCCATGGACGATACCACTGTTCGCGGGGTCGATTAGCATAACATAGAAAACAAGGTCTCTCCCCTGCCAGCGCCTTGTCAACATCGGCTGTAGCCGAGGTTTTGCGATAATCTACGTGAAACAAATCAATTTTCCAAGCTGAGGAATTGATTATGAATTGACGGTCAGCAGTTTCCAGGCTATCTGAAAAACTGTGAAAATTTTTGTTATACAGATTCCATGATCTACATTGATCTACAATCAAATCGGAGATCTGTTCCTCATAAAGATTGGAGGGTTTGGGGTTATTTGCCATTTTGGTGTATTCGGGTGAGGATTTCGGAGGTGCGGATAGAGTCTTTGTATAGATTATTACGGTTTATGCGCTCGAGGGACAGGGCATGGTCGGTGTTGTCCTCCCAGCGGCGACACAGATAGAGCGAGTCGTAGATGCGGCCTATACGGTATGAGCGCGATATGGCCAGCCCCATGGCATAGTCCTCGCCATAGCAAGTGTCGGGGAAGCCGATGGCTCGGGCCACGGGTGTGAAGAATGCTCTCGGAGCCCCCAGTCCGTTGATGCGCAGGGCGTTGTTGCGGCCGTTGCGGTCGGTCCATTCGGCATGGTCTATGAGCCCAGGGGGGATGACGGTGCCGTTGAAGTCGGTGAGGGTGTATGAGCCTATCACCATGGCGCAATCCTCAGCGTGGAATTTAGCCACGATGCGAGCCACCACATCATCCGACTGATATAGGTCGTCGCTGTCGAGCTGTATGGCAAACCTGCCGCAGTCAGTGGAGCGTAGGGCTAAGTTCCAGCATCCGCCTATGCCATAGGAGGAGTAAGGGAGAAAGCGTGTGGAGATGACGTGGAGGCGCGGATCCTCCTCGGCCATCGTGGTGAGCGCCTCGAGAGTGCCGTCGTCGCTGCGGTTGTCTATGGCGATGACGTTGAAGGGGAAGTCGGCCTTTTGCGAAAGAGCCGAGCGCACGGCATCGCGGATGGTGCGGATGCGGTTGCGCACGGGTATCACCACTGAGGCCTCCACCGGGAAGTGTCCCTCGCTCACCTTGGCATCCTTGACATGGTCTGGAGCTATGTAGGCACCAATGGCCATGAGGTGGCGCGTAAAGACCTCCTCCATCTCTATCTGCGAGGCACGGTTGCGCGGATCCACATAGCTGAACTGTGCCTCTCCCCGGGTGGGGGCGTCGTTGGGCACGGCATTGTAGAGCGGCTCTGCTATATGATATATGAGCCCCTTGCGCGACAGACGCAGCCACAGGTCATACCATCCGGCAGCGTCATAGTCGGTGGCCATTTCGGCCAGAGTTTCTCTCAGCAGCGATGAGGCTATAAGAGCCACATGGCCGAAGTCGAAGTCGTTGCGCACGGCCCCAAGCTGCCAGGAGATGAGTGGATGGGGGATGCCACCATCGAGAAAGTCGGAGTATACCATGGCCGCGCGGGTCATGGATGCCACCTGGCGCATACGCTCAAGGCCTGTGGGTGAGAATTCCACTTTGTGGTTGTCAAGCGGAATGAGGGTGTATTCGTCCGAAGCCTCGAGGGCTATCTGTCGGAGATGAGTGGTGTTCATGCTTTATCTTCTTTTTTACGGCGGCGTGGTTCTTCTTCGGAGAGAGTTGCCTGGTCGCGTGGCACAGCCCCCCAGGTGTCGCCGTTCCAGTTGGTGGCGGCCAGTGTGTCGTCCTCGCTGGTGCCAAGTATGGTTTCGGGGTATACGGTGACCCTGGCGCGTTTATGCAGCGACGGGGTTGCGGTGAGGAAGTCGAGTATATCGGCCATGAGCGAGTTGCGGGCCTTGGCCGACGAGATGGTCTCGAATGGGAATCCCATCACCACCACGCGGTGGGTGGCAAGAGCCGAGGCTGTTGCCGCCACGGCATCATTTTCGGTGTATCGCAATATGGGCATACCCTCGGAGGGGGATGCGGGTGCAAAGGATTCGGGCGACTCCACGGCATAGCACTCAGAGTTGAGCTGCTGATTGAACGACAGTTTCAACCCCGGAGTGAACTGCTTGAAGGTGCCACCCACCTCAACTACGCCCCCTGTGGCAGTGGCTTTGGCCTGGCGCCATTCCACACCCAGCACCTGACGGGCAAATCGGCGGTCTTCCTGGGCTACCGAGGGTATGCTCAGAGGATTGTCAAACAGATCCTGGCCTATGTAGCTTCCGCTCACCAGCAGTGAGCCGCCGGCGTCGCAGAACTCCGTGAGCCTCAGTTTCAGCTCGGGACCGAAGGGCTTGAAGCGTTTCGTTGAAGTGGTTCCCACGGTTATCTCCTTTTGCTTGCCCAGTATAAGGTCTATCACTCCGGTGCGCGGCACACTCTCAAGGAATGCCCCGAGGCTTGTGGAGATGAAGCCTCGACCTGAAGCGCGTATGGCCACACCGTGGGTGTAGACAAAGTCAAACGTATTGCCGGCTATTATCTCGGTCTCGTGGGTGGCACGGCTCGAACCGTGGCCGGGAGCATCGTTGGAGATCCACTTTTGGTCGGTGCGAAATTCGGTCTGTTCGCCCGTAAAGTGGATGTCGCGTATGTAGGGCACACCGTGGTCGTCGGCATAGTCAAATCCGGCCTCTCCGTCGCGCCACACCTGGGTGGGCCCGGAGATGCGTGTGAACCCGTTGACCACCGTGACATCGGTGTCCTCATTACCCATGTTGCACAGGGCGAGCACCTCGGAGGGGAAGGATATGCCGCCGTCATTTGCAGCGACCACTTTGTAGGAGTATATGCGGTTGTCCGTTGGGGTGACGTTGAGGCGCGGCTGATCAGTAACGGCCAGCTCGGTAAATACTCCCGAGTCAACCCTCTCGTAAACAATATAATACTTGGCCACGGCGGTTTTTTCGAGCGGATCGGGGGTAGGATGCCACGACAGTGTGTAGACACCACCCTTGCGCGATATGGCAAAGTCTTTCACTGGCAGCGGGGTCACCACATATGGAGTGCCCTGGATCTCGTGCAGGTATTTCAGCATGCCTTTATATATGGCCCTGCTCACGTCGAAGCGGAACTGGGGATCGAGACCCATGCGCATGTCGGCAAAGTTCTGGTGGCTCATTAGTTCAATGAGCATAGCGGGCACACGCGGCTCGCGGGCTTCGTGATAAGCCTTGTCGCGTAGCTTGCGCTGGTTCCACCCGGGGTCATGCAGAGCCTGGATGTCGGCCACAACCTGGTCGGTCACAATCTCGGCATATCTCTTGGAGGTCTGGCGCGAGCGACCATTGGTGAAAGGCTGCCCGGCGGTGGCCACTATGGGGAGTGTGCCGATGGTGGCATAGGGGTCAGATGTGACGCCGGCATCGGTGTGGAATGCAAATGAAAGATCGACAGGTATGCCCAAGCCGTTTACGCCTGGCAGTGTCTCCGAGCCTCCGGCCATATAGTTGACCCAGGCACCGCGCCCTTTGAAATCGTCCTCATAGTCGTTGGTGCCACCCGAGACTGAGTAGGCCGACGAGGGGACTCCGGCCCACTGCATCCAGTAGCGGGCACCTTCAGCCCAGCGTGGCATGCCACTCACGCCGCCACCGCGGTTCACATTGCCCATGCCTCCGCCTATGCGCACGGCATCTGCGGTGATCACTTTGCCCTTGTCGGTGCTGACGTTTGTCAGCTTCACCACTGGCTGCTCACCTTTGGCAAATGGGAATGTACCCAGGTATATCCATGTGCCTCCGCCCATGGTCTGGTTCACCTGAATCTCCTCATCGCCTCTGAGCGATGTGACCAGATAGCGTGCATCGGGGGCACTGTTGGGCAGCGAGGCATATGAGACGTAGAGAGCATACTCCCCGGCCTCGGGGATATCGGCCTTCCATGTGGCCGTAGATGCCTTCGACGGGTCGGTCACCGTGGCCACCTGGCGCACAGTGCCTGCCTTGAAGGGGTTTTCGGTGCCCGTGAGTATCTTGTTTTTATAGGCAAATCCTGTGGTGCCCTGAGCCGTCTTCCACTTCTGCGAGCCGTCGGTCTCGCTGTAGCTTTTCTGGGCCAGCCCACCGTCGGCGTCGACGATCACTTCAACATCAGTCATATCGCGCTCGCGTGGAGTTATCACATATGCTCCCGCGTCCTCGAGCATGGGTATAAGATAAGGCACAACGAAAGCCTGTGGAAACAGATCCTCCACAGTGCCCATGAGGCGCGAGCGCTGCCAGGCCCAGCGTCCCTCCTTGGCATCCCAGTATCGGCCATGACTCTGCCACAGGGCTATGACGTCGCCCTGCAGTCCGTCGGGAGCTTCGGGGGCGTCGGTGCGCACTATAAACGGCCCCTTGGTGCGCGGGTCCAGCTTCACCACCTTGGTAGTCTTGGCTGTCTTTTTGGTGGTGGTTTTCTTCTTTTTAGTGGCGGCCTCACCGGCGAGACCCGCTACCAAAAGCATTATGATTATTACAAATAGTGAGCGTTTCATAAGGGCAATTCCTCCGGGATCTGTTTATATGAAAACAAATGCCGCGGCATAGTGGCACGCAGCGGAGGCTGATTTTTCAGCAAAATTAAGAAAAGTTTTGCAAATATCGGGTAAATCGTAAATTTTAAGGATTGGAGAGAGCAATGTAAAATATTTTCGTAAAATTATTGCGGAAAATTAAAATTATTTGCATACCTTTGTCGGGTCTTTAAGAAAAGACGTTTTGAGACTACAATAGGAATAATTTCTAACCTGAATTCATTGCTTATGAATAAATCTTTACTACTTAG